>NZ_JBNWCF010000014.1:0-159428 GCF_053522545.1 Rhizobium sp. 21-4511-3d | reverse complement strand
ATGCGTAAACCCTGTAATCGTCATATGTCGAAGCCTCGTTCGGCAACAACATCAACAATCACGCGCTGATCCGGAAGGTGGGGTCAAAACACCGCTTACGATTTTCTGAGTATTGCACGAGTTCATTTTCGACTCCCACGTCCCATCGACCGCGAATTCAGCGGGCTGATCGGGAACCTGATTGAGATAGGTGGACGCGATGCAGATATCCGCTTTGACGGACGGTCGATCCACGGTGATGCCCCGGGGGAGTCAGGCTATTGGGGGTCTATGCGGCGACGATATTGCCGGAGCAATCAGAGTTCTTTGTTCGGCTGACACAAAGATCCTCTGAGCTTGCTGGAAGGACAGCGTCTGCCAATTCAGAATGGCGGCGCTTTGGCACGGCGCCATATGGTCTTGAGAGATGGTTCCGTCGTTATGCTCTTCCACGCTCGACAAATAGACGCATGAGGTGAGCTGCGCCTCCGACGTATCCGCAAGCAGGATGTGGTCAGCAATGTTGCCTGGATCTTTAAGATATTCGCTCGAGGGCACCACAAAAAGTCCCGAGATCGCTACTGCAGCGATAACAAACAGGACGATGTGATCCCAACAGAATATACGACGGAGCGAGGTCATGGCGAATTCTGGATCGAAAGGTCGCGCAGGCCAATTCAGTCTATCGAGGTACAGAAGGCTACGCCATCCTCTCGAACTCTGATGTGTTACTTGGCCTACAATTAGCGGCTCTTCATGCGATATGGACCGAGGACCCGCAATTTCATTGCTGAATTCAATGAAAATTCCGGGCCTTCACCTTCAGCGTGTCGATATGGAGATCGCGCACAAACATATCCCGCGCCTGAACGACCGGCTTCGGCGCATCGCGCGGATCGGGACCACCACCATGCGCAAACTCTTCCCCCCTGCCCGTCGGTAGCCTGAACTCGGTGTCACGATCAGCCAGCCCCGAAAGATCACCCGATAGATCGAACAGCTGCTGCGCTACCAGGTTGTCGTTTTGCATCTAACCGTAAGATTCCACCCCTAACAGTTTCAACAAGATAGCCCGGCACTTAATGTGAGACTTGGCACTTAACTTGAGATTCCATCTTGGATTTTGGCACTTAATGTGAGATTCATTTGTCGACACAATCGACGGTGTTTCTGCATGACTGATCCATTCCCTGATGAGGTTGACGAAGCGCTTTGGGATGAGGCGTGTCGACGAGCCGAGGCTATCCGAAGATTTCTGATACATCGATCAGGCAAAGTTGCAGCCGGGGATATGGCGCTTCTGGCTTCCGAACTGGAAGTCAGTCGGGCAACTGCATTCCGTCTTACCAAGCTATTTCGAGCCGGAGGAACGGTAATGTCGCTCGTGGAACGCAAACCCGGCCGGCCTGACGGCCGCAGGATGCTCGACGACAAGCGAGAGGAAATCATCCGCGCCACGATCAATCGGTATTATCTGACGAAAAACCGCCCAGGTATCTCTCAACTGGTTCGGGATATCCAAACGAACTGCGTCTCGGCTGGGCTAAAGCCGCCCCATCGCCGGACGATCGAAACTCGTCTCAAGGACATCGACATTCACAAACGCGCGAAACGACGAGGCGAAGCCGAAATTGTGAAGCGGACAACGGCCGTGCCGGGAGGGCTTACCGCCTCGCGCCCACTCCAGATCGTCCAAGTCGACCATACGAAAGCAGATATCTTCGTTGTCGACGAGGAGACGCGTCTACCCATCGGAAGGCCTTGGCTAACTCTGGCAATGGATGTCTGCAGTCGGATGGTGACAGGGTTCCACCTCACAATGGACGCGCCATCCCGACTTTCGACCAGTTTGTGCTTGCTACATTCCGTCTTTGACAAATCGCCTTGGTTGAGAGAGCGCGAGATCACTGAGCCGTGGCCGGTCGCTGGCCTCCCTGAGACGTTACATGTCGACAACGGCAGCGACTTCAGGAGCCGCGCGTTTAAGAGGGGGTGCGACGATGCTGGCGTAGCGATCGACTGGCGACCACCTGGTGAACCGCGCTTCGGCGGACATATCGAGAGGCTGATCGGCACCCAAATGGGAAGGATCCACTTGCTACCCGGTACTACTTTCAGCAATTCACAGGAGCTTGGCGAATACGATTCGAAGCGACATTCGGCGCTGACACTCCGCGAACTCGAGCGATACATCGCCCTCGACATTGTCGGCAACTACCATCACTCAATCCACCGCACTTTGGGGCGCCCGCCAATCGCGGTGTGGCGTGAGTACGAGGGTGAAATTCCGCTCCGCTTGCCGCAGGACCGAATGCGATTTTGGCTGACGTTCCTACCTGAGCAGGAGCGTACATTACAGCCAACCGGGATTCATCTTTTTGGAATGCGCTATTGGTCGGCAGCCCTGAGTGCCGACCTCGGGGCTGCAAATCGCCGGCTTCTCGTCAAATACGACCCAAGGGATATGTCTCGTGTCTTCGTGCGGCGACCATCGGGCAGCTTCGTGGAAGCACGTTACGCCGATCTCACCCTGGCTTCGGTAACGCTGCACGAAGCATTGGCTGCGAGGCGTACCCTGCTGGCGAAAGGGCGACGAGAGGTCAACACCCGCACGATCGTTGGTATAGCGATCGAACAACGCAAGCTGGTGGATGCGGCGGTGAAGGCGACAGCGACGGTACGACGAGGCCGCGCCGCCAGCTCAAAAACGAAAGTGGATGACAGCGGTTGGGGCTCGCTTCGGGGTATCGACTCCAGCAAACCTGTGGCTTTCGACGAGGACATGGAGTGAGCTGGCATGAGCACCGAAATCTCCCACCTGACCGTGACCGCAGCCGAACTGCTCAGTGGAGCAGACAACCAGCGCGTCCGCGCCATAAGATCACGTCGCTGGCTCATCTACCCACGCGCTAAGCAGGTACTCGAACGCCTGAACCTCTTGGTCGATCATCCACGCGGGACGCGGATGCCATCGCTCGCCATTTATGGCGACAGCGGCATGGGCAAAACGATGATCATGAAGCGCTTCCGTGATCAGCACCCACCAACTTTCAACCCGGTTACCGGCAAGCTAAAGACACCGGTTCTTGCGATGGAGATGACCAGCCGGCCTGGCGAACGGCGCTTCTACGCCGAACTTTTGACCCTGCTCGGCGCACCGCAGCGACCGCGTGCCGATATTGCCCAGATGGAGCAAGCCGCACTGCGGATCATGGAAGCGATTGGCGTGCAGGTTTTAGTGATCGACGAGGTGCACAACATTCTCGCGGGGACCTATCGTGAACAACGCATCGTATTAAATACCCTGCGCTTTCTCAGCAACCGCCTGCAGATCTCACTCGTCTGCTTCGGCGTCAACGACGCCCGCGAGGCCATTGGTGGCGATGTCCAATTGGCGCGTCGCTTCGACCAGTTCACGCTGAGCCGCTGGGCTGCAAATGAGCAGTTCGAAATGTTGGTCGCCTTGATACTACGCAATACTCCATTGCGGCAGCCATCGGTGCTAACGGCGAAATCTTTGCGGCGAATACTGCAAGTCACAGAGGGCATTACTGCCAACATTTTCCACATCGTCAACTCACTGGCCATCGAGGCAATCGAAAGCGGAAGAGAGCGGATTACTGACGAAGCCATCGAGAAATGGGAGCCGGAATTCGACGCCGACGCAGCGTTCGCATGAAGACGAACTTATGCGGACGGCCACTGCCAGTAAGGCTGGCGCCGTGCGCCGATGAGCTTTTGTCGTCGTGGATTGCCCGACACGCCAAATTCTATGCAATCCCTCCCTTGGCCATGCTTCAGCATTGCCTCCCCGATTTGCGATCATTACGCGCCGCCGATTTGAATCTCACAGAAGATCAGGTCGCCCGCGTTGCCCACCTATTCTCGATCGAGCCCACTACGGTCCGCCGCATGACGTTCTCGAATATTCGACAATCGTCACGGCGAATGATCGCAACGGAGCCTCGACAATCATGCTCTACTTGTAGCCAAACGAGCGACGGAGCGCACGTCATCCTTCGGAACCAATTCTTAGGTTGGCGGATCACCTGCCCGCTTTGCGCGGGGACATTACAGACAATTGGCGGTCGTGACGGCCCAACTCCCTTCGCCGGCTATCACCATGCAGCGCTGATGGGGCAAGAAATGCTAGAAAGCGAGGCTGAGCATGGTATCCAATACTGGGTATCGCCGAGTGAGATTGCCCGTCTCCTGTTAATGCGGCGCGTTCCAAAATCGGTGCCCGGTTACGAACCGTCCGGATATAGGGTGCTCGGTGCCATCATTCCTGATCTCGATGAAGTTATGCAGATAGAAATCAGCAAACTTCCGAGTCCGGCAAGCCCGATCTTGCCCTTGTATCTGCGCCCTGCGCTCTTGGCAGGTGTGGCCATTGTTCAGCATGCCGGGCCCGAAATGCTTCGCATGCTGAGTGGCCATATGATTGGTGAGAATAAAGCCCGCTTCGACAGCGCCATAGAAGAGATCTTAGACTGTTCGCGTCAGTCGTTTGGATCGTCACAGTTGCACTTAATTTGAGATTCTATGCCGACAACATCTCAAATTAAGTGCCAAACGGGAAAACAACAGCCGCAATCTCACGGTTAACTGCCAAACGACAGGGCAAATTCGTCTGGGGTGGCGCCGGTCTGATCAGCAACATACTTCAGCATGGCGCGAGGCGGAGTTTCTTCTGCCCCAAGCACTTGACCCGGGTATCGCATCAGACATAGCTGGATGGCAAAGCCGAGCCGATTGTGATTGCGTCTCCGCAGTGCGATCTCCAGGCGATCCGCTAATGACAATGAATAGTGGCGAATTAAGCTGTCCTCGTCGACTAGGATATCGACAAGCTTCCGGCGATCTTGATCTTTGAGAAGCTTGCGCTTTGCCATCGCCCGACTCCATTCATGACCAATCTGCATGAAGCGTTGTCGAGTCGGGCCGAACAGAGAAATCAAAACTGGCGCATGTCGATGGCAATCCACAGAAATCGGATGTTGCACATCCGAACTACAACATCGTTCCTGTTCCGTTCGGCCTTAGCGTACGATTTCGGACTGCTCTTGTTCTGACCCCATTTATAGATGCTGGCATCGCTGACGCCGTGTTTGCGGCAAAGCTCCGAGACCGGGGTCCCAGCCTCGTGCTCCTTCAGAATGCCGATGATCTGTTCGTCTGTGAAACGAGTGCGCTTCATTCCCTGGTCGTCAATGGGCCAGAGCTTACTTCAAAACGGATTAGTTCAACGGGGCAAGGTCACCCGTGTGCTAGGCTCTGCGAATAAACCATGTTGCTAACGGACGCTACGCTGCCGGGCGACACGCTAACGAACTCATCCCCGTTTGCCTGAGCAAGTGCAAGAGCGTTTATCGTGTAATGATAGGCGCGAGCCCCGGAAACGACAATCCACCTGATAGCTCGAAGTATCACGGACGATTGCAATCCGGTAATCATGTGCGCCCTTAAGCCGATCATCGCCAGCTGGGTGCAGGCAATCCTTGTTGGGCGGACCCGGTTCGATCCGAAGATCGGCGTGTCACCAGAGCCTGCGTGTAAGGTTGCTTCATACGCTGTCAGCGCAACTGAACGAGGTAATCGAGCAGCGGGACGATCTCTCTGGCCTTCAAGAAGTGATATATTGTCTGCGAGTTGCGCCGCGTGCCAACCAGACCCACGGCCTTTAATATGTTTAAATGTTGTGAGCCAGCTCCCGGCGTAAGCCCTACCGCCGCTGATAGACTAAGAGAGCGCCATTCTCTCTCACGGAGCAGACACATCATTTGATACCGGCTCGGATGTGACAAGGCTTCTAGCACCTTGGCGGCCTGCCTTAAGTCGAAACCGACGGCTTCGAGCGCGTTTTGCGGCAATGCCGTCTTCTTACCGCGCAATCTTTTTCTCACGCTCCATACGGAAGCTCTCGGATCGAAGACGCCTAAGCTCAGTGAGCACACGGCCTCCTGGGGCTAACTGATTTACTTCGTTTGGTCTTGTCAAATCTGTGGCTGTATTTCCACTATACCCCTCACTTCAGGGGGCAAGATTGCGTCTATACTCGACATCGGCGTCATGGATCATATCATGCCACATAGCATCATTGATAACAATACTGCACATGTCACTCGATTTTCGAGCACTCCCGTTCTGTTTAACGAAGCCAAGAGGTCATCTATTCATCTTTGATTTAATCAAGGTCATTATCACTCTGTGTGGAGCTCAGCCTTTTTGATTGCATCATCCCCGCTCTCAGAAGCTCCGGTCCAGCTCTGCCGAGCCTTGCGCGCTCAATAGACTTCGAACGGTTAAACTAACCTCCCGCCTGCCCGCTGCTCCAGGACAGATGGCATTAAAGACGGCATCGATAGTGGAGCGAACTACACGACCAAAACTGTCCAAGAAGGCAAGACCAGGATGGAGGAAGGTCCCGTGGTTCACTAACAGACGAGAGGCGGGTGGCCCGCGGTCCGAAGGCGCCCACGAGACCCGCACACCTCGCGAACGATCCTAATACGATCAGGCGAATTGACGATTGTCGCGCCAACCCTTTTTCTCCTGAGCAAAGGAGCCCGGCTATGCTGAAGAGGTTTGCGGAAATTGCTGCCCGAAATCGCAGGATAAGACGGACGCTCCCGAATGGATCGAAGATCTATCTATCACCCGACAGTCAGCTAAAGTACCTCAAGCGATCATTTGATGAGGACCTTACCTACCTGGGGCAAAAGCTAAGTGGTGAGAGCGCGGTGATCTGGGACATTGGCGCGAACTGTGGTGTATTTGCCTTCTCGCTAAGTCAGGCAAAACTGGTACTCATCGTCGAAGCCGATCCATTCCTGGTCACTCTTTTGCAAGACACGGCCTCCATGAACGGTTTGCCCGTCGTTATAATACCGGCAGCCGTTTACGATCAAAATGGAATGGCCGAATTTGCGATCGCTCAGCGGGGGCGCGCTTCGAACCATCTTGTTGCCGCGGGCGGCAATAGTCAAAGCGGTGGTGAGCGATCACGTCTAACGATCCCCACAATCATGCTTGACCAACTGCTCGACCGATATGGCCCCCCAACCTTCGTGAAAATCGATGTCGAAGGAGCCGAAATCGAGGTGCTAAGCGGGGCAACACGATTGTTGCGGGACGCACGCCCTGAAATCTACTTCGAAGCCAATTCACGGACATTCCCGATATGCGAGCGGCTCCTGCGCGGCGCGGGTTACAATTTAGAGAAGGGGGCCGAAATGAACTGGACGGCAATTCCAGCATAGCGTTGGCCAATAGGGCTCGCCAACTCCGAAAAAGTGCCGATTGGCTTACAGGTCCGCCTGCGGACTGCCTAGTCCGGCGAATCCGGGTTGCCGCCTGTAAGGATGGGGTCGACGTCCGTGAACATGACCGATGCGCCATAAATTATGCCAACCCACATGAGGCAGGACAGCGTAATGGCGGCCAGCAGATATTTGCATCGAACTGTCATAGCAATCACCGGCGTTGGCTGAATCTCAGGACACCATCACGCGCAAAACTATCGCGCAGGATCGCAGTCTTGTGTTGACGTTGGGTTAACGGCCAAGTCTGAATGTCGGAGGGTTGCGAAACAGCTCAATGGTTGGGGTCGCGGCTTCCTTAAGTGCCGCATATGGCACCTACGCTTCCGCTCTACAGCGCTTTAGCGTGAGGGATGTCGGGTGCTGATTATCCACGCTCTGCGGGCGCTCGCTTCGACGTGAATGCGGGGCCAATCCAATACGCCACGGCCGCGATGAGCAGCAAATGTGCACCTGGAAGAAAGAGCCAATCGGTCCACCAGTGCGCGAAAGCACAGTACGCGAGCATTGACAGAGATACGGCCGGCAGTGCGAAGATCACGACAAGGAAGGCCCACGCTATGAGAGCAGCGAAAATGCGCCGGAAAATACAGTTGCAAAAGTCAGCCATGCGGAACTGTTACGTTCTGTTAACCATCTTGTCATCCGAAAACGCTGCGTTACGAAGCAAACTGCTGGGAGAAATGACCCGATTGGGTTTTATACTGAAAGATCAACGGCGCCCGGAGATGCTCGCCTCAGACTTATTTCTGGGAATTGAATTTCGAAATATAGCGCAAGCCGAATATGTTTCTCTGGATAGTGATGCGAAATATAAATGCTACTTTAGACTTGGATTCCAAGAATGCTTGGGACTTGATAACGGAGCGTCATCCTCCCTCAGGATGGCTAGTCGCGCTTGAACCCCACGCGCGCGGGACGCGGTGACAGCCGCAGGCCGAATTACCGTTCCTGCTAAATTGATCTACCACTTTTGATGTATATTACTAAAGCAATGTAATTCTCGTAACTGAACAGTTATATTCGTATAGTTGAGTTGCAATACCGTTGTGCTCAAGCATAGGTTTTTCAAGAAAATCGAAAGCACCCCAAAAAAGGTCTTTACACTTGTAGACTCTATTTGTTGGGATGTGTATTAGTTAATGAAGAATTAAACGGTGTCGTCGTTGGAGTAAATCGTGTCTTCTTCAGCAGGACTGATCAAATCGACCGACCATTATCGTTCAGCGCCTGCAATTGCCAATGACAATGAGCCGGCGCTGGATGTATCGCAGCCCGCATTTGCCCAGCTTGCGGCGAAGCGCGCCATTGACATATTCGGCAGCGCAATCGCTCTGTGTATCCTCGCACCCGTGCTCTTGTTGATTGCTGCGGCTATTCGTATTGAAAGCGCAGGCCCATCCCTTTTCGTGCAGCGCCGCTGGGGCAAGGGCGGCAGCGTGATCAACGTCCTGAAGTTCAGGACGATGTATTCGCATCTCTGCGATTTTTCCGGGGTTGCGCAAACTCAAAACGGCGATCCCAGAGTGACGCGGGTAGGCAGCTTCCTTCGACGCAGCAATCTCGACGAGTTGCCTCAGCTGTGGAATATCTTGGTCGGCGATATGTCGATTGTTGGACCCAGATGCCATGCCATCGGCATGAAGGCTGCCGGCGTTCTATACGAAGAACTCGTACCCGAATATCATATTCGTCACAGGATGCGTCCGGGCCTGACCGGCTTAGCGCAGGTGCGCGGCTTACGTGGACCGACGGACCGCCCGTCGCGTGCCCGCGCAAGGATTGCTGCAGACCTTCACTATGTGCGAAATTTTTCAGTAGTAATGGACCTGAAGATCATTTCAGGGACTGTGATCCGCGAGATCAAGGGTGGCACTGGATCGTGAAAACGTCCCTTGCCTGACTGGCTTCGGAAGACGTTGCGTTTCAAGAAATGACACTGGCTGCGCGGGCACTGACGCGCCGGTGGCGTGCCTTTGAACGTGGGCTTCCGGCCTCCCCAAAATAGCAAGTCGCTCACCATCGTTCGCAGGCGCCGACGCTGGCAATGGCCGATGGCAGCGAGAAGAATCTCGCAGGTTTCCGAGCGCAATACTCTCCTCTCTTTCCACTGTGCTCGGCGCAGAACCACTTGTGTCGTGACCTGTAAATTGTGAGCGCCACGAACATCCCACCTTTTCTTGTTTCGGTTGAGGCTTGAGAATCTGCCTTTCGATTTGGAAAGGCGATTTGATGGGCGACGAGAACGATAGTGCCATGCTCAGAGCCAGGCTTGAAGCCAGGCACCAGGAAAGCTACCGCCGGGTTGAAGTGATCACCGGTGACCGCCGGCGACGGGACTGGTTGCCGGAAGAGAAAGACGAGATACTGCTGGCATGTGCCGAGCCCGGTGTGAACATTTCGGCGGTCGCGCGCCGGTACGGTGTCAATCGCGGGCTCCTGAACAAGTGGCGGAAGGCCGCGGGTCTGCCGGTCGGCAGGCATGGCGGTAGAGGACTGGATGTTCCGGTATTCGTTCCGGTGACGATTTCGGACGAAGTGGTTGAGTCGCAGAGCGCCGACAACAGGTCCGATGTTGATACGGGCCGTATCGAGATCGAGCTTGGCGGCGGGCGGATTGTCATGAGCGGCAATGTCACGCCAGAGCTGGCACAAGCGGTGGTGTCAGCGCTGCGGGGCAAGCGGTGATCGGTGCGTCGAGGGGGCTTCGCATCTTGATGGCGACGCAGCCTGTCGATTTCCGGCGCGGAATGAACGGCCTCGTCGCTTTGGTGGCGGCGGCACTTGCTCCCGATCCCTACTGCGGCGACATTTTCGTTTTCCCGGCCAAACGTCGCGACCGGCTGCGCTGCATTTATTGGGACGGATCGGGCATGATTTTATCGACGAAGTGGCTGGAGAGCGGCAAGTTCGTGTTCCCGCCCGTAAAGGACGGCGCGATCTGCATGTCCCCCGAGGAATTCAACCTGCTCGTTGCCGGGCTGGACTGGACACGCGTTCAGCAGAAGGCCGTAAAGCGGCCTGCGAAAGCAGCTTGATCCCATTGTATTTGCTTGAAGATCCATGCCGGTATGGTAGGTTTCGGCATGTCTCTTCCAACCGATCAACTCCCGCAGGACGTCGAGCGACTGAGCCGGATGGTTCTGGCTCGCGACGCCCGGATAGCCGACCTTCAGGAGGAAGTCGCCAGCCTTAAGCGGTTGATCCATGGCGCCAGATCGGAGATGCTTTCGACCATCGATCCGGCACAGGCGAGCTTTGATCTTGGCGATCTTTCGACTGTCCCGGTTGCTGCCAACGACGATCGGCCTGACGGCGGCGAGCAAGGTTTGCGATGCAAGCCACCCGCGGCCCGCAATATCGGCTTTCTTCCCAAACACCTGCCACGATACGATGTCGTCATCGAGCCGGAAAGTCATACCTGCTCCTGTTGCGGAGGCGGGCTGCATCGCATTGGCGAGACGACGAGCGAGGCGCTCGATGTCGTACCGGCCATCTTGCGCGTCAGACGCACCATTCGCCCCCGCTATGCCTGCCGGGCCTGCGAGAATGGCGTCTTTCAGGCACCTGCGCCGGCACGCTTCATGGATGGCGGTATGGCGACGACGGCCTTTGCTGCCCATATCGTTGTTTCCAAATTTGCCTGGCACCTGCCCCTCTATCGGCAGACACAGATCTTCGCAGCCTCGGGCGTCAGTCTCGATCGTGGGACGCTCGGCATCTGGGTGGCGCGCGTTGCCTGGTGGCTCAAGCCGCTTTACGACAGGCTGCTGGCCTTCATTCGCTCACAGCCAAGGGTATTTTCCGACGAGACGCGGTTGCCGCGGCTCGATCCGGGGCGAAAGCGAACGAAAGTCTGTCAGCTCTGGGCACAGGCCATCGATGACCGCCCCTGGAATGGACCCGCCCCGCCAGCGGTCGGCTATATCTTCTCCGAGAGCCGCAGCGCCCGTGAGGCAGAGCGTCAGTTGGCGTCCTTCAACGGCATCCTTCAGGTAGACGGATATACAGCCTACAAAACGCTTGCCAGACATCGCGGCAAAAGCAATTCCAGCCGTTTAAGACTGGCCTTCTGCCTTGCCCACGCACGGCGCAAATTCGTTGATGTGGTCAAGCTGACCGGGTCGTCGGAGGCGCTCACGATCGTCTCGATGTTGGCCGAGATTTACCGGATCGAACAGGAGATCAGGGGCCAAGGCGCCATGGAGCGCCAGAATGCCCGGCAGATCCACTCAGCCCCTGTCATGCGTCAGATAAAGACCCGCCTGCTTGAACTGAAGGACGACATCTCGACCCAGTCCGCTCTGGCCAAGGCCATCAATTACACGCTGACGCACTGGACAGGTCTCACCGCTTTCCTTGACGACGGGACAATCGAGGTAGACTCTAACATCGTGGAACGTTCGATGAAGTCCGTTGCCCTGACGAGAAAGAATTCGATGTTCGTGGGCAATGTGAAGGGTGGCGAGACCTTCGCGGTCCTGGCCTCGCTGGTCAACTCCGCCAAACTCAACGGCCTCGATCCACACAGCTGGCTTGCCGATGTTCTCGAACGGATCGTCTCGGGAAGCACCACGATCAACCAGCTCGATACGCTGCTTCCTTGGAACTGGAAAGCAGAGCGCCATCAGGTTGCCGCATGACGAAACCCACTCAGACCAGTTCTACCAGCCCGGTGCAGGCGGCAACAGCACGACCAAAGCTTGACGATGAAGCATTCGAGACCTTCATCCGTAGACGGCGTCCTGCCGCGCCGGTGTGGAGCATGAGCGGGCTGGATGGCTATCTCACCGCGTTGATCATCGGGCCAAAGTTCATCAACCCCTATCAATGGATACCCCTGTTCGCTGGCGAGGATGCCATGGCCTTGCCGATGGAAACCACGGAGCACCAGGCCGTGCAGACAATCGTCGCCGAATATAACCGCATATCGGCAACCCTTGGGGAGAGGCCGGACGAACATCGGCCACGCTTCAGTCACATCACCTATTCCCACGACAGCTTCGATTGGCACACCGGCTTCCTCCTCGGAACGGAATTCGCCCCCAGGCTATGGAACCCGGTCATCCGTGGTCATGCTGTGACCGGTGATATAATCGCTCCTATTCGCGCCCTCTGCGACGCCAAAAAGGGCACGCCGCCGGCAGAGCTCATCCAGATCGCTGGTGCCGTCATCAAAATTCGAGAATACTTCATGCCGCGGCGCGCAAAGCAGAAATTTTAAAAGCGAGCACCGTAATGCCAACGGAAATGTCAACCGAATAGGCCGTCTCCAGTTCGTCGCGCTTACTGTAAATTCGCACCTCCATGCACCTCGTTTGGGATAGCTCAAGCCCATCACTAAGCATGCATTCTCGGCGGTCGTGGCAGGTTTGCAGGGCGGGGAGTGATTGCCGCCGAGTACCGGACAGCAGTCGGCGGCGGCTCGAACTGAGCTGCCCGCTGCCGCCGCGGGAGAACTACAAGGCAACTTACTGGCGGTTGCCGGGCGCCGGCCGATTTCGACGAAATCTTGAAGCGCGCAGAATGATCAAGTTGCCGGCCGCTGAGATTGATGCGCCTAAGCCTGCTCCTGTCGCTTTGACGCAGGCATCGAGCAGTTGCGGATGCCTGGTGGCGGAGAGAAACTGCATGGCTTCGGTGGCAAAGGCCGACGCGATACAGACAAGGCCGACAAACATCCAGCGCTTCGGATAGGCAAGGACGAACATGCCGCTCAGAACCAGAAAAGCGAGAAAACGGTCCATCTGAACCGGCAACGGATCCCGCGGCCGGTCTTGAATCGGAGAGAGCGTAAACCAGATGATGAGAGCCAGAAAAAGCCAGGAAGCAATGGATAGGAATCGGCGGGAAGACATTATGCCATTCGGTAGCTGCGAGTTGGAATGTAGCGGGTCATAGCAGCGCTCAAGGGCACGATGCGCATTTAAAAGTAAAGCCCGTTTGCTTCCAAAAGAGCGTTACCGTCTCGGACGGCTTGCGTCCACAAATGGCGCAGACTGGCAGAGGATGTTTAACCGCCAGGTCAGATTCCCGGATAAATTTCATGGAGGAGTGAACTCGCTGCTGGTTGTGGTCGTAACAAATGATAGCTTGTGCGGGTGAGGAGGAAATTCATGAGCTATCGAGCAAAATGCGTTATAGCCGCTGCTGTCGTTTCGCTCATGATCTGGGCAATGCTTTATGTCGGCGGCGTCTGGCTTTTCGCTGACGGGGTCGATGGCGATTTCACGGCCGGCACCCGGTGATGGTTCCCACGGGTCCGCGGCTCCTTCTTCAACCGCGAACTTCCTGCATTACGCATCGACGCGGCCAATCTTGAGGCGAGGTTGCTGAGCCTTCTCCTCCTTGATCGGCTTGACACCGACCGGCCTGTCGCGGTCGATCAGGCGCCACTCACGCTCCAATCTTTCGAGAACGCTTTCCGGTATGGTTTCCGTCATTCTACTCCCTCCATCATCGCAGCAAAAATAAGTTAAGTTCGCCTTGTTCCTTTTAGCATAAATGGCGAAGATTGTAGGCTTTCGCAGAAGTAAAACATCATAATCTATATCGGCAAAATTAATTACATTATGCCGATTGGGGTATCGTGGCCTAACGTCGATCGTATAACGTGATGGCCATCGCGAGAATATTAGCTTATCCGACGATCTCAAGCGAGCGTTGAACGAAATTACCTTTGAGAAAGGCGCTATATGCTTGAGATATGCCTTCCTCCAATGAAATGCGAGGAGACCATCCCAACGCGCGCAATCGGTCGGCGCTCATAAGTTTGCGGGGAGTGCCGTCGGGTTTGGTAAGGTCGTGCTCGATATTCCCGTTGAAGCCGACAATCTTCGCAACCATCGTCGCGAGGTCGAGGATGGAAAGATCATCGCCTGAGCCGATGTTCAGATGCATGTCTGCCGAATATGTCTTGAAGACGTGCACGCAAGCGTCGGCGCAATCATCCACATGCAAGAACTCTCTCCGTGGAGAGCCGGTCCCCCATATGGCCATTGACGGCTGTCCTTTGACCTTGGCTTCGTGGGCCTTTCTAATCAGCGCGGGCATGACATGACTTGAGTTGAGGTCGAAATTGTCCCCTGGCCCAAAGAGATTGGTGGGCATAGCCGAAATGAAATCGCTGCCATACTGCCGACGATATGCCTGACAAAGTTTGATGCCCGCAATTTTCGCGACGGCATACCATTCATTGGTCGGCTCTAGCTGACCGGTCAGAAGCGCCTCCTCTACTATCGGCTGCTCCGCGAATTTTGGGTATATGCACGACGAGCCGAGAAACATCAGCTTTTCGACGCCGCTCCGGTAAGCGGCGTGAATGATATTCGATTGTAGCGCCAGATTTTCGTAAAGGAACTCGGCCGGATAGCGGTCATTGGCTAGGATGCCGCCAACCTTTGCAGCCGCGAGGAAAACGGCCTGCGGGCGGTTCTCGTTCATCCACTTCTCGACCATGTCCTGGCGAGTGAGATCGAGCTCGGAGCGAGTGGCCGTGACAATGTCGCAGCCTTCGGATTGCAACCGCCTGACGATTGCGGAGCCGACCATTCCTCGATGGCCGGCAACATAGACCCGCTTGCCTTGAAGGTGATAGATTTCGTCAGGCATGGCTCAAGCCCTTGTTGGCGCCGGATACAGGAACCGCGCGCGCCATGACCTTCAAATCCTCTCGGACCATCTCCGCAACAAGCTGATCCAGATTTGTCTCATGCGCCCATCCAAGCTTGCTCTGAGCTTTTGCCGGATTGCCGATGAGGAGGTCTACTTCGGTTGGGCGGAAGTAGCGGGGATCGATCTCGACCAGGCACTCGCCCGATGTCGCGTCATATCCCTTCTCGTTGACACCCTCGCCGCGCCACTCGATGGGCATGCCGACTTTGGCAAAGGACTTCTCTACGAAGGAGCGGACCGTATGGGTCTCGCCGGTCGCCAAAACGTAGTCATCCGGTTCGTCCTGCTGGAGCATCAGCCACATGCCTCGAACATATTCGCGGGCGTGCCCCCAATCGCGCTTCGCATCGAGATTGCCCAGGTAAAGCCTGTTCTGCAGCCCCAGGTGAATCGCGGCCGCCGCGCGCGTGATCTTGCGCGTGACAAACGTTTCGCCGCGGATGGGGCTTTCATGGTTGAACAGGATGCCGTTGGAGGCATGCATTCCGTACGCCTCACGGTAGTTGACGACAATCCAATAGGCATAGAGCTTGGCGGCAGCATAGGGTGAGCGAGGATAGAACGGTGTCGTCTCGCTCTGAGGGACTTCCTGCACCTTGCCATAAAGCTCGGACGTAGACGCTTGATAGAAGCGGGTTTTGTTAACCAGGCCGAGCAAGCGGATGGCCTCGAGAAGCCTCAAGGTTCCCGTGCCATCGGCGTTCGAGGTATATTCAGGCGTTTCGAACGAAACCTGTACGTGGCTCTGGGCTGCGAGATTGTAGATTTCATCCGGTTGTGTTTCCTGGACGACACGAATGAGATTGGTGCTGTCAGTCATGTCACCAAAATGGAGAATAAATCGAGGGTTTTCGATATGAGGGTCTTCGTAAAGGTGCTCGATGCGGTTCGTATTAAAGCTTGAAGACCGGCGCTTGATGCCGTGAACAGTGTATCCTTTTTCAAGCAGCAACTCTGCGAGGTAGGCTCCATCTTGACCGGTGACGCCGGTAATAAGTGCAACCTTGCCAGTCTTATTTCGCATCGGGTCCATTTCATGTCCTAACTGATCACAGCGTCTGGTAATCGAACTTATCAATATTACGCCTGCGCCGACGTAGCGTAGATCGCCGGCACAACGATTGCTGAAAATGTCTATCGCACCGGACACAACGCGGCAACAACTTCGTTTGTAGTTAGTTAATCTCAAAATGACAATGTGGTATGAAGCAATTGACGTATCTTGATACGTCTATTCTTGTTTGTGCTATATATAATTCAATTTTGAACAAGATAGCATCTTGCCCGCACACTTTTGAGTGCGGGTCAAATGTCCCGGCATTGTGTTGGTCGCGCTCCGGAGCGCAGATCGAATGGGCAGCGTCCTCAGCGCCTACTGGCGCTGCGTCGCATAGGGTGCAATTGAACTTTCGGTCGTCCCGGCCGATGCTCCTGCAACGGGGCGGGGCCGAGGATTGAGATCCAACGGCGGATTGCAGACGCGAACTACTCTCTCTCCGCGGGACTGGGCGACCCGGATCAGTGAACACTCGAGCCGCTCTGCGACCACCGCCTGCCGACTGGCATAGGGCGCGCGAATAATGTCGGCTGCGCTGGAGGCCAAAGGCAATAGCAGGCTGACCGCAACGGCCGCCAAGGGGATCATGCATTTCGTAAATACCATCTTTGATCTCCTCACGAATTCTCGCCGTAGTAGGTCGCGTAGCGCGAATGATAATATTCAGTCGATCCGTGCGCTCGATAGAGCTTCATCTTGTCCATATCGACCTTGTTCAAAATAGCGCCAAGGCACTTGGCGTAAATCTCCGGTTCGCTCGAAAGAAGCTGCCGCGCGGCGCGCCGCGCCGTCCGCCCCCACTCGGCAACAAAAATGAAGCCATCGAGCTGTGTCGAGATGGCTCTGGAGTCAACGACAGGACCAAGCGGCGGCAAGTCTATGATAATGTAGTCAGCTTCGGCGCTCAGGGTTGCAAGCGTTGCCCGCATTGCAGGAGAAGCGAGAAGTTCGGAGGAGTGGGGAACGCGGTGCCTGATCACCGAAGGCAGAAATGCCAGACCGGTCTTCGTATTGCGGAGAAGCAGCCCCCGCGGATCCCTGCCGTCGATAAGCGTTTCCAGAAGGCCGGCCGTTGCGTGTGTCCCAAACTCGCGTGTTGCGCCCGGGTTGCGCAAGTCGCCGTCGATCAAGATCGTGCGGTTTCCTTGGTTGGCGAGCAATTCGGCGAGGTTCATCGCAACCGTGGATTTCCCCTCCCCGGGTAGAGAAGAGACGACGCCAATGATCTTGCAGGGCAAACTAGGCAGTCCCATATCGATGGCGACCTTTGCGCTGCGCATTGTTTCGGCAAACGAAGAAAGCGGATGGTCGATCACATAATTTGATGCGGATCGCATTTTCACGATCTCACCCGGCGCCGGTCTGAAATCCTTGCTGACACCAAACGGCTTTGCAGGGATCACGGACGCCATTCCCAGGAACTCCAGTCCGAGGCTATCTCTGACCTGATCGCCGGTTCTAAAGAACCGGTCACGGAATTCTCTGAAAGCGCCGATGCCCCCCCCGACCGCAGCGCCCATAATGGCAAAAAGAGCGAGGACGACGGGCTTCTTCGGATAACTTGGCGTGTCTGAGACGACACCGCGGGTAATAATTCGCGCGTCGGTGATCGGAAACGACTGCTGCTGGATCGCCGCTTGGTATCGCTGAAGAAAGGTCTGATAGAGATTACGATAGGTATCAGCCTCGCGCTCAAGTTCGCGCAGCTGAACCTGTGTTTCGTTGGATGTCGCGCTCACGCCCGTTGCCTGCGCCACGCTTTCTGTGAGCTCCTTTTCGCGCGCCTTTGCGACGTCGAGGTCACTCTTGTAGCTTTCAGCAATTCTGTTCAGCTCCTCAAACATGAGCCGCTGATATTCTGCCATTTCGCTCCTCAACCGCACAGCTTGGGCATGATCGGGGCCAAGGCGTGCAGCGATCTGCGCCTCACGCTTTGAGGCATCGAGGTACTTCTGGCGGAGGTCGTTGGAGACCGAGCTTCCAAGGACATCGGTCACGATCGCATCGCTCTGTCCCGATTGTATGATTTGCTGGATCCGGTCGAGGCGGGCCTGCGCGCGAGCCGTATCCGATTGAGCGACTATCATCGCGCTATTCAGTTCGGTCAGCTGCTGATCGGCAACCAGCACAGACCCCGCAGCAACAAGGCCGTTAGCGGTGCGGAATTTCTGTACAGCGAGGTCGGACTCAACCGACTTCTGTCGCAACTCTGCAATACGATCCTGGAGCCATCCGCTGGCTCTGCGGGTAGCGTCATACTTTGAGTTCAGCTTATCCAGGAGATAGGCGTCGCCGAACGCGTTCACGATCTCGGAAGCCAGTTGCGGAGAGGCGGACGAATAATCAACCTGAATGACGTAAGTGCGTCCAACACGCGAAATGGCGAGCTCCTTGAGCAGATGCGCAGCTGCCTTGGCCCGCTTGACGTCATCGCTCGTCTCGCCATCAGCACCTGCAGAGAGCCAGGACGTTTCCTTGGCCAGAGTACGTAGACGCTCGGCCAGCTTTCCGATCAGCGACTGTTGATCCGCTTTGAAAGCGGCATTGTTGATGAGGTTCAGTTTATCGACGACCGTCAAGGCGATTGCATCCGATCGAAGGATCTCGACCTCACTCAGGAATTCGCTCTCGTCGTTCATGCTAGGCGGGGCTTCCTGAACGGTCGAAAACTGGTTCGCAACTTCGCCGCTGCTTCGATCGATCAGGACGTTCAGGTTAGATGAATAGAAGGGAACAGCAGTGAAGACATAGATAACTCCGACCGCTATAGCCGTGACGGCTGCAGCTGCGACAACCAACCACTGACGGCGTACGACCCGCAGCAGACCTTCAATATCGATGCCGGCCGGCAGGCCGACTTCGTCCTCGCTGTCGCGCGAGGCGGCTTTGAAATCCTTATTATGAAGTAGCAATCGAGCCTCGCCTGTTTGATGCGATCTGCGGAAACTGGAACCGGCCGATCGCTTGATAGAGGCAGCCAGTGGCGCAGTATATTGAATACACCGTCTGGTCCGCCGATTTCAAGTGTTGCGTTAGGTATCGTACCGCTCTCGTAGTGCGTTGCTTGTCTCAGACGCGGGAAAGTTGAATTTCATTCTGCGATAGCAGTAAAATCGGCAACCATTTCTACTCCAAGCCAACGCTACGGTAGCGCGACATTCGAGAGATACCATAAGGCACAAAATAATTACAGGCTCAACACAAAGCTAATCGAATCGTTAACGCGCAAGGTTACGATCACGAGATTTTGTCGCTCGTCAATTTTATCTGTACTTGCGGTTTTGGGTCAGTATCATCTAACAGGATAGCGGCTGATGTCCTTTGAACGCCGCCATTTATTCTTAAGACTGGCACGGGCGAATGCGCTTCCTTCTACATGTGATCTTCCTGACACTCCCCTCTATTGCCCAGGCCGCTGACGCCTCAAAGATGCGTCTGGCGAGCGAGGTCGAAATTCGTTCAAGCTTGAAGGGAGCCGACAATTTGCGCGCCGCAAAGAATGGATACCAGTATCGGCCCGGTGGGTCCGTAGGCTACCGGATATCCAACGGCTCGATCTGCACAAAACAGATGACTCATATCGATTGCGTTGTTGTCTATTCGGATGGCCGCAAGCTCGAGATTATCGACAGCAAGGGTAATCGCGAATTCCTTCCCTAGGTGACGGATGTCGGTTTTCAAGCTTGTCCCGCCAGACTAATGGTGATCGGCTCCATGTACACATTCACAGCCCTATCACGGAGACAATCGTGATTACTCGCCGGTCATTCATTTGCTCCGCAGTTGGGACAGGACTTGCAGCACGGAGTGGTTTTGCAAGTTCTGCTCTGCCGCCAAAGCAAGATTCGACCACACCGGAAGCATGGCACTCATCCGAGGACGGCGACGACTGGCACCCGGCCTTCGAGCGCGCGCAAGAAAATGCCTCAACCATTCGGCTTGGGCCGAGGGTCTACGAGCTCGGGCGCGCTGTAATGAACAAATCTGACCGGAGATGGATCGGAGCAGGCGATCAGACAATCCTTCGCAACATGCGCGACCCGCGAGTGCCCGATGTTCTCCACTGCGCGTTCATGATGGGCAACATGCATCCGGCTGCATTCGGAGCCGGAGACCATCCGAACAAGCGCCTTCCGATCATTCGCGCCAATGGCATGCGAAAAGGAGATCGCATTGTCCGGCTATCGCGGATGGGAGATGCGGACGCCTTTCGACCCGGCCTTGCAGTACTCCTTAGAACCTCGGCCGAAGCCAAGGGGGATGGCTATGTTTTCCCGACGTTTGCTCAGTTCAATATCGTGGAAAAGGTTGAAAATGGCGACCTCACGTTGATCTATACCTGCCTGAGCGATATCGAAGATGCCTGCGTTTCGCCGATCGATCGTACGGTTGATACCTTCATGTCCGGCGTCAACCGGGCATCCACGAAATGGGGCATGGTGCAGAATGTGCATATTCGCAACCTCGCGATCGAAGCGGATTACATCACCTCGACAAGAACCGGAATGTTCGGTTGCTCTATTTCCGACATTAGTATCAAGGCGGGAAAGGCCGCTCTAGCGATCAACGCCGCGATCAAATCCCAGTTCGACCGCATCCAGGCAATCGATTGCACGGACAGAATCCTCGAGGTCAAATGCTTCTCCGACAGCTCGCGTTTTTCCGAAATCCACGGCAATGTGGTTTCTTCCCGCACGCCGCACAACATGATCATCGATATAGGCGAGCGCTCCAACTGCATCCATCTTACGCGCATCAAAGCAAGGAAGGACGCCAGTGAGAGTCCGTCGGCGATCTTTGCGAACGAAGGTCCTGGCAATGTCCTTGAAGATTTCGATTTCGAGATCACCGGGTGTCCCGAGAATTACACCCCGATGTATCTGTTTTCATCGCGGCTGGGACCAGCGACGGGATCGGTGATCCGGAACGGCGTGCTGAAGGCGCCGCCGCAATGCGCCCGTCATCTTCAGATAGGAGGGGGAGGCGGGTCGCAGCCTGTCGATTACACGGTCGATCGCGTGTCGCTTCAGGGAGTGACGACTATGAGCCAGTCGGTGTGGGTCGCCGGCGGTGGCCGGGGCGGTATTGTGTCCGACTGCAGGTTCCCCTACCCCGTACGGACCGAACCGGGAGCTGTTCCTCCGCAGGAGAGAGGCAATGTAGTCACGGGCTGACTTATTTTGCCGCATGGGACCTGAACTTCAAGGGTTCGAAGATCGCCTAGTCGCTCTGAGCCACATCGCGCCAACGAACAAGAGCTGCCGGGTTGCCGGCGTAGACGCCGCCCTGCCGGAGCTCGCGAAACGCCACGCCCCGCGCCCCAAGAACGGCGCGCTTGCCGACAGTGACGCCTGGCCCGACGAAAGCTTCGGCGGCAACCCATGACCCCTCACCCAGCGATATCGGTTTCGTCCGCAAGGGAAATGCCGCATCGTAGATGTCATGGGTCCCGGCGCAGAGGTGGGCGCGCTGCGACACCAGGGCAAACCGCGACAAGTGGATCTTGTCCATATTGTAGCAGATCGAGCCGGGACCGAGGCAGGCATGCGCCTCCATAACGAGGTTCGCAGGCAGCCAGATCGCAACGCCAGGATATATTTTTGCGGTCGCATCGATCGTTCCACCGAAGGATCGAACCAGGAACCGGCGCCAGCCGTGCAACGGGGTCGGCGACCATTTCCCGAATACTCCCCAAACGAGGTTCCAGACCGCGCGGCGGAGGCGGTGCTTGACTGGGAAAGTCGCGCCACCGGTCATTGGAGTTTTCTTCATCACTTTTCGGATGCCGCCTGTTCCAGGAGTTCGCTAAGATCTTGCGCTGCAGCTTCGATGCCGAAGTAGTTGAGATAGCCCTGACGCGCTGACCGGCGCATGTGCATCTTGTCTTCGACCGTCATCGACAGCCATTGGAGGAGGAGCTGGCGAACACCGGCGACCGTATCTTCTTCAGCTATCCCGCCACCGGAAGCAACGACCTCCTGCCAAATGTTGACGCGCTTCGTCACCAGGGCGGCCGTTCCGCTGGCCATGGCCTCGGCAACGACAAGTCCGAAATTCTCCTGATGGGACGGCAGAATAAAAGCCTCGGCGTTGCGCAGCGTCGTCCATTTTTCGGTACCGGCAATCATGCCCGGCCAGTGAACGCGCCTTTCAAGGCCAAGCTCGCGGACGCGCCTTTGTAGCTCTGGTTGGATTCCCGCATGATCAGGTCCCGCAATGACGAGGTCCAGCCCTCCGAATTCGCCTGCGATCGAGCAGAATGCCTCTACGAGCAGGTCGCAGCCCTTCTTCGGATCTATCCTCCCCAAGAAGAGCAAGTAAGGGCGGTCATATCCCAGCTGTGACGGTTCAGTCGGCGGAACATCCGAAATGCCGAACCTGACCACTTTTTCGCGATATCGCTGGCCGAAGAAGGCGCCGTGCGCGAGTTGACGCTCCTGCTCGCAGGTGAAGAGCATTGCCTTTGCGGAAGCGACCAAAGGCCCTTGCAGAGCAGACCAATAGAGCTGCTTCACCCAGTGTTTTACAGGCTTCTGCCTCTTGAAGAATGGATCCATCATCCCGTGAGAGAAGACATAATAGGGCAGCCGGGCTCGTCTTGCGCCAATTGCGCCGCCGATCGTGGCGTGATGCCAAAGTCCCTCGATGATCACCGCAGAGAACCGGCCGGCATTATTGACCATCCAGCGCGATAGTCTAGGAGTGTATTTGTAAGGAAGCGGCCAGGAGCCCAGTGCGGTGATCGGAAAGGGAAACGACGATAGGAAGGCACTGTCTGGATCATCCAAGCAGACGACTTCGGTCTCCCAACCTAGCTCAAGCAATGCCGTGCTGCTTGCCTTCAACGCTTCGATTGGGCCGCCGGTCTTTGGATCGGCACTTCCAATAACCCGGAGGACCCGGCCTCTCGGCATCTTGTCATTTGTCATCGATATGCCCAGCCCGTGAAAAGTTTGCCGAGAGAGACGCCACTCGTCCGATGTGATTAGCCGTGTTGGAATCCAGCTTACTCCGCCTTGCTTGCGTCGTATCGCATCGATGCCGCTTGCTGCCGCAGGCGAACTTGTTCCCGTTCTTCCTTGGTCAGGTCGGTCTGGCCGGAGATGTTATGGAAAAAGGGGAGCTTGGGGCTGAGATCTCGAACGGGAACTGCCGGAACTCCGCTCAAGAGTTTGTATGGTTCCTTGTATGCCTTGCTCAGGACCGAACCCGCAGAAACGACGCAGCAATCAGGGAGGGCACAGCCCTTGAGAAGAATGCATCCCGTCGCGATAAAGCAATGTTCACCAATGACAATAGGGGCGCATGACTGGGTCAGCGTTGCGAAGTCGATATTGTGGGTGAGAATTTGGCAGCGGTTTCCGCCGATAAAGCTGTAGGCGCCGAGGACGAGCCGATCGGTACATTCGATCAGATTGCGGTTGGTAATGCCTGCGTGCCGATTGAGATGAAGCTGCGGATACCGGTTCGGGAATTTCTTGAAGTAGCGTTCGCCACCAAGAGGAAAGCCGGAAATCCAATTCATGTGGGTTATACGCGCGCTGTCATCGAGACGAATCTCTTCAAGTCCCTTGGCGAAATTGAGATGCCCGATCCAACTGTCTTCGGCCATGATCAATTTCCTCGGCAGAAGGATGGAATAGCCTATGCGCGCGCGCTTGTGTATCTGGAACCCGAAGACGCGATTGAGCAGGAACCGGCGGATGCCCCAAGGTAGGGCCATCAGGATAACCTGAAAGACGATTGCCAAGGACGTCATGTTGTTCTCCTGAAATTACGCTGAACAAGAAGGAGTATGATGAGGGCGATACCGACCACGTCGACGATGATGTCGGCCAGAAGCAGTCCCGAAGCGCCCCAGCTGTCAACCAAGACAAACGACGATGCCCCACCCAGGGCTGTCGCGGCCGAAGCAACCACGAACATCCTGTGAAACTGACCCAGTGCAGCGAGGCCTTGGTACAAGGCAAGCGCGAGCGCGTTGGTTATCAGACATGGCGCGAAGACGAGGATAAGCACGCCGCTTTCGCGGAACTGGTGCAGGTTGAGTGCCAGGGCCAAGGTCGCACCTGACATCACCAGCACGGCAAAGGCGACACTGGCAGCGCTTCCAAGCTTCTGCGACCTGATGATCGCTTTCGTGAGCCCTCTATCGACCCTGCTCAAATTCGAAACCAGCTCGGAAAACTCGACACGCCGGATAAAGCCGACGACTTGTGCGACAGCGACGAAAATCTGCTTTACATAGATAAAAACGGCGGTCGCTTCCGGTCCGAGATAGACATTGCAGAGATGGATCTGAAGGCGGAAATAGAGCTGCCCGGGCAAAATCGATCCAAGAAGCGAAAGCGAATCGCGAACCTTATGTTTCACGCCACGAAGGGTCGGGCGGCGAAACTTCACCGGATGCCCGGCGCCGGTGAGCACCTTCAATTGCAGCATCACAGACAGGAAGAACCCGAGGGACAATGCACCGCCCGTCGTCATCCCGACGTGGTCGAGACCGACAAGCAAGGTCAGGACAAGCAGCACTGAAGAGAGAATGAAGGGCAATGCGTTTGCAATTCCATTGAAGCCGCTCAATCTCAAGCCATCGAGAATTCCAGCGAAGTTGAAGGCCCAGACCATGAGGGCCGCGGCTCCGAAGCTGGCATACTCGATCGTGAACCGGCTGACGTCGAAAGCGAAAATTGTCGCCGTGGCAAGGAACGCAAGAATGGCTGCCACACCAAGCCGGATGACGCACATTTCCCAGTAGGTCTGCCACAGGTCGTCTTCGTCGCTCTGCGGATCGTAAACCTTCGCAGCGTGCCGGGCCAACGTGGTTGTCCCGCCGGCATCGACGATTGTCGTGCACAGCAAAGCATAGGAAATGTGAGTGCCGAACAGCGCAAGCACTGAAAGCTGGCCAGTGGCCATAAGCCAGGTCTGGGCCAGGAAGGTCGACCCCTGTCCCATGCCATAGCCGAGAACCAGGAGGACAAGGTTGCGGAGCTTTGCGCCACCAAAACGAAAGCGTTCTGCTGCCTGTACGGTCATAGCGCGGAAGACCTTCGATCACCGAAGGGACGTATACTTAGCATTTCGACTATATTTCCTATGCAATACAACCAGACGCATTCGTGAAGTTCATGTGATATCCCCAAGCTATCAAGCGTCAGTAGCAGATGCATGACGATATTGTGTGAGAAACACATTTTAACATTAACGCGTCCGCTGTTGATATCTGTCCAATAGTAGCGGCTGAAGGTGATCCGCAGATGTTCGTACTCTTCATAGGGGCGTTATTATCGCGATCGACTACCTCATCTTCGTTAGAAGCCTGGGTGGAGCGGTTGGCCGGATGGCACAAAACCGCTGGCGACGCGGAAAAGGCCTAAGTGGTGGAGTGCTCGCTCAGCTGCTTAGCTCGGGCACCGGCGTTAGCCGGATGCTCATACAAAGGTGTCCGGACCGTTCTTCACAACGAATGCACTTCGAATGTCGAGGTTGCATACCGAGCCGTCGATCGCGCCAATGCAAAGTGCGCCGGATTTTACCGGCGCGGTGCAGACGAAGTCTGCGACACGGCGTCCTGGGCCGCTCAGCTCGGCGGTCTTCGACACCAGTAACCCATCACGCGATGCCGCAGTCAGACCCATCAGCCAGGTGCCTCCCGAGCGAGCGGTGATATCGATACAGGCACGAACCCTGTCCCCCGTAGCGAGGGACCCAAGGGAAATCGACGCGCCACTACCCTTGCGTCCGTCGCTATGGACACGAACATTGCCCGGCCCAACCCAGGTAGCCGAACCTCCGTATGGCGAGGCCTGTATTGAAACAGACCCGGTAGGAAAGTCGGTATCGATGGCCGGTCGCAGAACCGGCACTTTAATGGTGCCGGCGCGCCGCGCCCATACGCGCGAATAGGTCATTTCATCGTCAAACGTTTCGAAGAACACGACTGGTCCGACGACCTGCGGAAGCCAACTATCATAGCTCTGTGCCCGGGCGAGGAGATCACCGCCAGCATTGAAAAGTGCCAAGAGCAGCCATTTTCCGCTCACGTTTGCCGTCAACTTATATCGATTGCCGACGGTGAGCCGGAACGGCTGCTCGGGACCGCGCCATGCAAATGGGTGGTTTGCTTTGAGGTCGCCGAAATAGGCCTTGTCGCCGAGCTCGGGACCGAAGCCGCCAACTCCAAGATAGATATGCAGCAAGCGGAGGTCGCTGAAATCAAGCGTGGCGGGTGTCGAATCCGGAAACATTGCGAGTACGGGGGGTTGTGTGCCGAGTCCCCAGACGAATTCACATCCCAACTCATCTGCGATCATCGGAAGTTCCGACATCGCGTAGCCAACGCCATCTCCGCGGGACGATTGCCTCAATTCGCCGCCTGCGGCCTGCAGCAGCGCCGCATTCGCCCCGAACGTCTGCCACGGAGGGCCGACAAGCGGTGTTCTGCCGGCTACTGGCCCGCTAGATCCCGTGAAGTCGTCAAGCAACAGGTAGCTGGGATCAGCTACAGCGGCGACGCTACCTGTCCCTGCCGCAGATTTGTGTCCATCCGAAGCACCGGCTCGGCTCGATATGGCGGCAGCACCAAGACCGGATACGAAGGTTCGACGTGTGAGGCGCAAAGTCGTCTCCTTGGAATTTTGCGATCGCCGCGCTTTCGGATAGAAAACAACTCGGGGTCCATCCGCAACAGAATTTCTTGTTGTTCGTTGGCGCGTCCAAGGCTTCTGCGCGAAGTGTAGTGTTACTCAGCTTGTCCTCTGTGCGAGAACAATTGAGCATGTTATACACGCTTTGAGCTGATTTAGGGGCATGGCATTGGCTGATGTAGCTGTAATTATTCTGACAAAAAATGAAGAAATCCATATTGAAAGATGTATTTCTTCCGTAAAGGCCTTCGCTCGAAGCGTCCATGTCATCGATTCCGGATCAACCGATCGCACGCGAGATATCGCGGCACGCCTCGGCGCTGAGGTGCTTGAAAATGCCTGGGTCAACCACGCTGATCAATTTCAATGGGCATGCGATCATGTTTCTTCCAACGCCCAGTGGATCATGCGGCTGGATGCAGACGAGATCATCGAGAGCGAACTAGCCGCGGAAATTCAGGAGCGGCTTGACGACCTGCCTGATCAAGTCGTTGGCGTGACGATCGATCGCAAGCACGTTTTCATGGACAAGTGGATCAGGCACGGCGGTCGTTTCCCTATTCGCCTTCTCAGAATATTTCGTCGAGGCAAGGGACGGGTCGAGCAGCGATGGATGGACGAGCACATCCTCGTATGGGGCGGCGAAACAGTTCATTTCAAGGGGCTTTTTGTCGATCATAATCTCAATGATTCCGACTTCTTCACGACCAAGCACCTTGGATACGCGACAAAGGAGGCCATCGAGATTCTCAATCAACGCATGGATCTATTCCCGCGCGACCAGGAACTAATGAGTGGAGGACCGCGGCAGGCAGCAGCAAAGCGATGGGTGAAAGAAAATATCTACAACAGGATTCCCTTTCCGATCGCTACTCTTGGCTATTTTCTATACCGCTATGTTGTTCAGCGTGGTTTCCTCGATGGCCGCGAAGGCTTGATCTATCACTTCCTGCAAGGCTTTTGGTATCGCTTCCAGGTTGGCGTCAGGCTTGCCGAGCTTGAAAGGGTAGTGGCTGCTTCGGAGGATCCGCCTTTGGTTGCTCTGCAAAAGGCCACAGGACTGCAGCTGGGAAAATCGCAGGCACGACCCTAACCGGCGTTTTGGCTCTGCCACCAAGGGGACAGCAATGATCAGGCTTGCTCTTTACGTCTCATACTATCTGCTCAATTTGCTGACCGAAGTTGATGGCGTCGCCGTTATTGGGACGCTGCCGCTTGCACTTGTCTGCTGCTGGAACGTTGCGCGCATACGGTCGAAATATTTCACCGTTTCCGACATGTTCTGGTTTCTGATGTATATTTTCTTCGCAATTGGCCCACTGCAGGCCCTGCGAAACGGCTACTTCGATCATGGTGGCCCTGCTGATGGATACCCGATCCTCAACTCAGAAATCCTGATTGCTTGCGCGATCCCGCTGATTTTCTCGCTGTTCATCACGCTGTTGGGCTATCTGCCGAAAAGTCAGGTGCGCGAGGAAAGGCGCTTCAACGTTTCTGTCAGATACGCACCCTTGCTCGCAGCGGCGATGATGGTCTTCTTTGCCGCCTTCATCGTTACCTCTGGCGGCTTCACCAATGCGTTCGCTCCCCGTTATTTGAAGGCATACGAAGAAACTTCGTTCCTGTCGGTCGTGTGCTTCGGGGGCCAGGTTGTTATCGCTGCGATCTATACGACTATCGGCTTCGGCAAGCCACTGGCGAGGAGACACCGTGTTGTCTACTACCCGATTCTTGCCATTGTCCTCGGTCTCTTGCTGCTAACCGCCAATCCGATCAATTCGGCCAGATACTTCTTGGTGGCAGCCTGGATGCCGATCGGATTCATCGTTCTCAGGGGACGTGTAGGGGCCATGCAGGTCTATAGCTTTCTAAGCTTTGCATTGCTGATCCTGATGCCTCTGCTCAGCATCTCGACCCGTGAAGGTACCTTCTCGCTGGCCAATATCGACTTCAGCCATCTCGACGATTCGATGTTCAAGATCCCGTTCCTCGACGTTTTCGACATGATGGTCTACGAGGTCAATTACGTGAGCCGCAGCGGATTTTACTGGGGCGGGAAAACATTTGGCGTCCTGTTCTTCTTTGTGCCAAGAGCCATCTGGGCCGGCAAAGAAACTCTCCTCGCCATCGACATGGGTCAAGAACTGGTGGGGATGAGACTTGCAGGGACAGACAACCTGTCTCTGTTCTTTGGCGGTGAGTTTTATGCCGATGGGGGACTGGCCGGCGTTGCCCTCGGTTCGGCTGCCGTCGTTCTCTGGCTCTACCGCTTTGCAATCCCTCGGGCCATCACCGTCAACGGCATCAATATGTCGGCGCTCATCCTGATGGCCGCCCTGCCGATCCTGCTGCGTGGTCCGATCGGTGCAAACCTTCCATTGACGGTTTCGGAATACGTGATCCTGGCGTTGATAACCGCTGTCCTTGGTCGCAAGGCGAAGCCTGTGGGAGCGGCAGTGCGGGCAAGGCTCATGGACTTCCAGACCTGGCGCCAAGCCCGAACACAACGGTTACGCCGAACGTGATGCAGCTCTGGCCGCGCCCCCCAAAGGCAAGATAGCGACCAGCTGCGACCGGGAGGCGACGAGCTCCGATCGTGCTCTAGTGCGAGAGATCCCGCACCGCATCGCGGGTGTCCACGACATCCTTTGAAACACCGGACGCCGTCGAAGTGACGGAGTTCAAGATATCCAGGAACTTAAGCAGTTCGACAGAATCTGCATTCGTGATGTAGATGACGTCCTTGTCCTGCATCGGGAATTTTTGCATGGCAAAGAACGCACCCGGATCACGCAGGTTGGCTCGGAAAATGACCGGAACGCTATCAGTCGTGAAGCGTGAGACGTCGACGCCGAGCCTTGCAAGCAAAAGCTTGTCGACGACGCGATAGAGCATGACCTGGGAGGGATTGGCCCGGGTGTCGACAAGGCCGCCAGCCTTTGCCAGCGCCTCGCCGAACGTAAGGTTGGACTCCTCGAAGTCGAACCGGCCATTGAGACCGGACGCTCCGAATGCCAGATAGGTCCTGCGCTCGCGATCGATCAGGATTGTGTCGCCTGGAGCCACGTAGACGTTTTCCGCCGGAATCGCAGCGAGGCGGCTGTACTGGACGGTCGCACTGCGACCACGCCGCTGCAGAGTGACGTAGGTCTCGATCCCGGGGGCACTCAATCCGCCAGCCTCGGAAATCACATCGAGGATCCGTTCGCCTGCTTCGGTCAGCTCAATCTTCGACGGTGAGCGGACGTCGCCAAGAACGGCGACCTGCGCGGAGCGGCTGCTTATCTTCGTGATGAGGACTTGAGGTTCGATAGCGCGATTAGACAGTTTATTTTCGATATCAGCCTGGACAGCTTCCACAGATCGTCCCGCCGCTTTCACGCGACCGGCGTACGGTACGCTCACGGTGCCATCGTGGTCAATCGTCTGATTGGGGAGCGAAACGTAGTTTCCGGGACGGCTACCGGCATCAGCGGGAATGAAAAGGCCGCCCGATTGTGACTCGAACACAGACACCTGGACAACGTCTCCGACGCCGAGCGGCAGGGACGGGGCGCTGCCGCGCCCGCCTCCGGCGCCGAACCCACCGGAAAAGGACGTCAGCACTGACTGCGTCATGTTGGCGAGCACCGTCTTGTTAATATCGACAAGAGCGTAATCAATGCCAACGGTTTTCGCTTTGCTGGCCGAAGTCACCTTGACGGTTGCACCGGCTTCCAAGGCCTTCTCGCTAGGTCCGGCGCTCGGCAGCGACGTGCAACTGGAAAGGACGGAAGCTACGGCCGCAAGCAGACCTATTTTCTGATGAAACTGCAATTCTCGCCCCTTAAAACCGTCGGCACACTATTCGAACGAGCAAATTCAATTCCAGAAAAATACTGGCATCACATGCTCATCGAGGCGATCTTGAGTATTAACGTTGCGGAATTAACACACTGTCCCGATATCACCACTATCAATGACTTGAGATAGTCGGCGCCAGAGAGCAACCATGAAGTTACCGAACCAATCTATACTCCCGGCAAAGTATCCATCGCGACTTTTCCCGGTTGTTGAGATCGGCATGTGTTCGTGGAACAGCGTTAGGTTTCTCATCCTGCGGTCGCCGTCATTCGCTCAGGATTACCGATGAGAGGCGATCGATCGCGGTGGTACGAGTTAGCTGCTGCAGGCACTCGTTCCGCGTTGTCTCGGACCCTGGGCTTGCGCGGTTGCCCGCTTGGACTGTGATTGCTTCCGCAAGGACGGTCGAGTTTCCCGGGGGTACGATCGTTGCTGCGTCCTTTAAGAATTCGACGAGCTCCGTTCCCTCTTCTGCAGTTACCAGGACGGAGCGACCGCTTGCCAGCATGCCACCGAGCTTGGAAGGAAGGACGAGGTCGGCAGCACCCTTGTCCTGTGGCAGGACATGCAGGTCGGCCATGTTCAGAAATGCATTGAGTTTGGCTTCTGGCTGGAAGGGAAGGAACGAGACGTTCTGCAGGTGCCCATATCGTGCGGTTAGTTCCGTCTTGAGGGGGCCAGCTCCGGCAACGACAAAGCGGATATGCTTAAGGTCCACAAGGTTTTCCGCCGCATCGAGAAGCACGTTAAGCCCCTGTTTGGCACCGATATTTCCTGAATAAAGGACGACAAAGTCTTCGGCTGAAAATCCGAGCTCGGCGCGATAAGGGCTGACGTCTCTCAAAGGATAAATATGAGACAGATCCACCCAGTTTCGCACCACCGTCAGGCGTGATGTAAGAACCCCCTTTTCTTCCAGTTTTTCAGCCATGCGGTTGGAGATCGTGATCACTTGATCGAAGCGCTTCAACGAAAATGCCTCGAATGCAAAGCCGAGCTTCTTGAGCCAGCGCCTTGAGCCGAGATGCCCAACGGCAAAGGCCGCATCAACCTCCAGATCTTGGGCATGGAGGACGGTACGAGCTCCGACAAGCTTGGCTGCAAATTGGGCGATCGGCGCGGCAAACAGTGTCGGCTCCACGCAGAAGACGACCGTCGGGCGCTGCTTCAGGATTTGCCAGAGCACAACGGGCGCTGAATACAAGGCGAACGACAGCGGAGCAAGCAGCCGCCAGATGCCCTTCATCTGCTCGCGCAATATCAGTGGCGCGCGAATGACCGGAACTCCGTTTTCAGTCATCGTGGAGTACCGGTTGCGGTATCCCGGCATGACTTTCCAACCGGGATAATGCGGCGGTGTGGTGATGACGGTGATATCGCCTCCGGAGGCGCGAAGATGTTGCGCTATCTCCCCCGTGTAACGGCCAACCCCAGCCATCTCAGGGGCATAGTTCATTCCATAAACCAGAACTCGCTTGCTTGTGCGAGCCGCTGGCGCCTCGCCATTGGCGTGAGGCCGAAAGTTGCTTGGCTCAGTCAGAGCGATGCCGGATGCAGTCTTTGTACTAGATCGAGGCAATACCAAATTCCCTACAAATTACCCGCGCGCATTTTCTGTACCGGTCAGAAGAAACTTCTCAACTTGACCAGTTTCAGAGCGTGCCGGCGAACCATCATCCGTCTTTTCTCATGCTCAGTCACGCGACCACGACGAAATTCTTCAACTTTTGGTACAAAACCGACGGGAGGTGAAGAAGACTTCGCGTTAAGCGCTATTGAACTGTCGTTGCTGGTACCGCACCACAGTAACAGCGGCAAGACATTGTAGTGATGTTAGTTAACTGGGGCAATTTAACCAAATGGCAGGGATACTAATCCATATAGACTAAGGCCTATTTGCTTTTGTTCTAGGCAGCGTTTGCCAAGACGGTTCAAAATGGCCGAAGGCTTGATTGGGAATACAAGAAACTCGCGAAAGAAGTTGTCAAGCGCACGCCCGACGAGATCGGCTACCACGCACCGCGCCGAGGCCGTCCGATCAGTTCCATCCGGCTCGAACTTAGTCTTGGTCAGCAACAAAAGAACCTAAGGCAGCTGAACGTGTGCAGCGAACCGGCAATTTCCAGAGCGCATACTTCGACTTTGGCCATCCAACAATGATTGCTTATAAGCCTTAAAAGCGTCGGCGATATTCGGCGGGCGACATGCCGGTCTCGCGCCGGAACAGCCGACGGAAGGCTGCCATGTCTCGATAGCCGACGATGCGCGGGATCTGCTCGACCGGACGGCGAGACAGTTGCAGCATCTCCTTGGCTTTTTCAATGCGCAGGGTCTGGACATACTCGGTCGGACGGAGCCCGGTTGCGTATTTGAACCGCCGCGGGAAGGTGCGCTCCTCGAGCTTGGCGTGCCTGCTCATGCGCGCGACGTCAATGGCTTGACCTTGCGTATCAAGCAGCATGTGCTGTACGGACAGGATCGCGTCGTCACCGTGATCCATGCGCGGGATGAAGGACTTATTGTTGCGCTGTTCTCGTCCGGCGGTATCCACCAGCATGAAGCGGCTGGTCTGCATCATCACCGCAGTTCCGAAGATGCGTCCGCACAAGCGAATGCCGAGATCGGTCCAGGCCATCAAGCCGCCGGCGGTGACGATCGTCTCCCCTTCGACGATGATCTCGTCGATCTTGAGGCTGACATTCCTGAACCGCCTTCGAAACTCGTCGGCGTCAGCCCAGTGTGTCGAGGCCGTCAGCCGGTCGAGCAGTCCGGCTTCAGCGAGCATGAACGAACCTGCGTAGGAAGTGGCGAGTGTCGTTGCCCTATCGTGCAACGCGCGAATCCACGACAGGAACGGCGCGGCCTCCTCTGTCGATACCGGGCCTGAAAGCCGCCCCGGAATGATCAGGACATGCGGTCCGGCGGTGTTTTCGGCACTGTCGTCGCGCCTTATCCGCCCGCTCGTGTCGAGCGACCACCGGTGGACCTGAGCCTTGGTTCTCAGGCTTCCGCCCTCCTGGGTCGCAAACCTGTTGGCGATCGCCAGCAGATCCGCCATACCAAGCATGGCCGCCTCGTGAGTTTCGGGATAGGCGAGGATGCCGACTTCGACAGAGCTCGGGAAGGGACCGATCTGGGTCATGCTGCACTCTCCTCATCTCACGAACGTGGAGCGATGCAGCCGGACCCCAGGGTCCAGCCGCCGTTGTGCTATCAGTCCCCAGCTGCCTCTTCGATCACCGCCACCACCTTGTCCAGATGAGAGATCATGATGACATGGCTGGAATCGACTTCCGTTACCTTGGCATTGGCGCGCTTGTACATCCAGCGCTCCAGCTCGGGACCTTCGTCGCCACCATGGCAAAAGTCGGTTTGTCCTTCCAGACCGCCGCCTTGGCCGGGGTGGCGAGCGCGTCCTTGTGGATCAGTACCTGCGATTACGCCATGAACGCGGCCTGTGCCCTGGGCAGATCGGCCGCAAAGTCTTCGTGCAGGTGATCGGGATCGATCATCAGATATCCGCCGGAGACCCCCTTCACGTTCGGCGCGCCGGCTGCCGGAAAGCGGGCATGCAGCGAGGCGGTCGTCTCGCCAACCTCCGGCATGATACCGGCAACATAGACCAGAGCCTTGGCCGTCGCCCGGCGCCAGCAGCCGGGACGTGTTGCATTCTCGATCGCGGCCGACGATCGGGCCAGTGTTGCATCGATGGCGGCAAGATCAACGCCGGACAGATTTTCGAGGTTATCGTCATCCTCCCCTCCCCTCTCGCATCAATGGCGGTAGCGCTCCGGATTGTGGCGGCGGCCTCCAACGCTGCAGTGCCGGCCGACGTGATCTCCGATGTCTGTCATAGCGCTCGGATACCGTCTGCTGAAAGAGCCCAGTCCAGCGATTGTGCGGCAATGCGCCGGCGGGTACGAAGAAAGTCGCGGGCGATGGTGAGGTCGGCGGTCGGCGTGCGGATGTCTCGGGTGGCGTCGGGAAGAATGAGGTCTTCGAGATGCACCAGCTCGCCGTCGATCCAGAGAGAAGCGCAAGCGTCGGCGAAATTTCGCTGCTCAAGGAATCCGGCGCCGATCGGCGAGCGCGCAATCCGCCCGTCTAGGCGGGTTAACGCCGCGGTCGCGTTGGTGTCGGCCGCATGAGCGTTGTCACGCTGGTTCTCGAAGGGTCATAAAACATTGGATTTATGGTAAACATGCCATTAAAGAGAAGTGATATTACCAATCACTTCCGTCATGCCTGCGTATTTTTGACGGCATCTTAACCATCGATAATGATCGGTTATCGATGGTAGTTGATCTGGAGTCGCAAATCAGCAAAAGTCGGGGCAAATCACGGCCGCAAAGGCCACGGAAACCGCTGGTTTGAGGGCAGGAACCGCACGATGGATGTGACGCTGCAACTGACACGCTACCCAGGCCTTGACGATCGCATCACCATCCTGCGTGCCGCCGACGAGGTCGACGCCGTGTTCGTCCGGACCAAGCGGTTCAACGTCCTCGTCGATACCCTGGCCACCCCCGCCCTGTGCCGGCAAGCCCTCGACCTGCTCGCCGGACAGATGGCAGGGCGGCCGCTGCTGGTGGTCAATTCGCATATGGACTGGGATCACTTCTGGGGCAATGCCGCCCTCGACCGCCAGGTGCCGATCATCGCCCATGGCAAGGCGATCGATCGGCTCAGCGATCCGGCCGCGCGAGAAATCCTCGCCGAGAAGCAACAGGAGGCCCGGTTCGACGCGGTCGAACTGATCGCCCCCACCATCACCTTCGATGGCGAGAGCATGGTCGTGCATGGCGGTGACCTGACCCTCAAGCTCATCCATACCCCTGGGCATACGCCCGACCATATTGCCGTCTGGATCCCGGAGATTCGAACCTGCCTGGCGGTCGATACCGTCGAACACCCGATACCGGAAGTCTGGAGCAGCGATCCTGCCGATCTCAGCGCCCTCATTGCCTCCCTGAACCGGATCCGCGACCTCAAGGCCGACTACGTCGTCCTCGCCCACGGCCAGACAGCCGCCCCGGCGGTGGTCGATGCCAACCTCCACTATTTTGCCACCCTGCGTGACCGTGTTGACGGTCTCACAAACACGGAACGGAACGACGCCGGTCTTGCCGACCGTGACGGCCTGCGATTGCAGGACCTGGTGACCGTGCCGAGAGACATGTCCGCCGAGACGCGCGCCTTCTACGAACGGTGTCATCAATCAAACATTGCCGCGATGCTCGCCGCCCGCAACGCCGGAATCGATCCGTTCCGCGAGCCTGCCAATGACTAGGAAACCGAACGGGGTTGAGGCCCGCGCCGAGCAGCTGGAAACCATTGCCGCGGTGCTGCCGATCGAGCGCCGCGATGAGCTCGCCGAGCTGCTGACCGACCACGATATCGAAACGCTGCGCCATCTCGTCAACGAAGGCATGGGCGACAACACGCTGCGCGCCATCACCTCGGATCTCGCTTATCTCGAAGCCTGGGGTCTCGCTGCCACCGGCAGCTCTCTACCCTGGCCGGCGCCGGAAGCGCTGCTGCTGAAGTTCGTCGCCCATCACCTCTGGGACCCGCTCCGGAAGGAGGCCGATCCCGATCACGGAATGCCGGTCGCGGTCGCTGATAACCTTCGCAGCCAAGGCTTTCTCAAAGCATCGGGACCGCACGCCCCGGCAACCGTGCGCCGGCGGCTGGCCAGCTGGTCGACCCTGACCCATTGGCGCGGTCTGGAGGGCGCCTTCACCTCCCCTCCCCTGAAGGCGGCCATTCGCCTGGCGGTGCGCGCCGCACCACGCCAACGACGGCGCAAGAGCCCCAAGGCGGTCACCGGAGATGTCCTCTCAAGGCTGCTCGCGACCTGCGAGAGCGGAAGCCTGCGCGATCTGCGCGACCGGGCGATCCTGATGGTGGCGTTTGCCTCGGGCGGCCGTCGACGCAGCGAGATCGCCGCGCTCCGCGTCGACCAGCTCACCGTCGAGGCGCCGATCGAGCAGAAGGATGGCCCTCCCCTTCCCTCACTGGCCATTCATCTTGGCCGCACGAAGACGACATCGGGTGAGCGGGACGAAGTCGTCTACCTCACTGGCCGGCCGGTCGAGGCGCTGAACGGCTGGATGGCGGCTGCCAGAATCGACAAGGGTAGCGTCTTCAGGGGGATCGGGCGCTGGGGGACGGTGTCACGTCGTCCGCTCGATCCACAGTCGATCAACGCCATCCTCAAGCTGCGAGCAGCGATGGCCGGGCTGGAACCGGGAGAGTTTTCGGCCCATGGGCTGCGGTCGGGTTATCTCACGGAGGCTGCAAATCGTCGCATTCCCCTCGTCGAAGCGATGGAGCAATCGCGCCATCGATCGGTGCAGCAGGCGTCGAGCTACTATAACGACGCCACCCGACGCACCGGCAATGCAGCGAGGTTGATCTCCTAATCTTGTCGCGCCATGGAACGCGGGCGCGATCCCCCCGCCCGCTGGGTAGCACCTCTGTGTCGATGCAGCAAGATTTCGTTCCAAAACGTGCGCGGCAGGCTCAGTCAGGTTTCAATAGACCAATCGGGTACATATGGTTCCCTGAATTCCACGAAGCGCTTGCTGGATCCCGTCAGCATTGGCCGAAACTCCCTACACTTCAACGACGACCTAGCCAGTGTCGCCATGGGTCTGAAGGAACTCGGCTACGATAGTCAGGCCACGCAACGAGTAGCGAAACGATCTCGGCCCGGCGCGGTTTCAGATGCTTCCTCCCGGGGAAGATTCGCTTGCCAGTCGAAACGCTCCGATGAGGGATCAGGTTCAGAGCCAATAACCCATTGATTCAGCTTAACTAACGGCCAAAGAAAACGGCTGACAACCGAGCAGCGGTCATCCGTCTCAGTTCGCGAGTGCATTTCTTATCCTGCGAGCTTTCTCCCTGCTCTGTTGTTCTTGAGAAGTGCCATCAGCATCGGGCCAAGCGAAAACTCACCTCGCTCTGACCGCTTCGTCAGGTCACGCAGGTACCCCCCTGGCGAATTGATCATGTTCGAGCGCTCCAAAATGCAAGCCATCGCAACAGCCGCATTTTCTGGACCCATCGCTCCGCACGCTTCTTCGTACGCAGATGGGCTTACTCCGAGCATTGAACGGACGACGACCGCAGCGCTCATGAGTTCGCGCCAGTGTTCGATGCTGCCGCCGGGCCCGTAGTCACTGATTTGGGGGCAAGCCCGAAGCACCATACCCAGCGGAAATGCCTTGATCGGCTCAATGTTTGGCTGGCCGCTGGCCCGATCCCCAGTCTGCGTTTCACGTTCTTGCTCCAACTTCTCGCCCTGCTCCTTTTCAGAGCTAGGTTCAAGTTCATAGATGGATTCGGGTTTTGAATTCTGTATGTGACGACCATTTTGAATGGCATTGCCGTCCGTTGTTTCGGCTTTCATCTGGATTTCCAGCTGGTTAAGCACCTCTTCGCGAAGAAGTTCCATTTCATTGAGCGTAGACTCAACCTGTTGGCGGGTCGCATAGCGCGGAAGCCGCCCCAGTATCCCGACATACGTACCCTCGACGACTTCCCAGTCGCCGCTGGCACCTTCCTCAATAGCGGCAGTGATAAGCTTGCGGACATCCCGCCGGCAGATGGTCAACGCTTCTTTGGCTCTACGGAACCGGATCCGCTCAGCAACTACGTCCTGGGCGAGCTGAGCGAGTTCTGCCGACCGGACGGCCAACGGCGCCAAGTCGAAACCGTATGCCTGCTCGATCTCGCCATCCCGATCTCGATGAGCGTAGCGCTTTCCATTGGGGCTATCGCGTCGCTGAATAAGCCCTGCCTCGACGAGCGCAGCCAAATGCCTGCGTAGCGTCGTCTCCGCCATTCCATGAGCGCGGAGTGATAGCTGGCCATTTGACGGAAAGACAATCAGCCCGCGCTCGGTATCGAGTTCGTTTTCAGGGAAGAACGTTAATAGCGCATCGAGCACAGCGAGGGCTCGGTCCTGAAGGCCTAAGCGTTCCCGCGCCTCGCTGATATCACGGAAAACCTTCCATTTATCAGCACGTTTTTGGGCCTTCGACTCTGCGATGGAAAGCTGCCCTTTTACCAGGGCGAGCGTCATCGATCGCCGCCCAAAGGGCGTCGACACATGTCCCGTTTGCATACTTCTCTCACCTTTCGTCAGGCAAAAGAAATCAGCTCACCAAATCGGTGCCATAGACTCTTGACTGTGATTCCGGGAAATGCGATTCTCGATCTTGCTAAGGATAACGAGAGAGGCTTCCACGGGGTACCGTTTGGGGGCCTTTTTCTTTTGCGGTTTAATCTCCGTTGCTGTCAGGTTTAGACCGCTTGTATTCGTCATACAGCTGGTCCATGCGGCTCGATAGCCAGTCACTGAATGGCTTGGCTTCCACATTCGAAAGCTCGATGGCGACCTTTCTGGACTTGGCGTTCATCGAGAAATTCAATGAGCTATCACTCGATACCCACTCTTTCTCGGATGCCGACGCCTTTGGCTTCTTAGCATCCGACTTGGCTTTATATCGCTTGAGGTAATCGTGGAGATCGTCAAACCTACTGTCCTCGGAAAGTTCGAGAAACTCTGCAGTGCCGACGCGATCTGTCGAAGCGCGGAGTAGGGCAGGGGCCAGAACCAGCTGCCTGAGGCTCAGCCACTTGTCACGGCCTATCTTCTTCGATGCACCAAGAGCCTTAATGACGGCCGAAGGGACTGCCTCGACGACGCTAAGCATCTTCGAAAGCATGGCTTCGTCGATGGCTAGCGATGAACGCACCACATCCTTAGTCATTCCGGTCGCAAGCAAGTTCTGAGCAAAGTATGCACGCTCGATGAACGACAGGTTAGAACGGGCCGAGTTTTCCTGCCCCTGGGCAATGGCCGAGGCGATATCGTCGAGCTTCTTGACAACCGCCTTGACCGGAATGCCGAGCTCGCGGGCTACTTTAAGTCGTCGGTGGCCGAAGACGACCGTGTAGCGCTGCCCGTCTGAACTCGGACGCACAAGAATTGGGGTCGACTGCCCGGTTTCTTGGATCGCCCGCTTCAGCTCCTGATATTCCCTGCCATCATCCGAGAGGCGATCGGCGATGGAGGACGAGTCGAGCGACTGCGGATCCAACTCCACAATCACTTCGCCTTCCATTAGCTTCTTGGTATTTTCCGCAAGATCTTCGATCGACCGAACAACTGTCTTAGCGGCCCCGGTCATAGCGTAGCCCGGCTTTACCGGCGCTTTACCGGCGGAGATAGCAGCAAGGTCCAACTTTGCGAAAGGATTCTCACGCGACATTGCTTTCCTCCCGTTTCGGCGCCAGCGGCTGTAAGTTCCTGTAACTATTTACGAAGCGCCGGAAAAAAACGGCTGACAAGTGGGTCATTTGCGCCCCCATGCACTATGAATCAGCTCCATGATCTCGCCGTTTGTCGAGTTCAAGCTCTCTATAGCGCGATCGTATGTTGATCGGACGAAGTCGCCACGCTCAACCTCATACAAGGTCTGCTTCTTAATCGATGCGTCAGATATTGCTGTCGACTTCAGCACGTGATTTCGAAGCATGTGCTGTGCAAACATCGACTGCATGAAGCCGACCATCTGTGCCTGCGGTATGTCCGTTGGCTCGAACCGAGTCACCAAGTAACGGAACCATTCGACCCGGATTTCAGCGCCGGCCTCGGCAACTGGCGTCATGATCCCGCCGAGCATCATTAGGAACTGGCTCATGGACATAATGTCCAGCATCTGAGGATGAATGGTGATGAGGATGCCGGTAGAGGCCATCAGCGCGGTGATCGTCAGATAGCCAAGTTGTGGTGGGCAATCGATAACCACGACATCGTATCGATCATCAACGTCCTTAAGTGCATTGACGATGCGCATATGAAAAAGGCGCCCCTCGTCACCTTTCCTCGAGGAAATGGCGAGTGGGACGTCATACTCATATTCCTGCAATACGAGGTTCGCGGGCACGACATCGAGGCCAGGGATGTTAGTCGACTGGATGACATCAGCAATCGGCTTGCGCTCGTCATCGAAGCGCAGCGCTTCGTAGAGCGACGAAGTCTCGTCAAGTTCTGGTTGGATGCCGAACAGGGATGTTAGCGAGGCTTGCGGGTCAAGGTCGACCGCGAGAACCCGGTGGCCGGTCAGCGCGAGATACTGCGCAAGATGTGCGGCAGTCGTTGTTTTTCCGCTACCACCCTTAAAGTTCACAACGGACACCACCTGCAGAGGTTCGCCCTGCCGGCGCTTGGGAAGATAATATCGCTTGTCCGATTTCTTGTTGGTCTCGAGATATTCTCTCAGTTCGAGCATCTGATCGGCTGTATAGTAGCGGCGACCACTCACGGATTCGATTTCCGGACCTTTGCCTTCGGAATGAATCTGGCGAAGATGGCTTTGTGTGACGCCCATGAAATCTGCGACTTCACCAATCTGGAACTTTCGCAAACCCTTTCGAGCATCCGGCGGATACTGTTGGCTGCGCAGCATATGCAAAGCGCTGGAGATCTTTGATCCCTGCTCGGCGATCTCTAGATCAAAACGGTTAGGCAGCGGCTGGCTCATTTTGCGAACTATTTCCTTGGTGGTCACACTTTCGAAAAAATGGCCCCATAGCCATCATTTGCGCAACTATCATCCGATTCCGCCTAAGCGACAAGGAATTTAAAGTTAACAAAGTCTTAAGTCGACTCCGCGCATATCTCCTGAATCCCTCGATAATAATTATGAATCATTAGGTTAGATCAATTTTCGGCGTGTTCGAGCGTCCATATTTCTTGTGAGTCTAACGTCCAACTGCTGGCAGTAATTCTGGGCCGCTCCCGATTCGAGCCGAAACTGACGGAATCGGTTGCGACTCGCGAGGTGCAAAATTGCACATGGACTTCGCACGGCCACCGGGGTCTGTCTCCTCCTGCACTCAAATCGAGGAGACGAGCTTCCCTATGCTTCAGTCGCACTCTCGCCTTGTCCGCAAACTCCAGGACGCACTCGGCGAACACCTTTGTATTGCCCTTGAAGACCCAACCGTCGTTGAGATCATGCTCAATCCTGATGGTAAGCTTTTCATCGAACGCTTGGGGCACGGCGTCGCCCCTGCCGGCGAAATGCAGGCGACCGCCGCCGAGACTATTATCGGATCGGTCGCGCACGCTCTCCAGGCCGAAGCCGATGGAGAACGACCAATCATCTCCGGTGAGCTGCCGATCGGCGGACACCGCTTCGAAGGGCTTTTGCCACCCGTCGTCAATTCGCCGACGTTTACGATCCGCCGGCGCGCTTCGCGGCTTATTCCGCTCGACGACTATGTAACCGCAAAGATCATGACAGAAGCGCAGGCTTCCATAATCCGCAGCGCCATCACCAACCGGCTGAACATTGTCATCGCCGGCGGAACGGGCTCGGGCAAGACGACGCTTGCAAACGCGGTCATCGCAGAAATCGTCTCCGCTGCGCCTGAGGACAGGATGGTCATCCTCGAAGACACATCCGAAATCCGATGCGCCGCGGAAAATGCGGTCTGCCTCCACACGAGCGACGCGATCGATATGGCCCGACTTCTCAAGAGCACGATGCGCCTGCGTCCCGACCGCATCATCGTCGGCGAGGTCCGCGACGGCGCCGCACTGACCCTGCTGAAGGCCTGGAACACAGGGCATCCCGGAGGTGTCACGACGATCCACTCCAACTCCGCCATGTCAGCGCTTCGCCGTCTCGAGCAACTGACGTCGGAAGTCAGCCAGCAGCCCATGCAGGCCGTGATCGGCGAGGCTGTCGATCTCGTCATCTCTATCGAACGAGCCGGGCGAGGGCGCCGGGTGAGAGAGGTCCTCCATGTCGAGGGGTATAACGGCTCGCGCTACCAGACAGAACACTATCCGCAGATCGACGAGGACAGTCATGCAGCATAATCGCTCTCTCCGTTTGGGAATTATCGGCGCATTGCTTTGCGCTTCGCTTACCGGGCCGGCGCTTGCAGGTTCAGGAGGCGGAAGCCTTCCATGGGAAGGCCCCCTCGAGCAGATCCAGCAATCCATCACGGGTCCGGTTGCCGGATATATTGCCCTAGCGGCCGTCGCTATTGCCGGCGGCATGCTGATCTTCGGTGGCGAGCTCAACGATTTCGCACGGCGCTTGGTTTACGTGGTGCTGGTCGCTGGGATCCTGCTCGGCGCGACAACGATCGTCGGCCTCTTTGGCTCGACAGGCGCTTCGATCGGAGGCTCCTCTGCCGCCCAGCAAACCGGGCTCCCGAATGCAGATCGGGTCGGGGGAGGGGAGGGGCACCATGGCTGACGCTGGCGCCGGGCTTCGTCGCAACCGGATCCATCGCGCCTTGTCGCGGCCGAACCTCTTGATGGGAGCGGATCGAGAGCTGGTCTTGCTGACCGGCCTCGCGGCGATCATTCTCATCTTCGTCGTGCTGACCATCTACTCCGCCATGTTCGGCGTTGCGATTTGGATCGTGGTCGTCGGCGCGCTCCGCATCATGGCGAAATCTGACCCGATGATGCGCCAAGTTTATGCCCGCCACATGCGCTATCGAGCGCACTACCTTCCGACCTCCGCGCCGTGGCGCCGATACTGAGGAACTGCCGATGGTCGCCCTCCGCACATTCCGATCCACTGGTCCATCATTCGCAGACCTGGTCCCCTATGCAGGCCTTGTCGACAATGGCATTCTCCTGCTGAAGGACGGTAGTCTGATGGCCGGATGGTACTTTGCCGGTCCGGATTCCGAAAGCGCTACAGATTTCGAGCGCAACGAGCTTTCCCGCCAGATCAACGCGATCCTCTCGCGACTGGGTACTGGCTGGATGATCCAGGTCGAGGCCGTGCGGGTGCCGACGACTGAATACCCCTCGGCTGAACGCAGCCATTTTCCCGACACCGTGACGCTACTCATCGACGATGAACGCCGCAGACATTTTGGGCAGAAGCGTGGGCACTTCGAAAGCCGGCATGCTCTTATTCTCACCTATCGGCCGCCAGAGCGACGCCGATCCGGCCTGACCCGCTACATATACTCGGATCCCGAAAGTCGCTCAGCGAAATATGCCGACACGGCTCTCGATGCGTTTCGCCGTTCGATCCGCGAGATTGAGCAGTACCTCGGTAACGTTCTCTCGGTGCAGAGAATGCAGACCCGAGAGGTTTACGAACGGGACGGTGTTCGCGTTGCGCGCTATGATGAGCTCTTCCAGTTCATTCGATTTGCCATCACCGGCGAGAACCATCCCGTCCGCCTGCCTGAAATTCCGATGTATCTGGACTGGCTCGCAACAGCGGAGCTGGAGCATGGACTGACGCCGCGGGTCGAAGGCCGTTTCCTCGGCGTGATCGCGATCGATGGGCTCCCGGCCGAGAGTTGGCCGGGAATTTTGAACAGTCTGAATCTAATGCCACTGACCTATCGGTGGTCGTCGCGCTTCATCTTCCTCGATGCTGAGGAGGCCAAGCAGCGCCTGGAGCGAACCCGCAAGAAGTGGCAACAGAAAGTGCGGCCGTTCTTTGACCAGCTATTCCAGACGCAGTCCCGGTCGGTCGATCAGGACGCGATGGCCATGGTCGTCGAGACTGAGGACGCGATCGCTGAAGCCTCGTCGCAATTGGTGGCCTACGGCTACTACACGCCTGTTATCATTCTCTTCGACGAGAGCCGCTCGGCGCTGCAGGATAAAGCTGAAGCGGTTCGTCGCCTCATCCAGGCGGAAGGCTTCGGCGCCCGCATCGAGACGCTCAACGCGACCGATGCTTTTCTCGGCAGCCTACCGGGAAACTGGTACTGCAACATCCGCGAACCGCTGATCAACACACGCAATCTGGCAGACCTTGTTCCGCTGAACTCAGTTTGGTCGGGTCAGCCATCCGCGCCGTGCCCATTCTATCCGCCCGCTGCGCCGCCACTGATGCAGGTGGCGTCCGGCTCGACTCCCTTCCGACTGAACCTGCATGTCGACGACGTCGGCCATACTTTGATTTTCGGACCAACCGGTTCCGGCAAGTCGACGCTTCTCGCGCTGATCGCCGCGCAATTTTGCCGATACGAGAAGGCGCAAGTCTTCGCCTTCGACAAAGGCAATTCGATGCTGCCACTGACGCTCGGCGTCGGCGGTGACCACTACGAGATTGGTGGAGAGAGCGGGGAGGGGGCCAGACTTGCTTTCTGCCCTTTGTCAGAGCTCTCGACCGACGCAGATCGGGCTTGGGCCTCCGAGTGGATCGAGACCCTCGTTTCGCTTCAAGGCATGACGGTTGCGCCAGACCATCGAAACGCGATTTCGCGACAGATCGGACTGATGGCCTCGGCGCCTGGCCGCTCGCTGTCGGATTTCGTCAGTGGCGTCCAGATGCGCGAGATCAAGGATGCCCTCCATCACTACACCGTTGATGGCCCGATGGGTCAGCTCCTGGATGCGGAACAAGATGGCCTGACGCTTCGACGCTTTCAGTGCTTCGAAATCGAGCAGCTGATGAATATGGGCGAGCGCAATCTCGTGCCGGTACTGACTTATCTCTTCCGACGGATTGAAAAACGGCTTGATGGTTCGCCAAGTCTCATCGTTCTGGACGAGGCGTGGCTGATGCTCGGGCACCCGGTGTTCCGAGACAAGATCCGGGAATGGCTCAAGGTGCTGCGCAAGGCGAATTGCGCGGTCATCCTCGCAACGCAGTCGATCTCCGACGCCGAGCGCTCGGGTATCATCGACGTTTTGAAGGAATCTTGCCCAACCAAGATTTGCCTCCCGAACGGCGCTGCCCGAGAAACCGGCACCCGCGAATTCTATGAGCGGATCGGCTTCAACGAGCGGCAAATTGAGATCGTCGCGAACGCCATCCCGAAACGCGAATACTACGTGACTTCGCCCGACGGCCGCAGGCTCTTCGATATGTCGCTTGGTCCGGTCACGCTTTCCTTCGTCGGCGCTTCTGGCAAGGCCGATCTAGCCCGCATCAGGGCGCTCTCATCGACCCACGGCCACAAATGGCCGGGTCAGTGGCTCATCGAAAGGGGGATCAACCGCTATGAGTGAAGCAGTCCAGTTCTTGAAAATCGGCAAATTGTTGGCGGTGGGGTTGGTCACCGCCGGGCTTATCGCAACGCCGAATGCGACCTACGCTGGAAGCGCGGTTACCGGCGCGACCGAGATGACGCAGATGCTCAACAATGGTGAGCTCATCCATCTTGTTGGTCAGTCGACCGAGCAGATCAATAACCAGATCAAGCAAATCACCCAGCTGGCCGAGCAGATCCAGAACCAGCTCAATATCTACCAGAACATGCTTCAGAATACCGCCCAACTTCCGAACCATATCTGGGGGCAGGTCGAAGGCGATCTGAACCAGTTGCGCGATGTCGTCAATCAGGGTCAAGGTATCGCCTTCTCCATGGGCAATGCCGACGACCTTCTGAAGCAACGCTTCAAAAGCTACTCGGACCTGAAGACGAACTTGCCGAATGCCCAGAGCTTTTCGTCGACCTATCAGACGTGGTCGAACACGAACCGCGACACGATAGCCAGCACACTCAAGGCTGCGAGCCTCACCGCCGATCAGTTCGACAGCGAAGAGGATACGATGGGCCAGCTTCGATCGATGTCGCAATCGGCGGACGGCCAGATGAAGGCGCTTCAGGTCGGCCACCAGATCGCCGCTCAGCAGGTCGCTCAGATGCAGAAGCTCCGCGGTATCGTCTCCCAGCAGACCACTATGATGGGAACCTGGTTGCAGAGCGAACAGACAGACAAGGATCTCGCACAAGCTCGTCGCGAGAAATTCTTCAATGCCGACGTCCAATCCATTCCCTCCGGACAGAAAATGGAGCCGCGCTGGTGACCCGGCCCCTACTGATCGCCTGTGTTTGCATCGTGGTTGCAGGGGCTGCTGCGATCACCATCGTTGTGACCCGAGGAGAAAGCTCCGTTGCATCCCAAATGAGTGAAGAACAACGAGCAACACGCGAGAAGTTCTTCGGTACGGGCAAGACCATCCCGCCGATCCAAAAAGGCCAGGAGATGCGACCGAAATGGTAAAGCGCGGTCGCAGAAGCACCATGGTGGTTGCCGGTATCGCCTTCCTCGCGTTGGCGGCGCCGGCTATCGCTCAGCAAGGCCAAGTCCTGACGGAATTAGAAAACCAGGTCTCGACGGCCGCCAAAGGCTGGGAAACCACCGTCATGGATGCGGCGAAATCATTGTTCTGGATCCTCGCGGGTATCGAGGTTGGCATTGCCGCCGTGTGGCTCGCGATCCAGGCAGCATCGCTTGACAGTTGGTTCGCCGAGCTCGTCCGGCGCATCATGTTCATCGGCTTTTTCGCCTTCGCGCTCACACAGGGACCGACTTTCGCCAAGGCTGTCGTCGATAGCCTTTTCCAGATCGGCGCCGGTGGCGGCTCTGCATCTCCGGCCGAAGTCTTTGACGCTGGCATTCGAGTCGCCTCTCAGATGTCAGAACAGGCGAAGTTCGGCGTCTTTGAGGACAATGCCCTGGCGATCGCCGCGGTGCTCGCCATGGGCATCGTCGTCATCTGCTTCTCACTGGTGGCGGCAATCTTCGTCTCTGTCATGGTCGAGATGTATGTTGGCCTGCTGGCAGGCATGATCATGCTGGGGCTCGGCGGCTCATCTTTCACCAAAGACTTTGCGATCCGCTATCTCGTCTATGCCTTTGGCGTCGGGATGAAGCTGATGGCCTTGGTCATGATCGCCAAAATCGGATCCAACGTCCTGCTCGGCCTTGCACAGGCGCCTACTGCCGAAAGCGACCAATTCATCACAACGCTCGCGATTGCCGGCATCTCCGTCGTCGTCTTCATCATCGCGATGTATGTCCCGAACATCATTCAGGGCGTCGTGCAGGGGGCTTCGGTCTCCGGCGGCATGGAGACAATCCGGCACGGCGGACAGACGGCTTCATTTGCAGCTGGTGGCGCGTTTCTCGGCGCCGGTGCGGTCGGAGCTGGTTTTGCCGCCGCGCAGGCAGCGCGAGCCGGTGGATCCTCGGCCGCAGGCTCCGTGCTCAAAGGTATGGGCGCAAGTTTGAGCTCCGGCGCCATGGCTGCCGGATCCGCCGCCAGGGAGAAGGCGATCGGATCGCCCGGTGCCTATGCTGGCTCGCTTCTCGGTTTGGCCAACGCCAAGCTCGATCAGTCAAGGGGCAATCCGCCCACTCCAACGCCGCCCCCGGAAAGACCGGACAAACCATAGTTCACGGACAGGATCACACACATGGCAGGGCATCCCGCACCTGAGAACCCGTACCTTGCCGCAAGGCAGGAATGGTCGGAACGCTACGGCTCCTACCTCAAGGCGGCCTCCGCCTGGCGGGCCGTTGGCATTTTGAGCCTGGGATTGGCCGTTATCGGCGTCAGCTACGCGCTCTATCTCAGCACACAGGTCAAGCTTGTTCCTTACATCGTCGAGGTCGACAAACTCGGGAACACGGTTTCCGGCGGCTTCCCGCAGCAGATCGAATACGCCGACACGCGGGTCGTTCGCGCGACCCTTGGGAATTTCGTGACCAGCTTCCGTTCGATCACGCCGGATGCGGTGGTCCAGAAGCAATATATCGACCGCACCTATGCCCTGCTGCGGACGAGCGATGCCTCGACGCAAAAGGTCAACGCCTGGTTTCGCGGCAACTCGCCGTTCGAAAAGGCGGTCAACGCGACAGTGGCGATCGAGGTGAACAACATCGTCGCGCTTTCGAACCAGACTTATCAGATCGACTGGACCGAGTACGAGCGTGATCGCAAAGGCAAGGAGGTCGCAACCCGGCGCTTCCGCGGAATCGCGACCGTGTCGATCACGTCACCACAGGACGAAGCAACAATCCGGCTCAATCCGATCGGCGTCTATGTGACCGATTTCGACTGGACCGCGCAACTTTAAGGGCAGGATCTGCAATGAGGATCAAACACAAACACGCCGCTCTTCGCTGCATGCTGGCGCTTGCCTTATCAGCCGCGGTTTCGACGACGGCTATTGCTCAAAATCTGACGGGCAATGAGGTGAAGGGGACGAACCTTTCCGGAAAATGGCGGGGACAGGCCGGGCTGGTGACACGCGGACCGGACGGTAAGGTGATCTTTCTCTTCGGTGAGACGCAGCCGTCTGTCGTCTGCTCGCCCTTGCAGGTCTGCGATATCGAGCTGCAGGGCGGTGAAATCGTCCGCGACGTGCTGGTTGGCGATACTGTTCGGTGGAAGGTCGAACCGGCAACCTCTGGCGCCGCAGGCGGTCAGGCGATCCACCTGATCGTCAAGCCGTCCGAGCCGGGGCTTGTCACGTCCATGGTGGTGACCACCTCTCGCCGGACCTATCATATCCAGCTGAAGTCACATCCCACGCAATACATGGCCCGCGTCGGGTTCGAGTATCCCGAGGATGCCGCCACAAAGCTCTCCGACATCAACGCCCGCCTCCAGGCCATGACTGGGCCGGAGGGCGGTGTCGCTCCCGAACAGCTGGCATTCTCCTATGCCTTGAGCGGAAGCGCTCCCTGGCGCCCCAAGCGCGTCTATTCCGATGGGCAAAAGACCTACATTCAGTTCCCCCGTGCAATCTCCGGTCAAGATGCACCGGTCCTGTTCGTCGTCTCGGGCGGCCAGAACCGCATCGTCAATTACCGGATGAAGAACGACATGATGATCGTCGACTACAATATCGACAAGGCGGTACTGATATCAGGGGTCGGCTGGAAACAGCAGAAGATCACGATCCGGCGGGGAGGATGAACCATGCAGCTCCACCGCCTGATTCCGATTGCAATCGCTTTCGCCCTAACTGGATGCCAGACGGCAACCGACGGGCTCTCCACAGCTGCTGCACCCGCCGAAATCACCGGGCCTGCCGCTGGCGCTATTGCCGGCGACATGGCAGGACGGTTCGCCGAGCAAGCCGGATCGACGACCACTCCCATCAAACTGCACAAGGACACGTCTGAATACTCCGTTGCGCTCGAGGCGGCGTTGAAGGGTTGGGGCTTTGCAGTCGTTACGGATGACAAGAGCGCGGGCGCGAAGGATTCAAACAAGCCGGTAGAGCTGGCCTATTCGATTGCTGCGGTAGACGGGCAGGTCCTCGCGCGCCTGTCGACGGACACCATGTCGCTCGGCCGGGCATATTCAGTCAGCAATGGTATTGCGACGCCGGCAAGCCCTCTTTCCCTCATGAAGCGAAACTGACAGGCGGAGACGATCATGGTCCAATCGCTGCAACTGGGAACGTCAAATCAATCGGCTGACGACAAAGGGATGAAGCGCCTCAACCGCGTGCCTCTATTTATCGGCCTCGCGATCCTGGTGCTGTTCCTCGCCGTACTCGTTTACGGCCTTTCCTCGCGTGGGCTGAGGTTTGGTCAGCACGACCCGAACGACGGTGCTTCTGGCACGCCGGCTTCGACCTTCGCCGATCAGCTGAAGCGAGGTGTCAAAGACGGAATTATCGGCGATCGAGAGGAACAGCCGCCGGTGTTTCAGCCAACGCCGGTCCCTCAGCAACAGGCCGCCGCCCAGCCGGCGGAGGCAGCGCCAAGGGTCGAACCACGGGAGCCGCGCAGGTCTCGCATGGAATCGGACGAAGAATGGAATGCGCGGATGCTTCGTGAGCAGCGAGAGCAGATCTTTCGCGAACAGCAGCGGCAGCGCATGGCGAGCCTACAGGCGAGGGGGGCGGCTCTCGATTCGCCGTTAAAGGTCGACATATCAGAGGTCTCGGCCGAAGTGCCGAGGGCCGCATCTACCGGAGCGCGTCAATCGAACACCTCGCCGAGCGGCGCGCAGGATCTTTATGCAGCAGCGTTGAGAGCGGGCGCGGCCGGTCAAGTCGATCAGAACGGACAAACATCCAAGGAAGATTTCTTCAACGCTGATATCAAGGAGCTGGGCTATTTGCCCAATCAAGTCGTGCCTCAGCAGTCACCTTATGAACTGAAACGTGGGTCCGTAATCCCCGCGATACTGATATCAGGCATAAACTCAGACCTGCCGGGCCGCATCACCGCCCAGATCAGCCAGAACGTTTATGACAGTGCGACTGGCCACTATAAACTTATACCTCAGGGCACGAAGCTTCTTGGTCGTTACGATAGCAAAGTGTCTTTCGGCCAGAACCGTGTCCTCGTTGTCTGGACCGACGTCATCTTCCCGAATGGCTCCACACTTCAGATCGGCGGTATGGCCGGGACCGACTCTGAGGGTTACGGCGGCTTCAACGACAAGGTCGACAACCACTATATCAGGACCTTCGGCTCAGCTGCGCTCGTCGCGCTCATCGGGACTGGGATCGACATGTCGATGCCTGAGAGTTCAACGCTTGCCACACAGGACACGGCCTCGGACGCGGCGCGTCGGAATTTTGCCGAGACTTTTGGGAGGGTCGCCGAGCAGACCATCTCGAAAAACCTTAATGTCCAGCCGACGATCAAGATCAGACCCGGATACCGGTTCAATGTGCTCGTAGATCAGGACATCATTTTCCCGGGCAACTACGGGGGGTAAAGTGCCAGTCCGACGGGGTTTACACGAAGGAGGAGATAGTCGATGGCCGACAGGATGTCAGAGCGTGCGAAAGACGCTCTCGATCGTATAATACGACAACTCTACGCTATCGCGCCCGAAGTCGATACGATTGCCACAGACTGCGCGAATGCGCTGCAGTCAAACGGTAATGCTGACGGCGACTACATCTCAAAGCGGACCATGAAGGCGTTGTCTGAAATTCGAGAGGCAATTGCGGAACTCTATGCGGCAGGCCACGCCGTCATGGAGGAGCGGAACCGTTTTTTCGGAAGGCCTAGGGTAAGGCGATAATCTGCTAGTCTTCTCGTTCGCAGTTTCTCTAGCGAACGCTATTGCTTTCCGGCCAAGAAAGTTTTCGCTTCGTCGGTCAGGATCAATGCCGGGCTTCCGCCGAAGGCGACCTCGCGAACAAGGTCTTGCTGCTCCAACCGTTCAATCGTCTTGGTCGTGACCCGACGGTCTCCGATAAGCCAAACTCGACCCAAGCGCTTTTGATGCCTAAACCTGGCAATGGCAGCCAATACATCTAGCGAAGTCTTCGTGATGGATGTCGCGTCAGGTTTCATTACACCGATCCGTTTCCATAGTATCACGTAGGAGTCAGCCTGTTCACCTTCAAGATGGTGACCTTCCCGTGTAAGGCCTCGGGATGTTAGACCGGAAGAACGAGTCGCGGGGGAACAGCATGCCGTTTTACAGAGTGACTTCGCACACCTTGCTTATCGAAGCCGGCAATCCCACCGATGCAGCGATGACTGCTTACCGGATGTTCGAAGATCGAACGCCCACAGATTTTGAGGTTGTCGGTCCAGACACGGAGGTCAACGAGGTCCGCCTAACCTCGGAGCAACAAGACGAGGCCATCACAATCGCATTCACGAGGCGATCTGCGTCTTAGAACTCAGCAGAGCTGTCGAAGCTGCGCGGCGAACTTCATCATCACATGAAACATCGCATAGTCCATCCTGCAAAACTGCAGTGGAAGTGCCATCAGCCAGTCGCTAAAATTAACTCTCAAGACAGTACGCGCTATGTTGCTCGATTCTCATACGAGCAACCTGTTAGCGCAAAGCAGTGCGTGGATTTTGGGAGAAACTATGGATCGCGAGAGAAACGACATTACCGCGGAAATCGACTTGCGGCCGATTGTCGGACTGCTCTCGAATGAGCCCGACCAAGTTATCGAAATCCTGACGATCGATGCGATCAAGAAACATCGCATGTTGGTTGATCGCGCAGAAAGACTGTTCCAAATCGCCCAAGGAGGTGACAGTGACGCCAAGGAGCCGCGTGAAGCACATATAGCGTATCTGGAGGCGACGATCGAGATGCACGCTCAGATGTCGGCGCTCACAACACTTCTCACCATTTTGGGCCGAACGCCGAAGGTTTAATCAAATCAAGCCGCGGCGGATCGCCAGGGCCACGAGCTGCGTGTTGTTGCAGAGGTCATAACGGCGCCTTGCCTCTGCGAGCGCAATGCGGACGGTATTGTATTTGACGTGCTCAATTTCCGCCGTGTCTTCTACCGTTTTGCCCAGCGAGAGCCATCGTGTGTAGGTCGCCTCCTTTGGCGAAAGATAAAACGGCTCCTGGATCGAGGGAGTTACCTTCAGTTGCTCGATGCGGGCATGGAGCTGCCCGACTGCAGAAGATGCAGCGATAGGATCGATCTCGTCCCAGGCGCTCAAAGCTGCCTTTGGTGAGACGAAGCTGAGTACTGAAATACCACCATTAGAAATCGCAATGGGCATGGTAACGCCTGAGCGGATTCCGAATTGCGATGCTGTTTCATAAAATGTCTGATCCTCCTCCAGCGTAGTCCCGCTTTCTGAAGCCCCTGACCAGATGAAGGCGCGACGGGATTGTTGAGCTCTCTTCATGATCGGGTGTCGTCGTTCGAGGTCCAACTTTCTGCTACGTTTCAGCCAATCTGAAGACAGGTTTGATATCACGTAAAAGTCGCCTGGCAGCAGTTTGGCGTAGTCATAGCCCGTAAATTCGAACCGTTCTGCCAAATCTGCCAATGCGGTCTTCAGCGTTGCTTCATCGTGTGCGACAGCGCCGATCTCCAAGAGCCCCGCGACGAGTTGGTTCATCTCAATCCCCTCCATTCAGTGCTCATCCCCAGACACCGCGCCTCATCGCGGTACCGGTGGAGCCTGGATGTTACTGCCCAACCCTTTGCTATCATCAACGAGCGCCGACAGCTCCAGGTTGATTCATTTGGTAACGCATGTCGATCACCCGCTATGCGTTTATGGAAAATTTATCCAACCTGAATTCGGTAATAGGTGATTGAGTGATTTGGCACGATGTAATATGAAGTGCAGCGAAACGAAACGAAATCAGAACTGGTAATCGATTGTTTCAGAACGGAAAATTATTTCTACCACCGCCGAATGATGGCAGTGATTGGAAGGAATTGTTCAAGAAACTGGCTGCAGCAGGGGCAGGCAGGACAGTCGGTGAAGACGGATTTCCTGCGGGCCCGTGGACGCCAGAGCTGCTTGCAGAGGCGATCTCACAGATCGATTCAAACCGCGCTGGGGTTGATTTGCGAACCGTTCAACTTTGGTTTCAGGAGAACGACCGGGGAATTAGCGCGGCCAACATCCGTTGGCTTGCCAGGGTTTTCGGGTGTGATGATCCGGAGGCCACGGCTGCATGGCAGGTCGAGCTGAGTGGCGCTCAGACGCGGCTTCAGGCCAAGCGACGCGAGGCGAAAAAGGCAGACGACCGTGCGACAGATCGGCCAGAGCCTCCACCGGAACCCGAAGGTTACGTTGAGCAGTCGTCGGCGGTTGAGACCGCACCGGATGCCGAACCCGTACGGAACGCCGATCGGAAGATGCAGCGGATCGGGTTAGCGCGAAGATCGGAGATGCTTTTTAACGGCGGTTCGCCGTTGAACCTGCCCGCGGTAATCTTTGCCGGGGCAACCGCACTCGGTTTTCTATCCTACATCTTGGGGATCCACAGCGCCGTGTACCTCCGGGCGGACAATGTTGCGAAACAGGTTGGGTTTCTCTGGGCACCGAATTGGACGTTCCTATTCATGGTGCTCTTGCCGCTGTTTTTTGCACTGGTCACCGAACTGCTCGCCTTTTGGACGAGGGAGGGGCGCTTAAAGCTGTGCGCAAAGAGCGATAGGACAACTGGCCACCACAACTGGTCGCAAGCTGTGGAGGGCTCCTCCTTTTCATATTGGGCAGTTTTCGTGATCTGTGTGTTGTTCGCTGGTATTCTTCAATGGATCGGCGTCTGCCTGATCCCACTGCTGAAAGGCGGAGCAGACTACGCGACAAGCTGGGGCACGCTGGCAATTGTGCGACCGGAGGTCATTTCGGTCCCGGTGTCGATCGGATTCACCGCTCTCGCTTATCTCTATATGTGCCTTTGCTTTTACCTGTTTTTCGCCGGGCTCATATTGCTCCACACGATGATCCACGATCTCAGGAGGATGGGTCTGGATACAACCGTCGTTCAGAAAGGTGGATCTCAAGGCGAGGCCTATGAGCTGTGCTTGAAATTAATGCGCGGGATATTTCGTTGCACAATTCTAGGCCTTCTGGTCGCGCTGTGCATGAAGGCTCAAAGCTCGTATCTGACATCGAACGCCAGAGACATCCTCGACTGGTTGGCCGGGGATTTGACTTCAGCTCTGTCCGGACGTAATGGCGCCAGCAATGGGTTCCACTATCGGATGCCTACCCATTATAGCAGCCTGCTTGTTGCGCTCTCGACGATCGTCGTTTTTGTCTATGGCTCGATCTGCCTGCGAGGCATCGGCTCGCGATTTAACAAACCTCTCTGGAAGATGGCAGCGGTCGTGACATTGCTGTTTGCCGCTTACCTATTGATTGATGCGTTCGTCGGGTTCTCCATCTTGTTGGGCATCAGTATGTTCGTCGCGGTGTTAAGCCTGGTTGACCCCCGCCTAGGCAGCCGGCGGTCCAACGACATAGGAAGCAGACAAATTGTATCTTAGCTGGCTCGATCGGTGGGATGAACAGCGCGCGCGACGCGGAGAGGACGGGAAGGAAACGACGAGTTTCGTCCTCGATGCAGACCGTGCGTTTCCGGGAGAGAGAATCGCCACCTTCCGCGAGTTTTGTAACCGAGCCGAGGAAGCGTCGACGGATCGGTCGTTTTTTGACGAGCAGAGCAGCGGCGATCAACGCTTCGACGTAAGCGATCATCGGATCAAGTTCCCATCGGGCATTTACACCGATGTCGCAGAGAACAATATCGTCTGGGCGAAAATCACAGAGAGCGGAAATCGGAACAAGGCACTGGTGATTTTTCACCATTGGAACGCTCGCGGCCGCAACGTTCAAATTGCCAGCTTCTTGTCACGACGAGGCATCACAGTCATCGAGATCGCGATGCCTTACCACTTCGAGCGTAGCCGACCCGGCTCATTGCACGCGGATTATATGCTGAGCGCCAACCTTGGTCGAACAATCCAGGCCGTGAGGCAGGCCGTCTGTGATGGAAGAAGACTCATCCGTTGGCTGAAAGGCAAGGGCTATCGAGAAGTCTCGGTGCTCGGCATGAGCCTTGGTTCCTGGGTCGCAGGATTGATTGCCGCGCATGATGCGAACGTTTCGAAGGTTTCGCTATTTCTGACGGGTGGGAGCCTCGCGGATATGGTGTGGACCGGTCGGGCGACACGATCAATCCGTAGGAGCCTCGAGCCCGAGATCGACCTGACTGATCTCAGACGGGCATGGAGCCCACTCAATCTCGAGAACTATGTGCATCGTTTGGCTCGGCGAGATCTCGAGATTCAGATGGTATTGGCCAAAAGAGACACGGTGGTATTGCCTGAGCTATCGGAGAGCCTGATACGCGGTTTGACGAACGCTGGCGGCCGACCGCAAATTCTGAAGCTAAACTGTGGACACTATTCCCTCGGTAAATTGCCATACATTGTATCCGCAGGCTTGAGTCTGAAGCGGTTTCTGTCCTGATCTGTTCGGCCATCGTATAGGCGGAAATGAATGTTCGCAGCGTGTCGGCGTTACGATCTCACGCTTGTTGCCCAAGCTCCGAGGTTTGCGCTTTAGCGGGAATCCGTGTAATAAACGGCAAGAGTTGGCTCAGGAGGGCCTCGACGATGACAGACATCCAGCTGGAGGCGCTTATCGCGCTCATGGAAAAGCGTGCAGAAGACGCCGCCAAGTCTCCAGAGGATGCACGCCGTCATCTGATGGACGCCGGCATTGTGTCTGCCGATGGCAAGCTCGCTCCGGAATACGCGCGCGACGACGACGCTGAGGAAGCGGCCGCCGCTTGAGTTCCAATTATCCCGCTTACGTGCTCGGCTACCACGGTTGCGACAAGGCTGTTGGCATGGCTGCGCTAACTGGCGCATCGCCCCTCCGTCCGAGCGAAAAAGCGTACGACTGGCTCGGCTCCGGCATCTATTTTTGGGAAAATGATCCTGAACGTGCCCTCGAATGGGCGACGCAAAAAGCCGAATCCGGCGCGTATGAAGAGCCATTCGTGGTCGGCGCGATCATCGATCTCGGCAACTGCCTGGACCTCATCACACGCAAATACGTTCCGCTGATTCAGACCAGCTACCGCATGCTGAAAAGCCAGATCCAGGCCACCGGCGGAACCATGCCGGTGAATTCCGATGCCAGAGGCGATAAGAATTCCGACAAACTGGTTCGGAAGCTGGATTGCGCTGTTATCAACTACGTTCACCAGCTCGCCCAGGAAGCCGCCCTTCCAGCATTCGACACGGTTCGAGGGCTGTTTCCAGAAGGAGACGAAATCTACGATGGCGCTCGCTTTCACGAGCGTACCCATACGCAGATCGCCGTTCGCAACGACGCGTGCATCAAAGGGTTTTTCCTTCCGCGGGGAGACGCGCCGGCGCTGACTTTTCCGGTTTCGCCACAGCGTTAACTCATTTCCACCGCTCGTTATTTTTGTCCGCCTATCCTTGAGAGATCGATCCTAATTCCTGCCTCGGTGGCCTTACCCGGCTCGGCTGATTGGGACCTATCTTCACTCTCGGGAGAAGATGCTGTAGCTTCACCATCGTCAGCCGGCTTTTCTGAGCTTCTATTCATGAAGGTCGGACCACCGGGATCGTTGGCTCGGAACACGTTGTCGCCCTCGAAGGTTCCTGTCTTCCAAGCGTAGATCGTATCATCGACCAACTGCGGAAGGAGCTCGCTGTTCGTGGGACGGCCATACCACTTGGTGACGATGCGGGCGACCTTCGCAAATATGCCTGTCCCCGTTCGCAAGTTCGCGCAAGTGTCGAACATGTCTGGCTGAAGCTGTGACGGGTCGCCAACGCCAACGCCCGCGGGAAACTGTGTGATGCCGACGCGAACGATTGCATGACCGACATAGTCCTTGACCACAGCCATCGCCTCGTCGGGAGAGCGAGGTTTGGGAATGAGAACAAGCCGACCATCCGCCTTCACGGTTACGGCCAGTGGATCGTCGGAACCGACGGCCGAGATGAACTGTTCGACGATAGCAGGGGCAAGGCTTGGGTCGGCGCATTTCGCGATAATGGCAGCGTCCATGACGATGGCTCCAAGGATCAGGTGTTGAAAGACATCACGAAAGGCTTGCCGAACAGCCGTGCCCAGGCTTCTGTGCTGGCACGCTGGATGGCGATGATCGAGGTTTCTTTGGTCCACCAGCCATTCCCGATTGCTATGATGAGATCAGGATCATGAAACATCGACTGCAGGATGGGCCAAGTGACCAGCTGCTCGTAGCAGATGAGTGGGGCCAAGCGCTGGCCGCCAACTGATACGATCGGATTTGCAAAGAAGTCCGCTCGGGCTCCGCCGCTCCTTCCAATCAGAGGCAACCAGGGCTGCCACATCGAGCCAGGCACTGGCATACGTTCGCGGTAGAGGATCTCGCCTTCGGTGGCCGAGACGTGTACTAACACATTTTCATAGCCTTCCGGATCGACAACGGCCGCGCCGGCGATGACGTCCACATCAGTCCCCGTGAGCTGCTGTTGCCACAGGCGATCGACCGATGGCGTCCAGAATCCGAGGGCGCTTTCAGGCAGGAGCATGTGGGCAGCGCTGGGCCTGCGTTGTGCGCGCAGCGTTGCAGCAAGGTCACTATGCCTGGCAAGACTGATATTGCGACCCAGACTATCTGCGAGCTGCAAGTCGACACCCTGCCAGCCACGCCCTATGTCCGGTGCGGTCCAGAATGCGGCGGACCAGAGCCAGAAGCTTACGAGGGCTATGGCTGCAGCCGGTCTATATCGCGTCGTCATGATCGCAAGACCGGCTGCCACTGCCCCCAGTCCGGCCCAACCCCATGCAGGGAAAAGTACGCCGGCCGCCGTTACTGGATGCGCCCACCCGACAATCCCGAACGGTGGAACCGCCATGAGGGCCATCGCGATCGTGTATCGCAGGGCTTTCCACCCCCCTGAATGGGCCGACCACAGGGCGGTGTGAACGAGAACGAAGCCGCTTGACGCGACAAGCCACAAGATCAACCCCGGCCAGATGTCGGAATGGTAGAAGGCAGCCACGCCTTGCGGGAGACCGCGCGACGCCGCCAGAAAGTAGGCAGCGGCAACGGCGCTTGCGGCGCGACGATTGCGTGCCATTGACCAAAGCGCCGGGAACACGATTGCCGCAGGCAGGGCCAAGACGTGTCCACTCCAGGCGATATAGCCCGTCGCCGCTGAAGCGAGGACGAGGGAAAGGGGCTGGAGCCAATCACGGCGCATAGGTGAGCACCTGTTTTGCGAGGCCAAGGACACCGGAGGCAGGGACCGGCCCGAAGTATCGCGAGTCCCAGGATCCCGGAAATGGCGAGTGGAGGAACAGGAATCCGGCGGGGACCGTTCCTCCTTCGTATGGGTACAATGGCCGTCCGCGTCCGTCCCAAGAAACGAGGTTCGAGCCTGCGATCTGTCGCCCATCGATCGTGAGGCCTCCAGCAACTTCGATGCGCGCTCCGGCAACTGCAGCCACCGTCTTGATTAGGGGACCAAAGCCGCCTGGGCAAAGGCCCGAACGCAGGTAGCCTCGCTCAATCCCCTCTGAAATGGCGTCCGTCTGTGGCGGGCAGACAAACACCATGTCGCCGACCTGAACCGGACGATCGAGGGGCGCGACACGCCACAATCCGAGCGGTTCGCTGGGTGTGGTGTTGATCCGCAGGCCGCCTATGGTGCCGCTGATAATCACCACCAGGGCAGCACCGGTTGACGTTGCGAGAAGGGCGAGAGCCAGGCGCCTTTGGCGTGCGACGGCAGGGGTAAAGAAAATATAAGACCTCATTTCAGCGACAACCCTTTCGTCTGGCTCAGCCGCATGGCTTCCGCCTGTTTCAGCGCCACAGCTGTCCGTTCATGCGCGGCCAATTGCTGAACAGTCCGGATCGTGTCCCAAGCCGACCGCAGCTCTTGTCTCTGCGCTGGCTGCATGCCCGCAGACGCTGCCTCGAATGCCATCCCGTCCGCGGTCTTCGCCGCAAGCGGCAGGAAGGTTCGTTCTCCGAAGCGCCCCGACACGGCCTTGGCAAACCCTTCAAGCTCAGCCTTCACCATCTTGTCTGCCAAGGCGAACTCGAGACCGGCAGGGACATCGTTTCGATCGATCGCATCGCGCACCCGCTCGAGGACTTGCTTCGCCGATGCGGAGAGTGCTGGAATGTCAAGCGAGAGCTTGGTGCGGACCGCGCGTTCCTCGTCCTCATAGCGGCTGGCCGCCTCTGAGCGTTGCGCGATGAAGCCCTCCAGGTCGCGGGCAAGGGCTGGCGCGTTGACAAGTGCAGTATCGCGCGCCTGCTTCTCGGCGCTGCCGGCGAACAGCCCCGTCTTCCCCTTCAACGCGCCGAAGCTTTCCGGCTGCTCTGCAATCCGCATAAGCGTCGTTGCGGCAACCGATCCATTCGCCAGCATGGCATCGACATTGACTGCCTTGAAGGCGGCCTGCGGATCCGCAAAGACGTGATGGAAGCGAGCGGAAACCTCCTGCCAGCTATCCTTCAGGCCAGCGTCGGCCGAGAGCCTGTCTTCAACCGCCTGACCGATCGATCTGGGGAAGGTCTTTGTACCTGAGACCATGGGTTTTGCCTCCTTGATTGCAGATGATGTCGATGCCTTCGTTCGACCAAGACCGAGCTTCACTGCGGCGGCGGCAAGGCGCGTGCCGAGCTCGGCGAGTTTCGATGATTGACGGACGGTCCATTGGATCTGATCGTGCGCGATCGTGCGGGCCACGTTCATGAGGTGGAGGCCCCGCGCCTCGGCGAACCGAAGCGCAGCGCGATAGTGCGAGGCGTCCTGATAGTCGAGCGTCGTTTCCTTCGATCCGACACGCGCGAGCCGCTCATGAAGGCGGGCCATCGCCAGCTCCTCGATCGGCACAACCTTCCAGGAATTCCTGTCGACTTCTGTTCCGTCGGGAAGCGTGACCCGCTGCGATCCGATGTGCTTCAGGCCGATGCGATCACCGATTTCGGCTTTCGATTCATTCATCGCCCGCGCGAGATCGACGCCCCAGACGGTGCGCTCCTGGCCATCAGAGTAACCGAGCGTCACATAATAGCTGTCCCGGTTGCCCGGCTTGTGCTCGTAGGGCGCTTTGCCGTGGTCTATCAGCACGCCGCCGCGCCGTTGCGCGAATTCCTCCAGCCCGACATAGAGCTCTGCCGTCTCGCGGTGGCGGGTCATGGCGACATAGGAGAGATGCCGATCGAGGGTGTTCGACGCCAGCATCTTGACGCGGTCGACGGTGGCGCCCTGACTCTTGTGGACCGTGGTGGCGTAACCGTGATCGACATTGGCGTAGAAGCGCTGTTCGACGACGACCTGGCGTCTATCTTCGCCGCTGCCAATCTCAGCAACGATCCGCCCTGGCTGGGCCCCGACAACGCGCGCCAACATGCCGTTCTTGACGCCGAGCGATCCTTCATTCTTCAGGAAGACGATCTGATCGCCGGCAGCAAACTGCCTCGTCCCGTCTTCCGTCTTGAACGCATGACCGGCCTCGATCACGCCCCGGTCGACCAGCGTGCCACGTGCCATCTCGTTCAACAGCCGCACATCGACACGGCGATGGGCAAGGATCAGGGTCGCCTTGGCCGGATCGTAGTCGTGGTCCCAGTCGGCAATCAAAGAGGTTATCGCCTCGTCCCTGGTCCAAGCAGTCCGCACCATATCGCGATCCGCGTAAGCGTCGAGCGCAGCCGACACGTTTCCTCGCGCCAGATCGAGTGAGGCATCGCGCATCCATTGTTCGCGCTGGCGGTAGATGGTCCCGAGTTCCGCATAGCCGATCAGCTCGGAGATGGCGCGAAAAGCAGCACCGGCTTCGATTGGCTGCAACTGCTCGGGATCTCCGACCAAGACGAGTTTAGCCCCTCTCTCTGTGACAGCATCAACGAAGCGCGCCATCTGCCGGGACGAGACCATGCCCGCCTCGTCGAGGACGAAGACGGTCTTCTCATCGAGCCGGTCTCGCTGCTGATCCCATCTCAGTTCCCAGGCCGATAGCGTGCGGGAGGCGATGCCGGCTTCTTTCTCCAGTCCTTCCGCCGCCTTGCCCGCCAATGCACCGCCAACGACGCGGTATCCGGCCGCTTCCCAGGCTTCGCGCGCCGCCTTCATCATCGTCGTCTTGCCGGCGCCGGCGCGGCCGATCACGGCGGCAATCCGCTGCGGACCGGCGACATGCTCGATCGCAGTCTTCTGCTCGTCGGACAGGCGGTGATGGCGAGAGAATACGCCGTTCAGGACCGCTGGTTTGACGGCATGAGGCGATCGCTGCGAAAGCCAGATCGCCTGGTTGGCCATCTGCGCTTCAACACGGATCAGCTCCCGCGTCGTAAACTTCGCCGCTGCCCTGACGCCGGTGGTGAGATTCGTGCGCTCACGGTCGAGCCGCAGCGTCTGCGGGCTCTGAAGGATCCGCGCCATCAGGTTCTGGAACAGCGCCGCATCGTCGATATAGCGATAGAGTACCTTGGCGACATCGCGCTCTTCGAAGACGCTCTTTTCGCGGCTGATGAGGTCCAGCACGATCTCCGGATTGCGCTGAATCCGCCGCGCGTTTTCAACGCGGCGTCCCTCCTGCAGCTCCAGCCGCTCGAGCGCGACCGTCTCCTCCGCAGCGTCGCCCTTCCGCTCGATCGCCTTCGTCCCGACGCCGAGATGGATGGTCGGTGTCAGCTCGATCCCTTGCTTTTCGAAGGACCGTCCATCGATACGGATATCGAGGCCCGCCAGCGCCAGATGCTGATTTTGGATCGCAAACCATCCGTCGCGAAAGGCGTTGAAGTCGTCGGCTCCGCCGGCCCAAAGCTCGTAGACGATCTTGCCGACATCGTTACGGACAGGATGGCCGTCCAGTGCCAAAACCGCGACCTTCTTGGCGCCGAACCCTTCCTCGGTCAGCGGCCGCAAAGTCGTCATCAAATGGATGTGCGGGTTGCCCGGGGCATCGTGAAACACCCAGTCGGCAACCATACCCTTGGCAATGATATGCCGCTCGACAAAATCCCTGACCAGCGCGATGTTCTGATCTGCGGAAAGCTCGATCGGCAGGGCGATGGTCACATCCTTGGCGAGCTGTGCGTCGCTCCGTTTCTCGAATGCCTCGACCTTGTTCCAAAAGGCCTCAGAGGCACCAGAGACCGAACGATCGGCAATCATCGCCTGCAGCCATTCCGGTGCATCCTCGGGAACGACGAACTCCTCATGCAGCAGCCCCTGCTTGCGGCTGTAGTCGATCGTGCGGGCTTCCCGCTCGAACTCCATCTTGGCGCAATGCCGATAGGCCGCCGACAGCACGGCGCTGCGGCCGGAGCCGCGAGCAACGATGCTGACTGAAAAATGCGGCACGGCCACGCTTAGAATTCCCTCTTACATCAACGAATCCAACCGCTTCGGAGATCGCTGCGGCCCCGCCAGGCCGCTCTTTCGAGCACGTCGCGTCAGCGACGTATAATTGCGCCCTTGGATCCGCTTCTTCGAAACGGCGGGATCATTCGCCAAAAGCTGGCGCTTTGGCGAGGTGCAACATTGCACCTTTCCAGTGGGAGAAAATTCGGGGCAGGTTTCGTCTTCATCGAACCATCAGCAATGAGGAAGCCACGCCCATGAAGAAGCCAACTGCCAAAATCCGGGAAGAAATTGCTCGCCTGCAGGAGAAGTTGAAGGAAGCGGAAACACGTGACGCTGAGAGGATCGGTCGGATCGCAATACGTGCAGGGCTCGGAGAGATCGAGATCGAAGAGGCTGACCTTCTGTCGGCATTCGAGGAGGTTGCCAGCCGGTTTCGAGACGACACGAAATCGGCTCCGGGACGCAAGCCCACGACCGCGGCGCCGAACGGCGCTGGCGAGGCTGCGGGCCAATCTGCTGAGGCTTGAGCGCATGCAGAAGATGACAGCGACCGAAGCCCGCAAGAAGGACGCGCGGGAGAAAATCGAACTCGGCGGCCTGATCGTCAAGGCAGGTCTGCGCTACGAGAAGCGTGCGCTGTTGCTCGGGCTCCTGATCGATGCCGGCGCGCGGATCAAATCCGACGAGGCGGAGCGAAGCCGCCTGAGTGAACTCGGTGCGAAGGCTTTTGCCGATGACGCCTAGGAAGGTCCTTGTCGCAAGCATTCCGGCCATTGCCATGATTGTCATTTGCTTGAGCCTGCCCGGCATCGAACGGTGGCTCTCGGCGTTCGGTACGACCGATCAGGCAAAGCTGACGCTCGGGCGGAGCGGGCTGGCGTTGCCCTATGTGCTCGCCGGCGCCTGCGGTCTCCTGTTTCTCTTCGGAACCAAGGGGTCGATCAATGTCAAGGCGGCTGGTTGGAGCGTCGCCGCGGGCGGCGCCGGCGTGGTCGTCGTCGCAGCGATCAGGGAGGCGTCGCGCCTGCTGGCGTTTGCCGAGCAGGTCCCGACGGGAAGGACGCTTGTGTCCTATGCCGATCCTTCGACCATCACAGGAGCGGGCGCGGCATTGCTCACCACCGTCTTCGCCCTGCGCGTCGCGAGGATGGGCAATGCGGCCTTTTCGCGAAGCGAGCCGCGACGCATCCGTGGCAAACGCGCCCTTCATGGAGAGGCAGACTGGATGACGATGCAGGAGGCTGAGAAGCTCTTTGCGGAAACAGGCGGTATCGTCATTGGCGAGCGATATCGTGTGGACCGGGACGATCCGGCGGCGACGGCATTTCGACCGGGTGAGCGAACAACCTGGGGCAAGGGTGGCTCTGCACCGCTGTTGTGTTTCGACGGCTCATTCGGTTCCTCGCACGGGATTGTCTTCGCCGGTTCGGGCGGTTTCAAGACCACCTCCGTTACGGTTCCGACCGCACTCAAATGGGGCGGCTCGCTCATCGTCCTCGATCCATCCAATGAGGTGGCACCGATGGTGATGGAGCACCGGCGCAAGGCGGGCCGGCGCGTCATCGTCCTCGACCCGAAAAAAACAGGCTCCGGCTTCAATGCGCTCGACTGGATCGGTCGCCATGGCGGCACCAAGGAAGAGGATATCGCCGCCGTGGCGTCATGGATCATGAGCGACAGCGGTCGCGCGACTGGCGTCCGCGACGACTTCTTCCGTGCATCGGGTCTTCAGCTTCTGACGGCGATGATCGCCGACGTCTGCCTTTCCGGACATACGGACGCGAAGCACCAGACTTTGCGGCAGGTCCGCGCCAATTTGTCGGAGCCGGAGCCAAAGCTCCGCGCACGCCTGCAGGAGATCTACGATAATTCCGGATCCGCCTTCGTGAAGGAGAATGTCGCCGCCTTCGTCAACATGACGCCGGAAACATTCAGCGGGGTCTACGCCAATGCGATCAAGGAGACGCACTGGCTGAGCTACATGAACTACGGCGCGCTGGTGTCGGGATCGAGCTTCTCCACCGATGCGTTGGCGGATGGCGAGACCGACGTGTTTATCAATATCGACCTCAAGACCTTGGAGACCCATGCCGGGCTGGCGCGCGTCATGATCGGCTCCTTCCTCAACGCGATCTACAACCGGGATGGAGCGATCAAAGGCCGGGCATTGTTTCTCCTCGATGAGGTCGCAAGGCTCGGTTATATGCGGGTGCTGGAAACGGCGCGTGATGCCGGCAGAAAGTACGGCATCACGCTGACGATGATCTATCAGTCGATCGGCCAGCTGCGGGAAACCTATGGTGGGCGCGACGCGTCCAGCAAGTGGTTCGAGAGCGCCAGCTGGATCTCATTCGCCGCGATCAACGACCCTGAAACAGCCGACTATATCTCGCGCCGGTGCGGCACGACCACGGTCGAAATCGACCAGGTCAGCCGCAGTTTCCAGTCGCGCGGATCATCGCGGACACGTTCGAAACAACTTGCCTCACGCCAGTTGATCCAGCCCCACGAGGTTCTACGGATGCGCGCAGACGAGCAGATCGTCTTCACGGCGGGCAATGCTCCGCTGCGATGCGGTCGCGCGATCTGGTTCCGTCGTCCGGACATGACCTCGTGCGTGGCGGAGAACAGGTTTCAGCAACGCGAAGCAGGTGTCGATGACCCTGTTTCTCCCGAAACAATCTGAGCGCAGGAGCATCGTCGATGCGATATTGGGAAGCCTGCGAGGCACAGGTTACGGCAGACGAGGCCATTGAGGAATGCCGCATCCACGAAGTTGCGGCTACGGTCCGCGGCGACGATAAGGCATTGGTCGATGAAGCCACTGGCGAGGTCATCGCTCATGCCGACGAAGAGGGTGAATATTATGGCGAGGATATCCTCGGATACCTTGGGTATTGAAGGCTGCCGCAGTGCCCGCGAGAGGATCGTGACCCGAATGGGCGAAGACCGCTTGCGGGCTTCGTTCGCCTCGGCGAATAGAGCCGTACGCCGAAGGCGGATCGCCCAACATCTCCCTCTTAGAATGCTTCACCGGATTGAATCGATCATGCGAGACCGATTCATAATTGTCGTTGGACCGCAGATTCGAAACGCGCGAGTCTCGGTCATGATCGCACAGCCCTATCAGCTCTATGTGGAACGGAAGGATCGCGCCAGGAACATGGCCCGCTTCTACTCGATGTCGATAGATGCCAATCTCTTCGGAGAGCTCTGCCTCACACGGCGGTGGGGCAGGATCGGCGCCAAAGGCCAGACCTTGATCCACCATTTCGAGCGGGAACAGGATGCCGTTACCCTGTTCCTGGATCTGACCCGACAGAAACGAGCTCGAGGGTACCGAACCAAATCGTCGACGGCTCATGACTGTGATAGAGCGACGCATTCAACCGAAATCGAACTTGGGACAGTCCGTTGAAACGAACCCCGACGGGCCTCACAGCCGTCGCGATCATTCTCTCTGCAGTATCGCTTGTCCCTGCTGTCGAGGCAGCGCAATCCAGCGTCACCACGAAGTTTGTAAAGTGCTCCACCGGTGTCCGGAAAAACTGCGTCGTGGACGGTGATACGCTTTGGATCAATGGTGAGAAGGTGCGGGTTGCCGATATCGACGCTCCTGAGATCAGCACGCCGAAATGCTCCTCGGAGCTGGCGCTCGGGAACGAAGCCACACGCCGCCTGATCGAGCTCGTCAACGAGGGACCTTTTCAACTTCAGGCGTGGCCAGGCCGCGATATGGATCGCTATGGCCGTAAACTCCGGGTGCTCGTCCGCGATGGCCAAAGTCTCGGCGACCTTCTTGTCAGAGAAGGCCTCGCGCGAACTTGGTCAGGCCGCCGCCAACCCTGGTGCTGAGGAACCGGCCCGCCGGAGCGGGCCAGATCCTCAGCGGTGTGGCGCTTTACGGGCGCCGGTTCCAGTCGGTCTCGAAGTTGACCTCGATGTCGACGAAGAAGGGGATCTTGATCGCGAGCTTGAAGCCGAGCTTCCCTTTGCGGAAGAAGTGACCGACGACTTTGCCGAGAGTGCGCAGACGACGGCCGGTGGCGGTAAGGAACTTGGCGAGCTGTTGCATGGTGGTTTCTCCTGTTGATTGCGTTTCATCGCGGGGATGAAGAGCAGACCGGGAAAGGAGCGCCGTACCGGGACGGCCGAAGCGAAAGCGGAGGACCTGGAGGCAGCTGAATTTTGTTTCGCGAGGAAGCTGAAGGCTGGGGAAAATTCTGATGCCGGAAGGTTGCGGCGTGACGACCGGGTTGCACCATCCCTGATGTCGATGAAATGGGATCAACAGAAGAAACGTTGCTGAGAGCCAAAGGCGTTGCCGCCACTGCAGTCTCAATTTGAGACTTGATTTGCAGGTATGTGGATCGGCACCTCTCAGGAAGGCGGTTCTTCCGAAAGCATGGCGTCAAGCTCTGCGTTGGCAAAGGCGAGCTCCTGCCTTGAGCCGGCCAAGGCCGCTTCGATCTGAAGGCGCTCGTCCCAGTCCGCGCAATTCGCAAGCTCGGCCCGCAGTTCTTCGATGTGCTGTTCCAGGGAAAACGTCATCGTCTCATCTCCTTGAGTTTGTGAAAGACGAGGCCACCAGCCGGGAGGGGATGGCGGTGTCAGGGATCGCGAATGCGACCGGCAGGGCCGGGGAGTGGGGGAGCCGATTTTCGGAAGGCGCCACGGGCGGCTGGAGAAAATTGGGGGAACCGCTCATCCTTGAAGCCGGTATGCGCGAGCGGCACACTCCAGGTTCCTGAGCAGCTATCCCTCCCTCTCGTGTGCCACCAAAAAAGCCGGACCAGGCTCAATGCCTGATCCGGCTTTCGATCTTCGCTGAAGGAATGACCCCGCCCTTTCGGGCGGGGCCGGGCTTCTTAGTCCCGATTCGGGCGGGACCAGATCAGCTGGTAGCCATCTTCACCTTCGACCTCGGAGAGCGTCGCGTAGATGGGAGCTGGGAAGCTCGGGTCGTCGAGCTTGACCGAGAGGTAGTCGCGGTCGGTCTGTTCCGAGCGCTTCTGCCAGGCGGCGCCGAGTTCAACGGCTCCCGCGAAGATGCGGAACTGCGGGCCCTTGTCGGAGGGATTTTCGATGCGGGCAATGCGGGCCTTTACGTTGAGGGCCAGGGTGCGGATCGAGCCGGTGAAGCCGTTTTCGGTGGAGGTGAAGGTGCCGATGGTAGCCATTGTCGTATTCCTTTTCGCTGTTTCGGGCCGCTCCATTGCGGCCTCGATGGCAGTCGCAAAGGCCGGGGACGATCGGACCGCACCCATCGGGCCGAAACATCGTGGAGGGCGGCGTGGAGAGACTTTCTTGTTTCGCGAGGAATGACGGCTTGAGCCGGCAGGGGATGAAAGTCTCGCAGCGCCGTTGCGGGAGTACGAGCGAGGCGAAGCCGTTCTCCGGCCAGACATGCCTCATCGAGCCCGCGAATGGAGCCCTGTCGTCAAGGGAAAGGGATATGGCAATGGCGTCCGACAACACCATACCCCGATTGAATGCCCTACTGGGTCGGCCTGATCACTGAGTTCACTGCTTAGGCACCTCATATTCGCGATCTCCCGGCCAACCAGGCTTGCGGCTCCAATCCTTCTCGGTAGAGTTTCCGGGCGATTCGTCGCCTGGAGGATTTATGGCAAAGCAGACGAAACCGTTCATCGTCGAAATCAAGCAGTCCCGGAAAGTGAAGACCGGCGTTCAAAAACCGTCGATCTGGGGTTCGCTGGACCTGCGGATGGCCGATGATCGATTAGCCGAGGTGGACCAGACAGACGAGCCGGCCGCCATCGTCGCTGGCGACCGGTCCTAGCGCATCTGTTCAGACAAGCCGATCACGCTGCATCCCTGATTTCGGATCCGGTGGCCTGAAGACCATGCAGGAATGTGACCGCGCGTTGCGCGTGGGCCGCCGCCTGGAAAATCGCCCGCTTGTCGTCAGCCAGCACCGACAGCCAGGACTGTAGGTACGCAGCGTGATCCGGCCGGGGCTCGAGCTCGGGAACGAGACCGAGATCGGCACACAAAAAGCAACTTCCGAGTTCGGCGATCAACTCTTCCCGTGCCCTCTCGCTGCGGTCCTTGCTGTACCGCGACAGGTCACGCCCGACCCGATCTTTTGGCGAAGTCCAATGGGTCGTTTCATGGCTCAGGGTCGCGTAATAGCTGGCCGCGTCCTTGAAGGCCTGAAGCGGTGGCATCTGAATGAAATCCGATCCCGGTGCGTAGAAGGCCTGATTGCCGCCGTGGCGGATGATCGCGCCGGTATTCCGGAAGAAGTGCTCGGCAGCGTCAATCCGTTCGACCGGATCGAGATCGGGCGTTGGCCGGTCATGGAAATGGTCGGGCAAACCGTCGATTTGCTCGATATTGAAGACTGAGTAGGCCTTGAGGAACGGAATTTCCCGATCGATGGCGCCTCCATTTCCATCCGCCTCGGACTTCGTGAACCGACTGGCAAAGACAACCGTCGAGCCTGTTTCGCCCTTGCGGACAGCGGCCCCCAACTCGAGGTCGGGTAGCGGGGCAGCGTCGCCGCTGCCCCGCCCCCTCAGAACCGTGCTTGCGAGTTTCCCCGCACACGGCTCAAGCAAACCGCTTGCGATCCCGTACACTCCTCTCCGCAGCAAGAGCCTGGAGATGGCAGTAGAGGTGCATGAGGCGCTGATTATCGAGCGTGCGTTTCCCACCAAGGCGAGGTGCCGTGATGTGGTGAACGCACAGGGCCTCGTCGTTGTGCAGGGTCTCACCGCAGCGGAAGCACATGCCTCCTTGTTCTTTGGCGAGAGCCTGTTGCCGACCGGAAAGCTCGGCATGCTGACGCGATCTTCGCCGCACCCAATAGTCTCGGAGGGCTGGATCATCTGGCGATGCGCCCCCTTTCACAAGGATATGTCGAACGATCGGGGTCCACGCAAACTTGATGAGACGACCGCCGTCTCCGGCAGCATCGCCGAAGACCCAGTAGTCCATTCTCTTGGGGTGTAACTTACCCCAGTATTTGCGCGTGACCCAGTACCATGGCTTTTGCGGATGTGTCTTCCGCGCCCAACGGACCTCTTTGCCAAAGATCCAGCTGTCGAGTTGGGCGAATAGCCGTTTCGATACCACGCTCCGGTAATAGTTGCTCCAGCCTCGAATGATCGGGTTTAGCCGAGTAAGGACGGTGACTATGTTCTGACCGTCCAGTCCTCGCCATTCCCGTATCATCCTGGCTTTAAGCGATTTCACCGATTTCCGGGAAGGCTTGATCAACAGCTTCCAGCCCCATCGGGTTTCCGGACTCCGATATTGGCGGATGTTGAAGCCGAGGAAGTCGAACCCATCGGATAGATGCACTATCCGCGTCTTCTCGTCTGAGAGGACAAGGCCCCGCGCTGCCAGCCAGGCGGATAGTTCCACCCGAGCCTGACACGCATCTTCTTCGCTATCGCAGAAGACGACAAAATCGTCTGCGTAGCGGATCAAACACCGCTTGCCGACATTGTCGCCGCGGGTGATGTATTTCACACCAACCGCGGCCTCCATGCCGTGCAGGGCGATATTGGCGAGCAGAGGACTGATCACGCCACCTTGCGGCGTACCACTATCGCTGTCGTGAAAGACCCCGCGCTCCATGTACCCCGCTTTCAGCCACTGACGAATGAGCTCCTTTGCAGGGAACCCTTCGATGGCGTTGAGCAGGAATTCATGGTCGATGTTATCGAACGCCCCTTTGATGTCAGCATCGAGAACCCATCGGCGGCGGCGCACTGGTGCGGCGACATTGTAGATTCTCGCTATGGCATCGTGGCATCCCCGTCCCGGCCTGAACCCATAGCTGCAAGGCTCGAAGCGTGCCTCCCAGAAGGGTTCGAGCGCGTTTTTCACCCGCGCCTGCAAAGCTCGGTCACGGATGATTGGGATTCCAAGGGGGCGCAGTTTCCCGCCTGCCTTCGGAATATACACCCTACGCGCTGGCGCTGCTTGCCACGGCTGAACCGACATGAGGCTGTCGGCCAACTCGTTGCGAGCCTCGACGGTCGTCGTGACGACGCCGTCTACGCCAGCAGTGTATTTTCCCTTGTTCTCCTGAGTGACCTGTCGCACGCTTTTCAGCGTGTTTGAGTAACTCCGAAGCATCAGGTTCTGTAAAGAACGCACCTTGGCAAGGTCGTTCTCACGGGACGCCCGGAAGATGCGCTGTCTCAGATTGCGGACGCGCCGATTGACTTGCCGCCAGTTGACGGCATTCCAGTCGGTCTGTCCCTTGGTTCCGTTTGCAGAAGAATTCCGCACCTAACTTTTCCCTCGGTTAGCAATCATCACAACGTCTTCGGGCGGTTCACCAAACCCACGTCAGCAGCCTTTCGGCTTGAGCATTGCTCTATCCGGCAGGTTATGGATTCCCTTGATCTTTCGATCTGCCGGCATTCGCTTCTTGGGTCTTCCTGTTCCCGCTGGGCATTCAGCTTCCCTTGCGGTCGGCCTACCGGCGTTGCCACCGGTTCCCATCGGGGTTTCCGTGTTCCACATGAAGGAGATGCGGTCGGGGCGGGCGCTCTCAGTACGCCGGGGCGCGGTGTTCGCGGTGGGGCCAAGCTCACCCCAGTTCGCATTTGCCCAGCTCGGCCGTGTCAACCAACGGTTACGGCCTTACTACCTCACGGCGCGTTTCGATGAGAATTCACTCGCGTTCGCCCTTCCGACCTTCGCCTCGCCCGACAAAATGCGTTGGCTGCATTTCCATCTTGGGCTTTCATTCCCGCTTCACACCACGCCGTTACCGACGTCGCATGGGGAATGTGGCGACAGAGTTGAACACTACTCATGGACCCATGGGGTCACTCCTTTCATGCGACTTTCACGTCGCACAGCCTGCCGGTACGTCATCCATGTGTTTTCGTCGTAGCCTGCGAGTTGCCCGGAAAGCCACAGCATGACCACGTTGATGCCGCGATAGCTTTCGCCGGAGGCGCGCAGCGGCATAACCGACCTGCGACTGTTGCCGCGCCACGGCCGGATCCAAGGCTTGGTGCCGGCCTCGAGCTGCTGGATGATGGTGTCGGTGATCCGCTGGTAGGTGTCCTTTACGCTCTGCATTGCCGTCTCCTGTTCGTTGGTTGACGGCAAAGATTCGAAGATAGCGAAACGAGCCCATGCACCCGTAGGGCCGCAACGGAGTGTAGGACCGCGCAAGCGGTTGAATGGGTGAGGGGCTATCGTAGTTTGTCCGTCAAACCATCCAACGGACAGAAGAGGGCCCTGAGCGTTGGCACCCCGGCCGACGACACGGGCCTCACTGCAGCGACAAGGCCCAGATCAGCGCTCTCGGTCGTCGTGGTCGCGGTTTCGCTGGCGATCGGCAAGCTGCTGCGCTTCGATAGCCTTAAACTCGGCATTGATGTGCTGCGACTGAGGCTCTTGGGCCTTTTGCTGACCTGGTTGCGAATGGGCATCTTGGACCTGTTCCGGCCGACCCAGAGTCTTGAAATCAGATCTTGCGGTGAACTTAAACTCCTCGTCGTCAGGAGGCATCCGCTCGGGAAGGTCAGCGCGGTCAACGGCCACGATCCCTCTGTCGGTCACGAGGCTCGCCACGCGATTGTCATGCCCAAGAACCTGCCCTTCGATCACTTCGCCCGGGCGGGCCGTGCGGATGTTGTGCTCGAACGGTTTCTCGCCAGCCTGCTCAAGATCTGACATGGCACTGCGGATCGCCTCGCGGCGGTTAGGCTCCATCGCATCCTGGATGAGGTGCTTCATCGCCGGACTGGACGGATCGTTCGTGGTCTCAATGGATGCCTCGATCATGCGAGGCTTGGTGATGACGGTAAGATCAATGTCATGACCGTAGGTGCGGCCCAATGAGACCACCAGCGCTTCGTTTGCCCTTCCGTTGCCTTCACGAAAGGCATGAACGTAGTTCAGCTCAGATAGGACGTGAGCGGCCTTCTCGGCGAATTGCTCAGGTGTGGCGGCTCGCAAGCCCTGAACGTCTTTGGTGGGCCGCAGTGCCTCGTTGAGCCCCATTTCGATCCGCGATCCGGGCAGGAAGGTCGTGTCACCCTTCGAAAGCCCCCCTACCGGCTCTACCCGCTGTCCATCGACGACAGGACTTTCGTTGCGCGTATGTCCTGCCCATTCATAGACATCTTGGAAGATGTAGCCGTGCAGAGCCTTCAGATGCGCTGCATCGTGATTACCGACCGGGCCTTTTCCCTCGGCCAGCTCCGTTTGCCTCAAAGCTGTGAATGCGTATTCGGCTTCACGCAGCGCAGATTGGCTCCTGATATCAAGCTTGTTCTTCAGAACATCCTTGAAATCCTTATCCTCTGACGTGTTGGGATAGGTGTAGGAGCCTTTGGCTTCATCGTCGCGCGCCAAGCAAAACCTCATGCAAAAAAGCCGCCTGAGATCACAGGCGGCCGCTACAAATCTCTAGGCGATGATCAAGCCCGCTTAAAGCGTGCCAGAAGCTCTTGGCGCATTTCGTCGGAGGTGATGTCTCCGGCAACGTAACGGCTGTTTGCTTCTTCCAAAACCGGATCGCCGGTGTAACCCTGCCGCATATTGGCGGCACGAGCCTGATCGACGGCTTTCTTTCGGGCAGCAACAGCTTCCGGAGAGCGATCGGGGCGGGGGGCATGAACGTTCATTGGCAGAGCCTCCAGTTACTATTCAACGTAGCACAAAAGGAGCCAAATATCCAGCGAATGCGGGGTAGTCGGCTCTTTTATGGTGGGAGCCCGATCAGAGATCGGGCCTCCCAGAGCGATCAATCGCGGGGTTCCCATTCAATGATGGCCTGCAGCGCCAGGTCATCTTGGCCGGGGTAGCGGCCCAAGTTGGCGTTGAAGCCGAGGCGTTTTATAGAGAGCGTGTAATACGGCTTCCCTTCTCCGCTAGTCTTTTTCCAGATGCCGCCAACTTCGATGTCGTGGCCGCGAGGTGACTTGGCATAGACGCGATGCGTCGGAGCCTTTTCGTTGGCGGAGTCGAACGGTGTGACCTTGATGTCCAGGTCCCGGTCGATGGTGGAGATGAGGCCGGTTCCCTTGGCGTTGTCGATGTCGTCTTTGTCGAACTGGATGAAGTTGGTCATGCTCATGTTAATCACTCCTCTTTGGTGGTTGCGATGATCGTTCATAGGGCACGGGGATAAGCGGTGCGCACCGTAGGCCGGAGCGCAGCAAAGGAGGCTGGATGGGGACAAATTTTGCTTCGCGAGGAAGCCGAAGGCGGGGAAAATTTGGAGACGAACAGCTTTGCGCCAACCGCGTCGCCGTGCGAACGGGCATCAAGAGCAACCACTTTGGAGGTGTGGGGCCTGAGCGCTTGCAGCAACACGTCACCTCGACAAATGAGACATCGGCACAGGTCAAGGGCGCGATCGTGCGGAATGCAACCGAACCGACACCCCGAAACAAGTGGCTGGGGGAACCGAGAGTTCCGCAAAACGTGAGATCTCGCCATCTGTTGCCCACAGCAGCGCCGGTAGTCGTTCAGTTGCCGGAATGGCTGCGGCGATAGGAGGAGGGCGTTTCGACATTGGCACCCCACAAGCCTTGGCCGAGCTGTCGGGCTAGATTCTCGGCGCGGCGGTACTGGCTCAGGTCGATCGGGTGGGATGTTGGCAGATATCGCAACAAGAGGGTGGCTTGGCCCGCCTTCACCATCTCGAGGCCAATATCCGAGTTCTCGACAAAGCACTGGCCGACAAGGCGTTTGTACTGGTCTCGATCGACTTCAATGCAGCGGACATGCTTGCCATCGATCATGCGGGCGAGGAAGCGACGTGCCTCAATCCCGCAATTCCATGTCACACCGTTTTTGGAGCCGGTCTGGTCCCGCTCACAGGCGTCAATGGCCGCGATACGGATCCTCTGTTGGCGAATGCTGAAGGTGTCACCGTCGATCACTCGCGCTCGGCCTGAATAGTCGGCCGCTGCAGAAGACGCGGTGAACAGAAGCGCGGCCAGCGCGGCTCCAATTGAGCGATTTTCTATCACGAGTGTGCCTCCATTGAGTTGCGGGCTACCAGCCCAAATACCGAGCGGTTTAGATGAAGCTCTCCCCTCGCGGCACGGTCTGTCATGGCCCGCAAATAGCCGCCCGGCGAGCTGATTTCGGCGCGCGTGTATTTCTCAAAGGTAAGAGCGATCGCAACGGCAGCCGCCTGCTGGCCCATTCGGTCTACGGCGCGCTGGCGCGCATCCTCGGACACGCCGGCGATGCGGCAAAGTTTGGGAGCGATCCGGTCCAGGTCCGCCCAACTGCGCGGGGGGTGGTAGCCATATTCGGCAAGGCTTGGCGTAGCCCGCCACACATCCTCCAGCGCCACAAGTGAAGGCCGCACTTGCAATTGCTTATTGCTTTGGCTCGAACGGCTGCCCAGGCTTTTCTCAAAAGCCCTCTTGCTGGCGGAGCCAGCTCCTCGTGAACTGACTTGTTCGGCGTTAGCCGAACGCCGTTCATCATTACGAGGTCCAAAAGGTTTCGTGGTTGTAATCTGTATGTGCATGTCGTTCTCGACATCCGTGCATGTCATATTTGTATCTATGTCGGACCCTTGGGGTGCCCGATTCACGTTGCGCAGGCGGTCTGCAAGCCACTCCAAAAGCATTGTTGCCTTCCGGAGGACGTGGGCCGATGCGTGCCTGGCTGATCCAATGAAGGCTGCGACCCTTTCAACACGGGACGCGATCCGCCCAAGAATGACTTCGCCGCGATCGGTCGAGGACACGAGAGCATACCTCGCGGCACGCAGAGCGTCCCGGAAGCGACGCGCCGCGTTGTCGCGAACTCGAATCTCTTCCCGCTTCTGGCGCACCAGCTGATCAAGCTCGTGGTACCGAGCGATCAGGACGCGCAGATCAATGCCGCAGGCGTCGGCAATATCTCCTTCGCCATCGCGGATCGGATAGCGCTTGAAATTCGCACTGTCCTGCATGGTGACAAGGCCGAGGTCGTACAATCGGGAGAGAATTCGGCTTACGCGTCCCGGTGACTTGTTGATGTCGTACCCCAGCTGTCGGTTCGACTTGTAGACGATCGGGCGCCCGCCTTTGTCAAAGGCATCGGCCTTGGCGGTCGTTATGATAGCCTCGAGCAACGCATATTCTGAGGTCGTGATCATTCCGATCGTCATCAGATTCTTAGCGAGCACCGCAAGCTGGCCACGCGTCACCGCTCCGATTTCCGTTGACTGCGCCAGTCGCCGAAATTCGGCTCGCTCCTTCGTCATTCTGCGACCAGTCGGTCGCTTGTATTGGGTGGGTTCCCCCATCGTCCGTCTCCTGTCAGAGGCCAGACAAAGCTCCGCCGTTCACCGAAAAGGCGTTTTGATTATTGACATCGGAGGGGAGGTCTGCGAGAACGATGGTGCTTTTATATTTTCGAACTGCAGACCGCTTCCGGATTTTTCGGGAGCGGTTTTTCTTTTCTGGGCCGGTTGCTATCTCCACAAACTGTTAGAATGTGTGAGTCGGAATCGGTTGTGGCTCCGCTCATTGCGATTTGTAGCCTGAGATACCAATTTGATGCAAGTTGTCACATTTCTGCGCTGCTGCGTCGGCTCAGCCGGCATATAAAAAGCGCTATTTTTCCAGTATTTTAGAGCTGCACTCTGCTTCTAACCCCGCTTCACGTTCAAGACCGGGACGTTTCCAGACGATGATATACCCCCCGTTATTGTTGGATAAATTCAACGGGTGGGGAGGAGAGTTTGAGAGGAGGGGGCTAGGGCCTCCTCTCAACAAGCGGCCTGATCTGCCGTCCCCCGATACGTTTCTGCCTCCCACGCACCTGCGAAAGCGCCCGCATTGGCTCGATGCCAAGGCGGGCGCTAAAGTGCGATCTTGAAGCAGGCTCAGCCGCGCTGAGCAGCATCCTCAAGATAGGTCGGCGGTAGATCGAAGGCCTTTAGCGCTGTATCGAGTGCTTTTTGCACTTCATCCCAATCAACATGCTCCGGGTCGCTCAGATAGGCGTTGATTAGCTGACAGCAGCTTTCGGCGGCAAGGGTCGGATCAGGATCGGAAGCGAGCACGGCTTATCCTCGGGAATAGTGGAGCCGGTCACGCTGGAGGACGTGACCGGGGACAAGCAGCGGCGGGATTATTCCGCTGCCATCGGGAACGAGTGTTCGCTCTTTTCCTCAGAGGTTTCAGTCTCACCCTCTGCGTCGGGGTCAGACGCGATCCGAACGTGAGGCGGAAGCCAACCGCTGTCCTTAATGGATTTGGCGGCATACTCCGCAGCCTCGCCCTTCTTCATGTTGCCGACACCAGCGGCGAAATCCTCGCCGCGCACCTCGGCAACAACGGCTTGGATGGTTGGTCTGTTGACGTGGCTGAAATAGCTTTCCGCCGTGGTCTCGAACCAATCCCGCATATCGACATTCAATGCGCGGCCCATTTGGTCGGCATGTGCCAGCGCATGGCTCCGACTGCTGAACTTCTTCTCAACTGCATTGACGGAATGGGCGGCGGCATAGGCCAGAAGCTGCAACAACTCGCTCTGCGATTGATCCATCAGCCATTCCCAAAGGTCAGCAGGATCGCCGGGAAGCCGGTGCCCGTAGTTTTCCTCAAGGCTTCCCCACGCCTCAAGGGCCTTGTTCTCGGCGGGACGCTTCATCGAACCGTCCAGCACTTCATGAGTGACAGAGATTTCAAGCGCGCTCTGGTGGCCGGGAATGCCCCATGCGGTCCGATACTGCACTTTGAGCAACATCGCATGGACGACTGCGACAAGCGCGATTTCGGGATTGTTCGCCAGCTCGACTCGAAGCGCCGCCGTCTTCTGAGCGGTCAGGTCCTCGATCAAAGCCGCTGAGTGAGTAAGCGCCGTAGATTTCAAAGCGCCGTCAGCGTCCTCGGTCGTCCCGCCTTGCTTTCCTTCTGTGGCTTCGGCCTTCTTCTTGTCCTCGTCTCGGACAAGGCCTCTCAGCACCGATACCTTGCCCCAATGGTCGATGGTAACAATTGCCCCTGCAATCGCGAGGTCTTCGCTCCGATAGGCTTCTTCACGCTTCTGCAGGACGGCGATTTCCTGCTCGACGGCGGACAAGGCGGCCTCTGCACCTTCATCCTTCTGATCCGCATCGATCTGCGCCGCCAGTTCGTGATAACGCTCGGTCAGAGCGTCCAGCTTGGCTTGATCCTCGTCGCTGAGGTCCACGCGCTGCGGGTAAACCCGGGCCATCTGATAGATATTATCCGGCTGCTGAGCGCACCACTCGAGCCATTTCCAGCCTTCGGCCTTCACGGCTTCCGCCTCGACCTCCAACTTCTCGGCAACCAGCTTTTCAAGCAACCCGCTATCGCATGCAAAGCCTCCTCCCTGCTCGGCAAACAGGTCGCGGCGCACTGGACCGCCAGCCGCTTCATAAACCTCCAACCCGCCGATCAGCGCGAGCCGCTTGTCGCTTGCAGGGACTTCATCCACGGCGAGACGGCGCTTGATTGTGTTGGCGCTACGATCCCATGAGGGGAGGGCATTCCAAACCTCTTCCTGTCGAGCGTGATCGTCGGTGATGGTGAAGGCGGCAAGCTGCTCAAAGGTCATATTCTCGGCGCGGAACGCCGCGAACAGGACAGGGGAAACCTTCGCCAGCGCAAGACGGCGGTTGACGATGATTTCGGTTGTCCCGAACCGGGCGGCGATGTCCTTGATGGACTTGCCCTCATCGAACAACGCCCTGAATGCCTCGAACTGGTCGGCGGGGTGCATGGCCTCGCGCATCACGTTCTCGGTCAGGCTTAACTCTGTTGCGTCACCCGCCTCCCGGACAATGACGTTCACGGCGTAGTCGGCCCCGATCTCGCCCCGTTCGACCAGAAGATTGAGGGCTGCGAGGCGGCGACCGCCAGCCGTCACGAGGTATCGGCCTTTGGTTGCTTTGCGCACCACAAGGTTTTGAATGACGCCATTGGCGAGAATGGACGCCGACAGGCTCTCGATGCTCGTCTTGATGTAGGTCTTGCGGACGTTCTTGGGGTCTGCGTCCAGCTTGTTAAGTGCTACCGCGATGATGTCGCTCATGGTTCCTTGCTCCAGTTTTTCCCGTTTCCCTTGGGAGCAAGCCCCGCTAGTGGGCGAAGCCTCTGCCTTCGTTCTCGAAGGATGTGCCCCCACATCCGGCGGAACGAAGGGGGAGGGCTTGAGCCCGCTCCCGTTAGGACGCCGATCGGGTCATGGGGCGGGAGGAAGGAAAAAAGGAAGGTTTGCCGGCCCGACGGCGAAAGCCGTTTTTCCTGACGAGCGACAGCGCTTGCGCGCTTGCCCATTGGCGCGATCGGCGACCTATCGTAAGAGCGGTACAGGGCAGGGTAGATGGGCGGCCGATCCTGGCCGCTCCTTGCGGATGTGAACCGGCGACGCCGGTTCTCCGTCTTCTGATCCAGGTTATAACACGATGGATCTGCCCGCTGCGCTCCGAGTGATGAGCGCTCCGCTCCTCGGGAAGATCTCCATTTCAACTTGATTCAACGTGTCGATAGCGGCAGCAGCGGCTCAGCTCGGATCGATCGGCGCCAGTCCGAGATCCGAGAAGGACAATGAAGAACATCGGAGCTTTCAGCATAGCGCCGCCCCTCCTTAAAGGGCGGGAAAGCGGGAATTCTCGACACGGTTTTGAAGGATAAAGGGAAGCCGCAGGAGGCTTAGCATAGCGCCGCGAAGCGGAAGCCGGGACCGACTTCCCCCGGCAAAACCGTTCCGTGCTTCTACAGCCTGGGCGTTGCGTTCATGATGTAGTGGGCGATCTGAAACAGCTGCTCAACAGTCGCAGCCAGACTTCAGTTCATCTGGGACAGCTCGCATCTGGCCGCTTTGCGCCAACAGCGGACATTGCAGTCCAGCGCATACGGCTGCGTTGCGGCAATTTCTAAAGCGAGCCGAACGCGGCGATTCCTGCCCCAGGATCACAGGTTGACCCGCTGGTGATGTGACACGCGGGTCAACCTGAAGTTCATCCCACAAGCAGATGGCTCATCGCCGGGTCGGGAATGACGACGATGCGGCTGCCATCTCTTGCCTCGTCGTGAAGATGGATCACATCCTGATTGATGAGCCGAATGCAACCTGAGGAAACGGCCTTCCCGATGCTGAACGCCTCAGGCGTGCCGTGTATCCGATACAGCGTGTCCTTCCCGTTTTCATGGATATAGAGGGCGCGAGCACCGAGTGGATTTTTGAGTCCGGGATCCATGCCTCCATTTGCAATGCTGTAGGGCTCCAGCCCTGGCTGCCGCGCAACCATTGAATCAGGCGGTGTCCAGCGCGGCCATTCCCGCCTGTAAGCCATTATGGCCTCCCCAGCCCAGGCGAACCCCTCCCGTCCTACTCCGATTCCATAGCGGGTCGCGCGGCCACCTGCCTTAACGTGGTAGAGATATTTGGCTGGCGTATCGACGACGAGGGTGCCTGGCTTCTCGTTCGTCGGATAGTCCACCTCGGTTCGCCAGAACTGCGGCGGTAGCTGGCTGATGTCGACCTCCGGGATCGGAAACCTCTCATTGGGCATTGCATAGTACATCGGCGGCACCACCGGCGCAGGCGCTGGCGGAGGTTCGGCGATCGTCACGACGGGCGGCGGTTGGGTCGATACACAGCCAGAGACGGCGATCGCCCCTACACCAAGGATGAAGGAGCGCCTTGGCAAGCCTGCACCCACCCACCGTCCATTTGAGCTGCTCGTTCTCTCTTCAGTCTGACTGTCATAGGCCATGTCGGTACTCTCTGTTAATCTCGCGGGCTGCTTCCAAGCCTGCCCGCCTTAGGGCAACCTTAAGTGACGAATGGCGGAGGCCAGTGCGCCGTGGAGCCACCCGCTCAGGCCGCGCGGGCCTCTGCGATCGCCTTCTTCAGCCCCTTCTCATCCAGCACACCTGCGAACGTGGTCCGGCCGATGACGAAGGAAGGCGTACCTGCGAAGTTGAAGGCGAGCGCCTGGCTGTAGTTGCGGTCGAGCAGCCCCGAGATCTTGGTGCTGTGCTTGTTCACGGCGGCAGCAATTTCCTTCATCGTGAGGCCGGTGCTCGTGAGCGCCTTCTCCACGGCTTCTTCAGTCAGTTTGCCCGTCGTCTTCATCAGCGCCTCCATTGCAGGCTCGTACTTGCCGATCTGGGCGGCTCCGAGAACTGCCTGGGCAGCAAAGATCGAGGCACCGCCGAAGACGGGCCAGTCCTTCAGCACCAGCCGGACATTGCCGTCCTCGCGAACGACCTTCTCGAGCATGGGATGGATCTTCTTGCAGTAGGGGCACTGGTAATCGAAGAATTCGACGACCGTGACGTCCCCTTTGGGATTGCCGAGAACTGGTGCGTCCGGATCATGGAAGACGGTCTTTTCGGTGATCTCCTGGCCGAACGCCAGGCGCGGGAGGACGGCAGCCACTGCGGCAGTGCCCGCGGTGACGGCGAGCAGGTTTCTGCGGGTAATCATTCATACTTCTCCTTTTCGCGATTCTTCAGGTCCGAGCACGACGACCTTGGAGCCCTTCGGCACGCGGCGATGCAGGTCGATGATGTCGTGGTTCAGCAGCCGGATGCAGCCGGACGAGACCGACTTGCCGATGCTCCAGGGTTCATTGGTCCCGTGGATTCGATAGAGCGTGTCCTTGCCGCCCTGGTAGAGGTACAGGGCACGTGCTCCCAGAGGGTTCTTGATGCCACCCTCCAGGCCCGATGCTAAAGGGCCGTAGCGCTCCGGATTGCGCTTGATCATGTTCTGGGTGGGCACCCAGCCCGGCCACTGCGCCTTACGGGCGATATCGGCCTCGCCCTCGAATTCCATGCCGGCCTTGGCGACGCCGACGCCGTAGCGCATCGCCTTGCCACCCTCCATGACGAGGTAAAGAAAACGGGAGTGGGGATCGACCACGATAGTGCCTGCCGGATAGCCGGTCTTGTAGTCCACAACCTGGCGGACATTCTTCGGATCCATCTTGGAGACGTCGACGCCGGGGATGGTTTCGTCTCCATCCTTGATCGGCGCATACATACTGGCCAACGACGGGTCCGCTTTCGGGGCTTCGACCTTTGCGGGCTCCGCGGCGGTCTGCGCGCAGGCCGACAACCCCATGACGAAAAGCGAGGCGGTCAACGGTCGCCACAGATCGGCCGCTCGGGCAGGGATCATTCGGATATTCCTTCTTCAGATTTGAGTTCCTGGATCTTCTGCGCGAGAACCTCGCGGGAAATCTCGCCGAGGTGAGAGCCGGCCAGCGTGCCGTCGGCTGCTAAGAAGAGTGTTGCGGGCAGACCGACCGCCGAATAGTGGCGGCTGAGCAGAAGCTGCGGATCGAGCACCGCCTGCGGCAGATCGAGGTTCGCACTCCGGAGGTAGTCAGCGATCTTGGCCGCCTGCTCGCCCTGGTTTGCAAAGACGAAGTCGACATCGGCCATGTTGGCAGCGAGTTCCGCCATCATCGGCAGTTCGCGGCGGCAAGGCGGGCACCACGTCGCCCACAGGTTCAGAACCGTAGGACGACCGTTGGCACCGATCCCTCTTTCGGCACCATCAAGTGTCCGGAAGCTGGAGGTGACGGGCGCTAGCTGCGGGTCAGAATAGGTCAACGCCAGCGTCGCCGCTGTCGCAACCATGCCAGCGGCAAGGCTAGCCACGGCCCATCCGACAAGCTTTCGGCTCTTCAGGAACAGCAGGACCAGCACCACGGCGACGCCTGCGGCCCCTCCGCTCCAGGAGAACCCGCCTTGCCACACCGCAAGGATCCGCCAAGGCTCCGAAGCGAAGCTCCCGGCATGCTGCAGAACATGCCCCAGGCGCGCCGCCGCCAGTCCGACCAGAGCCGTCCAAGACGACCAGCGTCCGAGCCTGTCGTCGACCCGGTGGGCAAGAACGGACGCTGCAGCGAGAAACACGACCATGCCCACGATGGCAGCGAAGCGCTCGGCGTCGAACGCGAAGGGACCGAAGGAGACGGCGTTCATCGAAGGGCGCTCTTGGCTGCTGATGCAGACGTCGTAACGGTGTCTGCACTGATCTCTCCCACCAGCCTGCTGTCGGCAATCTCATCGTTGTTGCCGTCGAGGAACAGCATTGTCGGGGGCCCGACGACCTGAAGGTCCTTCATCAGCGACTGGTTGGCCTCGGTGATCTCACTGAGATCCACCGAGATCAGGCGGATGCCGTCCAGCGCGTTCACCACCGTCGGGTCCGGAAAAACGGATCGCTCGATCACCCGGCAGGTGACGCACCAGTCGGCCGTGAAGTAGACAAGCGAGGGGGTGTCTCCCGCGTCGGCTGCCAGCAGCGAGGACAGTTCGGAGGAGGAGGCAGCGAACTGGAAGGAATCCTTGTCAATCGCTTTCGTTGGTGTTGCGTCTCCGGAGCGCGCGACAGTGATGGGCGCGAGAGGCTTCAGAGGATCGGTTGCGCCCGAAAGGCCGCCAATCGCTAGCATGACGCCGTAGAGAGCGGCCAACATGCCAGCAGATTTGGCAAATCGTGCAGCGCTGCCGGCCTCAGGTCTCATCTGATCGAAGGCTCCGATGAAAACCCCGAAGGTGATCGCCAGGATAGACCACAACAGAAGACCAGTTCCGGCAGGCAGCAGACGGTCCACGAGCCAGACCGCGGTGGCGAGGAACAGGAAGCCGAAGACCTGCCGGACCCGTTCCATCCATTGTCCTGCACGCGGAAGCAGGCCCGACCCGAAGGTCCCCATCAGGATCAAGGGGATGCCCTTGCCGATGCCGAGCGCGAACAAGGCCGTCGCGCCGAGGACGACGTCTCCGGTCTGCGCAATGTAGAGAAGCGCGCCGGCGAGCGGAGCCGTAACGCAAGGTCCGATCACCAGAGCGGATGAGAATCCGAGCGCTGCCGAAGACGCCAGTGAACCTCCTGAATCGCGGCGTGGGGCGAGCCGGTTCCTGAGAAAGGAGGGAAGCTGGAGTTCGAATATCCCGAAGCTTGAAAGTGCCAGAGCCACGAAGATGGCTGCAACGACGAGTGTGGCAGCGGAAGACTGGAGCGCGATCTGGAAGCTCTGACCCCACCATGCAGCGACCACGCCGAAGAGACTGAAGGCAGCCGCCAAAGAAAGGACGTAGGTTGACGACAATACAAATCCACGTCCAGCCGACAGGCTCTCGCCCTCCCTCGAAAGGGTCGCGGCGAGGATAGGGTACATGGGAAACACGCATGGCGTGAAGGCCAGCAGGACGCCGAGCCCCATGAAGCCGGCGACCAGCAACAGCACTCCACCGCGATCGAGCAGAGATCCCACGAGTCCGTTGGAGGACTGGTCAGAGATACGGATTGCAGCCGTGTCGGCGGGTTCCGGCGCGGCTTTGGACACCAGAGGAAAGGCTGCCTGTGACTGAAGCGCAGTCTGAAGACCAGCCGGTTTTTTGCTGGCTACAGGCGTCAACGCAGCAGGGTCGAGATCGACCGTGGTCGGAGGATAGCAGAGACCGCCATCCTGGCAGCCCTGGTAGGTGACCTTGACGAAACCAGTGACCGGTCCGGCGATCGTTGCCGTAGCCGTCCCATAATAAACCTCGGTGCTTCCGTATCCGGGATCCTCCTTGATGACGCCCGGCGGGGTTGTCATTTCGAGAGGTCTGCCGTCGGCGTCTTTCACACTCAGGTATTCTCGGTAGAGATAGTAGCCGTCTTCAAGCTGCCATCTTAATGCGATGTCAGGACCGTCGCGTCCTGCCTCCATGCGAAAGGCCTGATCCATTGGAAGCGGCGGTTCGATAGCTGACGCCACCGCCGAGACGGCTAAGGCCACGATGAAAGATGAAACCGACAGGAAGAAACGCAAGGTCCGCTCCGTTGCTTGGGTTGGAGCGGCGGTCTCTCCTCCCAACCTTAAGGCAGCCTTAAGGTAGCCGGCGCAGGGAGGACGCGAAGTCAGATGAGGATGTGATGCGCCTGCTGGTCGTGGAAGATGACGAGATCCTGTTGGACGGCCTGAAGGTCGGGCTGCAGATGTGCGGCTTCACGGTCGACGCCGTGACATCGGTTGCCGATGCCGACGCTGCGATCGAGGCCGACAGATTTGATGCCGTCATCCTGGACCTGATGCTCCCGGACGGAACTGGCCTCGATGTACTGGCAAGGATGCGACGGTCCGGCGACCGCACCCCTGTTCTCCTGCTGACTGCGAAGGACGAAGTTGCCGATCGAATAGCAGGGCTGGACTCGGGAGCCGACGACTATCTCGGAAAACCTTTCGATCTCGACGAGGTCGCTGCCCGGCTCCGTGCCATCGTCCGTCGTGGACACGGCAGGGCCACAGGGCTTCTCGAATGGAAGGACGTGAGCCTCGACCCGGCGCGCATGTCCGCATCGCGTGACGGCATGGCGATCTCCCTCTCGCGGCGGGAGTTCGTCATCCTGCAGGCGCTGATGGAGACGCCCGGCGTCATCCTGTCCCGGTCTAATCTCGAGGAGAAGCTTTATGGATGGCAGGAGGAGATCGAGAGCAATACGGTGGAAGTTCACGTCCACAAGCTCCGATCCAAGCTGGGCGCGAGCTTCATCGAGACCGTTCGGGGCGCAGGCTATCGATTGAGGGCGGCACAATGAACTCCATACGGATCCGGCTGTTTGCAATCCTGATTGCCACGACCGGCGCGGTGTGGCTCTTCGCTGCCGCCTGGATCTATGCGAGCACGCAAGCCGAAGTCGAGCGCGTACTGGACGCGCGCCTGATGGAAGCGGCACGCATGGTGAGTTCGCTGATCACGGATCACCAGATCGATCCCTCCGCGGCAGCCAATGCGGCAACTGCCGATACTCCCCCTCCGCCATTTAAGGAAGCCGGCGGCGGCTATAGCCGTCAACTTTCCTGCCAGATCTGGTCGCTTCAGGGCAGCCTCGTCAGCCGCTCTGAAAGCGCGCCTGCAACCTCGCTGGCGAGCCATACAGATGGCTTCGAAGAAACGGAGATCGAAGGAGAACGGTGGCGGGTCTACGCCGTCGTCAATCCCACGCTTGGCGTCCGTGTGCTGGTCGGTGACAGTCTTGAGATCCGAGACCGGCTGATCGGCGACGTCATCAAGGGACTGCTTCTCCCCGGGATCGTCATTCTCCCCGTCCTGGCAGCGTTGATCTGGTTGAGCGTCGGGCGTGGCCTTGCTCCACTGACGCGTATTGCCGAAGGGCTTGCCGGCCGTTCTGCATCCGAACTCCACCCGGTGGATGCGGGATCGGTTCCGCGGGAGGTTCGGCCGGTCATCCGGGCGCTGAACAGCCTGTTCGGTCGCGTGGCTGAAGCGCGCGACCGCGAACGGAGCTTCACCGCCTATGCAGCGCATGAACTGAAGACGCCGCTCGCAGGTCTCAAGACCCAGGCGCAGGTGGCCCTTCGAACCGACGAACCGAGCGTCCAGCGTGACGCGCTGTCTCGCATCTCCACCAGCGTCGACCGAACCAGCCGGATGGTCAGGCAGCTTATCGATCTTGCCGCCGTAGATGCGTCGCAGGACGTCACGAGCGATGAGGAGGTCGATATCGCAGTCCTTGTCGGGGAAGTGGCCTGGGAGTTGGAGAACCAGCTCGCAGCGAACGACGTCCATGTGGCGATGGAACTTTCAGACCAGGCTCAGCCACCCACCGTCATCCGGGGCGACAGGATCCTTGTTCGTCTGGTCCTCCGCAATCTGCTTGAAAATGCCATCCAGCATTCCCCAAAGGCCGGCGAAGTCAGGTGCCGCGTCCTGGCGAGGACAAACGAAGTCTGCGTTGAAATCCTGGACCAGGGACCGGGAATTAAGCAGGAGGACGAAAAGCGCGTCACGGAACGCTTCTTCCGGGGATCAAAGGCGCATGGTCATGGTAGCGGGCTTGGATTGTCGATCGTCCAGATGGCGCTCGCCCGTCTAGGCGGAAGCCTGACCTTCGAGAGAGGTGCTCGCTGGTTTGTTGCGAGGGCGTCGTTTCCGATCTGAGCCCTTGGCGGCTGGCCCTGTCCTGTTGCGCTTATGGACCCCGTCTGACCCCGACGGCTCGTAGCGCAGCATCGAGCCTGTTGCCGCCCTTGGCGTCGAAGTCACCTCTGAGCGCTTTCAACGCATATCGCTCCTGGTTGATTTCCTCCGCCGTCCGAAACCCCATGCGGCGCAATACCGGCAGGGGCGGACACCAGCCTTGGATGGCGTGCTGGAACAGGAAGCCGGTTACGATTGCCGGCAATGCAGCCATCGTTTGTCTACTGTCGCCGCCAAAATGGTCCCTGTGAATGCCAAAGAGGAGGCATTTGCTTCGAGCGTCCGCTCGATGTCCCACTCCCGATCAAGTTCCGCGAGCCTCGCTGCGATCTGGTCGGGGTGGGCTTCGTAGTAGGCGAGCCTCTCTTCCATCTGCCAGCGAAGGCGGTTGTTGATCTCGTCGGATGTCTGGGCGCTGACCCGGTTCGCTGTCGTGGCCATGGTTTTGATCTCCTTTGCGCGGGAACCCCAGGGGAAGCACAAAGTTCCGTGACCGGCCTTGAAGGTAACTCACTATATAATATATTAGAACGTATAACGATATTTACGCGGAGCTAGTTATGCCTGTCACCAGTGTATCCGAGAAGCTTTCGGTCTCGTCTCAGCCAAGCGTCGAAGACATCCGTTCGCTGCGCGCGAACGGGTTCAAGACACTTATCAATAATCGCCCGGATGGCGAGGAGCCCGGACAGCCGGGAACCGAAGCCGAAGCGCAGGAAGCAAAGCACTGCAACCTGTCCTATGCGTTCATTCCAGTCACCGGAGCCACCATCACCGAGGCGGACGTGCGCGCCTTCCAGCGCGCGATCGATGAATCTGAGGGCCCCGTCTTCGCCCATTGCAAGACCGGCACCCGGTCGCTGAACCTCTATGTGATCGGAGAGGTCCTCGACGGCCGCCTGCGTGCCGACCAGGTCATGGACTTCGGACGTGAACGCGGCTTCGACACAAGGGGCGCTGCAGCCTGGCTGGAGAAGCAGGCCCCCCGCCGACCGCAGGTCAAGGGCTTCTTCGACAAGCGCACCTGGAGCGTCCAGTATGTCGTCTCCGATCCGGAGACGGGCAAGTGCGCCATTGTCGACCCGGTTCTCGACTTCGATGAGAAGGCAGGTGCGACGGCGACGCTCAATGCCGACGCCATCCTCGACTACGTCCGCGCCCAAGGACTGACGGTCGAGTGGATCCTGGACACCCATCCGCATGCCGACCACTTCTCGGCCGCCCAGTACCTGAAGGAGAAGACCGGCGCGCGCACCGCCATCGGCGAGCGCGTCGTGGACGTGCAGAAGCTGTGGAAGGGTATCTACAACTGGCCCGAGCTTGCCACCGACGGATCGCAATGGGACCAACTGTTCGCCCACGGCGATACGTTCAAGGTCGGGTCTATCGATGCGAAGGTGATGTTCTCGCCCGGACATACGCTCGCCTCCATCACCTATGTGATCGGCGACGCAGCCTTCGTCCACGACACGCTGTTCATGCCCGACAGCGGCACGGCGCGTGCCGACTTCCCCGGTGGTGATGCACGGGTGCTGTGGAGGTCGATACAGGACATCCTCGCGCTCCCGGACGAGACGCGGATCTTCACGGGCCACGACTATCAGCCGGATGATCGGGCGCCTCGGTGGGAAAGCACCGTGGCCGAGCAGAAGAAATCCAACCCGCATCTTGCCGGCGTGAGCGAGGAGGAGTTCGTCGCTCTCAGAACCAAGCGTGACAAGACGCTGCCTATGCCAAAGCTCATCCTGCATGCCCTGCAGGTGAACATCCGCGGCGGGCGTCTGCCGGAGCCGGAAGCCAACGGCAAGCGCTACCTCAAGTTCCCGCTCGATGCATTGCAGGGGGCGGCATGGGAATGAGCACCGACCTGAAGGCAATGTTGAAGGCAGGGCTTTCCCCGGTCGAAATGGCGAGCCGCGCCGAAGAGGTGGCAAACCTCCTCAAGACGCTGTCCCATCCGGCGCGGCTGATGATCGTCTGCACGCTGGTGGAGGGAGAATACTCGGTCGGCGAGCTTGAAGAGAAGCTCGATCTGCATCAGCCACATTTGTCGCAGCACCTCACGGTGCTGCGTGGCTCCGGCATCGTCGAGACACGGCGGGACGGCAAGCAGATCTTCTATTCCCTGACCGAGGAGAAGGCGGCCCAGCTGGTCGCCGCCCTCTATGACATCTTCTGCGTGAAGGACCACACATGAGCCAGTATCTCCCATCATTGACCGGCGGCATGCTGATCGGCCTGTCAGCGGTCATGCTGCTGCTCCTCAACGGCCGGATCGCCGGGATCAGCGGCATCGTCGGCCGTCTTGCCCAGGGTGTCGGCCTGACCACCAACCTGGCCTTCGTGCTCGGCCTGCTGCTCGGGCCATTGGCCTACCTCGTCATGTTCGATGGTTGGCCAGAGGTCGAGATCACTGCAGGCTGGCCGCTGATCATCGTCGCCGGGTTGCTGGTAGGATTCGGCTCGCGGATGGGATCCGGCTGCACCAGCGGGCATGGCGTCCTCGGGCTGGCCCGCCTGTCGCCGCGCTCGATGGTGGCTGTCGCCACCTTCCTGACAGCCGGCGTGGTTGCCGTTACCCTTCTGCGAGGTCTTGGATCATGAACCGGAATATCTACCAGTTCGCTGCCGCGCTCGCATCAGGCATCGTCTTCGGTTTCGGCCTGTCCCTCTCCGGGATGCTGAACCCGGCACGCGTCCAAGGCTTCCTCGACATCTTCGGCACGTGGGATCCAAGTCTTGCCTTTGTTCTCGGCGGTGCCGTCGTCGTCGCCTTCATCGGTGTTCAGGTGATGAAGCGGATGCGACACCCGGCCTTCGGCGACAGCTTCCATGTCCCGACCAATCGGCAGATCGACCCGCCGCTCATCATCGGATCCGCCCTGTTCGGCCTCGGCTGGGGGATCGGTGGCTTTTGTCCCGGCCCGGCGGTCGCGTCGCTGCCCATCGGCATCCCCCAGACGGTACTGTTCGTCATCGCCATGCTGGTGGGCATGACCTTGCACGACCGAGTATGGAGCAGACGGACGTGACCACCTCAATTCTTGCGGCAGTCGGCTCCGGCGGGATCGTCGGCTTCATGCTCGGCCTGCTCGGCGGCGGTGGGTCGATCCTGGCGACGCCGCTCCTCCTCTACGTCGTCGGCGTCACGCAGCCGCATGTTGCCATTGGAACGGGCGCGCTTGCGGTTGCCGTGAACGCCTTTGCCAACTTTGTGAGCCACGCGATCAAGGGGCATGTCTGGTGGCGGTGCGCGGCCGTCTTCTCCGCGCTTGGCGTGGTTGGCGCGCTTGCCGGCTCAAGCCTCGGCAAGGCGATGGACGGAGACCGACTGATCTTCCTGTTCGGCATCCTGATGGTGGTTGTGGGCGCTCTGATGCTCAAGCCCAGGAAGGCAGTTGCGGTCGAATGCCGTCCTGTCGACCTCCGGATGTGCCTCGCCACCGCGGCCGTCGCATTGGCCGCGGGCGCGGCATCCGGCTTCTTCGGCATCGGCGGAGGCTTCCTGATCGTTCCCGGCCTGATGCTGGCGACCGGCATGCCGATGATCAACGCGATCGGTACCTCGCTCCTCTCCGTCGGCGTGTTCGGGCTGGCGACCGCCTTGAACTACGCCAGCTCCGGTCTGGTGGATTGGTGGCTTGCCGCCGAGTTCATTGGTGGTGGCATCATCGGCGGCGTGCTCGGAATGCTCCTCGCCACACGCCTCAGCGCCTACAAGAACATCCTCAACCGCCTGTTTGCCGCGCTGATCTTCGTGGTCGCAGCCTACATCCTCTATCGCAACTGGGGGACGTCGATGATTGGCTGAGGGCGGCCAATCTCAATGTGGCGACCTCCTGGCGCCTCATAGCGGTGCCGGCGCCGAGTGAACGTCTATTCAGGACGCCGTTAACAAAGCGACACTTACTCGGACAGAAGCAAGGACCGGCGCTGCCACATGCACAGGGGCCGCTCCTTAAGGCTGCCTTAAGGTGAGCAGGTCAAGCGACAGCTTTTGAAGGAACTCCAATGCGCCTCTTCATTGTCACCAATCTCAGACCCACCCTGATGCTGTTCACAGCGCTGCTGTTCGGTTCTGCACCACAGATCGCCGCAGCCGAGGATGTCCCGCAGCCCCAAGAGTATCCCCGGATCCTGAAGGCGATCGAGCAGCAGGGACTGACAATCCTTGGAGAGATGAAGGTGCCAGGCGGTCTGAGAGCATTCGCCGCAAAAGCTGGCGCTCAACCTCTGGCACTTTACCTCACCCCGGATGGCGAACATGTGGTCGTTGGCACACTTGTCGACGCAGCAGGACAGGACATGGCGGAGACCCAACTCAAGGAGATGGTAGAAGCGCCGATCTCGGAAGAGGGCTGGCAAAAGCTTGAGCGATCCACATGGGTGAAGGACGGAAGCCCAAACGCGCCAAGGATCGTCTACGTGTTTACCGATCCAAACTGTCCCTACTGCCACCAATTCTGGAAGTCTGCCAGACCATGGGTCGAAGCGGGCAAGGTGCAGTTGCGGCATGTCATGGTCGGCGTGATCAGACAGGATTCGCCTGCCAAGGCGGCTGCCATTCTTGAGGCTAAGTCTCCTGAGGAGGCATTGGCCGAAAACGAACACAAGTACGAGGACGGCGGCATCGCCCCTTTGGAAACGGTCAGCCCCGCAATGGCGGAAAAGCTTGAGCACAATGCCACCCTGATGACCGAGCTTGGCTTTTCCGGCACCCCTGCGATTGTCTTCAGGAAGGCAGATGGCAGCATCGGACAGATGGCTGGTCTGCCTCAGGATGCCGCGCTCGAGATGATCTTGGGTTCGAGATAGCTTAACCCGCTCCGCTCTTCTATGTCTGCAATGGGCCGAAGGCTGACTACGCTCGTTAGCGTGTCATTTCGCCCTCAGCCCGAACCGACCCCAACCTCCTCTGACGGAAGATAAGGCGCCGCTGCGAAGCGGCCGCCTGAGAGCTCGCGCCCCTGAACAAGGCCGCAGGTTCGGGATCACGACGGATAGGCCGCACCCTGCAGGGCAGGGTGCGGCCGCACTTCAATGAGGCTTGTTGTCGTTTCCAGCCTTGCTGTTGAGCTCGACTTGATAGCTGAACTCGACCTTGGCGAGGAGCGGAAGCATCACGGCGATGGAGAACCGAAGTTGGCCCTTATGGGACAACTTCGCGATTTGCCGGTTGATGAACTGGCGGAGGCGACGGCCGGTTTTCTGGCAGAAGGTTACGAGCGTTTTCATCAGAGGTTCCTCCTTAGTGGTTGTGCGTAATCGCGAAGCTCGAATACGGCTGGAACCGCCGAGTGCATCGCGTAGTGATCGCAACGGAGCGACGCGGAGAGGAGAACCCTTTAGGGTTGCACGCTAAGGCGGGGCCTGCCGTATCGTGCGCAGCATTAGATTGCGTACGGCCACTAAGGAGCGGCCTGAAAACGCGGCCTTCGTAGCCCCGGCCGTCGTCTTTGTCGTCAACCGGCAAATCGTGATCCGGCCGCCAGGTCGGATCTCCATCCCCGTGATGCTGCAGCAGTGGTTGCGCTCGCGTCGACGCTCCTGGCCGGAAACGACAACAAGCCTCAGTGAGCCGTCCCGCTTGCGGGGCGCGCCCGTCGTGAGGGGGAAGGGGAGTTTGAGGGGAGGGGCCGAAGGGGGCTCCCCTCATTGCGGTTGGGTGCCGCTCGATGCGGCGCTCAAGCGCTCCTAAGCCTGGGCGGCCTCGCGCTTACGCAACAAAAACCGCTTCAGGCTCCATCCGGCTCCCAAGATGTAGGGTGGCCGTCCAAGAGAGTAGTGCCCGCAATTCAGCCGCAGCACGCTCACTGTGGCTCCGGCATTCTTCAGCCGTTCTAGCAGGCGTTCTGACACGTCCGGCAAAACAACCGTGTCCCTCGATGCCAGAATGACATGAAGTTCGAGGCCTGGCCGCGCCAGCCTGTCCGCATGGTTTTCGAGGCTGAGTGGTGCCCACGCTCTTTGCAGCTGGGCAAGCGTAAGATACGGCTCGAGGCTCTTTCGGATCGATCGGGTTGCGCGCCCGGTCCATACCATTTCGGCAAGGCTTCCTGCCGTGAGGAAGAGCGACGCCCGAGAAACGGCGGGCTCATGTGCCGCGACCAGTCCGGCTATCCATGAACCAAGGCTCATCCCGAGAACGGAAACATCCCGATATCCCTCGCGCTTCAGCCAACGAGTGAGCTTGCGCCCATCCCATACAGCCTGTCTGACGGCTTGCACCGTGCGGCCGAGATTGGCGCTGAGCATGTAATCGGCATAGAGCGAGCCGGGCCGCTTGCGCTCCAAGTGGTATGGCATGGCGATCTCGATGACCGTGATCCCTTGCCAGGAGAGGAACCCGGCAATCTGCCGGTTCCGACTGGTCGCGTTCCAGTGATGGAAAATCACCACCGCCTGATCGCGTTTTCCGCTTTCGGTGATCCTGGCCCACACGATGTTGTTTTCGGCAACATCGGTTGCAACGTCTGAAGGGAATTTCAGCCAGCCATCCCGCAGCTCGAAGCTATGATCGCTCGCATCAGGCGGCTCAAAAAAGTCCGGATCAGCGGCGGCCGTTTCCCCGAGAACGCAAAACTCCTCCACCGTTTCAGCCGCCCCCGTGCTTGGGAATGCACGATGCGCGTCCAGAATGAGGTCCGTGATCTTCTTGGCCTCTTCGCCGCGCTGTGCGCGATCCTCGTCCCAACGATCAAGCCATTCATGAAACATGGCTGTCGCCTCCTATCTGACGGGTGCGCCAAACTGGCCTGAACGCCGGATCGAACAGACCATAGGTTGCGATCAGACCGGCAACGAGCAGCAAGACCGAGAAGCCATCGAATGCGTCGATCGACATGTATGAGACGAACAACAGACCGATCACAGCGGACATCTTCCACAGTGGCGCCCGGAGATGGTGATCATCACCCAAGCGGATGGCCCCATAGAGAAAGACGCTGCAGGTCGAAAGCACGACGAGCAGGCTGCTGTAGTGGGTGGGCATGATGTAATCGAAGCTTCGATCTCCATCGTCGTAATTTGCCAGCGCAGCCCAGACATCGCGAACCAGCCATGTAACAAAATCGGGGCCTTGCGAAGCGAGATAAGCGCTCTGTGCCTTCATGCAGATGGCGGCAAGGACGACGAGGACGGCATCTGAAGACCCCCCGCATGATCCGCAAACCGATTTCACTGACATCTGGCCCGTGACCCTGCTCGCCCCGAAGCGTAGTTTCGCGTTTGAGCTTCCATAAATCATGGAGGATTGTGTGCAGCAGGATCAGGCCGGCGAAGAGAAGATAAAAGCTGACGGACATGTAGAGATAGGCAAGGGCGGTAAACACGATTGCCGCCGGCGTCGACAGGATATCGGGTCTGGTGATCCCGATCGTTCCCCAGCTTGGGGCAAAATCCTGTCTTTGCTCAAGCAGCGGGATGAGCTGCACGCCGATCCATTGCACCACGCCCGCGAACAGAACGCAGATGACGAACACCGCCCAATAGGTGTGGGAGTTGGCCTGCAGATTTCGCGTCCAGGCTTCGCCGCTTTTCGGGCGATCAACCTCTGTCAGGAGCCGGAGGCGGCCATCATGCTTCCAGAAAACCAGAAGCTCGATGACGATGGCAAAGAACAGCGGCAGCAGCACCATGAACAGGAAGGTCCAGTTCGGTGCCCAGAGGAAGCCAACCTGCTTTTCGATGCCGTCTTCCCGCATGTAGGTGATGCTGTGGATGCCGAGGATGTAGGACAAGAACCCCAAGGCAGAAGAGCCAGCAAATATCGAAGCCGGCAAGTTCAGATCCGACCGTTCAGCAAAAATCGCTTCCGTCTTGATTGCCAGACCCGATCGCTCCGCCGGCATCGGTTGGAGGTCGACGGATAGCAGTGGCGTCACCTGCACCGAGTCATCGACTAAATCTGGTGGTGGCATGTCGGGCACGCGAAGGGCAGCGACATTGCCGGTTTTCTTCTGCTCGCGTCGCTTGGCCGCCAGGCGCGCTTGGGCTGCAGTGAGCTCTTTCAGCCACTCATTCGTTGCCTCACGATCGTCGCAACCGAAGATGCGGGCAAGCCAGCGAATGTTGGCCGGGCTAATGCCTTTGTCGTTCTCCTGAAACCAGAGCTGGACCGTGCGAAGATCCACCCCGACACGGTTGGCGTCGATCTTTGAGATCGCCTCCGCCAGCAGCTCCGGGGTCCACGGGCCTTGGGGAAAACCGTCTTCACCCAACAGGCGTCCTGCACCCGCAGCAGCCATTTTCTTGAACAGTTCCTTGAAATCGCTTGCATCAGCAGGGGGCGGAACAAAAATCTTACCGTTTTTTTCCAATGACTTACAGCCCAAGATTTCGTCTTGTTTCGTATCCTATCGTGCGTTGTGGACGATTTGATGGTCTGAGACGATCCCCAATGCAACTAGATCGGTGAGGCATCCGCCATGCTACTGTCGTCATCCAGTTCGCGTTCGTCCCCCGAAACAGTTGCGGCTCGATGCAACAAACCGACACGGGTATTACCGACGCCCAGGAAAGCGGGAACGGAGGTCGCAGTCAGTGCGACAAGAGAAGGACCCTCGCTTCGTGAGTTGATCGATCAGCATGCAGCCGCGCTTCAAGGGGGGAAAAAGGCGAAAGCACGTCGCATGGCAATCCTCAATTATCAGCCGAAAGACGACGGAGAAGCGAAGCTGAAGCTGACCTATCTTGCGGCCTATCTGATCGCGACGAGAGGCACGCTCACGGCTCAGGAAATGCAGTCGATCTCACACACCACCAACAACGGGTCAAACGTTTGACGTCCAGATCCTGCCCCTTCGTCTGCGGTAGCAATCGGGCGGGAGGGGAGCCGAGGGAGGGGAATGGGCTCCCTTCGGGCGAACCGCAGTCCGCTCGATGCGGCCAGGTTCGCAACGGCCAAAACGATGACGGGGCCGGCTCTTTCGAACCGGCCCCGCAACAAAAGCGTCAGACTATTGTCAGCGTAATAAGCCCAATCGATCGCCAAGGCTAAGCGGCGTCGGCGTGCCCGCCTCCTTTGTCATGGCGATGATGGCGTTCTGTGACAGCCCTTCGATCTCATAGCCAAAACGGCGCGCGCTCTCGATGATCGATTCAAGGCTTGGGTGCTGATCAAGAAGCGTCCCGAACCACAGCGCGTATTCGTCGGTTTCCTCATCGGGAAACGCCTGCAGAAAGAAGGTGCGCAACGGCGGATCATAGCCGATTACGGCATTCTCGTCAGTTTCTCCGTCGGTCTTCACGGTCACGGTGTAGCGGCTCAATGGTGTCCCTCCTGATGTCGGGCCGCCTCGAAATGCGGCCCAGGTCCTATTTGAACAGCGGCATTGACCGCTTGTTGGTCAGGCTGGCGCATTCGGTGTCAAAGCGGTAGCCGTCCCAATCCTTCCAGGCTTCCCAACCTGTCGCGGCGGCGCGTCCACACCAGACGCGACCCTGACCTTATCGTCTCCAAGGTTCTCGACAACCTCAACCGTGTGGCTCCCCCCTAAACCGGAGGGCGTGTCGAACACCTCGACGCTTCGGCGCTGGCCTTTGCTTTTCATGCTTCGCCTCCTATAGCCGGAAATGTGCAACCAAGCCCTGATTGGCTCGGTGGCTTGCCAGCGCGTAAGCGCAAGCCTGGGCCAGCAGGTCGGGGTTCGCGGTCATGCCCGATTTTGCGCGCCCCTTGATGTCGGCTTTCAAGTCGTCATCACTCGTCCCGACGTGCATGTTTCCGACAATCCAGCGCAGTTGCGCATAGGGGATCTCATCGACGCGCCGAACAGGCAGGGCAGAGATCAGGCCCTTGCGCTGGCTGGCCGCCTCTCCGGCTTCACTCGCTTCCTCCTTGGTCGGGAAATAGGCTTTCACCAGCTGGCGGCGCTGCGCGTCGGCGGCGCTCATGAAAGCGTTTGAGCCGTCTTCTTGGGTGTATAGGCTCCAATCGGCGGCACTACCGCCGAACATGGCATCGCCTCTGCCGGAAAACTCCATGACTGTAAAAATCTGCTCATTCATGTGGGGAACCTCTTTTTCCGGGGCTGATCAAGCGGCGCTGTCGCCGCTGATCGATTTCAAAACTAGACTTGCCGCATAGCGTCCGGCCTCGTTCAAGTTGCGCTGCCAAGCCCCCTGCGACGGCGACCAGCGGAACCCGTGAGATTTCAGGGTGCGCCGCGTCTGTTCGTCCGGCTTGCCGGGAAACAGCAACTGAATGCGGGCCATGTCGGTATTTTCCTTGACCGTGACGGCTCCTGCCTCCGTCTCGACGTCATCGGCGCGGTCACCGCGCTTCTTCATCGCAGCAAGCGAAGCGAGGCGGGTTTGCATGCGGCGCAGCTCGGCGCGGGTGTTGGTGGTGGAAAAGCCGCGTCGGTTCTGCCAAGGGGCAAGGGTGACGCCACGCGATGCCCTATCCTCGTCCATGCGGGTTTCCGCAATCACTTGGGCCAGAATTTCGGCTTCGCTCGCCTGATCCTTCTCCATTCGGCGAATGATGACATTCGCCCGTTTCATCCGGTCGATGGACAGGGTGCGGTCCTCGACAACAGCGATGATCATCGGACTACCCCCGCCATGACGGTTGGCTGTGTGCGGGTGATGCGAGTCTGAAACCCGATCAAAGCGCCGCCTAGAATAACCCCATGGGAAGAATCCTCGTCCGCCTTGGCAAAGACCGGATCAAGAACCGGCTTGCAGACGTTCAGGCGGGCTGCTGCTTCTTCAATACTGATCTGCGGCGGTAGGACATGCGAGCCGTCCAGACTGGCAAGAACGATCTTTCCGGCCAATGGCTGCGGGTAGCCGTCAAAGACAGTGAAAGCGGTCAAGCCGTCGCGCAAACCCTCCTCATCGACGATAAGAACGTGGTTCGTGTCGAATGGCACCACCTCGACAAGCTGGCATCCAATCAGCCCGTAGGTCTGAGAGAACGCGCTCGGTGCTGCGACCTGTGCGGCTTGAATGGTCCCGGCTTCTGGGTCCAGCAGGTAAACGGTTGCGGTTGTAGTCATAGTTCTCACCCTTTCTCCATTTCCGCGAAGCGGTCTTCTCATGCCCCTCGTGGGCAGGAGCCCCGCTCCTGTTCCCGAGTTCGCGCGGAGCAGCGGGGGAGAGGGTGGCAAGGGGATAAAAACGGAGGGGGTTCGCCCGCCCGAGGCAAAGCCGAAGGGGCGTCGCGTCAGCGGCGCTCCTGCACAAAGCGCTGCCCCAAGGCTGCGCGAAGGAAGGACGGGGAGACCGTTTTTTCCCCTTGTGAGGGAGAGGGGACAGCGCTCCTCTTTCCCTCATCAAAGAAACAGACAGGACGCCTCCGGCGTCACTGCTTTATCCTGGCCGAGACCCGGCAAACCGTGCTGATGCGGATGACTTTGAAGAGCAGTAGGGGAGGGGAAAGGCCGCCCCGATACGAGGCAGGGCGGCCTCCGTAGGCACATGACAGAAAAGGGCTAGAGATCTGCCACGACCTGACCTGATAAGCGGGCAATATGTGTCGATTGCGGAAAGCTGTAAATGTTCCGAACCGATTTTTGCCCAAGATGCATGGGATTGAAAGCGAAGCCGCAGCGCAACCGATCGTTACCCGAATGGGCGGAGACAGCGGCTGCTGGCTCCGTGCCGAAGGCATAGAGCGGGGTCGCCAAGCGATGCGCCAAAGCAGCCATTCAGGGTAGACTTTCGAGGCGCCATCTTTAATTGTCCCGGAGGAACAACGATGAAATTCCAGTGTGGTTGGTGGCAATGGCAGGTTTCGGACTCGAGCAGTGGGTAGGCCATCTCGGACTTGAACGCGTTGACGACCCGAACAAAGATCATCCGATCTATCGCAAACGGCTCGACGGAAAGATCATCGACCTCAAGGAACTGGATCAGCTTGTCGCTCAAAGGCTCCGTGAGCTGCGAACCGACCGACAAATTGCGCAAGCGAAAGTCGCGACCCTCCTGGGCCTAAAGGAGGCAACCTATGCCCGATATGAAAACGCCTCATCCTTGATGACCGTCGGACGCCTGCTCCACGTGTTCGAGGTCCTCGATATTACTCCGGAAGAGTTCTTCGATCCTTTCATCAAAGAACGGCCCCCTCAATCCGAAGGCAACTCACAGGAAGCAGAGAGAAACAAGCTGATGGGAGAAACGGTCGACCACCTGCAGAAGCTCGACGATACGACCTTGAAGATGGTCCATGACCTGGTGATCGCCATGGAGCCCCGGACGATCGGAAGGCAGTAAACGAATGGCGCGGCGAAAGCCGCGCCATGACACTCAGCGGGTTGGGTTTGGTTTCCACCGCGCGCCGGCCGCCTTTGGCGAACAGCCGGCGCTCATGCAGCGTCCTTTCCGGCCCCTCTGGCGAAGCCATCGCTCGGATCGATCGGCGCAAGTCCGAGATCCGAGGAAGACAATGAAGAACATCGGAGCTTTCAGCATAGCGCCGCCCCTCCTTCAAGGGCGGGAAAGCGGGAATTCTCGACACGGTTTTGACGGAAGAAGGGAAGCCGCAGGAGGCTTAGCATAGCGCCGCGAAGCGGAAGCCGGGACCGACTTCCCCCGGCAAAACCGTTCCGCTAAATTCGACAGTGACAGAAAAGGTGATGCAATGACCAATGCTTTTGACCAGGCACTGCAAAAGGCAACCGGCGGCTACCCAGTCGATACGTTGATCGTAACCAAAAATGAAGATGGCGAACCCGAAGTGTCCATGTTCGTCCTCGATGCGGACAATCAGCTGCTTCACGTTTCCTATGACCCAGAGGGCGGTATCATATTCAAAACCGCTCAACAGGACGAGCTGCTATTCTCGCGCCAACTCCTTGAGACCATCGCGAAGATGCAGGTTTCGGCGGACAGAAGATGGAAAAAGCTTCAGCGTCATTGGGTGGACGACAAGGCGACCTGGGAGGGCTTTGAACATCTTCTCGATACACCAAATATTCAGTGAAGCGAGCGCGTCGGCTCCGGCAGCAGCTTTACCATCTGCTTTACGACTGTTCGCAATTTCCTCCAGTCTCGCAGATCGCCTTCGTTCACGCGCTCCTGGATCGCCGTTAGGATCCATCCAACGCAGGCGATATCGTCCGCAGCGCGATATTTGTCTGACCTGTGGAAGCACGCGACGATACGAGGCCGCGCGCCTTCCTCGGTCTTTGGAATGTGCGAAACCAGATCCTGCGCTTCTCGATAGGCATTTGCCACACGTTTGAGGTCGTCTGGCCCGGCTTGGGTGATCATGCCGACGGTCCACATCAGCGTGTTTGACAGGTGTTCCGTTTCGTCAGTCATGGCGATCCCTATTCCTCTCCATTGTGACAACGCCTCAAAAAGTTAACACCACGCGGACACTCGCGTCAGGTGCAAATCTGCAGATTAGGCTCGCGTCATGTTCCATCTTGACTTTTAGCGGCCCATGCGTTCCCTGTTTGTTCCTTTCATTCCGTATCACGAAAGGACCAGTTTGAAATGCTCGCCGGCCTGAAAATCGAGGCAGAAGTCTACGTGCCTCTCATGCTCCACGGGTTATGCGCCGGCTTTCCATCACCCGCTGATGACTACATCGAAGAATCGATTGACCTCACAAAGCTCCTGATCCGGAACCCGCCGGCGACGTTCTTGTGGAAGGTCGACGGAAATTCGATGCGAGACGCGGGAATCTTCCACGGGGATTTGATCGTGGTCGACCGCAGCCTGCGCCCGGTCGACGGCGATATTGTCGTAGCGACCGTTCATGGCGAGCGGTCGTTGAAGCGGCTGCGCATGACGGGTGGTCGCCCGCGGCTGATGTTCGAGAATTCGGACATGCCGCTGTTCGACCTTCCGGAGATTGCAGAAGTCGAGATCTGGGGCGTGGCACTCTGCAACGTTCATTGGCTGCGACCGAGGAGCAAGGGATGACTTCCTTCGCACTGATTGACGGCAACTCGTTCTATTGCTCGTGCGAGCGCGTTTTTGACCCTTCCATTGCAAGGCGCCCGGTGATTGTCCTGTCCAACAATGACGGTTGTGCAGTTGCCAGGACGTCGGAGGCCAAGGCGCTCGGAATTGGCATGGGCGAACCATACTTCAAGATCCGTGACCTCTGTCGCGATAACGGCGTGGCGGTCTACTCCAGCAACTACACCCTTTATGGCGACATGAGCGCTAGGCTGAATGCGATCTATCGGCAATGGTCTCCGGATGTTGAGGTCTATTCGATCGATGAAAGCTTTCTGGATATGACCGACATCAGGCCCGCCGATCGCGTTACTTTCGGCCGCGATCTTCGGTCCACGGTTCAGCAATGGACCGGGATCCCGACATGTGTCGGCATTGGCCCGAGCAAGACACTGGCGAAGTTCGCAAACCACGTTGCAAAGAAGAACCCGGAGCTTGGCGGCGTCTGCGATCTGACAGATGCAGCCGTTCGGCAAAGCTGGCTCGATCGCGTCGAGGTGGGGGAGGTTTGGGGCGTTGGATCGGCATCAGAGCGAAAACTATTCGGCCTGGGCATTGAGACAGCCGGCGACCTGGCCCGCGTTGATGCGCGGCTTGCTCGCAATCTCCTGAGCGTGGTGGGCGAAAGGACGGTTCTGGAGCTGCAGGGCATTTCATGTCTTCCGCTCGAAGATGTACCGCCACAACGGAAGGGCTGCGCCGTAACCCGATCCTTCGGATCGCCGGTTACGGATCTGGCCGGAATGCTCGAGGCGGTCGCGGCCTATGCGATGAGGGCAGGAGAGAAGCTGCGCCGGCATGGTCTCGAGGCAACACATATGGCGGTCTTCATGCACACGTCGCGCTTCAATCAGAAGGACAAACCTCACTCGGCACAAACGACAGTCCATTTCCCCGAGGCTTCCAACGACACTTTTGACTTGATCCGGGCCGCTCAGAGCGGAGCGCGCAAGATCTTCAGGGACGGCCATCGTTACACGAAGGCCGGCATCATTATGAATGATCTGGTGCTGGCCGCATCACAGCCGCGGCCCCTGTTCGACGCGCGGGACCGTGACCAGTCGGAACGGCTGATGACGGCGCTGGATGCGGTCAATGGGAAATTTGGGCGTGGTTCGCTTATCCCGGCCTCGGCCGGCGTCAAGCGCGATTGGCAAACCAAGTTTGACCGCCGATCGCCGCGATACACAACCAATATAAAGGAGCTGCCAGTCGCGCTGGCAAGATGAGGTCGAGGCCATGAATGAGAAACCGCCCTAGTGGGGCGGCTCGTCGCTGATCAGCGCTTCGAAAGCAGCATCCTCTTCGGCAAGCTTCGCTTCGGCCAACGCTAGCTCCGCTGCGATCTGCTGGCGCTCGGCCTGGTCGATGGACGCTGCAAGTTCGGCGCGCAGTTCGTTGATGTGGTCGTAAGTGGTCATCGTCGGCTCCTTTGAATGAAAACAAAGGTGCCGGACCGATAAGGGGGGGGTGGGTCAATGACCGCCGAAGGCGGCCTACGGGGCGTGGGGGAGCCGATTTCGTTGCGCAGCAGCGAAATTGGGGGAACCGCGTATCATTGACGCGAGTCCTCCCTTGTCGGTGTAATTGGCCAATGTTGAGAGAGAAAATTCCTGTCCGTTGTTGGTTGCTTTCCCTTCCTCCCCACAGTCTCGACTTAATTCCTATCGAGAAGGCCTGCCCGAAGCTTAAAGTTGTCTTCCGCGCCAAAGCCGAACGGATAGGAGGGTTTGTGGAACACCGTCTGAGAGATCGTCACCCGGTTCTAATCGCAAGAATACGCCAACTACTTCAAATCATGCGGAAATGACCTCGAGTAAAGCGCACGCCCTCTAGGCCGACCGCCGGCTGCGGCTTACGACCGCGCCTACCAGGCGCGGCTTGCCAACAAAATCCAACGCCTGCGACCCGGCGCGGGACTGAAAAGGGCGCTGGACTATGCCTGGCTACGCAATCAGGCGCAGGCTTGCTCGGACGCGATCAGCAGTGCTTCTGCAGCATGTTCGTTTCAGCTGAGACCTACCGGCGCCGAAGCTATCTGCTCCATCATCTTGCCGACGTAGGTCGTCTTGTCTTCCTCTTGGAAGAGGATGTTCCGTGCCTCCATCGCTGGCTTGTCGACACCCCATTGCAGTCTCATGACGTGCGAGGGCGTGTTCGACACAATGAAGCTGCTTAACTTCACGGAAGGCTCACCAAGTCGTCGCTCGATATCCTTGATGGTCTGAAAGAACTGAATTTTGGGATCATTGAACCCGATGTTCCGAATTCCTTTAGGATCGACGAAGGCGATGAACTGCTTGCTGCCTGAAATCAGCCAGAGGATAAAATCCGGATGAAAGTTGCCGGCTTCGAAAAAGCCAACGCCTCTACCCTTACTCAAATTGCGCAGCAGATAGAGCTCTTTGTCAGCGAAAAACGCTGGCGTCTTGTCATGGAATGACTTCACGTCCTCGATCAGATTTCGCTCGCCTTTGTTGAGCGGGACTGGACTGACTTCGACCACGTTCTGATCGAGATAAAGAAGCGGTTCATAGAGATGCCGCCCGAACCAGACCGCCTTCATGCCGCTGAATTCCCACGGCTTCAAATCACCTTTCTCGATCAGGTCCTTCAGCTCAGTGAGCTTCGTCACAATCTCTTCCTGCGACCGGTCGAGTAGGATGCGGTAGTATCCTTCGCCGTCTTCATCTCGGCCCTTGGGGAAGTTCGGATCGTTTTCCGTCAGTTCCTGAAATTCGAGATGCGGCAACTCCCATTCACGCTTGCGGAACGTGTAGTAGCGCTCCGTGAACTTCTTCAGCAGCGACAGGGCGATTTCTTCCCAAAGTCGAACTTTCTCGAAAGAGTCACACGCCAGTTCTTCGGCCGGGATGAGCAGCTGATACCAGCTCTGATCAGCAAGCAGATCGGCAATGCCCTCTGCAGACAGGTTGAGATTGTACCAGCCGCGCTCGGCCTTGAACCGCTCAAGCTCGAAGTAGAGCCGGTCAAGGTCAAGGAACGCGATATGCCTTGTGTTAAGATGGGCCGGGTTTGGTGCTGCCTCGACATCCCCGCCGGAGACGCCGCCCGATTTCATGGCCTGTATTTTCGGATACCAGTTCAGGACGACTTGGTTCTTCTGAAGGTATTCGGTAGCCTCTTCCTTGGCAGGATCTGGCTTCGACAGCGTGGGAATTGGCCCCAATCGCCGAAACGCATCTCCGAACTCGGTGCTGACGCCGTTGATCGTATTCTTAAGGCGGATCATCTTGAGCTTCTGGGTTCCCAGGTTCTTGATGATCGGCAGCATGAACTCGATACGGTCATCGTTGACCGGCAGCCCTTCCTCTTCAAGGAAGTCGCGGAATTGGGACATGTAGTCAGCTCGAATCCCGAAGATAGAAAGTGTCTCCAGCAGTCCGATGTGCTTGGGGCGCTCGATCTCGTCGGGCAACTGCGCCTTGCCGCTGCGCTTGAGGCTCGCACCATAACCCTTGAGCCGCACGCCGCGGCCGAAGAGCTGGATGATCTGCGAGCCTTCGGTCTGACCGACATTCATCAGACCCATTGTACTCACGCGCCAGCTGTTCCAGCCTTCGGTGAACTTCTTTGAGCCGATTAGTAGGTTGACGGTCGACTGCGGCGTGTTGATCCCATGGAAGAGGGAGCCCGCGAACTCGCTGTCCTGGGTCGATATCCCATTGTCTTCACACAGCTTGACCAGCTTGGTGTCGTCGCCAACGTTGATCACACCGAAGGGTTCATTGTCGCCGACACGCAGTGCGATCTCGCCAGTTGCGCCCTTCAGGTTCTCGACATGGAGAGCGCCGCCACCTGTGGCGTTGAACAGGATCGCCAGCGTTTCGTCGAAAACCTGTGCGGAGGAGAGGCCGAGCGTGTTCAGATAGGTGAAGCGACCTGCGAACAGATTCTTCCCGCCTGCGGTGACAAGGCCCTGATTGAGGACGCGCTCGATCCGTTCAATACTTGTAGAGCGGTTGGATAGGTATCGGGAGAGGAACTTCAGGATCTCGATGATATCGGAGGCATCTCGCGAGGCCAGCGTTTTGGTTACGCTGCCACCGACAAAAATCCAAAGCGGCTTCTCAATGTTGAACGGGCGGAACGCAGAGCTCTGCTCCTTGAAAAGCCGCTGCTGCTGAAAGAACGCCAAGAGGCACGCGACCAGATAGGCGTCGAGATGGTTGGCCTGCGTGCCCTCGTCGAGGTTGAGGATCTGGTAGTCTTTTCCGAACCCGTCGCCGTAGAAATAGCGGTATGAGTAATCGAACAGGATGCTCTTGGCGTAGGTGTCTGTGAGCGCCCGATTGCCCTTCACCGCCTGCCCGAAGGTGGCGGAGTATTCGAACGAGAATCCCTTTTCGCAGAGCGCATTGCGGAAGCGCATCCATGCACCTTCCTCCCCACCTGATGCGCCGCGGTGACCCTCATCGACCAGCACCAGGTTGTTGCCCTCGAAGGCGTCGATGGCGATGGTCTTGTCGCCCATTTCGTCCTTGAGTTTGTGGATGTCGAGGATCTCGATTCGCTGGCCGGCGAAGAGCCCGGTACCATCCTTCCGGAACAGTTCGGCCGCGAGCCCCGCTGCCTCGAACTCCCGCAAATGTTGCTGGCTTAGCCCCTCGTTCGGTGTAAGCAGGATGATCCGGTTCAGCTCGCGGCGTCGGCCATGCTTGTCGAGATAGAACTGGTATTGAAGGATGTTGGCATGCATTAGCAGCGTCTTGCCGCTGCCCGTCGCGCTCCAATAGGCAATCTTATTGATCTGTGACCATGCCTCGCCGTCTTCCTTGAAAGGCGCTATGTGGTCTACCTCTGCCTTGTCCGCATTGCACGCGGCGACCTGCTCGTTGATCGCGCTCAATAGCGCGGTCGGATCGCTGAAATAGCGATCAAGATAGATCTCGGTGAAGAGCAGCGTCAGGTACTGGAAGTATTTCCAGACGATCGGCGGTTCGCCGCGCGTGATGCGCCGCTCGTTTAGGCGCTGGGTGTGCTTGACGATGTTCTGGTCGTATTCCAGCAGGAGCTCGGTCGGCAGCTTGGTTAAATTGAAAAGCTGCGCCGTTAGGGCATGGTGAAAGTGATGGACGTTGTTCTCGTCCATGCCTTCCAGCTTCTCGTTGCGCAGATGCTCCGCCAGCTGCTCGAACCGCTTCACTTCGAACAGCGATAGCAGCCACTGGTTCAGAGCCAGCTTGTGAACAAACTTGATTTGGGGCTTGCCAACGCGCGGCTTTGATTTGGTCGCGGTGCGGGCCATCACAGGCCCTCCGCGTCGAACATCAGCCGGTGAAAGTCCTCTTCGATCAGGCGGACCTTCCATCTGTCATCAGCCGCCTTCAGGTTCTCTAGATTGTTGTCGCCGTTGACGTAGATGAGGCCGAACTCGCTGTCCTTGGCGGAATAGCCGGCGCGCGTGAACCAGGTGTCGAGCATGAGGTTGTCCTGCTGGGGATTGCCGGTGAGCTTGCGCCAAATGATCAGCGCGCGGTGCCCTTCCGGTGTGGTGCCGGTCACGGTGCGGAACCACCATGGACCGGCTGCATCTTGGCGCAACCGCCCCTTAATGTTGAGCCGGCCCTCCGTGTCGCGCTCGAACTCAGCCGTGAAGGACTGCGGCGCTGCGACGCCCTGCACAGTGAGGCCGATTAGCCAATTGAACGTCTCCAGAAGATCGACGTTCACCTCCCGGCTTTCGTCTGATCCCGGACGCTTGACCTTCAGCTTGTAAGCAGTCGGATCGGCAAAGGCCTTCACATTCAGAAGCGACTGACTGCCGCGCGTCTCCACGTCGAGCATGTAGCGGAGCATATACTGCTCCTTCAGGCGATCGGCGCCCTGCGCTTCGGCGGATGCCAAGAGATCATCCTGTTGCGGCAAGCGCTGCGGGGCCAGATTGTTGAGGGCGTCTTCGTAGGATTCGAGACGCACAACCTTGTAAATGGCGCTCACACCGTCCCCGGACCGGGGCATACCATCCTTCCAATCGCTAGCATATGTCGCCTTGAGAATGCGTGGCTTGGTAAGCGTGTCAAAATGCAGGCCCATCTCAACGGTCAAGAATTTCCGGCGCCCGCCATCTTCGCGGTTCGCTTGAATGACGGCATGAGCCGAACTCCCGCTTCCACCGAAGAAATCGGAGAACCAACTATCTGGCTTGGTGGATTGGAGAACGAATTTCTTGACGAATTTTGAGCTCTTTGGCGAAAGAAAGAGTCCCGATTCACCAAATAAATTATTCAACTCAGCTTCACCGTCATTGTATTCATAAAAGACGCTTGTTCCAATGTTGGTCTCTACCTCATGTAGAAACCCTTTTGTCTGTGGGATTTTTGTCTCGTCGTCGCCCCAGGCTATACGCTTCTCAGCCTCAAGGGTTTCGAATGATCGGCGATCGCCGTTGTTTTTGTCTGGCTTCGCAGGAAATTTCCATCCTGTCAGTGGATGCGGGCAAGGCTTGCCTGTCGCAGGATGAATTGGCTTATAGTATCGGTAGTTGGGGTGGTTGGGGTCCTTGGTGGTCGGCGACTGTTTGGAAGCAGGCGCTCCGGTCGGCATTTCGCGCCAAACCCATAGCTTCGCTTTGCGCTGCCGAGCCTCCTCTTCCTGGACATAGACACCGGAAGCGTCGCGATACTCCGCGCGATTGTAAGGGTACAGCCCGCGCCAAGGGTCTTGCCGCTTGGCGTCGGCGTCCCACTCCTGTCCGTTCGCCTCGACTTCGGCTCTATACTCTTGCCTGTGCTTCTCGAAGAGCTCCTGTATCGCCTTCGACACATCGCTCAGCGACGGATAATCGGCATCCAATGCAGCGATCAGTTCCATCACCTCGGAGAACCCTGGCTTAGGTTCACGGAACATGGCTTTGTCGGCCTCCACGGATGTGCGGTCCCTGGCATAGACCTCAACGTATTCGTGGTTGGTGGAATAGTTAGGAAGCTGACTATTGGCGGTCGCCTGCGTCCAAATAAGTTCTTCAATGTGGTTCTCAGCGCCAAAAACATCATCAAGAGCGTGCTCAAGAATAGTTCGCTCGGTCTTATCGATGCTAACAAAAATTGCCCCATCCTGCCTTAGGAGTGGATGGCAGGCGGCAATTCGGTCTCTCATCAAAGTCGCAAACGAGGAGTGCTTGTAGTTGTTCTTGTAGGGGATCGAGCTGCTGGCAGTGTTGTATGGAGGGTCGATGTATATGGATTTGACAACGTCACTAAAACGCCGGTTCGCCAGCGTTAGTGCGTGAAAATTGTCCGAGTGGACCAAAATTCCACTCAACATAGCATCGATTGCATCTTGCAGGACAACGATGCTTTCTACGAAAGCGGCATCGAAGAAGGAGGTATCCAGAACAAGAGAAGTATTTTGCTTAAGAAACTCGACAGATAGGGGAATTGAAAAACCGTCCTTGTTTCTGATCCCGAACAGCCGCACCCACTCCTCGCGCTGTGCGTCGTTGGCGGCGATCTCCGGGTAAAACTCCTCCGGAATCCGATCCAGCGTGATGCAATAGTTCGTCTCGACAACGAACTTTTTCTTCAGCCACAGCTTCTTCTGGAAATCCTCAAGCTGTGCGATGAAGTTGATGACCTTGCCCGCAATCCGGCGAATCACCTTGATCTTTGAAAGATATTGCTCGACGCGCGGCGCAGTATCGCTCTCGATGTCGTCGAGATGCATCACCTCGTTCTTGACGTAAAAATCCAGCTCGCGTCGCAGGAAGCCGCCCAGATCCTTGTGGATGAAATAGTCGAAGGTGTTACGGGCGGTGTATCGCTTCAGATGCCCCTCAACGCGCGAGTGGCCGGGCGCTTCACCGTTCAGGTTCACATGCGGCTTGGCGAGTTCGGCAATCCACGACGTAAAGGCGGCATCGGTGACCTTCAGGATGCGGCTCACGGCTGACGACGTGAGGTCCTTCTGCGCCGGCGGCTTCTTCTTGCCCTCGCGCTCGGTCTCCGGCCAATCTGTCAGGGTCGCCGGACGATAAGCAAAGCGCAGAACCAGATCGCCGTCTTCCTCGGCGATGAAATCCTCGGCCGCCAGGATGAAGACGCGGTCCTTGCCCTCAGCAGCCTTGATGTTACCGTGCTCACCCTCCGCGGCATCCACCAGCCGGAAATGGACACGCATGGGATTGGTCACATCGTCCGGCTTCAGACGGAAGGCGTAGTCGCGCAGATATTCGCTTGTCTTGATGTAAAACTGGTCGCGGTTGGCCCAATGGAGTTTGACCTCCTCGCCCTCATATGGGATCGCGTAGACGCCCGGCCGATAGACGCGCTTGGCCAGAAAATCACCCTCGGAATAGTAGCGGCGAAAGAAGCTGTAGAGATGGTCGTAGACCTCGTTCTCAAGCACGCCGATATCGACCGCGTCGTTGGCCAGCTTGGCGCGCAGGTCCTTGACCTTCGGCAGCGTCTCGGGATCGGCGCCGAGGCTCTGCGCCTGCTCGATCGCCTTGGCAAGTTCCTTCTCAAGTTCCGCCTTGTCGGCCGTCTTGTAAAGGCCGAACGCTTGGCGGACCTGCGGTAGCAGGTCCTTGTCGAGGAACTGCGTCACCTCGGCGCTCTTGGCGTGCATGATCCGGTAAAGGCCGAAATCCAGGTCGGGCTGATCGAGCTGGAACAGCTCCTTCAGCAGGGTTTTCAGCTTCTCAAATTTCTGACTCATACGCGTCTCATCTCTTGTTCAAATTGCATTCGCGGCGGATCAAACGACCCGCCAGCGGATGGTGAAAAGATCTTCGGTCTCTGTCCGCTGGGCGAGCCGGCGCTCAAGCTGGTCGATCAACATATCCCGCTTCTCTACGATCTCGTCTTCCACCGTAAAAATGTCCTGCCGCTGACGGCGCTGCTGGCGTTCTAGCTTCTGGATTTTCTCCTGGATAGAGTGCTGCTCCTCAAGCGTCACGGCCTGGCGCGCCTGGCGGCGCAGCACCTTGATCTGCTCTTTAGTGTCGGCCAGCGCCTTTTCGGCCGAAAGCACCATGTCGTCAGCCCATTTTTCGAGCTTATCGCGCGCCTGATTGAAGTGGGCGCTGTTCTGCTCAAGAGAGAGGCTGATCGTCGCCTTGGCATGGCGCTGCGCTTCAGCCTGAAGCCGGCTGGCGACCGCGTCGGGGATGTCTATCAACGCATCGACGTGGCCCGAGCAGCCAAACAGCTTCTCCATGGTTTCCTGATCCAGCATCGCGCCATCGTCGTCAACGCCGGAAAACAGGAGATACTCCTCCCGCTCATATGACTCGATCTTCAACCGCGTCAGAACGAGATGGCCGGATTTGCCGCGGAGTGCTTCGACGACGTGGAGGCGCGTGGCGTGGTTCGTGACGTCGAAAGTGATGACGGCCGTGGGCGCTTCGAGAGATTTTCCGCCTTGAACCACCTTTTCTCCGAGAGGGTGCGACAGGCGATAGAGGAAACGGCTCGGTTCCTCGCTCCGATCATGTCCGGGCTCCGGCTGAGATTTCGAAATGAGATGATATCGGCCCGGCGAAATCTCGGGGCTCGGCGGGACCGTGAGATCGAACGCAAGCGCATCATCATCGAAGCGGGCACGATCCGCCAGAATGAATCGCGTCAGCGACCAGAAGCGCTGGCCGACCCGGTCGAGCTGAGCTTTAGCGTCGGCAAGCCGAATTCGCAGCCGCTGGTGAACATCGTCATCAAAACGCTCGAAGAGCTTGCGGCGCGTATCATCCATGCGGGCACGGATGCTCTCGTCCATCTCCGCCTGGAGTTTCTGGAATGCCGCTTCGATCTCGCCCGAGGTCCGGCATTCCTGATAGATCGCCAAGATGCGCTTCTCGAAATCGACACCGGATTCGATACTGCCCAGCACGTCGTCCGATGCACCGAATACACCATTGAAGAGGTTGAACTTCTCGCCGAGAAGTTCGAGGACACGGCGATCAGCCTCGTTGCGCTCGTTTAGGAAATTGATCACGACGACGTCGTGCTTCTGCCCATAGCGATGGCATCGGCCGATTCGTTGTTCGATCCTCTGCGGGTTCCAGGGCAAATCGTAGTTGACGACTAGCGAGCAGAACTGAAGGTTTATGCCCTCGGCTGCTGCCTCGGTCGCGAGCAGGATCGTCGCACTATCGCGAAAGTGCTCGACCAATGCGGCGCGCACGTCAATAGCGCGCGAACCCGAGGAGCGGCCGGTTAGCCTGTTCTTTGCAAGCCAGGATTCATAGATCTGCGTCGCTTCCGGACTGGTGTTGGTCCCATTGAAGACGACGACCTTGTCCTTGTAGCCGTGGCTTTCCAGGAAGCTCTTGAGGTAGTCCTGCGTCCTGCGGGATTCGGTGAAAAGGACGGCTTTCCTCGCAGCGCCTGTTTCAGCCATCTGCGCAAAGCCAATGTCCAAAGCCTTGAGAAGCGTCTCGGTCTTCGTGTCGACAGGAATACTCCGCGCCCGCGCACTCAGGCGTTCCAAGAGTTCGATTTCTTCCTTCAGCTTCGCACGGTCGATCGGCCCGGCGACGGGTTCGGATGGATCTTTATCGGCGTCATCTGCGAGGATGTCGTCGAGCAGCTCGTCTTCGATCTCTTCTGCTTCGATAAGCCGTTCGGCAAATTCCGGATCATCCTTGATCTGCTCGTCGCGGAGCGTTTCCAATCTCGCGCGCAAGGTGTCGAGCGTGCCGGCGATGGCCAGCGACGACGAGGCCAGCAACTTCCTCAGGATAAGAGCCGTAAGGTGTCTCTGGCGCTGTGGGAGTGCGTAGCTGTTGGGGCGCTGCAAGAAGGCTGAAACCGCCTCATATAACGAATGTTCGGCGTCGCTCGATGTGAAGGGGCGCGTGATGGCACGCCGCTCGGTATAACGAACGTATTCAACGACCTGGTTGCGCAGCGTCCTTTTGCAGAACGTCGCAAGCCGTTGTCGCAAGTCGGTCATGCTGCTTCCGGCGCTGGCATAACGCGCTCGGAACGCATTGATGTCGCCGAACAGGTGATCATCGATGAGCGTCGAGAGCCCATAGAGCTCAACCAGCGAGTTCTGTAGCGGCGTCGCCGTCAACAGCAGTTTCCGGCAGTCCTCTGTGGCCCAGCGGATACTCTGACCGACCTTGTTGCTGGGACGGTAGGCGTTACGGAGCTTATGGGCCTCATCGATGACAACCAGGTCCCATGCAATTGCTTTGATCTCATCACGCAAAGCACTGGCATAATTGAACGAGACGATGAGAACACCCTTCTCGTTCAGTGGCGCACGGCCGAGCCGGAGTTCATCCCGATAGGTCTTCGCATCTAGAACCCGGGACGGAAGATTGAACTTCTCGGAAAGCTCCAAGGCCCATTGCTTCCTGAGCGAAGCCGGGCAGATTACCAGCAGCCGACGCTTTCGCTCGGCCCAAAATTGGCAGAGGACAATTCCCGCCTCGATCGTCTTCCCCAGGCCGACCTCGTCAGCGAGCAAGACGCCCTTTGAAAGAGGCGATTCAAGCGCGAACAAAGCCGCCTCGATCTGGTGAGGGTTCAGATCGACAGCTGCGTCGAAGAGCGACATCGAAAGCCGATCCAAACCATTGACGGCTCGGCGGGTCAGATCGTGGGCGAAATATTTTGCGTGGTAAGCAGTGAGCGTCATTGCTCACCTTTCGCCGGACGGCCCACAAGCTTCACGTCTCGTCCTTTCGCGTCCTCATGTCCGACTAAGCGTTCATATTCTTCGAACGCGATCACAACCACGACCGCTCGCCCATGTTTTTCGATTGTGACGGGCTCCGCACGCGCCATGTCGATTAGGCGCCCGAACCCGTTCTTCGCTTCACGTGCCGAGATACGTTGCATTGTTAGCCCCTAGAATTGGAGCCATTATAGCTATTTTAGTTGCAGCCGGAACCCCGCGCTTTGCTTATCCACGTTCGTCGCGGTTCGGTCTGCAATCGTACGCTGATCGACGTCCGCAGACAGCCGAGACACCGGGCATCGTCAACTGAACGGCAACGAGCGCAGGACCTACCTCGCCTCTTTAGGGTATACCTCTTGAGACAACCTCGGTGAGACGCCAATCAGTGTATCATTTGGGTTGATTTTGCTTTTATGAGACGCTACTCATTGAAGGTCTAGAACCTATTGAGACGTTTCATGGCTGTTTACGGGTATGCGCGGGTCAGCACGATCGATCAGGATCTTGCTATTCAAGAGGCGGCTCTGAAGGAGGCCGGGTGCACGGTCATCCGGGCGGAAAAGAAATCTGGATCGACCAAACAGGATCGGAAGGAGCTCAATACGCTCCTGGAATTCATGCGCGACGGAGACAGCCTGGTCGTGACGCGGGTCGATCGGTTAGCGCGGTCAGTTGGGGATCTGCAGGACATCGTACGGCTGCTCAAGCAAAAAGGGGTGACGCTAAAAGCGACCGAACAGCCGATCGACACCAGCTCAGCGGCCGGCAAAGCTTTCCTTGATATGCTCGGCGTGTTTGCTGAGTTCGAGACGAACCTTCGCAGAGAGCGACAGATGGAAGGCATCGCTGCTGCCAAGCACAGAGGGGTCTATAAAGGAAGGAAGCCCCACGTCGATGTTGCCGAGATCTGCCGTCTTAGATCCGAAGGAATCGGGCCAACAGATATTGCAAAGAGGCTGAGCATAGGCCGGGCGAGCGTGTATCGTGCGCTTAGAGAAGTCGCATCCTCCTAGTCGCGGGCGACATCGCCCCAGCAAGGCGTCGCATCTACACCGCATCGTTAATATGTTCTGATATAACATATTGCATAATCAGAATTATGGAACCCGGCGGAGCTGGCGGCGGAGTGCATGATACGCCGTTACTGCACCGGCTCGTGAGCGGCGAGAAAGCGGGCAATCCGCCAGCCGAAGACGATGGCCGGTCCGAGGGTTGTTCCAGGTCCCGGATAGGTGCCGCGAAAAATCGAAGTCATGTCGTTACCGCAGGCATAAAGCCCCGGAATGGGCCGCCCTTCCTCGTTCAGAACATGGCCATTCGTGTCGCCACGCAATCCGCCGGAGCTGGCGAGGTCGGCAGGCCACACCGCGACAGCATAGAACGGGCCTGGCCCGACTGGACGAAGGCAGGGGTTGGGCTTGTTGCTGGCGTCGCCGTTGAACCTGTTCACCACGGTGGAGCCGCGGCCGAACGCAAGGCCGGTCGCATCCACGCCGATCTTCTGCGCGAGTTCGTCAAGCGTCTTTGCTTCGATGGCATAGCCGGCCTTAACCATCTGTCGCAAAGCGCGCGCGCCGGGAAAGACCAGACCGACGCCGTAATCCTTCATGAAGCTCGCATCGCAGATCAGGTAAGCCGGCACCGTCGGCACCGTTTTGTTACTTTCCAGCATGCCCATCACGAAATCATGGTAGGAGTTGGCCTCGTTGACGAAACGTTTGCCGGCCTTGTTCACGGCGAGAAGTCCGGGCTTTGCCCGGTCCAGAATGATATGCGGCCAGCGCGACGTTGAGCCGTCCGGATGCTTCAGGATCGATGTCGGCATCCACAGCGCCGCGCTGTCATGACCCTCGTCGACGACTGCGCCGACCTGTTCGGCGATCCGTGCACCGTCGCCCGTATTGCCTTCGGGCGCCAGCGAATGCGGCCTGGCGGCTTCCGGAAACAGGCGAGCGCGCAGTTCCCGGTTATGCGCGATCCCTCCGGTTGCCAAAACGACGCCACGGCGCGCCCGGATCGTGCGCCGGCCGGAAGGACCTTGGACCACGGCGCCGACGACGGCGCCATTTTCCATGATGAGTTCGGCAAGCCCTGTCTCAAAGAAAACCGGCACCTTGTTGCGGCGCAGGCTGTAAAACAGCCGGGCGGCAAGCGCATTGCCCACGACAAGCCGCGTCCCGCGCTTGTAGCATCTCGACCAGCCCTCTGGAGAAGGCATCGTGATGGCGGATGACTTCGACAGCGGGACTCAATCGGCCGCGATCGGCGGCAATAGCACGGTTCTCTCATTCTGCATGCAGGAGAAGGGCCAGTCTCTGCGCGAGGCGCTGAAAGTCTATCACGCCAAGGCGGAGGGCAAGTGCCATGTCGACGTGTACTTCCATCTCGTCATCACCGACCCGACCGCCGAAGTGCTGGGCCAAGAATTGCCTGCGCTCGTCGAGGACGGCTACACGTCGCTGAAGGTCTTCATGACGTATGAGGGCTTGCGGCTCCGTGACGACGAAATTTTGGCGACTCCGGATACGGCGCGGCGCACGGGCGCACTCGTTATGGTTCATTGCGAGAATGAAGACGCGATTCGCTACCTGGTCGGTCGGCACGAGGAAGGCGGCAAGTTTGCGCCAAAATACCACGCTTCGACCCGGCCCATCGCCGCTGAACGGGAAGCGACCCACCGCGCCCTCTCGCTCGCCGAAATCGTCGACGTTCCCATTGTCATCGTCCATGTATCCAACCGCGAGGCAATGGAAGAGATCCGCCGCGCCCGCCAACGCGGCCAGAAGATCGCTGGCGAAACCTGCCCGCAATATTTAATGCTGACTGCCGACGACCTCGATCTGGAGGGGCTAGAGGACGCCAAATATGTTTGCTCGCCGCCCCCACGCGACAAGGCAAGCCAGGATGCCTGCTGGGAAGGCATTGAGCAGCGTGTGTTTCGAACTCTTCTCCTCCGATCACTGCCCTTTCCGCTTCGATGATCTCGAGGGCAAGTTGAACGAAAAGGGCAAGCGGCATTTCCGATGGATTCCGAACGGTATACCGGGGGTCGCCACCCCAAGCTCTACGGGCTCTATCCGCAGAAGGGGACAATTGCGATCGGGTCAGACGCCGACATCGCGCTTTGGGACCCGGCAGCAAAGGTGACGCTGACCAACCATATGCTCCCTCACGGAGCCGATTACACGCCTTATGAGGGGCTGGACGTGAAAGGCTGGCCGGTGCGCCTTTTGGCGCGCGGCAGGACCATAACACAGCGGGGCGTTCTCGTGGATAAAGCTCAAGGCAGATACCAGCGCCGCTCAATCTCCAACCTTAGAGCAAGCGACGCAAATGGCGTGAAATCCGGTTTGAACGACAGCTATTAGGTCCATCGCGCTAGTAACGATTTCCGACCTGAGACATGGGTGACGTTTTTGCACCGGAGAAATGGGTAACACTTTCCGTTTCGGGGAGGTGTTGATGCCGTGGAGAGAGACTTCGGTGATGGATGAGCGTATACGCTTTGTTGTGCGTCTTTTGGAAGGCGAAAGGATGAGCGATGGAACCCTAAGCAGTCGCGCCTTCGAAAATCTCAAAGCCTGTATCAATGCGCACTGGCTCTTTACCGCGCTCATCGCTTTCGAACGCCTTTTCAATGGAAATCTTGCCAATCATAAACCGATTGGACCTTACGGTCGAAAGCGGAAGAGGCAGAGCACGTCCGATGTCGAGCCCGTTGAATCCGAAGATTGCCATTTCATCGGGGATTTTTATGCCAGCTTCCAAGCAATGAAAGACGCCGCCGACGGCCATGTCGTCGTTCGAATAGATGACAACATCCGCTTGGCCGGGCAAACTGCATAACTTGGCAGTCAGTTCCTTGCCCAGCCCTATCGAACTCGGACGGTCGTCAATTGCATGCGCCATAATGCCCAGACCTGCTTCCCTCAGGGCATCGCTCAATCCCTCATAGCGTAACCGGGCTCGCCGGTCGGCCTTCCAGTCATGCCCGACATAGCCGAACCGCTGATAACCCTTTTGAATGAGGTGCCGCCCTGTTTCATAGCCGGCACCGCGATGGGACATGCCGACCGCGATATCGATAGGCGTGCTATCGATATCCATCATTTCAACCACCCGCACGCCGCTTTCTTCAAGCATGCGCGTGGTGGCGCGGGTATGGTCGAAGCCGGCGATCAGGATAACCGCCGGTTTCCAGGATAAAAGACCGCGCACGGTGTTTTCCTCCACGTCCTTATCATAGTCGGTGATACTGATGACAGGCTGATAGTCAGTGCCCTTGAGTGCGGCATTCACGCCCTGCAGAACTTCAGGAAAGACGATGTTGGAGAGCGACGGAACGATCACGCCAATAAGCCGAGAATCGAGCGAGGCAAGCGATCCGGCAATTCGATTCGGCACGTATCCGGTTTCCTGCACGGCTTCCATCACCCGCGCACGCGTTTCCTCGGCAACCGGTCCCTTGTTTCGCATGATGCGCGAAACCGTCGATTCACCGACGCCGGCCCGCGATGCAACGTCGCGAACGGTTACCTTGGCCTTCTTGGATGGCAGTCGTTTCTTTTGATGCATCGATTTCTCACCTTCACCGTGTGATAGCGGTGAAACACTCCAATGCCAAGTGCAGGACGCCCGCGCACGGCGGGCATCCAATGTTGCGCCTTTGGAGGATGCCGAGCCCTTGTCTACTTCACATATTTGCGCCAGCTGTGCTGCGGCCTGAAGCCTAGAACCTCGCGCGTCTTGCGGTTCGACAGAAGTGTTTCAAACTCCCCTATTTCGCCCTTGATCGGCGTCCCGGGATAGAAGCGGTCAACCAGTTCGCGGCTCGGCAGGTCGGAAGATGTCTCGTCATTGGCGGCGTTGAAGATCTGGAAGCCGAGGCCGTCGCGCTCCACGCCGAGATGAACGATCTGACCCAGGTCGCGCGCATCGATGTAGCTCCATGCGATACGCTTGCGGAAGCCGGGATCTGCAAACCATTTTGGAAAAAGCTCGTACTCGTGCGGCTCAATGACATTGCCGATGCGGATGGGATAGATGTCGATGCCGCTGCGCAATGCGAAAGCCTGCGCCGTCTTTTCATTGCAGATCTTTGACAGCGCGTAGCTGTCCATCGGATCGACGGGATACTCTTCGTCGAGCGGGAAATAGACGGGGCTGCGCGGCTCGTTGGCAAAGACCAGGCCATAGGTCGTTTCCGACGAAGCTATAATAACCTTCTTGATCCCAAGCTTCACCGCCGCTTCTATGACATTGTAGGTCCCCATCGTATTGATACGGAAAACCTCGTTGTCCGGGGTGATCATGATACGCGGAATAGCGGCGAAATGGACTACCGCATCGACCGGCTGGGCACGAAGCGATGGATCGAACTCATGCAGACCCATGTAGCTCGAAAAGGCGTTGAAGACCTGTCCGCTATCGGTAATGTCCGTGATCAGCGTGCGGACCTTGGGATTGTCGAGCGGCTTCGTATCGATGTTGAGAACCTGATGCCCCTGTTCAACCAGATAGTTCACGACATGCTTGCCGGCCTTGCCGCTACCGCCCGTGAACATAATTCTCTTGCCCATGGCAAACTCCTTTACTGTTGATCTTGAAATATGTCAGCCGGTTGCCGCCAGCATCACTTTTTCCTGCGTGGCCTCGCTCCGGTCGAAATCGCCGGTGATGCGTCCTTGCTTGAGAACGATCAGACGGTCCGAAATCGCCAACGCTTCGGGCAGGTCGGACGAAACGACGACAACCGAAACACCCTCGCTTGCGAGCCGATTTAGCAAGGCATGCACTTCGGCCTTGGCGCCAATGTCGATACCGCGGGTCGGCTCGTCGACAATCAATACCCTGGGCCGGCGCGCCACCCATTTGGCGATCACAACCTTCTGCTGGTTGCCGCCGGAAAGATTGACGACCTTCTGCTCGGTTCCGGGCGTCTTGATGCCGAGGGTCTTGATGAATTCCCCACACCGCGTGCGTTCGCGGCCACGGTCCACGAAATCGAACCGGCAGTAGTCGGCCAGATGCGTCAGACTGAAATTCTCGCGCACAGTCATGCCGAGCACCAGGCCCTGTTCCTTTCGGTCTTCGGTTACAAAGCCAATGCCCGCCTTGATGGCGTCGGCTGGCGCGTGGATCGCGGCCTTCCTTCCCTCAATCCAGATTTCTCCCTTCGACGGTCGGCACCCGAAAATCATTTCCATGATCTCTGTGCGCCCGGCTCCGACGAGGCCGAAAAAGCCGAGGATTTCGCCCTTGTGCAGCGTGAAATTGACATTCTCGACACCGGCGCCATGTTCATCGCGTCGCGACATTGAAAGATTGCGGACTTCCATCATCACGTCGGGCCTGACGTAGCTTTCCTCACGGCCGAACAGTTGTGACATTTCGCGGTCGACCATCTTGCGCACCAGAAGATCGCGGGTCATCTCGCTTGCCGGGCGCGTGTCGACGGTTTGGCCGTCGCGCAACACCGTGATCCTGTCGGCGATCTCGAAAATCTCGTCGAGTTTGTGGGAAATATAGACGACCCCGATTCCCTGTGCGGCGAGCTTCTTGACCAGCCCGAGCAGAACCGTGGCCTCGTGATGGCTCAACGACGCGGTCGGCTCGTCCATCACGATGATCTGCGATTTGTAGGAAATGGCACGCGCGATCTCGACGAGCTGCTTCTGACCGACGCTCAATGTGCCGACCCGTGTCGCAGGATCGATCTTGAAATCAAGCTCGGCGAGAACGTCTCTAGCATCCGCCACCATCTTGCGGCTGTCGATAAGCCCGGCCGAGGTCAGTGGTTCGCGCGCCAGAAAAATGTTTTCGGCAATGGTCAGATTATCGAGAACCGAGAGTTCCTGATAGATGATCGTGATTCCGAGATCGCGTGCATGCAGGGGATTGCGGATCGAGACAAGCTGCCCGTCGATGCGTATTTCGCCGCCGTGATCCGCCCGATAAACGCCCGTCATGACCTTCATCAGCGTTGATTTGCCGGCGCCGTTCTCACCCGCCAAAACGTGAATTTCACCGCGCTCGAGCGTGAGTTCGACATTGTCGAGCGCCTTTACGCCCGGAAACGCCTTCGAAATATTGCGCATTTCAAGAAACGCGGTCACGCGACTTCCTCCGCGGCTGGATAAATCGGGGATGCGGCCCTGACCGCATGGATCCGGCTTCGCATCCCCCTTCTCGCATTTTACTTGGTGTAGCTTCCGAGGTTGGAAGCATTGACGACGGTAACGCCCGTGTCGATGTCCTTCGGATGCTCTTCCTTGCCGGTGATCTGGGCGACCAGGTGCTCGACGGCGAGCTTGCCCATCGTGACCGGGCGCTGGACCATGATGCCGGTGATCATGCCATCCTTGACACCCTTGATGGTGTCGGGAAGATCGTCGAATGCGAATACGGCGAGCTTACCCTTACGATCGGCAAATTCCTTTTCTGCCAGAACCTTGGCTACGGCCGGGCCACCGACCTGGCTGATGCCGAACACGCCCTTGAGATCGGGATTTGCGCGCAGAATTGCCTCAGTGACCGATACACCCTTGGCCAGATCGTCTTCCGTGCCTTCGGTCGCGACGATCTTGATCTTCGGATACTTGGCAAGCGCCTTCTTCACGCCGGCGATGCGCTCATTGAGGTTGGACGCGCCGAGCTGACCGGTCACAATGGCAACCTTGCCTTCGTCGGCGATGGCTTTGGCCATTGATTCGCCCATCGTCACGCCAGCCTGCTCGTTGATCGTACCGATATACATACTGCGGCCGCTGTTGGCGCTGTCGCTGTCAAAGGTCAGAACCTTGATACCCGCCTTGACGGCCCGCTTGATAACACCTTCTACCGACTTCGGCTCGTTGACCGAGATCGCAATGCCGTCAACATGGCGTGCCATCAAGTCTTCAATGATCTTGACCTGGGTGGAACCCTGCGTATTCTGCGGAACAACCCACTGATACTTGACACCGAGCGCCTGTGCCTCCTTCTGGGCGCCGGTATTGCAGTCGTCAAAAAACGGAACTGCAACCTTCGGCACAACAGCGACAGTAATGTTGGCCAGATCCTTGGCGAGCGCTCCTCCCGCCATGACCACGGTCGCCGCACCCAGCAGGGCTGCCGCAACAGAATTCTTCAAGAAATTCATGCCATTCTCCTCCGTTTATGGGCCAATCGGGCCCGGTTCCAATACACTTCGGGCGACCATTGGTTCAGGCGCGGCCACCGAAGAATTTGTTGCGCAGAACGTCCATGCTCACCGCGATCAGAATGACGCCGCCGGTGATTGCCTGTTGCGCATAGGTGTTGATGTTCAAAAGAACGACGCCGTTGCCGATGACGCCGACCAAAGCCGCACCGATGACCGCGCCGGAGACGCTGCCGATGCCGCCTGACAGGCTCGCCCCACCGATCGCTGCGGCCGCGATCACGTCAAGCTCGGACCCGAACCCGGAAGCCGGTTCAGCCGACAGGTAACGTGAAAAGCCGATGACGCCGGCAAGTGCGGCAATCGTCGACGAGATCATATAGACCGAAAGCTTGATGGCGTTGACTTTGACGCCGCTCAAACGCGCTGCATTTTCGTTTCCGCCCGTCGCATAGATGTAGCGCCCGAAACGGGTGCGTCGCATTATGATGGCAAAAGCCACCATGAGGACCAGCATGATGACGACCGGCACCGGCACCAGCCCGATATAACCCTGCCCAAGAACTGCAAAGCTGTCCGGCGTGTCAGGGGTGACGGGAACACCATGCGTGATCATGTACATCATGCCGCGGCCAATGCTGAGCGTGCCGAGGGTAGCGATGAATGGCGGCAGCCCGATCACGGTGATCAGCACGCCGTTCGTCAGGCCGAAAAGCAGACCAACAAAAAGACCGGCGGCAATGGCGACCGGCATTGGCAGATTGGCGGCGAAGCACAGCGCCGTTATCAGCGAGGAAAGCCCCATGGCAGAACCGACCGAAAGGTCAATTCCGCCGGTGATGATGACCAGAACCATTCCAATGCTCATGATCGCCGTCAGTGAGAAGGCCCGGAAAACGCCCATAAGGTTGTCGGTCGTGAAAAAGTACGGCGTGAACATGCTGATGCCGATGCCGACTGCAACCAGGGCGAGAAGAACGTTAAATTCCCGAATCTGGAAAAGCGCCTTCAATTCGGTTGTCAGCCACGATCCACTCGCGGGCATCGATTTGTTTTGTTCCACCACAGCCATTCTCTCCTCCTCGGTGACAACCCAGTCGCTACGGCTCGTCACAGCTGCGCCCGTCCATAAAGCCTCGGACAACTCTTTTGTGGCAGCGTTGTCATTTCATGATTGCAAAATCTCAGAATGTCAATCGGGACGTTGTCGGATTTTTTCAAATGAACGGCAACATTCTGAACTATTTTGCTTATTATCAATAGTTTAGATAGGAAATATCGTTTGATTTTGCCTGCCTCGTGATCATAAAAGGAACGACTGATTATTGCGGCAGCGTTTTCATACGTCTATAAGACCGCCGACGGGACGGTCCAATTCAGGATTCACCGCATAACGGTTTTAGGGACGCTGACTATGAAATACAGGACACTCGGACGATCGGGGCTGAAGGTCTCCGAAATTGGCATGGGAACCTTCTCCTTCGGAGGCAAAGGCGATTTCGGCATGATTGCCCAGCAGGATGTCACCGCGGCCAAGCGATTGATCGATGTCTGCGTGGAGCGCGGCGTCAACCTCTTCGACACCGCCAACATGTATTCACGGGGACTGTCTGAAGAAATCGTCGGAGAAGCGCTGGGGTCCAATCGCCAACGGGTCGTCCTGACCTCAAAGGTGCGCATGAAGATGGGCGACGGCCCGAATGACGAGGGCATTTCGCGCTATCATCTGATCAGGGAATGCGAAAACAGCCTGCGCCGGCTGAAGACCGACCATATTGACGTCTATTTCGTCCACGAATGGGACGGCACGACGCCGGTCGAGGAGATGGTTTCCGCCCTCGACACACTGGTTCGGCAAGGCAAGGTGCGCTATGTCGGCTGCTCGAATTTCTCGGGCTGGCACATCATGAAAGCGCTGTCGGCCGCGGACAAATCGAACAGCGAGCGCTTTGTAACCCAGCAAATTCATTACACTTTGGAGGCGCGCGAGGCCGAATACGAATTGTTGCCGATCTCAGTCGACCAAGGCTTGGGCGTCATGGTCTGGAGCCCGTTGGCGTCGGGCCTCTTGACCGGCAAGTACAATCGCAACAAATCGCCGGAAGGCACGCGCTTTGCCCGCGGATGGAGCGAACCGCCGATTCGTGACCGCGAGCGGCTTTGGGATATCGTCGATGTTCTTGATTCAGTTGCGCAGGACCGAGGCGCAACAGCCGGCCAAGTGGCACTGGCATGGGCACTGACGCGCCCTGCCGTCAGTTCGCTGATCGTTGGCGGAACCAGCACTGAACAGTTCGAGCAGAATATTGCCGCCGTCGATCTTACGCTGAGCTCGGAAGAAATCGAACGGCTCAATCAGGTCAGCCGCCCGCCCTATATCTATCCCTATTGGCACCAGCACAATTTCGCAGCCGAGCGTTTTTCAGACGCCGATTGGGCGCTGCATGCCAATTACAGGGACGTCGGCAAGGTCTGATACAGGTCAAGCTCTCTCGGATTCGATAGGGCTTGACGAACATGCATCATTTTAAGGTCTTGTAGCCTCGCCTGCGCGTTCATTTGAACGCGCAGCGCTGTTACCGCGTTGCCTACCAGCACGCAAGACCGATTTTTTCAATTTAAGTCAGTACGTTAAATATCTGTCGCCGCATCTCCAGGTGGCATTTCACACGCCAGAGAACAAAAAAGGCCGCGGGGAAGATGCGGCCTAATTTACTTGGGGAAGGTGGTTGAAGCGCTCCGTCCTTTTAGGGAAAATACCATCGGCAAGCAGTCCGGTGAGACCGGTCACTTGCCGGATAATTCTGAAATCCACGTAAGCCCGGCATCCGTTTCTCCGGCCGGATTATATTCGCAGCCGACATAGCCGTGATAGCCGAGCCGATCCAGTTCGCCGAGAATACGCCTGTCGTCCAATTCTCCGGTCAACGGCTCGTGACGTTCGGGCACCGAGGCAATCTGCACATGCCCGACAATGGGCATGAACTGCCGCAACCCCATGATGACGTCGCCGTGGATAATCTGACGATGGTAGATGTCATATTGAAGCTTGACGTTAGCGTGGCCAAAGCTGCCGATGATGTCGGCCGCAAAGTTGAAATCATTGAGAAAATAACCCGGCATGTCGCGCGAATTGATGGGCTCGATCATGATTTCGATGCCGGCACTCCCTGCAGCTTCGGCGGCGTAATCAAGCGCATCGCGGTATTTCGCGCGCGTCGCTGAAACTGATCTGTCTGCAATTCCGGCCATCATATGCAGTTTGCGAACACCGGTTGCAGCCGCATATTCGAGCGCAAGGGCTACGGACTTGCGAAAGGTTTCGTCGGCGCCGTGCAATGCTGCCAGGCCACGGTCACCGCTGTCCCAATTGCCGGGCGGCAGGTTGAAAAGCGCCGGCTCCAACCCGTTTTGCTGCAGCGAATCTGCAATCACCGAGACCGGATAATCATACGGAAACAGGAATTCAACAGCCCCGAACCCGGCAGCCCGAGCAGCCGCAAAACGTTGCAGGAAGTCATGTTCCTTGTACATCATTGAAAGGTTTGCAGCCAATCTTGCCATAAGTTCAATCCTTTGCGGCAGATGGCAGCTCGAGGCCGGCGATGTTGGCCAATAGGCGTGCAACAGAGGAGTCATCATCATGACCCATTCCGGATGCGGCCGTCATGATGAACATCTGAAGCGCCGTGGAGGCGACCGGCAGCGGGAAATTCAGGCTGCGACCGAGATCCGAGACGATACCGAGATCCTTGGTGAAGATGTTGACCGAGCTGTGGGGTGTATAGTCGCCGGCAATGATGTGCGGCACACGGTTTTCAAACATCCACGAATTGCCCGCCGATGCGGTAATAACATCGTAGACCTTGGCGATATCAAGCCCGAGCGCCTTGGCGAAAGCAACCGCCTCACAGGCCGCAGCGATGTGCACGCCTGCCAGCAACTGATTGACAATCTTGAAAGAAGAGCCGATGCCGGGTTCCTCTCCGAGACGATAGACCTTCTGGGCAATGGCGTTAAGGGCGGTCTCGCATCTGTCGAACGCCGCCGATGGACCCGAGGCCATGAGCGTGAGTTCGCCCTGTGCTGCACGCACGCTGCCGCCGCTCATTGGGGCGTCGATGAAATGATAACCGGCATCTTGCACCTTGAGCGCAATCTCTTTGGCGGCCTGCGGCGGCATTGTCGCCAGGGACAGGATCACACTTCCTTTCGGCAGCGTTTCCGCAGCACCGCCATCTCCGAAAAGCACCGCTTGCGTCTGTGCGGCATTGACCACCACCGTGATGAGTGCATCGGCATCGCGTGCCGCCTTGGCCGGCGATGTCGCGCCCTTGCCGCCGTGGCTGACAAACTGCGCCGTCGCGGATGGGTTAACGTCATAGCCCGATACGGTGAAGCCATTTTGAAGCAGGGAGAGCGCGACACCCATGCCCATCGAGCCCAAGCCGATTACCGCAAGCTTGTCGATCGTTTTTTTGTCCATGCCAGCTCCTCGTTAATGTGTCCCCGCCCCGGCGTAACCGCAATTATTGCTTGTTAATTCCTTTTAGAGCGCTTATGACAGCGTTGCCACTGAAACTGGTAACTCAACCGGAACCGCCAATGCAAGCGAAATTCGAAATGTCATGTCGTTTTGTCGCGATCTGTACATCCTCTTGTTTATAAGGATACAATTATGCTGTTAGGTGCAGTTGCAGACGACGTGACGGGCGCAACAGACCTCTGCCTGATGCTTTCGCGCGAAGGCATGAGGACTTTCCAATGCATCGGCGTGCCGAGCGATATGACAGCGCTGCCGGAAGCGGACGCGATCGTCGTTGCGTTGAAATCGCGGACTTGTCCGGTCGATGAGGCGACGGGCGCATCGCGGAAGTCGGCTCAAATGCTTCTCGACGCCGGCGCCGAACAGATTTTGTTCAAATATTGCTCCACTTTCGATTCAATCGATGAGGGAAACATCGGTCAGGTCATCGAAGTGCTGCAAGATCTCCTGGGAGAGACGGCGACGATCGCGTGCCCTGCCTTTCCGGCCGCTGGCCGCACCATTTACAAGGGCCGGCTGTTTGTCGGCGACCAGCTGCTCTCCGAAAGTCCGATGAAGGATCATCCCCTGACCCCGATGCGCGACGCCAATCTTGTCAACGTGCTCAAGCGGCAGATGAACGGCACGGTCGGCCTCGTCGACTGGATCGTGGTTTCGAAAGGGCCGGAAGCGATCAAGGCGGCGATCGATGCGCGACGCAAAGACGGTTTTGCCGCCGTTATCGTCGATGCGATCACGGATCAGGATTTGCGCACCATCGGAGCGGCGCTCGGCTCGACACGTCTCTTGAGCGGCGGGTCGGGTATCGCAATGGGTCTGCCTGAGAATTTCCGCAAGGCGGGCAAGCTGCCAGCGCGAACCGCTCCCACTTCAATGCCGGCGCCTGCCGGACGGCAAATCGTTCTGGCGGGCTCCTGCTCGCAGGCGACACGCCAGCAAATCGCCACTGCGAAGGCTGCCGGCGCGCCGGCTATCAAGCTTGACATTCGCGACGTAAGAAACGGGCGCCAGACGCCCGAAAGCCTGATGCAATGGGCTCTGGCGCAGCAAGGCAGCCTGCCGCCGTTGATCTATTCCAGCGCGGACCCGGAAGAGCTCGCTTCCATTCACGGCGAACTGGGTCGCTTCGAATCGGGTGCCGTGATCGAGGAAACATTGGCCGAGACGGCAGCGCTTTTGCAGCAACGCGGCTTTCGCCAGTTTATCATAGCCGGCGGCGAAACCTCTGGCGCGGTGATACAGTCGCTTGGCGTGACGATGCTTGAAATCGGTCCGGAAATCGATCCGGGCGTGCCGTGGACCCGGTCGATCACAGGACCAGATCTTGTGCTCGCGCTCAAATCGGGAAATTTTGGAGCGCCCGATTTTTTCCTGAAGTCCTGGGCGCTTCTATCTACGGAACAGTGACATGAGCGACATCAATAGGGTACGCGAGGAAATTTGCCGGACAGGATTGTCGCTTTTCGAGCGTGGACTGACATCCGGGTCGACCGGCAACATTTCCGTACGCCTCGCGGACGGTGGATGGTTGATGACACCAACCAACGCCTCAATGGGCGCGCTGGACCCGGCGCGGCTGTCGCTTTTCGATGCGGCGGGACATTTCGTGTCCGGCGATGCCCCGACCAAGGAATCGTTTCTGCATTTTTCGATGTATAGCCAGCGTGGCGACGCGCAGGCTGTCGTGCATTTGCATTCCAGTCATTCGACAGCCGTCAGCATCATTGCCGATGTCGATCCTGACGACGTACTGCCGCCGCTTACGGCCTATTACGTGATGCGTGTCGGCAAGCTGCCACTGGTGCCATATTTCGCGCCCGGAGACATTGCCCTTGCCGAAGAGGTCAGGAAGCTTGCCGGTCGGCATCACGCGATGCTGCTCGCCAATCACGGTCCGGTGGTAGCGGGCACCAGCCTTGCCAACGCTCAATACGCCACCGAGGAACTTGAAGAGACAGCCAAGCTTTTCCTCATGCTACAACATCACGCCAAGCGCATCCTGACACCAGAGCAGGTCGCCGACCTAAAAAAGCGTTTCAGCCTCCCCTGAGAGGGCGGCCTGAAAAGATCCAGTCGAAAGGGAGGATACATGTCAGCGAACAATGAAACCGTGGGCTTTGTCGGCGTCGGTCTGATGGGCCACGGAATGGCAAAGAATATCGTTGAAAAAGGCTACCCGCTGACCGTTATCGCGCATCGGCGCCGGGAAGCGGTCGATGATCTCGTGAGCCGCGGCGCGGCTGAAGCCTCGTCGCTACCGGAACTGGCAGAGCGTTCGACGATTATCTTCTTGTGCCTGACAAGCTCCAGTGAAGTTGCGGCTGCCGTTGAGAGGATGAAAAGCGGCCTGAAGGCCGAAACGGTGATTGTCGACTGCTCGACCAGCGATCCGACAATTACGGTCAAAATCGCGCACGACCTTGCTGCACAAGGGATCAAGTTCATCGATGCGCCGCTGAGTCGCACACCGAAGGAAGCCTGGGCCGGGACGCTGGATTGCATGGTCGGCGCAGATCCTGAAACCTTCGAACGGGTGAAGCCGGTCATCGAGACCTGGGCAGGCAAAATTGTCCACATCGGAGGCGTCGGTGACGGTCATCGCATGAAGCTAGTCAACAATTTTATCTCGCTTGGCATGGGCGCCCTGTTTGCGGAGGCCTTCGTTCTAGCGCGCAAGTCCGGCATTCCGGCGGAAAAATTCGACGGCGTCATTCGCGGCGGGCGCATGGATTGCGGTTTCTACCAAACCTTCATCGCCTACTCGCTGACCGGCGACAAGACAGCACACCGCTTCACGCTCGCAAATGCCTACAAGGATCTGCGATACGCGGAAAACATGGCCAACGACGCGCAAATGCAGACCTTGATTGCGAGCGCCGTCAAGAATGTCTTCGCAGGCGCCATCAGCGACGGCGGCAACGGCCCCGAAGATTATGTTCCCTTCCTGGTCGACTATGTCGCCGAGCGCAGCGGCCTTAAGTCATGACGCATTCTGGAGCTGCAAAATCATGCCAATGATGGCCTTTCTTCATACAGTGCCTGCGTTGACGACGACATTCGACTCCCTTCAGCAGAAATATCTCCCGGCGTGGGAAAGATTCCATGCCGCCGACGAGAGCTTGCTGCAGAATACGGTAAAAACCGGCGTCCTGTCCGACAAGACCAGGCAGCGCCTGGCACAAATGATCTTTTCGCTGGAAGACGCCGGAGCGGATTCGATTGTCGTGACATGTTCGACGCTGGGCGAAGCTGTTGACACCATAGGCCAGCTTTGCGGCGCCAAGTTGTTCAGAATCGATGAGGGTATGGCCTGGGATGCGGTGAGCCTTGGCCGGCGGATCGGTGTTCTGGCGACATTGCCGACCACGCTTGGTCCGACCAGGCGCCTGATCGAGAAGGTGGCCCGCGAAGGAGGCAGCCAGGTGGCAGTCAAGGATCATCTTTGCCCCGGCGCCTTTGAAAGGCTGACGGCCGGTGACCGCGAGGGACACGACGCCCTCGTGCTCGAGGGCTATCGTGCGCTGGTTTCGCAATCCGACGTTATCGTTCTGGCTCAGGCCTCCATGGCGCGCGTGTTTGCCAAGGGTGCACAGACATCCGACATCCCTGTATTGAACAGTATTGATACCGGGATGTCTTTCATATCAAAGAGATTAGCCGCCCAAGGAACCGTATATTGCCCGCAAGCTGAAGGCGCTTGAGGACGAGAACGCCAAGCTGAAGAAGCTCTTGGCGGAAGCCATGCTGGACAATGCGATCCTGAAGGATGTCGCTTCAAAAAATGTATGGTCCGCCTCGTCCGTGCAAGGGTCCGCGAGATCGTAAATGACGATTCCAGTTGCATAAATGTATCCGGCCTCTCGCGAGTGAGCTGCGGTTGCAGCCAGGCCATGATGAGATCCGCACACGCCGTTCCCAATAAATGGTCCGGGCACGAAGCCCGCTTTTTTGCACAGGGCTTACGGCATGTTGATCCACTGTTTCGTCGTCACTATTCGCGAGCCTTGCAATCGAACCCAGAGCGTCAGGTGCATGCAGGGTCTCTGCGTTCGTAGAGCGCTCCCGGCTTGGTCAGGACAACCCAGACGATCCGAGCCATTTTGGCGGCAAGTGCGACAACAGCTTTGTTCGGGTGCATTCGGGCTTGGAGACCATCCAGCCAGCTTCCCAGTCGATCTTTTGTTCGGTCGAGGTGTCGAAAGCAAGATCGCGCACCATGGATCAGCAATTTACGGACATATCGGTTGCCTCGCTTGCTAATTCCGAGAAGCTTCTGCTTCCCTCCGGTCGAGTATTCTCGCGGTACAAGACCGAGCCAAGCGGCTAGATCACGCGCTTTCTGGAACTGTTTCCCGTTTCCAATAGCAGCAAGCAGTGCTGTTGCGCCGAGAGATCCGATTCCGGGGATTGTCATCAGCCGTCGTGCAACATCCTCTCGATCAGCGATGGCTTCGATCTCGCGTGTGACATCAGCAATCCGCTTTTCCAACTGACGCAGATCGTCAAACAGCTCGCCGAGCAGTTTGCGCATTGCCGGCGATAGATCGTTTGTCGGATCGTTGAGGGCCTCAGGCAGGTCAAGCTTGAACAGACCTGCACCCTGCCGCAGCTCGACACCATACTCGAGGCAGAACGCCCGCATCTGGTTGATCAAGCGCGTTCGTGTGCCGATCATCTGGTCACGCACCCGGTGCAAGGCCTGAAGCTCGGCCTGTTCCTCAGTTTTGAGCGCAGCAAATCGCATCGTTGGTCGCGTTGCGGCCTCAGCTATGGCCTCCGCGTCGATGATATCACTCTTGTTCGACTTAACGTAAGGCTTCACAAACTGGGCTGGGATCAGCCGTACCTTGTGCCCGAGCGCCTGGATCTTCCTCGCAATCCATTGAGATCCTGCGCAAGATTCCATCCCCACAGTCGCGGGTTCTGCCCGCTGGAAGAACTGAAGCAACGTGTCCCGTCGGAACCGAAGCCGTTGGACGACCGTACCGTCGCTGCCCAACGCCACGACGTGGAAGATGTTCTTCCCAATATCAATCCCGTAGACCGCCGCGGGACGCGGCACATTGCGTTTAGGCATGGCAACCTCCTTTGGTTTGACCGCCTCATGATGCGGCAGGAGGAAGAGGCGCACCATCCCATTAATGGTGAGGCCCGATGTGAAGCGGGATGCTTTGGCTCATGTCTGCGTGCAGCACGGGGTGAGCCAGCGTCGGGCGTGCGGGGTTCTGTCAGTGGATCGGTCGAGCATGCCATATCGCAGCGTGTGGCCTGACGATGCGGCCAAAGACGCTGCACTATTGCCTGAGCTGCATAAGCTGATCGGACAGCGGATGGATGCTGGCCAGATTGCACAGCCGAGCCAGATTGTTGGAGAAATTTTCAAGAAAAAGCCTCTGATAAGTACCTCTTATCGGAGGTGATTGATCTCGAGTCGCAAATCAGAAAGAATCCGGTAAATCCCACGGCCGCTCGGCCGTTAAAAGCCGCCGATCCGGAGTTTCTCTGTGGCCAAACCGTCCATTTCCAAGACCGCAGTCGATCGCCGCGCCGACGAACTCGACACCATTGCCAGCGTCCTGCCGATCGACCGGCGCGACGAACTGGCCGAACTGCTGACCGACCAGGATGTCGAAACGCTGCGCCATCTGGTCAATGAGGGCATGGGAGTAAACACGCTGCGCGCGCTCACCTCCGACCTCGCCTATCTCCAGGCCTGGTCTCTCGAAGCGACCGGCGAATCCCTCCCCTGGCCCGCGCCTGAAGCACTGCTGCTGAAATTCGTCGCCCACCACCTCTGGCAGCCCGAACAGCGCGACATCGATCCTCAACACGGCATGCCGGCAGATGTCGAGCAAAGCCTGCGCGAGCAACGCTTCCTTCGATCTTCCGGACCGCATGCGCCCGACACGGTGCGCCGGCGGCTTGCCAGCTGGTCGACGCTGACGAAATGGCGTGGGCTGATCGGCGTCTTCTCCTCCCCTTCGCTAAAATCGGCGATACGCCTAGCCGTCCGCGCGACACCGCGGCCAAGGAAACGCAAGAGCGCCAAGGCGGTGACCGGCGATGTTCTCGCCAAGATGCTCGCCACCTGCTGCACCGACAGCCTGCGCAATGTCCGTGACCGGGCCATCCTGATGGTGGCGTTTGCGTCTGGTGGTCGCCGCCGCAGCGAGATTGCTGGTCTGCGGAAAGAGCAACTGACAGTCGAGCCGCCGATCACCGTCGAGGGCGCTCCTCCCCTCCCCTCTCTCGCCATTCATCTGGGTCGCACCAAGACGTCAGGCTCGGACGACGACGAGGTTGTATATCTGACGGGCCGACCCGTAGATGCGCTCAATGCCTGGCTTGCGGCTGCGAGTATTGAAGGCGGGAGTATCTTTCGGAAGATCGATCGCTGGGGCAATGTTTCCAAGCGGGCGCTGGAGCCGAGTGCGGTCAATGCGATCGTCAAGCAGCGGGCGGCGCTGGCCGGGCTCGAGCCTGGGGAGTTTTCTGCGCACGGTTTGCGATCGGGTTATCTGACGGAGGCCGCCAATCGCGGTATCCCCCTACCCGAAGCCATGGAGCAGTCAAGACATCGCTCCGTTCAACAAGCATCGAGCTATTACAATAGCGCTACAAGGAGAAGCGGCCGGGCAACAAGGCTCCTCTGATGTCCGGTATCGGCCGAAAGGCGACTTTATTCGACCCACTGAGAGGGGAGAAAGGCGCTCTGCCCTCTCTCCCCCACAAGCACTAAACCGGTCTCCCCATGCTTCGGCCTGCGGCCTGCAGCACCGGCCGCATTTCCATGAAATCCGTCTCGGCCCTCCGGGTGGGTGATCCCCCTCCGGTTTAGCGCTTGTCCCCCTCTCTCCAGCTGTTCCGCACGAGCTCGGGAGCAGGAGCGGGGCTCCTGCCCTCCCTTCGATTTCGGGAGGTCAAGGAGTGATCGCTTGCGCTTGTGGAGTGGGAAAGATGACAGAAAAGCTTGAGCTGCAGCCAGACGAGCCATTGTCCGTGAAGGTCGAACGTCACCGGGCGGCTTACCTGGCAGTCCTCAGCGGCATGGGCGGCGCTGACATGGATCAGGAGGCGGAGGCACGTATGGAAATCATCAGGCACGCGCCGTCAGATCCGGATGAGAGAGATCAGAAGCTGCTTTACGTAGCAGGGTATCTGATTGCCTCCAAGGGGAGCCTAAGCCTTGAGGAAATGGAGCTTCTTCTTTCAGGCCCCATCTCACTGTCCGGGCATTGATGATAAACAGGCATCTGGCCCTGAAATCAGTAGTTGGTGGCAACCCATTCGCCGGATGCAGACTTGGCAAATCCAATGACGCGATCGAGAGGAGCTGCGTTTGCATTCCTCTTGATGGCCGCAACGCATGATACGCCTGGACCGCTGGCGTTCTCGTCACACTCTCCCAAGGCAAGGGTTACATCGGCTTCACCGCGGCCGGTCCTCAGAGGGTTCCGGGCATAAGCCTTGCGGTATGCGGCAAGGGCTTCCTCCTCTGTCGGTGTCTCAAGCACAGGAGCCGGAGGTTCGGGAATCAACGAGGGATTGGCTGCGATGAGGGCCGCGATCTCCGCGTCAGTAGGAGCCCGAACAACCGGCTCTGGCTCCGGAATGATGAGATAAGTACCTCCTGCACCGGCGAGAATGCCGATACCGGCTGCTGCCACAATGAGAATGTTGGTGTTCATGTCACCCACTCAGTCATTCAGGTTGAACCAAGCACGCTGCTTGACGCCCTTATCGTTCGGAATGTCGAAATAATAAGGATCCGCGCGGCGAGAGCGGGGCTGAGTGATCTGCACCATGCAGCCATTGTCTCGGTTGAAAACATCATTGTCGTTGTTCTGGTTGATCTGCCGGATCGTGACACCTTTGCGCTCGTTTTCTTGGCTGTCACCAAATTGGGTACGGAACGCGGCACGGTTGCTGCACTGGTTGACGGTTTTCGTGCACTGATCCTTGTCGTCTCGGCCCAAGAACGACCGATCTCCATCGGTGCGGGAGGAAACGGCGGTCATGCCGGCAGGGCATTCCTCGTAAGGTTCGTAGCCCGGCTTTCCGGCTTTTGCTTCATGGCAGATCGGCCAGGAGAAGCCGGGCTTCGCCATAGCTGATATGAGCCTTTTCATCGGGGGAACGCAGTAGGGGACGCCATGCCAGGAGGGGCTTTGTGAGGCTGCGCACAATAGAATCTGGCAACCCCATGAGGCATCCTCGGCCTTGGCAGATGCTGGAGAGATGGCAAGCGCCGCGAGACCGGCTACGGCAAAAAACACTGGTTTCATATCAGGCGTCCCTCTTGATCAATGCTGCTGAAATTGCCGGCTCGGAAAAAGGTCTTTCGAGCGGAGTCCTGTGTTGGATGCGTTCGCCTGCAGCGTAGATGACGGCCGAGATCAATGCGAAGCACGCAAACCAGGAAATGCCGATGCGTTAGAGCAGTGGCTGGTTGGGAATATCCTGAGAATCCGCAGCGAAGGCGAAGAGCCCGACCAGGTAGCTGTCGGAGGACAAGTGACGCTTGTCGTGGAAAGCCAGCGACAGGAAGAGAAGGAAGGTCGCTAGTAGCGCGTGGATCCACCACAGTCTCTGCGCCGGGATTATGAGGGCGATCGAGAGGGAGATGGCAAGCAGCAAGCCAGCCAGGGGATCCGTTGCGAGAGAGGTCGCAATATGTGCGAGGTCTGGTAGCTATCGGTCTGTCCTCTTCGGCTTGTTTCGCGCATCAGCAAAAGTAGGAGAGATCTCGCTTTTCCTTTCGGCCAATAGATTGAAGTCCGCGATCGGATGCCGATCTAGCGTCTTGTCGACGGCTTTGCGGCGCCATTCGTTCATGTCCAACACGTAGGTTCCCCACATCCCATACCGCGCGGCCATCGCGTTGGTCTGATAGGCGTAATATTGGGCGTTGATGTAAGGGGAATCGAGACGAGCCCAACCGACCCGCAGCATTTCGGCGGCGAGATCCACACCGTTAGTCGTGCATTGTGCGACGGGTATCCCATCGTTCGCGTAGGCCAGACTGACGCAAGTCGTAGGTCTGTTTCCGACAGTCCTTTTCAGCCAGGCCTTGGCGAAGGGACCGCATGGAACGGGGGCAGGAGCCTGTTGCTTCTCCCGGTTGGTCCACTTTGGGTTCAAGGCCCATTGAGGAAGCTCACAGGTGTCGATGCCAGCCAACCGTACTTTATAGCCATTGCCAAGCGTGCCGAACCATAGCGTGCGGCCGTCAAGAACGGTTACCGGGCCTTTGAACGTCGGCAACCGAACAGCAGCAACAACTGGAGGCGCAGCCTGACCGCGTAGGGCGTGCCAGTTCTGATAGATCGGATCGGCGGCGAACGCCGGCAAGGCCAAAGAGCTTGCGGCGATAAAAAGGATAAGGCGGTTTCTCATGGCTGGGCGCTCCTCGATCGCTGGTTCGCCTCACGACTAAGCAGGATGGAAGGATGCTGAACGTCGGAGAATTGCCAAAGGCCGGCCTTCTTTTGCTGAGCAAGCTGCTCGGCTATGGCGTAGGGGGCATGATAAGGGAGACCATCGGTCTTCAAGGCAGCGAATGCATAGCCGCTTGTCACCATGATCTGCGCAAGGTCGAGCCTTTGACTGCCAACCGTGGCGTAACAAACGACATATGAGATGCCGTTAAGCTTCGCCACGGGGGCACAGATCGGTTTGGTGTCCTTGATGTAGGCAGCCAACATCGCAAGCGATACCTCGCCGCAATCCTTCTTATTGCCCTGACCATCCGTGTAGGCAGTGCCGCGCAAGCAGGACTGGATGCCATAGAGACGAAACCGTTCTCCGTTCGAGATCCAGGTGTCCCCCGTTTCCAAGGTAATGCCGGGAGCAAGATCAAAGTACCCTTCAGGTGCGGCATTGGCTGCAAAGGGCAGTAGAGTCGCGACGAGTGCAGCAGCAAGCTTCATTGCGCCTTCACCCGAGGATCTGCCCACATGCCGTAGGAACCCTTCTGGCCGATTTCCTGAGCTTCCGTGAGATCAGGACGTTCGAATGAACCATCGGCTTTCTTAGTCAGGCGAACCGCTCCCAACGACAGAAGCTGCTCCTCAAGATTATCAACCGTGTCCATTGCTCCAGGATAGTTATAGTAGCCGTGGCAAGTGACATCCTGAACGGGGGCAGTCTGCTCGCTGATGAAGGCCCTACAGAACAGAACCTTGGGGCTTTGCAGCATCGTTTGCAGCTGCTGCGTACCAAACTCCTCGCAAGTCCCGGAATAGTCCTCCGCGCGATTGACCAGATCGCCGTTGCAGGGCTGAACGCCATACAGATGCAACGTTGTCGATTCATCGACGCGAAACTCAGTCGCCGAAATAGCCTTGAAGCCATTGGCAGTGGCGTAACCTTTGCGATCAGCGACTTTGCCGGTCCCGTCGTAATACTCGACGACAAGAACCGTCTTGCCCGGCGCCGCCAGCGACCTGATGTAGTCCTTGTTCACCGCAGGAGCGGCAAGCGCTTGTGTTGCAAATGCGCAACTTAGAAGCGCGGGAATGATGGCCTGTTTCATAATCTAGCCCTAACCATCCTGAGTCCGATTGTTGACCCTGCAAAATAGGGTTTAACACCGATCAGAAAACTTGTAAGTGTGCATCAAATCGGTATCATATGTGCATTAACTTTAGTCGGTTTTCGTGGCGATCACAACACCGTTTGACGGGCGGGTGCGATGGATAAAAACACTGTCTATGCAGGGTATCTAGGCCCGCGAACCCTGACTAGCGCAGCATTATCCGTGCTGCTCGCGGCCAATACTGCTGCGTCACAAGACCTAGCCACAACAGGACGTATTTCCAGCGATTACAAAGGTTCTGTGACAATCAAAGAGGAATCTCTTGTCACGAACTTCGAAGATCGCTGGAGCGGTGTCGAGACATCAGAGAAGGAATTTGTCCTTGGTGCAAACGGTGTTGTCACGAAGGGTGGAGCTGAAGTATTGGGCGCAACGGCGTCAAACGACGCGAGTGCCAAAAGGCATCAGATTGATGCGTCTGTTAGCGCGTATTTTGATGTCTCGGAGCGCGCCACGGGCCGCATTGAGCCTGCCCAAACTCCCACTCTAGATACTCCATCTAGTAATGCCCCCGAAAATCTAGGGACAGGAACTCCCGTTGAAGAGTGCGGGCCGTCGCCCCTATCACCTGATGAAATTAAAGCTCTGGTTGCATCCATTGCGCGCCGATACAGCGTCGATGAGGGCTTCGCGGTTGCGATTGCCTGGGCCGAAAGCCGCTTCGACGAGATCCGCAATTCACCGAAAGGCGCACGCGGACCGATGCAGCTTATCCCCGAAACGGCGGCTCGCTTCGGTGTTCAGGACAGTTGCGATCCCGCTCAAAACATCGAGGGCGGGATCAAGTACCTGCGCTTCCTGCTCGACGAGTTTCAGAACCCGCTTCTGGTCGCAGCCGCTTACAACAGCGGGGAGGGTCGCATCTACGAATATGGCGGCGTTCCGCCATTCCAAGAAACCGTCGGCTATGTCGCAAAGGTCGTGAATTTCCAGCTTGGCCTACCGATGCCAACCGGCAAACGGAAGGCGAGCGGGATCGTCCGAGACATGGCGGCAAAGAACACCAGCGATGCCGGAGTCATCGCTGTGGAGAAGACCGGCAAGTTCGTCGGCGGCGTGATGCATTTTTAAGGAGAGACCTATGAAGAACGTCGTTTCCCGGCATTCCGGGGCATGGAAGGCAGTAGCTGTCATTGGCTTGGTGGCAGCCCTGCAGGTTGCAGGCGCTGATCAAGCGCTTGCACAGGCTAGCGGTGGCGGCGGCGGTGCATTCGCCCCCCTTCAGACAGCCGTGCAGATGATCGTTGACTTCATCACCGGCCCCTTCGGACGTCTGATGGCAATCATCGCAGTGATTGGCCTCGGCTTCCTTGCCTTTGCCGGCAGGCTTTCGTGGTTCACGGCCGGAGCCGTCGTCATTGGCATCGGTCTCGTGTTCGGCGCCCCTGCCATCGTTGACCAGATGATTTCGTCGGTAGGCGGCGGCTGATGAGCGATTTTCAGGACGAGAAGCCAGCTTTGACGCCCTTGGTGATCGGCTTGACTCGTTCTCCGACGCTATGGGGCGTGCCCTACATGGCGGTCGTCCTGATCATCGGCGTGACAATCATTGGGTGGCTGGTGACGAACCATCTGGCGGCACTGCTGATCGCGCCAGCCGCCTATCTTGTCCTTTTCTCGCTTTGTGCCTGGGACAGCAAGATTCTCGACGTCCTGCAGGTCACGTCCCGCAAGACGCCAAGGACCCCCAACAAACGCTTTTGGGGCACCAACTCATACGGACCATAGTAGATGCTGAAAGTCGTCAAGGAAGAGCTTGGGTTTGGGAAGGTCGCCGGCAACGAGCGGCCTATGTCCGTTCACATCCCCTATATGCGGCATGTGTCTGACACGGTCATCGGGCTCGAGAATGGAACCCTGATCAGCGTCATCAAGCTTGATGGACTGTTCTTCCAGACGGAGGACCAGGCCGAATTAAACATGCGTTCTGTTGTGCAGAACACCATGATCCGAGCTCTAGGTTCGAGCCGCTATTCTCTTTGGTCGACTGTAATCCGTCGTGAGGTCGAGACCGAAATTGGCGGTTCGTTCGATTCCTCCTTCTGCGAGATCCTGAACGACCGCTATATGGACCAACTTCGCAAGAAGCGGATGTTCACGAACGAAATCTACCTGACGATCGTGCGTTCGGGCATGAAAGGGGCGCTTGGCCTCGGCGACTTGCTGAAGCGGATCTTTGAACGCTCGAACAAGGAGGCCAGGTCCCAAGCGACCCGTGAAGACGTGACCGACCTCGAAGAGCTGGTTGGGAACATCGTGAAAGAGTTGCACAAGTACGGCGCAAAGCCGCTTGGCATTACGTATCGCAAGAAATCGGACGATACCGCGAAAAAGGACATCGATGGAGAAGAGGCTAAGGGCGATCCGTATTCGGAGCCCTGCGAGTTCTTCAACACGATCCTGACCTGCGGTGTGCCGCGAAAGATGCGGCTTCCGCGCATGGGAATTCGCAATTACGTCGGCACTTCACGGCTTCACTTTTCAAAGCGGACGATGCAGGCACGAGCGGCGGTGGAAGAAGATAGCCGCTATGCCGCTCTACTCTCGATCAAAGAATATCCTCCATTCACTGGTCCCGGCATGCTGGATGGGTTGCTGCAGGTGAACCACGAGTTCATCCTGACGCAGTCCTTCACCCTTGCAGACAAGCCGATCGCACAAGAGCGGATCAGTCGCCTTCAACGCCAAATCAAGGCCTCCGACGAAGCAGGTAGCTCGGTCGAATCCGACATCGACTATGCTTTGAACAGCCTCCTCAATCAGGAGGCTGTATTCGGCTTCCATCATTTTTCGCTTCTGTGCATTTCGCGGGACCTCGACGGATTAAGCCGTTGCGTGTCGGAACTTGGCGCTTGCCTCACCGACATGAACATCAACTGGCTCCGGGAAGATCTCAATCTTGAAGCGGCGTTCTGGGCGCAGCTGCCGGGAAACCGCTCCTACATCTCCCGTATCGCTATGCTGTCGAGCGCCAACTTCTCCGGCCTTTCCTCGATGCATAATTTCGCGACTGGACAAGCGGATCGCACCCATTGGGGCCTGCCGATCACCATTCTGGAAACGACCTCACAAACCCCCTACTGGTTCAACTTCCACCGTCGCGATATCGGGCACTTCACGGTGACTGGTCCGACAGGATCCGGCAAGACCGTAGGTTTGACCTTCCTGCTGGCTCAAGCGATGCGGGTTTCACCCACGCCTCGCGCCGTGTTCTTCGACAAGGACCGGGGGGCTGAGATCTTCGTCAGGGCGATCGGCGGTGCCTACGAGGTTCTGTCTCCGGGAACGCCCACGGGCTTTAACCCGCTGCAACTGGAAAACACCGGCGAGAACCGAGAATTTCTGGTCCGTCTGCTCAAGGCCATGCTGCGCGGCGATCGTCGCACCGACTTCACGCAAGAGGACGAGGACACGCTGGAAAAGGCAATCGTCCGGATCATGCAGGAGCCGGCAGCTCAGCGGAACCTCCCGAATCTTGCCGGCCTCTTGATGGGAAGGTCCAAGGCCGATGCCAACGATCTATACTCGCGGCTTCGGCCTTGGATCGAAGGCGAAAAAGCCTGGCTGTTTAACGCGCCCCATGACGTCCTGTCCTTCTCGGGTCACAGCGTTTTTGGCTTTGATATGACCAACATCCTCGGAAACGAGGAGCTAAGAACCCCTGCGCTGATGTATCTTTACCATCGGCTGGACGAGCTGCTGGACGGTAACCCCGTCATGTTCTTCATGGATGAAGGCTGGCAGCTGCTGATGGATGACACTTTCAGCGCCTTCATCGTCGACAAGATGAAGACGATCCGAAAGCTCAACGGCATCGTGGGCTTTGGTACGCAGTCGGCCGCTGACATTACCAAATCCAAAGCGTCGCACACGCTCATTGAGCAATCGGCGACCAACATCCACTTCCCGAACCCACGGGCTGACGAAGAGAGCTACATCAAGCGCTTCGGCCTGACGGTGAAGGAGTTCAAGTTCATCAAGAACACGCCTCCTGAAAAGAGAACCTTCCTGATTAAGCATGGCAACGACTCTGTCATTGCGCGTCTCGATCTGTCGACAATGCCGGATCTCGTGAAGGTGCTTTCAGGACGCAAGGAGACGATCGAGGAGTGCGCAGCACTTCGCGAGCAGTACGGAGACGAACCCGAAAACTGGTTGGCGAAATTCTGCGGATGGGAGAAGGCCGAATGAGGAACAGTCGGACTCCGCTGCTGCTGGTTGCAGCCTTGGCTTGGGGAACAGCGCCCCCCGCCTCCTCGCAGGTTCCTGTTACGGATGGCGCCCTCACTTCAACCGATGCAGTGCGCAATGAAACGACGAAGCAGATCGAAGAAACAGACAGTCGCCGGCACTCCGTGAGCAAGAGCGTCACCTGCTCGATGTACCGGCCGGGGCGCGGAGGTGACGCCCCCTCGGCAGCACAAGCCAATCCGGAGATTGTCGGGCTCGTGAAGCGAGTGGCGCGTGAGGAAGGGGTAGACGAAACCCTCTTCATGTCTCTCGTCTACCAGGAGAGCCGGTTCAATCCCTGCGCAAAGTCGCCTGTCGGCGCCATGGGCTTGTCGCAGCTGATGCCGGGCACAGCCAAGGATCTTGGCGTGAACCCTCACGATATCGAGGATAACCTCCGCGGCGGCGCACGCTACCTGAAGCAGCAGCTCCGTACCTTCAACGGCAATACCAACCTCGCCCTAGCGGCATACAACGCGGGGCCAGGCAACGTTCGAAAGTATGGCGGCATCCCTCCGTTCAAGGAAACGCAGGGGTATGTAGCCGCGATCAAAGGCAAGTGGATGCCTCAGTTCGGAGGCTCCGATGTGTCGAACATCCCCGAAAACTTCGGCGGAGGCACGTCGGGCTTTTCAGGTGCGCGCGACGCAACGATCAACTCAATGGCAACCAGCCAGTCGATTTCCGAAAACAGCGGGAACGTCGCGTCATGGCTTCAGCAACTCGGCCAGATGGAAAGCGGCACGGTCCAAGACAGCTGGGACCATAATTCCGGAGCACGCAATGCGAACCTCGAGATGATGAACCAGGTCATCCGCCTCGGAACAACGATGGCGGAGCTTATGAATTCTCAAAATGCACTCGATCTAGGCGGGCTCTCGGGGTCTTCGCGGTCCAGCGACTACAAGCGAGACGAGAAGGAAGACGATCGCGAGGTAGCTGACCTCTGCGACAAGGAACTGCAGCTTGAGTGGAATCCGGAGGAACAGGCCTGCGTTCGAAAACTCGAACCAGAGGCTGACATGAAGTTGATGTTGAGCGCCGAATGACAAGGAGAACGGCCATGAAAAGAGCATTTCTGACTGCGTTTTCGCTAGCGATGGCGTCTACCGCGCATGCACAGGTTCCCGTGATCGATAGCGCCAACCTGAAGATTGCAACGGAAACCTCTCAGACGACTGATCAGATCCTGGATACGAACAAGGAGGTTCTGAAGACGGTAGAAGAGACGCTTAAAGCCGTCACGGGGGATCGCGGGAGCGTTTCCAATCCCATGCAAAACCTCGCCGTTGGTCAGGGGTTCAGCGTTTCTCAGATGCCGTCACTCGACAGCCTCATGCAGGGCGGAGTCCCGAACTTCGGCAGCATGGGCGGTGATATCGGCCAGATTGCCACCACCTTCATCAACGGTCTTCAGCTGGTAAAGAACTTGTCTGGCAAGGCGGACAGCACGTTCTCCGGCGACAAGTCCTACGAAGAGATGATGAAGACCGTCCTTGGAGTTGCTGCCCTAGTAAACGGCTCGCAACAGGCCGTTCAGTCGCGAACACAGGCATTCCAGCAGGCAGGTCAGCAGATCGGCCAGGCCCAAGACATCAAAGGGTCCATCGATCAGAACACGCAGCTGCAGGTTCAAACCGGCCTGACGATCAACGAAATGATTGGCGTGATGAATGGGACCGTCGGCTCCTTGCAGGCTCAAAATCAGCGCCGCCTTGTCGACATCTCCAATACCAAGAAGGCGCTGACCTACGGTGAATAAGACATTTCGAGTGAAAGGCTTTGTGCTCCTCTCCGTTCTGGTTGCTGCCAGCGTAACCGGCTGCGCCGGTGCTCCGAAGGAGAAGACTGCACCATGCAAGAGGCCGGCAAACCTCACATCCTACGCCGAGGATCCGCGACAGGAGTGTGGCCCAATGACCAGCGTGAATGGCAACCCATCAGCAGCGCTGGCGGCGATCGACGCTTTCGCTGCAAGCGGAGAGCAGTGACCCCATGAACTTTCTAGGCGGCCTGCTTGAGGCTCTTGAAGATGCAGGGCGGAATTTCTCGGAGCGGGCTTATGAGGTCGTTGGCGACGAGATCATGCCCTTGCTGACGATCATGCTTATTGCCTACGTCGCCTATTACGGACTTCAACTCGTCATGGGGACCGCGCGAGTGAGCGTCGGCGAGATCGTCGGCCGGGTCGTGCGGATGATGCTTATCGTCGCCTTCATTGATCAGTGGGGCAACTTCCAACTCTTCTTTTACGACTGGCTGAACAACACGCCGGAAGACGTGGGGCGGGCGCTCCTGACGGCTAGCAGTACCGGGATAACTGAGCCGACAGACGGCCTCTCCATGATTTGGGAGACGGCGAATGAGGCAGCAGCAGCATTCGCGGAGCAGTCAGGCTACTTCGCCATTCTCCCGGGCCTTGTAGGGTTCCTGATCATGCTGGCGGTTGGGCTGTTCATTGCCGTTGCGCTTGCCATCCTCGTGCTTGCGAAGGTGATGATGTGGGTGCTGCTTGGCACTGCACCGATCTTTATCGCCTGCCTATTGTTTGATTCCACACGCCAGTACGGAATGGCTTGGTTCCAGCAGGTTTTGACGTACGCGATCATTCCGCTCTTCGTTTACGTCGTCGCCGCCTTTCTCATCACGACCATGGACGCTGAACTGCAGAAGGTCGCAGCGGCAGCATCCGCGAACGAGATCCAGCTAGACGATATCTCGGCTTTCGTCCTGATCTGCGCGGCTGGCGCTTTTGTCCTCTTCAACATTCAAACGCTCGCCCAGGGAATTACCGGGGGCGTGGCAACGGGCGTTGGTCAGATCGCTCGATCGGTTGGCTACGCGACCGGGGTTGCACTGCCGGCACGAGCTTTGACCGCGACACGTGCTGTAGCCGGAAGGGCTGGAGAATTAGGAATGGCCGCACGCGCCAGAACCCATGCCGGCATGAGGGAAAACATCCAAAACGCCGGTGCAGCAGAAGCGATGCAAAACAGAATTACCAACAACAGTCTGCCCAACTAGGCGACTGGTGGCGGGAATTAAGGGCTAGGACACATGGCAGAGAATAACGATGCTCTCCGGAGCTATTTTCAGGATGGGGACCGTTGGGAACAAGAGATCGTCAAGAAGGCCAAACGGTCCAAGGCGTTTGCTTGGCTGATTACGCTGATCTTCGGCGGCATCACGATCCTGTCGCTCTCCGCATTGGTGATGCTCGTGCCCCTCAAGAGCTTCGAGCCGTACATTGTCGAGGTCGACAAGAACACCGGCTATATTGAGGTCAAGACAGGGTTGACCCGAACATCGAACATCACCGATCAGCAGGCGGTCACTCAGGCGAATGTCGTCCGTTACATTCGATCCCGCGAGGGCTATGATCCTTTTGCCATCGAGCAGAACTTTGGAATTGCAGCTTTGCTCTCCACCGGCGACGCAGCGCGCGATCTCCAGGCCCAATGGAGTGCGGCGAACCCTGACAATCCAGCTCGCCGGCTCGGCAAAAATAAGTCGATCACCGTCGACATAAAGTCTGTCACCTTCCCCAACACGACAACGGCGCTCGTCCGGTTCTCGACGCATGAGCGCTCTGATTCAGACGTCATCACGCGCCACTTCATCTCTATCGTTCGCTATCGCTACACGGATACGCCGGAGCGCAACGAATGGCGCTTCGAAAATCCGTTGGGCTTCCAGGTGTATGACTACCGCCGTGATCAGGAAACGGTGACCTCGGGAGGCCAGCAGTGAAATATGGCTTGCCTCTGGCGGCGTCGATCGCCGCTCTCACGATGACTCACGCCTATGCGGCGCAACAGCCCCGCCCTGGCAGTCTGGATGCGCGTGTGACCAGCGTCGTCTATCAGCCGAACAACGTCGTGAAGGTATCTGCGACCTACGGCATCTCAACGATGATCATCTTCGACGAAGATGAGAAGTTTGAGACGATCTCGCTTGGCGACACCGACAGTTGGCAGGTTGCCCCGTCGGAAAAGGGCAACATCCTTTTCGTCAAGCCGATAGCCAAGGACGTTTCCACGAACATGAACGTGGTGACCTCAAAGAGGATCTACTTCCTTGAGCTCAACGACTATGCACCGGAAGCAGGGAAAAAGGTCTTCGGCATTCGCTTCGTTTATCCGGAGAAGAACCTGAACGAGTCTCTGCGGAAGGAGGCTGAGTTTCGAGCAGCCAACCCGAATATTTCGAGCATCGACAAAGCGAACGTCAATATTGACTACTCTTTCTCGGGCGACGCGGCGCTGAAGCCGACAATGGTGTTCGATGACGGAAAGAAGACCTTTTTCAAGTTCGGCCGAGGGACCGTGCCGGCCATTTTTGCCGTTCAATCCGACTTGTCCGAGACCCTGCGGAACTTCCGCAAAGAAGGCGAATACATTGTCGTTGACGGCGTAGCCACGCAATACACGCTCCGAGACGGAAACCAGTGGACGTGCATTTTCAACCTCCGCAAGCCGGACTTTGCGGCACCTGATCCTGACATCATGGCTCCGAAACCGGATCCTGATGCCAGCAAACGCAGGAGGAGCGGCAACTAATGAAGCGCAGCCCTGAACTCGACGCAATGGCGGCGGCCGACGAGGCCGAAATCAGCAATCGAAACGTGAAGCGCAATCAAACGGTCGGCATGGCCACCCTTTTGCTGGCTGGCGTCTTCGCCGCGTACCTGGTGCTTGCCACGTCCGGAGAAAGCCCGCCTGAAAGCCCGCAAAGTGAGGAGGAGTTCCGTACCACGACCTTCCGGCCGCCCGGTTTCGTGCGCGATGGAGAACCCGCTCCCCCACCACCCGAACAGCCTGTCTTGGAACTTCCACCTCCGCCTCCTCCGCCGCCAGCTCCGCCGGTGGACGTCACTGAATTCAACGTGCCTCCCCCGCCCGAAGTAGCTCAACCGGCGAGCGCCCCCCCGCCCGCCGAAGAGGCATTTCCAGAGCGATTTCGGTCAAAGCTAATCACGCTTGACCAGAACCTGGGAGGATCCGCGAATGGTTCGCTCGATGGCTCGAACAGCGGCACGCCTTTGACCGTCGCTGGCGAGGATCGCAACAGCCAGTACCTGTCCTCAGCGAGTGCGATCGGTGACCGTTCCGCCAAGGCCCGGCAGATTGAGCGCATCGACGCCATGATCCCAGAGGGCACGCTGATCCCCGGCATCTTGGAAACGGCGATCGTCAGCGACCTTCCGGGCCAGGTCCGGGCCATCACATCCAAGGATGTCTACTCCTTCGATGGGCGGCGTGTCCTGATCCCAACAGGAACACGCCTGATCGGGGAATATCAGTCCGAAGTTACGCGGGGGCAGAAGCGGGTCTTTGTCGTGTGGACGAGGCTGATCCGGGATGACGGCGTGTCGGTGCGCTTGAACTCCATCGGCACGGACAGCCTCGGGCGATCGGGCCTGACGGGTCATGTCGACAACAAGTTCCGTGAGCGCTTTGGCGCATCAATCTTACTGTCGATCGTCGGAGGCGGTGCAAGCTATCTAACCGGATACGGTAGCGACTCCAGCTCCGGAAACGACGACACTGAGCGAGGTGCTGAATTGGCGCGAGAAACGATCGCGCAGACCTTCAGCGACATGGCGAACACGGTACTTGCCGAAAACCTGAGGATCCCGCCAACGATCAGCGTACCGCAAGGCGAGCGGATCTTTGTCTATGTTCGCCAGGACCTCGATTTCAGCGCCATGGACGACGATCCTGTCACGGAAGCGATGAAGGAGATCAAACGTGAACGTTATGGTAGGTAACACGACGGCTCATGATCCCCACTATTTCCTGAACCGGTCCCTGGAGCCCATCAGGCAATTTCTCGATGACCCGCAGGTGGTTGAGATTGCAGTGAACCGGCCAGGCCAAGTCTATGTTGAGCGCTTCGGTGCTGATCACATGGAGCATCATGAAATCGATGCTCTGACTGCACGCGAGATCGAGAACATTGGCGAGCGGGTTGCCGCAGCGACGAAGCAGTTCCTCAACGCCGCTAATCCGATCCTTAGCGCAGCTCTGCCATCCGGCGAACGTATCCAGGTCGTCTTGCCGCCCGCGGCACCCGACGGTGGGTCGATCACAATCCGTAAGCAGGTTGTGCAGAATTTCTCTCTGCAGGACTACCGTGACAACGGCTCTCTCGACAAAGTCTCGGTTGCTGTCGGGGGCCTAAGCGACGTGGATCGGGAGCTGATCGCCTATCTACGCGCAGAGAAGATCTACGACTTCATCCATACGGCCATCACGAAGCGGGTTTCGATCCTGATCAGTGGCGGCACGTCGTCGGGAAAAACCACGTTTCTGAACGCTTGCCTGAACTCTGTAGACCTGAATGAGCGGATCCTGACGCTTGAAGACACTCGTGAGCTATTCCCACCACAGAAGAACGCGGTCCACCTGATCGCCTCCAAGGGTGGGCAAGGCACCGCAAACGTGACGATTCAAAACCTGCTTGAATCGGCGCTTCGAATGCGGCCGGATCGCCTCTTTGTTGGCGAGATTCGTGGAGCTGAGGCCTTTTCATTCCTTCGCGCCATCAACACAGGGCATCCGGGCAGCATGTCGACAGTACACGCCGATACGCCGCTCGGCGCCTATGAACAGCTTGCCATGATGATGCAGCAGTCCGGCATGTCCGCCGGCTACTCCAAGCAGGATCTGATGTCCTACATCCAAATGGTCATTCCGATCGTGATCCAGCTCAGGCGCGAAGGCGGCAAGCGCGGGGTTTCCGAAATCTACTTCGCACGGGATGCATCATGAGTAAGGGGCTACAGGCCTTCTATCTGTTCTTCTGCCTGTTGATCGCATTTGCAGTCTGGATGCTGGCGTACGGGGCGGGGCTTCAGCTCTTCTACGGTGACGGAAGGATCCTCGAGGCGACAATCACCTCAAACCCATTCGCGCCAATTCAGCAGTTCTGGGCCTATAGCTCCTCCCTTTCCCTTCAAAAGGTCGCGCTCGGCTCCGTAGTGCCCGCGCTGCTCGTATCAGGCCTGATTGCTTACCTTGGGCTCAAACGTACCAGCAATCCATTGGGGGATGCGGCCTTTCAGGATCTTGCAACCCTTCGGCGCGGGAAGTGGTTTAGCAAGAAAGGTCACATATTCGGCCGCATCGGGAGCAACGTCCTCCGCGCGTATGACGATCGCCACCACCTCATTATTGGCCCGACGCGATCCGGTAAGGGCGCGGGCTACGTCATCCCCAACGCTCTCATGCACGAAGGCTCTATGATCGTCACGGATCTGAAGGGCGAGATCTACAAGGCAACCGCCGGCTATCGGAAGCGCAACGGCAGCCAGGTCTTCTTGTTCGCGCCGGGTTCTGAGACGACCAACAGCTATAATCCCTTGGATTTCGTTCGTCCGGAGCGAGGTAATCGCACGACTGACATTCAAAATATCGCCAGCATACTTGTACCGGAAAACACCGAATCCGAGAATTCCGTTTGGCAGGCCACGGCTCAGCAGGTTCTCGCCGGCGCCATCAGCTATGTGCTCGAAAGCCCCTTCTACAAAGGGCGCAGGAACCTCGGCGAGATCAACTCCTTCTTCAACAGCGGGACCGATCTGCAGGCCTTGATGAAGTACATCAAGGAGAAGGAGCCGTACCTGTCGAAGTTCACGATGGAGAGCTTCAACTCATACCTGTCTCTCTCGGATCGGGCCGCGGCCTCGGCACTGCTTGATATCCAGAAGGCGATGAGGCCGTTCAAGAACGAACGCGTTGTGGCCGCAACGAACATGACCGACATGGACCTTCGATCGATGAAGCGTCGCCCCATCACGATTTACCTTGCCCCGAACATTACCGACATCACGCTTCTTAGACCGCTGCTGACGCTATTCGTTCAACAGGTGATGGACATACTCACCCTTGAGCATGATCCCAACTCCGTGCCGGTCTATTTCCTGCTGGATGAGTTTCGCCAGCTGAAGCGCATGGACGAGATCATGACGAAGCTGCCCTATGTGGCCGGCTATAAGATCAAGCTCGCCTTCATCATCCAGGACCTGAAGAACCTGGATGAGATCTATGGTGAGACGTCCCGACATTCGCTCCTTGGCAACTGCGGCTATCAGCTCATCCTTGGTGCCAATGACCAGGCCACGGCAGAGTATGCTTCCCGGGCGCTTGGCAAGAGAACCATCCGATATCAGTCTGAATCGCGCACTATCGAGCTTATGGGCCTCCCGCGACGAACAAAGGTCGAGCAAATTCGCGATCGGGACCTGATGATGCCGCAGGAAGTGCGCCAGATGCCCGAGAACAAGATGATCTTGCTGGTGGAGGGTCAGCGGCCAATCTTTGGAGACAAGCTGCGCTTCTTTAAGACGCAGCCCTTCAAGGAGGCGGAAGCCTATTCTCAGACGCACATACCGACCGTTCCAACTGTCGATTACCTGCCACCTAAACCTGTTCCAGCGACCACGCCAGCCTATGCCAATGCAGGCCAGGAACAGGCTGATGAAGCGGAAGCGATAAAGCCTGCGACTGAGGCGCAAGCGAAGGAGCCGCGGGTGCCTGTCCAGGAGGAGGCTCCGAAAGAGCCAGCGCCCTCCACCTCGCCCGCTCGCGTCGTGAATCCATCCGCCTTGGCCAACAAGAAAGTCAGCGCCGGGGGCACTCTGGAACCTTCAAAGGCAGCTGTGCCCGCTCCCGAAAAGCGCACGACACCTGTCTCAGAGAACGACATCGAAAAAGCGCACAATGATCGAGTTAGCCGCCTTAGGGAGGTCGTCGAACGGGAAGCCGAAGGCAAATCACCGCGCAAGAGGAAGAGCTTGGAAGAGCTATTCGCAGCGACCGTTCCTGATCCAATCATGGAACAGGCCGGCCGCTAATTTAGGTTCAGAAGGGCCAGAAGCTCGCTGCGTACTGACCCGCCTCTGTTAGCCAAGCCACAGAAGCATGATACCAGCCGATCACGGTCCCGTAGACCTTAATCAAGATCGCGAGGATCCCAACGGAGACCATGCCCCACACCATCATCTTGCCGACTATGTCGGCAGACTTGGGGTCGTTCACTTCCACCAGGTAGGTGTTCTGATTACCGTCCTGCATTGCCACTTCAGCGGTCTCGGTCGTCCCGATTACGCTCCCTCTGTTCAATCTGTTCACGCTCCAACTCCTCGATACGAGGAATGTGCTGTTGCGCGGGATCAGTCCGAGTGGTCTCGCCGCCTCGCTGGGCCGCTTCCCTATCTCTATTTACACGATCTTGCTGCCTATGAGTAGCGTCCACGGTCTCAGCGAGCTGGTGAGCCTCACGCTCCGCTTGCCCGATTGGACGTTCCTCTTCCAGATCCACCCTGAGATCGCGTTGGCGATCGTCGGCAGTATCCGCAGTCATCGGCTGCTTGTTTGACTTGTTTTCGTCCCCACGCTCTTCATTACGTTCAATGGTCTCGATCTCCGCGCGCAGTTCCGGATCCTCGTTGGCAACATCCCGGAGATAGCCGTTTCCGGAAGCGGCCAGTTGAGCTGCATGATGAAGCGAGGCCTCAAGGCCCTTCTCATACTGCTCTCGGTTTTCGTCTGAGAGCTCGCCAGCTTCGATATGGGCGAGGCCGGAGCGATAGTGTTCCACATTTACCATCGCATCGCGACCTACCTCAACGACAGCCTCTCCATGCTTGGCAACAGCCGGCTCCCACTGGACGTTTGCATTCGTCTGCTCTTGCACCTCGGATGCCATTCTTTCCGGCGCGGCACCACTTTCTCTGGAGACGTGGCCAGCAGCGTTTCGTCCATCCTGCTCATCAAGCCCACGCTCCTTCATTTCGAGCATCTGCCTGCGCAGATCGACGATCTCGCGAGCGAGGGAGGAAACTTCTTCGAAGCCTGGCCGGTCCTCTGGACCAGCGCTGCGCTGAAGGTTGAACAGAGCCGTTTCAACCGTCTTTTCGTACGCTTCGAACTCCGGGCGTGTCTGTTCGCGCATGTCCTTTGCCTCCGACAACATGTCTCTGATTGCTAACATATTGGAGCGGTAATCACCGCCAAAATCCGCATGAATGACCGAACCAGCAGGCGATTGATCCACTTGGACAAGGCCGTTTTCCAGATAGGAGCGATGCTGAGCGGCGTATGCCGCAACCACTGTGTCGCCGGCGTTGACTGCAATCTTCTGCCAGGTCTCCTGCGCTTTTAGGATGTACTTGCGGCTCCTCTGGCTCGTCGCCACCACGCGTCGACCAGCTCGCTTTGCGTCATATCGCGCCTGTGCCGGATCGCTGGTGCCTACATGCTCGGTTCGACCGTCATGCCTGACGGCGCGAACCTGATTTCGCGTGAAGGCTGGCGGCGCAGCGAACTCACGCCGATCGGTCATTTCCATATTGATGCCGTGGTCACGCGCCTTCTCGGCCATGACCTCACGCCATTGCCGGAAGGTGGCCGGGGTCGTCTCGATCCGGTCGCCCGATTCCGAACGCATGGTAACGATGGCATGGGCATGAACATGCGGCCGCTTGCCCCCCTCACCTGCTTCTTTCGGATCGTTCTCCGGATCGTGCATGGCGAATACATAACCGTGGCCCGCAAACTGCTCAGCCAAGAAGTCGCGAACAGCTCCTTCGAACGCGACAGCATCCGTGCCGGCACGCGCCGACATGATCACGTGCATCACGTCACGGCTCTTGCGGCTGTGTAGCTCATCCCGCCATTCCTTTTGCACCAGGTCGCCCGCAGCCTTGTCATCGGCAATCGAACGACCCCGATCGTCTCGGACGTCGTTCCGCTGCGCGATCAGGTCTCGCAACTTGGCAGCGCCGTATTCCACGCCGTTGCCATAGCCTGTGAACGAGAAAGCCGCAGGGGCCTCTTTCGCAACGGCGCTCGTGTTGAAACGCTCCTGAACCATGGCGGCCGCCTTCACGTCCGCCGTCAGCCGCTCGCCCTGCCCGCTGCGCAACACAACATAGCCCTCGACCTTCAGCGATCCATCGTTTTGGGTTTCGACAGTGTAAGCGTAGCGTCGATCACCAAAGCCGCTGCTGAGAATGTCCCGCACCTTCTCATGCGGGTTCGAGCCGCCGGAAACGCTCACCTCGACGCTAAACGCGCCGATATCGCGGCTCTCGGTCCTGTTTTGGAAAAGGTGATCCCAATCGCCACGCAGACGCGCCAGCTCCTCACGGCCACGCAACGTCTCGCCGTTCTCGTTCTCAACCTTCAGCTCCCCCCCTCTGGAAACATAGTTGAGCATCGAGCCGACGCGGGCGCCGCCACCGTAGGAGGCCAGTTTGACCACGGCGGGCTGGCTCCCTTTGGCAACGCTCGCAAGACGAACGTCCATTGATCGCATAGCACCCGAACCGGCGGCCATCGTCCTCGAAGGCGATGACACGTTGAATGCCGAAGTCCTCACCCCTCCCCTAGATCCCGACCCGCCTTTAGACATCCCAACCTGGTGCTGCAGATTCTTCAGTCTCTTCTCAAGCTCTTCCTCGACAGCGCTCCCACGGCCGCCGAGCGTCATTTCGTGCAATAGCGCCGCGCGCCTTTGCTCCCATTCGCTTGTGAAAGTGCCGAAAAAGAACTCCACGGCCTACACCTCGCCTCGGCGCTCATGCCCGGCACGGCGCGAAAGTGTCCGCAGCTCACTCATTACGGCCGCCTGAATCCGCTGGACGTTGCCAAGGTTGATGTCCAGCTCTGAGGGATGGACACCCTTTCCTGCATTCAGGGAGCGGGCGACCTGATTCAAATTGATGCCGATCATCCGCATGTCTTCGAGCAATGCGGCCATGATCAACCTGTCTTCCGCAGTCAGAATAGGTCGAACGCCAGCACCCTCGAGGAGCAGGGAACGGAAAAGAGCAGACACACTCATACCGGCCGACTTGGCCGCTTCTTCGATAGCCGAATGCTCTGCATCGCTGACGCGGACGTTGATGAGACGCCCCTTGCGTTGCTTGGCTGTCGGCACTTCGATCGTGTCTTTACTCGTCAATCAATTAAGCCTTCCCGGAGCCTTGCGACCGTCATCGTGGGCTTGTCCCACGATCGTGATGCAAAATGTAAAACATTTTTGCGTATCCTGCCACTCTAAACCTAAGGCACTATCTTATAATTTCAACCTAATTTCACCTCTCGACTGGCTCCGCTTCGCTTCGCACTCTTTCCGTTGGAACGCTCACCAGGGTTCACCGCCAAAACCGCTCTCGAAGGCCTTTGTCTGTCCCTCGTACTCAGGTGAAAGGGACGCTTCGCTCTTCACCCTTGCGCCTTCCGTGCGAGCGCCAAGTGAGGCCTCACGCGGCTCCGGGGTTCACCACTCGACCCAGACACTTGTAAAAACCACACGACCAACTCGTGTGGTTTGATAGATGTCCTAAAACGTGCGTTCACACGCATGTTTTGATCTTAACCTGCGTGTGTTCACATGTTAGGTTTGCTTCGATGTGAAGATCTTAACGACGATACTGATGTGCCGATTGAACCCACGTCGGATCGCTAGGGGGCGGGGGAACCTTTAGTCTTGAGAGGATCGTGCAATGGCAATCTGCATATCGCTGGTAAGCGGCAAGGGTGGAGCGGGCAAGACAACCGCCGTAATCCTAGTCGCTGGAGAATATGCGCTTCATGGTAAGCAAGTGCTCTTGGTCGATGCCGATGGCCGACAAAACCTGAATGAGTGGTGGTCCCGTTCCGAGGCGAAAGACAACAGGCCAGACGGCATTGAGCTTCGCACGGCAGTAACCAACGCATCACTTCAGCATATTCTGGAGAACGAAACGCATGGGTTTGATGTCGTGCTGATCGACTCGCCCGGTCAAGACACCGTGCTGCGAGACACGATCATCGCCGGCTCGGACATCGTTATGACCCCGATCCAGCCAAACCAAGACGAGATTCTTGCTGCCGGCCAGGCAGCAATGGACGTGGCTGACACCTGCGATCGTACCGGGCGAAACATTCCACATCTCAACTTCAGAACCCGGATTACTCTCCCGGGACGTTCACTGGAAGCCTACCGCCTGATACGCCCCTTCATCGCAAACTTGCAGGAACAGGGATATGATTCATACCTCTTGGACACTGAGCTTTATGAGCGAAACTCATACCGCGACATCAGACTTGGATATGGGACGCTGCAAATGCTGGAGCTGAGCGACTCAGTCAAAAAGGCCCGGAGCGAGGTCATGACCTTGATGCAAGAAATTGAACGTTTCCTGCCGAACGAGCAGAAGAGGTCGTAAGATGGCTAAAGGGACTTCCAGCATATCTGATTTTCCCGTTGCACCGCGACGGTCCCGGGGGAATGTACCCAATCCAATGTCGCAGCCGGCTATAGACAACGAAGCAGAAAACGCGGTCGCCAGCCATCAACCGGACGAGGTCGCTGTCGAAGAAGCTCCCGCTCAGGTACCAGCCGTTCAGGTGCCCCCAAGATCAAGTTTGATTTTGCCCTCACCGGAGGCTCGCCGGGAGAGAGCGACGAACAAGTCGTTGGAGCGTGAGGCGTCCAGAATACGACTGCAGGAGCTCAAGCAGAACAAGGCGCGCGAGAGCAAGCACTTCGTCAATTGCCCTCTTGATTACGACACCAAGAAACGCTTGGAGCGCGCTGCCTCTGAAAACGACTTAAAAATGACGGTAATCGTCAAGGCCGCAATCGACCAGTTCCTGAAGGATAATGGTTATTGATCCTCGACCTTCGATTTCTGGCCGGGGTGGCCGTGGGCACCACCCTTGGCTTCTTGATCAACCCTGAAGCAGCGGAGAAGGCAGGGATCGACATTCAGTCCATAAAGAGGACTATGCCTGTTATTGGTTCTTCTCCAGCCGAGCCGGTCAAACAAGCTGATTGGCCAACCAACGAACACGCGAAACGGGAGCTGTTCCGGTTTGCGATGTGGGACTTTGAGACATTTGGGCCGAAGTCTGAGATTTTGATCACAAGGTGCATCAGCATCGACCAGCTTTCATTGGCATGCGAAATGCGCGTGAAGCTGAGCTGGATCTCCGAAGAAAGAACGGTCGAAGGCGTTTTTCAATCCAGCGCCCACAGCTGGAACCTGATCGCTGCGAAAGCCGTGAACAGGAATGCTCCCACTGGATCTTGAGGTGATGGACAACGCGCCCTGAGTTGCGGATTTTATATCGAGGAGATCAGCATCCTGGCATTCATTCCCCCCACTTTTGTTAGGGCTTTGTAACTGGCGCGCAGGATGACAGTGCCTTAATGGCACGTTATGGTGCGTGATATCTGCCACAGGCGGATTTGGGGACTGAGGGAATACCGACTGTGCGGAATCTATCCGACTATATCAAATCAAGGGAACTGGTTGAGACTACAGATCCAGATTTCCAGAGACCCTTGTACCGCAAGGAGGGATTCGACGGCATAGTCAGCTTCGGCGAGATCGACGCAAAACTTTCCGCATTCCTACTCGACGAACGCGCGAAAACTGGTCTGACCCAGAGTGATTTCGCGACCCTGGCTGGTCTCGCTCGAGTGGTCTACAGCCGCTACGAACTGAACATTTCGCGACTGACCGTCTCTCGAATGATTCACCTTTCCGAGCTCCTTGGGTTCCTGCCGATGCAGATGATTCATGCCGCAGCACCTCATCTCTACGGTAAAAATCCTGAAGAGGCCGATGATCGGGTTGAACTCTTCAGACTCATTCATGACCTCCCGCATGACACCATACGCAGTTTGATCGGTATAGTTGGCCAACTGACGCCTAAGGATGTTCTTGAAGCTCGGCAAAAAGCGGAAGCGGAGGCCGAAGCAAAAGCTGAGGCCGAACGCCAACGACTGACTAGAAAAGCGGCGAGAGTCAGCAGGAAAGGCCGTCCCCCTGGCCGGCCACCAGGTCGAAAATCATCCAAGGTCGATACCCCGACAGACGATTGAAGAACGGAAAGGGCCGTCAAGTGATGGCCATTTAGGAACGCGTCGTCCCTCACCCCGTTTTCCGATCGCTGTTCGCATTTGCACGCATCAGCGACATCAGCATCGGTCCCAGTCCGAACTCCCCTCCCCTCGCCCGGCGCGTGAGATCGCGGAGATATCCACCTGCCGAATTGATATGCCCTGCCCTCTCCAAGATTGCAGCCATGGCAACCGCCGCGTTCTCCGGCCCCATCACCTCGCAAGCCTCCTGGTAAGCCGACGGGCTAACACCAAGCGTTGATCGTACCACCACCGCGGCGCCCATCAGCTCGCGCCAATGGGAGATCGTCCCGCCGGGCCCGTAGTCCGAAATCTGCGGGCAGGCTTTCAGGACCATCGACAGCGGGAACGCCTTCATCTGTTCCGGCTTTGCCAACGGCTGAGCAACCGCTTTGGGTGCTACTTCCAGCTCGACGGCTCCGCCCTGCTCTTTTCCAGAGCTAGGTTCAAGTTCATAGATGGATTCGGGTTTTGAATTCTGTATGTGGCAGCCATTTTGAACAGCATTGGCGTCCAAATTCTGAGAATCTAACTGATTTTCCAGAAGGTTGAGGATTTCGGTGCGCAAAAGCTGCATCTCGTCGAGGATTGCCTCCACCTGGCGACGGTCCGGATTGCGGGGAAGTCGGCTGACAATGCCGACATACATGTCTTCGATGGCTTCCCAGTCGCCGTCAGCCCCCTCCTCCATCGCGGCGGAAATTAGCTTGCGTACATCACGCCGGCAGATAGTCAGCGCCTCTTTAGTTCGTCTGAACTGCAGGCGCTCAGCAGCGACTTCCTGTGCCAGTGCTGCAAGTTCCGCAGCGCGAGCCAAAAGTGGAGAAAGATCGAATCCAAAGGCCTGCTCGATATCGCCACCCTTGTCACGGTGAGCGTAGCGCTTGCCGTTCGGACTATCCTTGCGCTGGATGAGCCCGGCTTCGACCAAGGCAGCCAAATGCCGCCGCAAGGTCGTTCCGGTAATGCCGTGCGCTCTGACAGACAGCTGGGCATTGGATGGAAAGACCACCAATCCACTATCGCAGTTGAGCTCGCTCTCTGGATAAAACGTCAGCAATGCGTCCAGCACAGTCAGCGCCCTGTCCTGGAGGCCAAGGCGTTCACGGGCCTCACAGGCGTCGCGAAACACTTTCCATTTTTCGACCGGGCGGTTTGGTTTCGTCTCGGACGTCTGGAGCTGCCTCTTTACAAGAGCAAGCACAGCCGGCCGCCGCCCAAAGGGCGTCGTCACATTTCCCGTCTGCATATTCCTTCACCTTTCTTCAGGCAAAAGAAATCCGCTCACCAAAACGATGCCAAAGACTCTTGACTGGGATTCATGGAAATGCGATTCTCGATCTTGCTAGGAATTGAGAGAGGCTTCCATGACGGAAACGTTTTGGGGGCCTTTTTCTTTTGTCGCGGTCTCTCCTCTTGACCAATTAACGAGTGTCTCGATCACACCTCTTGGTGAGTTGGATCGGAATGATTGTTGTATTCGTTTAGAAGATCAGGCATTCGGTCCGCCAGCCAGCGCGCGAAAGCGCGTTCCTGCTTCGGGATTGAGACCGTAGTTCCAGCCGAATTACTCTTCATGCGGCCAAAAACTCGGTCACCCACGGCGAAGTCAACAATCTCTTCAGTTGGTTCCGCAGTCACTTTGTCGGCTGCAGCACTTGCAGCTCGTATCGCTTGAGCAATACGGCTGGAGCTGTCAGCGCCTCGAAACTCGACCGTGTTGATTATCTTGCGAACACGTGCTGCGCTGCTCGGATCTTTCAGCAACTCGGCAAATGCGGTCCATTTCGGTCGACCAACTCCTTTTGCTCTACCGATCGCAAGAATGATGTCTTCGGGAACCGCCTCCGTCACTCGAAACAGATGCGATATTGCCGCTTCTGAAGTTCCCAAGATTGGGCACATGGCGCGATGGGAAAGGCCAGCACTTTTGAGCTGTACTGCCCACATTGCCTGCTCGATCCAGGTCAGGTTTTCCCGAACACCATTCTCAAGCGATTGCTCTTCAATCAATTGCCGATCGGAAAGCTCTCGAACATACGCTCGAATCTTTATGGTCTCCGGTCGATCCGCTTCTGCCATTATGGCCTTGATCGCCGCCCATCGACGGTAACCGTAGGCAAGCTGGTAATGATCCGGTTTCGTCGGATGCGGCCGAACGAGAACCGGAATTTTTTGGCCTTCGCTTGCGATGGAAATCTTAAGCGCCTCGAGCTCTTTGGCCGCATCTTCGTCGCTGCCAAAACGATCTCTATAGGGGGAGCGGTCGATACGGTCAGGATCGAGTGAAATGACACTATCTTCGGTGAGCTGTGTCAGTGCTCGACCCACATTGGAAATGACCGGTGAAGAGTGCCGCCGCGCCAGCGAGGGCTTGTCAGACGCGTCCGACACCACAGTAGATTCTGCCCGGTTTTCGGCGGCCGCCATTCGCTGAAGGATGCTTTTCTTCATGTGCTACGCCCCCAAACTTTGTGAACGAGGTCGAGGATTTCGGAGTTAACTCGATCAGCGCTCTCAATTGCACGCTTCAACGCTTCACGACCGACCTCGCCCGACTCGAGCTCGTATAGGGTCTTCTTCGCTACCGCTGCACCGGCGATTGCCGTCGATTCGAGCGCCTCCGCAACTAGTACATCATCACCAAACAATCGGCGCATGACTCCAGACATGTACTTCTGAGGCCCGTCATTCGGGTTCACGCGGGTGAGCAGGAAACGGAAAAAGTCATGCTCAAATTTTGCTCCAAACTGCCCCAGCACCTCCGATAGATCGGAGATCATGATCAGGAACTGATTGCACGATGCAACGTCGAGCATCGCCGGGTGAACGGTAATGATTAAGGACGTGGCTGCGTAAAGAGCGGCGAGCGTCGAGTATCCAAGGGACGGTGGGGTGTCGATAATAACGATATCGTATCGATCATCGACGCGGGCCAGGGCACTGCTTAACCGCTCGAAAAACAAACCCAAGTCATCTCTGGTTTTCGAGGTCAGATAGGACGGGGTATCAAACTCAAAGTCCATTAGCTCCAGATTGCCAGGAACTAGATCGACACCCGGGAAATAGGTTGGCCGGATCACTTCAGCGAGCGGCCGCCTCTCATTGTCATATCGAATGGCTGCATAGGCTGTTTGATTCTCGCCGAGATCGAACTCGGGCTGAATACCAAATAGCGCAGTCATCGATGCTTGCGGATCAAGATCCAGACACAGGACCCGATAACCCTGAAGCCCTAGAAAATGTGCGAGATGGATAGAAGTGGTTGTCTTGGAACTACCACCTTTAAAATTCGCCGTAGCAATTACCTGAAGCTTTTCCCCTTTGCGACGATGCGGAAGCAGCTCGCCAGCTTCGTCCGGACGAAGTTCGGCTAGGAATGCCCTCAGTTCCTTGACCTGTTCTATCGTGTAGGTTCGCCTGTTGTTTTCTGCACGCTCGGGCAAAGGCCCCTTCCCTTCCAGCGTCAACTGGCGAAGAGTACTTTCCGGAACCTTGAGTAGCCTCACTAGGTCAAGGGTTGAGAATGTCCGACCAAATGTTTTCTGCGCAGAGGGTGGATAAACAGCCTCACGCATATCGTTCAGCTCCGCAGAGAGTTTCGAGGTGTAGACCCCAATCTTCGACGCAGTGTCTCTGACGCTCTGAGAAGCTGGCTGCAACATTCAATCCTCTTGACGGTTCTGACCACTTTACGAGATCATTTCCGTCAGGGATGCCAGACTGACTCCGATTCTTCAAGGCGTTTTTCGTTAACAAGAAGTTAACGCATCAAGGATGCCCGACTTTACAGTTGTAAAGTTTTGGGTCGATGCGCATGAGGCCCGACAGTTATGCCAGGGCCCCTACCCTTTAGAAGAGCTGAACTGTCGCAGATAGTCAGCGACTGTCTGAGCCTTTGCGGCGGCAGTGATTACTGCACGTGAATCCTGCTTGAGCACCTTGAGCCAGTTTCCAACGTAAGTCGCGGTGTTGTCTCGCGGATCATGCTCGATGCCAAGATCGGCGCAGACGAACGCGGCTGAGATCTCGGCAACAAGCTCCTCCATGGCGTAGGCCTCACTGCCGAACCGCCCACTCAGGTCACGGCCCAAACGTGCCTTTGCACCACTCCAATGAGAAATTTCATGAATAACAGTGCTGTAAAGGTGAACCTCGCTGAGGAACCGCCCCCGATCCGGAATCAGAATGTCATCGAGACCAGGGCGATAACAAGCCTGCTTGCCGCCGTAGGTGATCTTCGCGCCAGTGCGATCTATGAAGGATTCGACGTTTTCGAGAACTGGAACGGCATCCATTGGCACATCATCGGCCTGGCTCTTGAAGCGGTCAGGTAGGTTGTCGATCTGCTCCGCGTTGAAGACGGTGTAGCCCTTGAGATAGGGGACTGCGCGATCGTCCGCCTCCTGCTCCTTCGGCGTGAAGGTCCCGTACTTGACGACGAGGGTTCCTTGTTCGCCCTTGCGGACCTGAGCGCCAAGCTCCTGGTCGGGTAGCGGGGCAGCGTCGCCGCTGCCCCGCCCCCTCAGAACCGTGCTTGCGAGTTTCCCCGCACACGGCTCAAGCAAACCGCTTGCGATCCCGT
>NZ_JBNWCF010000013.1:0-190299 GCF_053522545.1 Rhizobium sp. 21-4511-3d | reverse complement strand
GCTCATAACCTGAAGGCCGCAGGTTCAAATCCTGCCCCCGCAACCAAATCTCCCCGGAATCCTATCGACCTATCGATGGCGCAAAAGCTTCGCTTTCCCGGGTGATCGTAGATCATCGTCCTACGGACCATAACCTCAACGCAGAAGGTTCAAAGCCTCACCCCGAAACCAAACTTCCCGACACACATCACAGCCCGCCATCCGGCGGGTTTTTGCGTTTCTGGGCTAGATAAACCGCACCCTCACTCCTCCCGAAACGCACCGCTCAACTGATCCGTTAATGGCTTCGTCAAAAACGACATCGCTGTCCGCGCCTGTGTCGAGATGAAGACTTTGACCGGCATGCCGGGCAGGACTAGCAAGGTGTATTGCTGCTCCTTGGAGGTCGTGCGCGCCATAGCCACAGCCCGGCCCAGCTCTTCCAATGCCAGAACAGAAAAGGGCGCGACATCTGCCGCGCCCTTCTGGACTTCATCAAATCAATCGAAGCCGGATCAACCTGCCCGCAGGCTGTAGCCGTTCACGGCATCGAGCATATCGCGGACCTTGCGGCGCTCGCCCTCGAGTTCCTGCGTCAGCGCCTGGTTCTGTGCGTTCAGCCGTTGGATCTGGACCTGCAGTTCGCGGATATCGGCGAAGTTGAGGCGGCGGCCGATGGTCAGCAGGAGGTCGGCTGAATTGGTCTGGAGCGCGCGGCCTGTCACCGAGCTGTGGAAGCGGACTTCCTGAGCGTGATAATCGATCACCGTCTGCGCGGCGACGGGATAGCCGAGATATTCCATGATCTGGAAGATCAGATCGCCGACCTTGTTCGGAGTGCCGGCGGCCGGCGTTGCAGCGGCACGCGTGTCGGAAATCAGATCCCACAAGCCGCGGAACATCAGGTAGCCGAACTCGATCGGCTGGTCGTAGACCCATTCGAGATCGATGAAGCTCAGCTTTTCGCCGACGATGAGATTGCGCGGGATCGCATCGAGCAGCGAGCCGGGGACGCGGTCCTGCAGCTGCATCGGCGCGGGGATGCCCATGCCGGCAAGATGCTGGTCGAGCGCCTGCTTCCAGACACTGGTCCAGTTCGCAAGATGCTCGACGGACCAGCCGTCCTGCAGCAGGCAACGCTTGCCGATATCGCGCCACACCAGACCGGTTTCAAAGACCTCGTCTTCAAGATTGATCTTCAGCGGCGATAGATTCATGCCGTTGTTGTCAGCCTGAATGGCTTCGCGCTCGACCACGAGCCGCTCGCCCTTGCGCACGAAGCGCACCAGCTTCTGATACTGCGCGTCACGGCCGCCGGTGAAGTGCGTGGCCATGACATCGTCGGCTGCCAGCGGCTGATCGGAGGATACAAGCAGGAAGGAGTTGGCGAGATCGCCCTGCAGGCCGTTTCGCGCGATCACATCCCAGGCGAGGTCCTGTTCGAAAGCAAGGATGCCGGGGCGCTGCGGGTCGGTCGCCGTCGCGCCGCGGATCAGCGGCGAGAAATCGGTCGGCAGGTCGGCGGTCAGGGCTTCCTCGTTCAGCACGAACCGGGGCAGCTTGTAATCCGGGAAGGGGAACCAGTATTTCTGATGCGGCAGGCCGGCGGCCGTAACACGATGCGACAGCTCGCGCTTGCCGAAGGTAACGGGACCGTTCTGCGTATACTGATCTTCGACGCCGACCATCGGCCGCGCCAGGTGATCCTCGGGGAAGCCGGCGAGGTATTTGAGGCCGATCTGGTTTTCGATGGCGATGATCAGCACGCCGCCCGGTGCAAGCAGCGAACGCGCCTTGGCAAGCATCCGCTCGATCGCATCCTGGCCATCTTCGGCACCGAAGAAGACGCGCGCATATTCCAGCACGCCGATCAGCGTCACCGTCGCGAACTTCTGATCGATTTCGAAATTCTGCAGCGGCTCGGCGAGAACCGTGACGTTCGGAAGGTCGCGGCAACGTTCGGCGATGGTCGCGGCACGGCGTGGGCTACCTTCGAGGGCAAGTACCTCGTGGCCTTCTTCGCCGAGGAAGCGCGTCATGGCACCCGCGCCAGCGCCAATTTCCAGGACGGGGCCGCGGATCAGGTGCTTGATCGGCCGGAACAGATTGGTGCGTGTCGGATTGAGATGGTAGTTCGAAGGCCAGTCGGTGATCGCCCGCTCAAGTTCCTTGGAGAAAAGCGAGGTATCGGCAGACAAGCGCATGACATCGAGGATCCGCATTTCCGATGCGTCGCCGTCGTTGTAGCGGAACGCGTCGCGCGTCGTCTCGTGGCTCCAGACCTTGCCGTTCTTGCGGTAACCCGATGCCTGTAAGAGGTCTTGCATGAATTCTCCAATACAGCCGCGGCTGATTCTGACGAAGGTTTGAGAGACCAATCGCAGAAGAGGCTGGACCGAAGCTGACGGACGAACCGGTGTGCGGCTTGCCCAAGACGTCGCTGAAAACGAAAGAAGCCCGCTTTCGCGGGCTTCCCTGTTTCTTTCGATTGCCACTCAGCTCCGGATCGTCGCCTTGCCCTCATCGACAAGCCGCTGCGCCGCTTCCGCGGGCGTCGTCCGCTCGAACGCCAGCTCGTCGGCGATCGGACGAAACAGGCGCTGGTCGAATTCGGTCGAGCCGAGCGGCGCCGGCGCCGGGTAATCGCCGACCTGGTCCTTGAGCAGGTTGACATATTGAACCGTCGCCTGTTCCGTCGGGTTCAGGCCCGGCAGGATTGCCTCGCGCACGGCAGGCGACATCGGCACGCCGCGCTCGACGCCGAGGATTTTGCCGGCGTCGGGGCTGTTGACGAAGAAGTCGATGAATTTCGCGGCTGCCTCGCCGTTCTTCGTCGTCGCGCCGACGCTCCAGATCAGTGCCGGGCGATAGTAGTGCCCGGAGGGGCCGCCCTTCTTTTCGCGCGGAAGCGTGGTGATCGCCAGCTTGTTCTTGGAGATCAGCTGGTAGCCGACGAGCTGGTTGGAATAGGCCATGCCCATCGCCGATTTGCCAAGCGCCAGCGCGTTGGTATCGATCGTGTTCTGGTCGAGCGTCTGGACGTCGGCGCCGACTGTGCCGCCCTTCTTGCGAAGATCTTCCCAGAAGCTGTACCACTCCTTGGCATCGTCGACACCGAAACCGAGCTTGCCGTCAGCATAGAGGCTCTTGCCGCGCTGGCGCAGCCAGGCGTCGAAGACATAGGTATAGCGGGCGCCATAAGGGCCGCCCCAGTAATTGTCCTTGCCCGATGCCTTGGTGAGCTCGACGGCCAGCTTCGCATATTCGTCCCAGGTCAGATCCGTCGTCGGCAGCGGCAGGCCGGCTTTCTCGAAGGCAGCCTGGTCGAAGAACAGTGCGAAGGAATTGAGGCCGAGGCCGACGCCGTAGAGCTTGCCGTCGACGGTGGTCAGCTTCAGCATGTCCTTGCCGAAGGCATCGACCTTCAGCGTCGAGGGCACGAATTCGTCGAGCGCCAGGCAGGCGCCGCGCTTGGAATAGTCGGAAATCGTGCCGGGCTCGAGCTGGAAGACGTCGGCAATGGCGCGGCCGGCCATCTGTGTCGCAAGCTTGGTCCAATAGCCGTCGCCGCTCATGGATTCGCCGACGATCGTCACGCCGGGGGTCTTGTCCTGGTAGAGCTTGGCGACATCGAGCGTGCGCTTGGCACGGTCGTTCGAGCCCCACCACATGGCGCGCAGCTGCGCATCCGCCGCAAAAGCCGGTACGCCGCCGGCACCGAAAGCCAGGCCTGCCGTCACGCCGGCCGTGCCCATCAGAAATGAACGCCTGTTGATCTGCATGATGTTCCTCCTTTGGCTGCCCTCGCCGTCCTCCAACTTTGTCCGGGCATCTGGCGGCACAGCCTACGCAAAAAATGTTCGTTTGCAAGAAATTATATAAAACTTGCAAATTTGCATAATTTGCATAATGTCGCCCTATGAGCGAAACGAAATCCAAACGGCCGCGCCAGGCCGATATTGCGGCGCTGGCGGGCGTCTCCATCTCCACGGTGTCGCGTGTGCTTGCCAATGAGCCGGGCATTAGCGGCAGCGTGCGCGAACATATTCTGCGGGTGGCGGCCGAGCGCGGCTATCAGCCGAAGTCACTGATGGAAGCGCCGGCGGGCGGTCTGGCGTTGATCGCCAGCGACAGCGTTACCGGCGGTCTCAGCGTCTTCTATGAATCGATCGTAGAAGGCCTGCGCGCCGGGGCGATGGAAGCGGGCATGCCATTCGAAGTCCGGCTGCTGCGTGAAGACCGCGCGTCCCCCGATGCGATCAGGGGCCATATGGAAGCTACGAAGTCCGAGGGCTTGTTCCTCGTCGGTATCGACCCTTCGGACGTGCTGCGCCAATGGATCGAGGAGGAGAATGTGCCTGTCGTGCTGGTCAACGGCACGGATCCGCAGCTGAAGCTCGATGGAGTATCGCCCTCGAATTTCTTCGGTGCCTTCCAGGCGGCTGAGCGGCTGCTCGACGCAGGGCACCGGAAGATCCTGCATCTGACCGGCTCGCATCGCCACACGATCCGCGAGCGCGTTCGCGGCTTCGATACGGCAATTGCGACCCGCGGCGCGGAAAGCCTGTTGGTGCCAATGGATTTCTCCGGCAGCGCGACCCGGGAAGCCCATGAGCGCACCGCAGTACTGCTTGCCAAGGACAAGAGCTACACCGCCGCCTTCTGCATGAATGATTTCATCGCCGTCGGCGTTCTCGAGGCCGTCACCGAGGCCGGTCTTCGCGTGCCGGAAGATTTCGCCATCGTCGGCTTCGATGATCTTCCCTGCGCGATGATGACCAATCCGCCCCTGTCGACGATGCGTGTCGACCGGGCTGCGCTGGGGCGCGAAGCGATCGCGCTGATGATTGCCCGCTTCCGCGACAGGACTGCGCCTGCGCGCCACCTATGCCAAGCGGTCGTCCCGGTCTCCGGGGGGACTGTGCCAGATGCAAAAAATCGATGAGTGATGCAGATGACATATGATCCGGCCAGCGCCAATCCGCTTGCGGGCAATCCTCTGAAGACGCGCGACGATATGAGCCGCGCGCTTCATGCTCTCTTTGATCCGCTGCTGCCCTATTTTTCGGAAGGCAATGCGCGTGTCCGGCTTGATGGCGCCGGTGCGCATTTCGACCGGGCAGCAGCCGATCTCGAAGGTTTTGCCCGGCCGCTCTGGGGCCTCTCGCCGCTCGGCGCCGGCAAGGGAGAATTCGAGCACTGGCACCGCTTTGCGGAAGGCATCGCCAACGGTACCGATCCGGATCACCCGGAATATTGGGGCACCGTCAATGGCCGTGACCAGCGCATGGTCGAGCTCGCTGCGCTTGGCTTTGCAATTGCACTCACACCCGAAAAGATCTGGGAGCCGCTGAACGCGAAGCAGCGCGCCAATGTGATTGCCTATCTCAAGCATGCCCGGCAGTTCGACTATGCCGACAATAATTGGAAGTTCTTCCGCATCTTCGTCGATATCGCGCTTGATCGCGTCGGCGCGGATTTCGATCGCAGCTTGACCAGGCAATATCTCGAAGAGCTCGAAGGCTTCTATGTCGGCGACGGCTGGTATCGCGATGGCAATGTGCGTCGCGTCGATCACTACATTCCCTTCGCCATGCACTTCTACGGCTTGATCTACTCGAAGCTGGTGGATGACGACTATGCCAGGCGCTATCGCGAGCGGGCGCTGCTGTTCGCCAGGGATTTTCGCCATTGGTTTGCCGATGATGGCGCGACGATCCCGTTTGGCCGCAGCCTTACCTACCGTTTTGCCTGCGCCGGCTTCTGGTCGGCCCTTGCCTTTGCTGATCTCGAAGCGCTGCCCTGGGGCGAGGTGAAGCATCTCTGCCTGCAGCATCTGCGCTGGTGGCGCGACAAGCCGATGACCAATCGCGACGGCATTCTGTCGATCGGCTTTGCTTATCCGAACCTCTTGATGTCGGAGAGCTATAATTCCGCCGGTTCGCCTTATTGGGCCTTCAAGGCGTTCCTGCCGCTGGCGATCCCTGAAAACCACCCGTTCTGGACTGCCGAGGAGAAAGTGCCCGCGGCTGCTGCCGTGACGCCGCAGCGTCATCCCGGCATGGTCATCATGCATACCGGCGAAGATGCGGTGGCCCTGTCGTCAGGGCAGGAAAATCTCCAGATGCGGTTTGGTACCGAAAAATACGCAAAATTCGCATATTCGGCCCGCTACGGCTTCAGCGTCGAGGCAGACGAGCGCAGCTTTGCCGGCGCCGCTTTCGATTCCGCGCTGGCCTTCAGCGATGACGGCCTGCACTACCGTGTCAGGGAAACCAACAGGGAAGCGAAGATCGCCGGCGACGTGCTCTATGCGAAGTGGTCGCCCTTCAGCGATGTCAGCGTGGAAACCTGGCTGGTGCCTGCCGCACCTTGGCACCTGCGCGTTCACCGCATCAGATCGGATCGCGCCCTCCAGATCGCCGAGGGTGGGTTTGCCATCACCAAGCGGGATTTCGATCTCGACAGGCTGGAGGCCGGGGCTGGCGCGGCGCATGCGATCGGTGAAGCGGATTTCTCCGGTATCGCCGATCTCGGCTCCAGCATCGAGCGACAGGGCCTCGTGCAGAAGGCGCTGCCGAATACCAATATGATCGTTGCCAAGACCCTCGTGCCCCAGCTCCGCGGTGCGATCAAGGCCGGTGAAACCGTGCTTGTGACGGCCGTGATTGCCACCGGAGACCAGCAGGCGGCAAAGACGGCCTGGCTGAAGCCTCCCGCAAAACCCGATCTTGCGGCGCTTGAGGCGCTGGTTTCCAAGGAAGGCGTCACCGTCAGCGCCATCGAAGCGCCGGGGCAGATGCCATGACAGGTCCCGGCATTGCGCTTGCCATGCAGCCCGGCCAGCGGACCGAACACGTGTTGCCGGATCAGCTTCTCGACCGGCTGGCGGGTCTCGGCACGCTTATCGACCGGCAACCGCTCGAGAATTTCGATGACGAGCGCGCCAGGCGGGTGCTGACAGACACCGAGATATTGATCACCGGCTGGGGCGCCCCCTTTGCCGGAGAAAACGTCCTTTCGCTCGCCAAGGGCCTGAAGCTCGTGGCGCATGCGGCGGGCACGGTAAAGGGCATCGTTGGCGAGGAGATCTTCAATGCCGGCGTCAAGGTCACGCATGCGGCGGAAGCCAATGCCGTGCCGGTGGCTGAGTTTACGCTTGCGGCCATTCTCTTCGCCGGCAAGCAGGTCTTCCGCTTCCGGGATTTCTATACCGCCGACCGCGACCGTGACCGCACCTATCCGATGCAGCGGCTGGCGATCGGCAACTACGGCCGCACCGTCGGCATCATCGGCGCTTCGCGGATCGGCCGCCGGGTGATCGAACTGTTGAAGCCGTTCGAGTTCAAGATCGTCCTCTTCGACCCGACGCTGAGCGCCGCCGAATGCGCGGTCCTTGGTACAGAGAAATGCGATTTGGATACGCTGATGCGCATCTCCGATATTGTTTCGCTGCACGCACCATCGCTGCCCTCGACGCGTCACATGATCGATGCCGGGAAATTGGCGCTGATGAAGGACGGCGCGGCGCTGATCAATACGGCGCGTGGCGCGATTATCGATGAGGCCGCGCTGCTCGCGACCCTCGCCACCGGCCGCATCGATGCGGTCATCGACGTGACCGATCCGGAAGTTCCGGAGAAGGCATCGCCCTTCTACGACCTGCCGAACGTTTTCCTGACGCCTCACATTGCAGGGGCGGTCGGATTGGAGCGGACGAGGTTGGGCGAAATGGCCGTGGACGAGGTGGAGCGCTTTCTGAAAGGCGAGCCGCTGCGCTATGCGCTAACGCTCGCCGATCTCGACCGGGTCGCCTGAGGCGGCAAAGCGACGCCCCAGGCCTGATTTTATTAGCCGGCTTTTATGCTGTTCGGCGAGCCGTCATTGGCAAGCTCCGGCATCAGCTCGGCGATCGAGACCACCTTGCCGGTGCGTGAACTCTGCAGTGCTGCAATCCCGCACAGAACCGACATGGCGCCCGCCCGCGTTCCGGCGCGCTGATGCAGGGCGTCATCCATATCGGGCTTGAAGATCATGTTGCGCATCCGGTCGTCGCCGCCATAGTGGCCGCCAGAGGAATGCGGAACGGTGATCCGCTCGACGGCTTCCTTGCCGTTGGGGAAATTTCGGATCAGCAGGATCTCGTCTTCCCGCTTCATCTCCCACGGTTGCGCCTCGTACTGACGGATCTCGATGCGACCCTTGGTGCCGTTGAATGCCAGGTGATGGCCCTCGATCGGCTGGAAAGTGTTCAGCGAATAGGAAACGTGGACGTTGTTGCGGTAACGGATGCTGACGACCATCGTATCGGGAATGTCGATATCCTCGCGGAAGACGCAGCCGTCGCGGAAATAGCCATCGACCTTCGAGGGATCCTCGTAAAGCGTGTCGAGGAAGGGGTCGGCGCCGAGGTCGAGATAATAGTCGCACTCGGCGGTGTGGGGACAGAGCTTGCAGCGCGGGCCGCGGAACGGGCCTTTGCGGCCGTAGTTCTGCAGGTCGGCGAAAGACGTCACGGCTTCCGGATCGCTGTCGAGATACCAGTTCAGCAGGTCGAAATGGTGGGTCGCCTTGTGAACGAAAAGGCTGCCGGAATTCTCGGTATAGGCATGCCAGCGGCGGAAATAGTCGGCGCCGTGCTTGGTGTTCAGGTACCAATGGAAATCGACCGATGTGACGCGGCCTATCTCGCCGGAATTCAACAGTTCCTTGATGCGCGCCGCCGTCGGCGCGTAGCGGTAGTTGAAGGACACGTCGACGCGCTGGCCCGTCCGCTTCTCGGCGTCCATGATCCGGCGGATCTTGTCGACCGCCGTCGTCATCGGCTTTTCGGTGATGACGTCGATGCCTGCCTCGAGCGCCCGAACGACGATTGCGTCGTGGGTGTGATCAGGGGTGCAGACGATGACGAGGTCGGGCTTGACCTCCTTCAGCATCGCGTCGATGTCGTCATAGATCGGGGCGTTGCTGCCGATCATCGTGCGGGCGCGTTCTCCGCGCAGCGCATTCTTCTCGACGATGGCGACGAGATCGACATGCTCCCGCCAGCCGGCAAGCAGGTCCTTCCCCCACATGGTGGTCCCGCGATTACCGGTCCCGATCAGTGCAAAGCGGCGCTTCTCCATCGAATGATCCTCCTTCATACGTGCTGAAACGAATATATCCAATTAAACCAGGCAGCAGCTATGATACCGGTCGACGCAGGTCGCGATGACCTCTTCCGCCGGACGCTTCCACCAATTGTCTGCCGAAAAGATTTCCACCTCCTGTGCGCCGAAGAAGCCTGCCTCCTCGATCATGCGCCGGATGCTCTTGAGATCGATCACGCCATCGCCCATCATCCCGCGGTCAGTCAGCATGTCCTTGGTCGGAACCAGCCAGTCGCAGATGTGGTGGGCGAAGATGCGTTTCATGCGGCCGGCGCGGGCGATCTGCTCGGCAAGCTCCGGATCCCACCAGACGTGATAGACGTCGATGGCGACGCCGACATCGGTGCCGAGCTGCTCGCACATGTCGAGCGCCTGGCGCAGCGTGTTCACGCAGGAGCGGTCGGCGGCATACATCGGATGAAGCGGCTCGATCGCCAGCGGCACGCCGGATGCCTTGGCATGGGGCAGGACAGCGGCAACGCCATCGGACACCATCTGCCGGGCAGCGCCGATATCGCGCGATCCACCGGCCAATCCACCAACGACGAGCACCAGGCAATCCGCACCGAGCGCTGCGGCTTCGTCGATCGCCCGCCTGTTGTCGTCGAGGTTCTTCTGCCAGTCGCCGTCATTGGCCGCCGGAAAAAAGCCGCCACGGCAGAGACCGGTCAGCTTCAGGCCGTTCGATTTGACGATGCGCACGGCTTCGTCGAGACCGGCCTTGGCGACCTGATCGCGCCAGGGCGCAATCCTGGTGATGCCATGCTTCAGGCAGATATCGACTGCTTCGGCAAAGCCGCATTGCTCGCGGATCGTTGCGAGATTGATCGAAAGACCTTCCACCTGCATGTCCTGTCCTCCCTGTCTGACCGGTCACTGCACGCCGTTAACGGCGAGCACCTGCTTCATGCGGCTGATGGCCAGATCCGGGTCGGCAAGCACGCGCGCCTTGTCGGCGAGCCGGAAGAGTTCGGCCAGATGCGTCAGCGACCGCGTGCTCTGCTGCCCGCCGACCATCGCGAAATGATCCTGCAGACCGTTGAGATAGGCGAGGAAGACGACGCCGGTCTTGTAGAAGCGGGTCGGCGCCTTGAAGATATGCCGCGAAAGCGGAACGGTCGGATCGAGCAGCTCGAAGAACTCGTTGTTGCTCTGCCGCCCGAGCGCCTCCATGGCGGCCGAGGCCGCCGGCGCGATCGCATCGAAAATGCCAAGAAGCGCGTCGGAATGGCCCTGTTCGTCGCCGGCGATGAGTTCGGCATAATTGAAATCGTCGCCGGTATACATGCGCACGGATTTCGGCAGCTGCCGGCGCATCGCCACTTCCTTCTCCTTGGAAAGAAGCGAGATCTTGATACCGTCGACCTTGGCGGCATTGGCCTCGATGACCTCCAGGCAGGTCGACATCGCCTTGATGTGGTCGCCGTTGCCCCAGTAGCCCTCGAGCGCCGGATCGAACATCTCGCCGAGCCAGTGGATGATCACCGGTTCCTTTACCTGGCGAAGGATCCGGTCGTAGACGCGGATATAGTCATCCGGCCCCTTGGCCGCCGCCGCCAGCGCCCGGCTCGCCATCAGGATGATCCGGCCGCCTTCGGCTTCGACGGTTTCGATCTGCTCTTCGTATGCCTTGATGATCGTATCGATCGTCACATCGGGTCCGGGCGTCAGGTGATCCGTACCGGCGCCGCAGGCAATCAGCGCATCGTCGCGCCCGCGCGCCTCGCGCAGCGCACGGCGGATCAGGTCACGCGCCTCGGGCCAGCCGAGACCCATGCCGCGCTGCGCGGTATCCATCGCCTCGGCAACGCCGAGCCCGAGATCCCAGAGGCGGTGGCGGAAGGCGAGCGTCCGCTCCCAGTCGATCGCCGGTGTCAGCCAGGGATCGTTGTCGGCCAGCGGATCGGCAACCACATGTGCCGCCGCATAGACCACGCGCGGAAAATCCTTGGCCTTGCGCTTCTTCACTTCGATCGGCGTGCCGGTCAGCTGGTAGGCGGCGATCTTGCCATCGAGCGGAAGGTTGATCGTACCTGCCATGATCAGAACTCCAGTGCGGGAACGTCGAGCCAGCGGCGTTCGGCCCAGGATTTCAGGCCGAGTTCGGCAAGCTGCACACCCTTGGCGCCGGCTTCCATGCCGTAGGGCCACGGTGCATCCTCGGCGACGTGGCGCAGAAACATTTCCCACTGCGCCTTGAAGCCGTTGTCGAAGAGCTGCGTATCCGGCACTTCGTCCCAGGTCTTGTAGAAATCGATCGTCTGCGGCTGGTCGGGGTTCCACACCGGCTTCGGCGTGTTGACGCGATGCTGCGTCCAGCATTTCGTCAGACCGGCAACGGCCGATCCATGGGTGCCGTCGACCTGGAAGGTCACGAGATCGTCGCGGCGCACGCGCACGGCCCAAGAGGAATTGATCTGCGCAATCACGCCGCCATCGAGCTCGAAGGTCGCATAGGCGGCATCGTCGGTATCGCAATTATAGGTCTTGCCCTGCTCGTCGACGCGGCTGCCGATATGAGTGGCGCCGAGGCAGGAGACGGCCTTGACCTCGCCGAACAGGTTGTCGAGCACATAGCGCCAATGGCAGAGCATATCGAGGATGATGCCGCCCCCGTCGCCCTTGCGGTAGTTCCAGGACGGACGCTGCGCGGGGACACCCCAATCGCCCTCGAAGACCCAGTAGCCGAACTCGCCACGGACTGACAGGATCTTGCCGAAGAAGCCCGAATCGCGCAGCAGCGCCAGCTTGCGCAGGCCGGGCAGGAACAGCTTGTCCTGCACCACCCCGTGCTTGAGGCCAGACTTGCGGGCCTTGCGCGCCAGCTCGATCGCCACCTGCAGATCATCGGAGATCGGCTTTTCGCAATAGACATGCTTGCCGGCATCGAGCGCTCGCGAGAGCAACTCGGCGCGCATCAGCGTCGTGCCGGCATCGAAGAAAATGTGATCGTCGGGATTGGCAAGCGCTGCGTCGAGATCTGTCGACCAGCGCTTGATGTTATGCTTACGGGCAAGCTCTTCCATCTTGTCGCGGTTGCGGCCGACGATGATGGGATCGATCTCCAGTCTTTCGCCAGATTTCAGCAGAAGACCGCCCTGATCGCGGATCGCCAGGATCGATCGCACCAGGTGCTGATTGTATCCCATGCGGCCGGTAACGCCGTGCAAAATGATCCCGAGACGCGCCATTTTTTCCTCCCTGCCAATCGGTTTCCAGCGGGGAGCGGGCTTGGCCCGGCCCTCCCAAGCCGGTAACTAAACGGTTACTTGATGGCAGATGAAAACCGGACCTGTCAATAGGCAAATCCGGATTCGACTTTTCAGCGCTTGATTGAGGCGAGCGTCACATGGACGATATGGCGCTCCCAGGTGTCGAGATTTTCGGGCTGGATCAGCGGGCGGCCGAAGATTGTCGAGAGCGTGTACTGGTTGGAAAGATAGAAATATCCGAGCGATGCGATGGTCAGATAGACATGCAGCGGATCGGCGCTTTCGATGAAGACGCCTTCCTTCTTGCCGCGCTCAAGCACCTGGGCGAGTTCGCCGATCAGATGCGAATGCAGTTCCTTCAGCCGCACCGATTGCCGCAGCCAGCGGGCGCGGTGCAGGTTTTCGGTTCCGAGCAGGCTCAGGAATTCCGGGTGCTTGAGAAAATATCGCCAGGTGAAGAGCGCGAGCTCGGTAATGCCCTCTTCCGGATTGCGGTCGCCGATATGCAGTTCGCGTTCGGCGGTGCGGATGCCGACATAGGCCTCTTCGAGGACGCGCAGATAGAGCTGCTCCTTGTCGCCGAAATAGTGGTAGAGCATGCGCTTGTTGGTGCTGGCGCGCTCGGCGATGGCGTCCACGCGGGCGCCGCCCATGCCGTTTTCGGCAAACTCCTGCGTTGCCGCCTCTAGGATCGCAGCCTTGGTTCTTTCCGGGTCGCGTTGCAGCACGCGTTCGCCGGCAGCGCGCTTCGACTTTTTCTTTTCACCAGTCTGGCCGGTATCGTTCATCGGCTTATCTCCCCAGACGCTAATGTTGCGCTCATAAGGCTTCGGTGCGAGGTTGTACAAGCGAAATTCGAGGAGGAAACCTCGCTGAATTATGACCGCTTGACAGGCTCGATGCTTGTCCATAGCTTGTAACCAATTAGTTATTTGTTGCAAGAGAAACCAGCAAGGAGCGTGTGGAGGCGCTCCCCAAGGGAGGAGGAAAAACAGATGACATTCAGCATTAATAGACGTGGTTTCATGGCGGGAGGGGCCTCGCTTCTCGCGCTTTCGGGTATGGGTATGCCTGCATTTGCGCAGGATGCCCGCCTGCGCCTTATCTGGTGGGGCTCGCAGCCCCGCGCAGACCGCACCAACAAGGTGTCGGATCTCTACAAGGCCAAGAATTCCGGTGTTTCGATCACCGGCGAATTCCTGGGCTGGGGCGATTACTGGCAGAAGCTTGCGACCCAGGTCGCCGGCAAGAACGCCCCCGACGTGATCCAGATGGATTATCGTTACATCGTCGAATATGCCCGGCGCGGCGCTCTTGCGCCCCTCGAATCCTACATGCCCTCGAAGCTGCAGCTCGGTGATTTCGATCCGGCGCAGATCGAAGGCGGCAAGGTCGACGGTCATCTCTACGGCATCAGTCTCGGCGCCAATTCTGCGGCCACGGTCGTCAATACCGTTGCCCTGCAGGAAGCCGGCATCGAGCCGCCGAACAACAAGACGACCTGGGAAGAACTCGGCAAGATGGGCGCCGAGATCACCAAGTCTGGCAAGCGCAAGGGCTTCTTCGGCTTTGCCGACGGCAGTGGCGCCGAGCCGCTCTTCGAAAACTACGTACGCCAGCGCGGCAAGGCGCTGTACACGGCGGATTCGAAGATCGCCTTCGGTGTCGATGACGCTTCCGAATGGTTCGACATGTGGGCGAAGTTCCGCGAAGCCGGTGCCTGTGTGCCGCCTGACGTTCAGGCGCTCTACAAGGACACGATCGATACGGCCCCGCTCACGATGGGCAAGGCCGCTATCGACTACGCGCACAGCAACCAGTTCGTCGGCTTCCAGGCCGTCGTCAAGGACAAGCTGACGCTCAGCAACTACCCGCGCATCAAGGCGGACTCGAAGGGCGGCCACTACCGCAAGCCGTCGATGTTCTTCTCGGTGTCAGCGCAGTCGAAGGTGCTGGATCAGGCCGTCGATTACGTCAACTTCTTCGTCATGAATCCCGATGCCGCCAAGGTGCTCGATGTCGAGCGCGGCATTCCGGAATCGAAGTCGATGCGTGATGTCGTCGCCGGCACGCTCGATGATGTCGGCAAGATCCCGCTGAACTACGTGGCAAATCTCGGTGATCTCGCCGGCCCGCTGCCGCCGCCGCCGCCGACAGGCGCAGGCGAGGGACAGACGGTTCTGCGTCAGCTCGCCGAGCAGGTCGCCTTCGGTCAGGTAACCCCTGCCGATGCCGGCAAGCAGCTTGTGGATGAAATTACGCGCGTTCTCGCGCGGGGTTGAGCCATATGAACAATGCGATGCGCACGACGGCCGACGGAGCCGTGACGGTGGAACGTTACCAGGGAGCAGTGGCAGACAGCCGTTTCAGGCGGCTGTGGAATGCCAATGCTCCGGGTTATCTCTTCCTTCTGCCCTGGCTTCTGGGCTTCTTCGGGCTGACGCTCGGACCTGCCCTGATCTCGCTCTACCTGTCCTTTACCGACTTCGACATGTTGAGGGCGCCGGGCTGGGTAGGCACGGCCAACTATGTGCGCATCGCAACTGCCGATCCGAAATTCGCAGCCGCGATGTCGGTGACGCTCACCTATGTGGTGCTCTCGGTACCGTTCAAGCTCACCTTCGCGCTCATGGTCGCGATGGCGCTGAACCGCGGGATTCGTGGCCTGCCGGTCTACCGCGCCATCTTCTACCTGCCGTCGCTTCTCGGTGGCAGCGTGGCGATCGCGGTTCTCTGGCGCCAGCTCTTTGCCGGTGACGGCCTCGTCAATGCGGCGCTGGCACAGATCGGCATCCAGGGGCCGAGCTGGATCTCGCATCCGAGCTATTCGATCTATACGCTGGTAGCGCTGTCGGTCTGGCAGTTCGGTTCACCGATGATCATCTTCCTCGCCGGTCTTCGCCAGATCCCGCAGGATATGTATGAGGCCGCAAGCCTCGACGGCGCCTCGAAGTTCCGCCAGTTCTACAAGATTACCCTGCCGCTTCTGACGCCGGTGATCTTCTTCAATGCGGTGGTGCAGACGATCGAAGCCTTCAAGGCCTTCACGCCGGCCTTCATCATTTCCGGCGGCACCGGCGGTCCGATCAACTCGACGCTGTTCTACACGCTCTATCTCTACCAGGAAGCCTTCGGCAATTTCCGCATGGGTTATGCCTCGGCGCTCGCCTGGATCCTGGTGGTCATCATCGCGATCTTCACCGCCTTCTCGTTCCTGTCCTCGCGCTATTGGGTTCACTACGATGACTGAGATGACCGCTACAGTGACCGCGGCCAGGCCGCCATCCGACGTCAACAAGCGCAGCCTGCCGGGCTCGATCGTCGTCCATATCCTGCTGATCGGCGCATCGCTGCTGATGCTCTATCCGCTGCTCTGGATGGTTTCGGCCTCCGTGCGCCCGGAAAACGAAATCTTCTCATCGACCTCGATCATTCCGTCGTCGATCGATTTCAGCTCCTACGTCCGCGGCTGGACCGGCCTCGATATCACCTTCGGCCGCTTCTTCTGGAACTCGCTCGTCATCTCGCTGCTGACGGTCACCGGCAATGTCATCGCCTGCTCGCTGGCGGCCTTTGCCTTTGCCCGCCTGCGCTTTGCCGGCCGGAACTTCTGGTTCGCGATCATGCTCGGCACGCTGATGATCCCGTATCACGTGACGCTGATCCCGCAATATGTGCTCTTCCTCAACCTCGGCTGGGTCAACACCATCCTGCCGCTGGTCGTGCCGAAATTCCTGGCAAGCGACGCCTTCTTCATCTTCCTCATGGTGCAGTTCTTCCGCGGCATCCCGCGCGAGCTGGATGAGGCGGCGATGATGGACGGCTGCAGCGCCTGGCGCATCTACTGGAAGATCATGCTGCCGCTGTCGCTGCCGGTTCTGGCGACGGCCGCGATCTTCTCCTTCATCTGGACCTGGGACGATTTCTTCGGTCCGCTGATCTACCTGAACGACATGAACACCTACACGATCCAGCTCGGTCTTCGTACTTTCGTCGACTCGACCAGCGCATCGGACTGGGGCGGATTGTTCGCCATGTCGACACTGACGCTCGTGCCCGTGTTCTTCTTTTTCCTGTTCTTCCAGCGCCTGCTGATCGAAGGCATTGCGACGACCGGCATGAAGCGCTGATGCCAATGGGAAAGAATGACATGACCATCAAGACTGTTGCCATTGTCGGCTGCGGTATCGGGCGTTCGCACATCGTCGAAGGCTATCTGCCGCATCCCGATCGCTTCAAGGTCGCAGCGATCTGCGACCTGAACGAAGAACGGCTGAAGACCGTCGGCGACGAGTTCGGCATTGAGCGCCGCACCACGTCCTTCGACGAGCTTCTGGCGGATGATGGTATCGACATCATCGATATCTGCACGCCGCCGGGCATTCACAAGGAGCAGGTGATCGCCGCACTCGCCGCCGGAAAGCACGTCGTCTGCGAAAAGCCGCTGACAGGATCGCTTGCTGGAGTCGACGAGATCATGCGCGCCGAGAAGGCCGCCAAGGGCACGCTGATGCCGATCTTCCAGTATCGCTACGGCGATGGCATCGAGCAGGCCAAGCGCATCATCGATGCCGGGATCGCGGGCAAGTTCTACATGGGCTCGGTCGAGACCTTCTGGCTGCGTAAGCCGGAATATTATGCCGTTCCCTGGCGCGGCAAATGGGCGACCGAGCTCGGCGGTGTACTCGTCACGCACGCCCTGCATCTCCACGACATGCTCTTCCATCTCGCCGGCCCCGCCGCCCGCGTCTTCGGCCGCGTTGCGACGCGCGTCAACGATATCGAGGTCGAGGATTGCGCCTCTGTCAGCCTTGAGATGCAGAACGGCGCCTTCGTTTCGCTCTCCTGCACGCTGGGTTCGCAGCAGGAAATAAGCCGTCTGCGCCTGCATTTCGAAAACGTCACCTTCGAGAGCAACCACGAAGCCTATTCGCCCGGCAAGGGACCCTGGCAGATCCTGGCTGCAAACGACGAGGTGCAGGCAAGGATCGATGCCGCCCTCGCGGACTGGCAGCCAGTCGCCCCGCGCTTCAATACGCAGATGGTCCGCTTCCATGATTATCTCAGTGGTAACGGGCCGCTGCCGGTCACTTCTGCAGACGCGCGCCGGGCGCTGGAGCTGGTGACGGCGATCTATCAATCCTCGGACAGCGGGGCTGACGTCGCGCTGCCGATCGGGCCGGAGAGCCCCAAATACGCCGACTGGCGTGCAAAAACGCGATAACGGGATCAGAGAGGATTTGGGAGATGGCAACGAGTGTCGTTCTTCAGAAGGTCGAGAAGCGCTACGGGTCGCTTGATGTCATTCACGGCATCGACCTGACGATCGATCCCGGCGAATTCGTCGTGTTCGTCGGCCCGTCGGGTTGCGGCAAGTCCACGCTGCTGCGGATGATCGCCGGTCTCGAGGAAATCTCGGGTGGCACGCTGCTGCTCGACAGCGAGCGGATGAACGAGGTGGCGCCGGCCAAGCGCGGTATCGCCATGGTCTTCCAGTCCTACGCGCTCTATCCGCATATGTCGGTCTACAAGAATCTGGCTTTCGGGCTGGAGACAGCCGGCTACAAGAAGGCGGAGATCGAGCCGAAGGTGCGCCGCGCCGCCGAGATCCTGCAGATCGAGAAGCTGCTCGAGCGCAAGCCGAAGGCATTGTCCGGCGGCCAGCGCCAGCGCGTCGCAATTGGCCGTGCTATCGTTCGCGAGCCGCGCATCTTCCTCTTCGACGAGCCGCTGTCGAACCTCGATGCCGAACTGCGCGTGCAGATGCGCGTCGAGATTTCGCGGCTGCACGGCAACCTCGGCAACACGATGATCTACGTCACCCACGACCAGGTGGAAGCCATGACCATGGCCGACAAGATCGTGGTGCTGAATTCCGGCCGCATCGAGCAGGTCGGTGCGCCACTCGATCTCTACAACAACCCGGCCAACGTTTTGTCGCCGGCTTCATCGGCAGCCCGAAGATGAACTTCCTGAAGGCGAAGATCGAGCAGGTGAATGATGGCGATACCGTCATCAACGTTTGCGGCACCTCGATCCGCCTGCCGCGCCGCCTGAAGGGCGCCGCAGGATCGGACGTCACCTTCGGCATCCGTCCGGAACACCTGACCGTCGCCGCAAGCGGTGTCGAGCTCGCGACCGTCAATGTCGATCTCGTCGAGAATCTCGGCGGTGCGACCATGCTCTACAGCACGACGCCCGATGGTCAGCAGCTGACGATTGCGCTCGATGGCCAGCAGAAGGTCGAACGCGGCACCAACGTCAAGACGTCCTTTGATCCTGCCCGCTGTCACGTCTTCGATGCCTCGGGCGCGACCATCTGAGCGGCTGCTCAGCTTGACAGCCAATCCTCCTCTGGCCCATCATTTTGAAAATGGGCCGCGAGGGGGATGAGCGTGACGCCTGAAGATAGGATTCATGCACTCGGCATCTGGCACGGGCCGGTCGAGATCGAACCTATCACCGGCGGCATCACCAATCGCAACTATCTCGTCCGTGATCGCAGCACGCGCCGGGTCGTCAGGCTTGGCGACGATATTCCGATCCATCACATCAGCCGGCCGAACGAGCTCGCAGCCAGTATCGCCGCCCATGCCGCAGGCCTGTCGCCAGCCGTCATCCATCATGCGCCCGGTATTCTCGTCCTCGATTTCATCGAAGCCCGCGCGCTGACCGCTGCAGATCTACAGGATGAGCAAACCCTGCAGCGGACGCTGCCGCTGATCCGCGCCTGCCATCGCGACATCGCCCGCCACTTCCGCGGCCAGGCGATGATCTTCTGGGTATTTCACGTTATCCGCGATTATGCGGCTAATATTGCGGCCGCGGGCAGCAACTATGCACCGTTGCTGCCAGGCTTTCTCGAAAGGACGGACAGCCTTGAGGCCGCTGCTGGTCCGTTCGAGATCGGCTTCGGTCACAACGATCTCCTGGCCGCCAATTTTCTTGATGACGGCAAGCGGCTTTGGCTGATCGACTGGGACTATGCCGGCTTCAACACACCGCTCTTCGATCTCGGCGGCCTTGCTTCCAACAACGAACTCCCGGAAGCCACCGAACGCATGATGCTCGAAAGCTATTTCGAGACACCGCTGACGCTTGATCTGTGGCGTCGCTATCGCGCCATGAAATGCGCCTCGCTGCTGCGCGAAACGCTCTGGAGCATGGTCTCCGAGACCCATTCGACCATCGATTTCGACTACGCCGCCTATACCGCCGAAAATCTTGCGCGTTTCGAGCGCGCCTATAAGGCATTTGAACAGGATCAGTAGAATGACGAAGGAATTACCGAAGACGGCAAAGGCCGTGGTCATCGGCGGCGGCATTATCGGCTGCTCGACGGCCTATCATCTCGGAAAGCTCGGTTGGACCGATACTGTGCTCTTGGAGCGCAAGAAGCTGACATCAGGCACGACCTTCCACGCCGCCGGCCTCGTCGGTCAGCTGCGCACCAGCGCCAATATCACCCAGCTGCTCGGCTATTCAGTCGATCTCTACAAGAAGCTGGAGGCCGAGACCGGGCTCGGGACCGGCTGGAAGATGAATGGCGGCCTGCGGCTCGCCTGCAATGAGGAACGCTGGACGGAGGTAAAGCGTCAGGCGACCACGGCCCAGTCCTTCGGCCTCGAAATGCATCTGCTGACGCCGCAAGAGGCCTTCGATCTCTGGCCGCTGATGAACATCGATGACCTCGTCGGCGCGGCCTATCTGCCGACCGACGGTCAGGCGAACCCTTCGGATATCACTCAGGCGCTCGCGCGCGGCGCCCGCATGGCTGGGGTCTCTATTTTCGAAGACACCGAAGTCATCGATCTCGAAATCGACAAGGGCCGCATCCGCGCCGTCATCACCGCCAATGGCCGCATAGAGTGCGAACGCGTCGTCGTCTGTGCCGGTCAGTGGACCCGTGCCTTCGCCGCCCGCTTCGGCGTCAATGTGCCGCTCGTCTCCGTCGAGCACCAGTATCTGATCACCGAATCCTTCGGCGTTCCGTCAAACCTGCCGACGCTGCGCGATCCCGATCGCCTGACCTATTACAAGGAAGAGGTCGGCGGCCTCGTCATGGGCGGTTATGAACCGAACCCGATCCCCTGGGCCACGGGCGGCATCCCCGAAGGCTTCCATTACACGCTCCTCGACAGCAATTACGATCACTTCGAACAGATCATGGAGCAGGCGCTGGCCCGTGTTCCAGGCCTGGAGACGGCGGGCGTCAAGCAGCTGCTGAACGGTCCGGAGAGCTTCACGCCGGATGGCAATTTCATCCTCGGCGAAGCGCCGGAGCTGAAGAACTTCTTTGTCGGCGCCGGCTTCAACGCCTTCGGTATTGCGTCCGGCGGCGGTGCCGGCATGGCGCTTGCCGAATGGGTGACGAAGGGCGAGCCACCCTACGACCTCTGGCCGGTCGATATCCGCCGCTTCGGCCGCCCGCATTTCGACACCGACTGGGTCCGCACCCGCACGCTTGAGGCCTATGGCAAGCACTATACGCTGGCCTTCCCCTTCGAGGAGCATTCGAGCGGCCGCCCCTGCCGCAAGTCGCCGCTCTACGATCGCCTCAAGGCGCAGGGCGCCTGCTTCGGCGAAAAGCTCGGCTGGGAGCGGCCGAACTGGTTTGCCGATCTCTTCGCCAACGAAGAACCGAAGGACATCTACAGTTACAACCGACAAAACTGGTTCGATGCCGTTGGCCGCGAGCACAAGGCGGTGCGCGAGGCCGCGGTCATCTTCGACCAGACGTCTTTCGCGAAATTCGTGCTGAAGGGCCGCAATGCCGAAGCGGCGCTCGGCTGGATCGCCTCGAATGACGTGGCCAAGCCCGCCGGATCGCTTGTCTATACCCAGATGCTGAACGACAAGGGCGGCATCGAATGCGATCTCACCGTCGCCCGGATCGCCGAGAACGAATATTACATCGTCACCGGCACCGGCTTCGCGACCCATGACTTCGACTGGATAGCCCGCAATATTCCGGAGGGTATGCAGGCCGAGCTGGTCGATGTCACCTCCGCCTATTCAGTTCTGTCGCTGATGGGGCCGAATGCCCGCACCGTGCTGGAGAAAGTCACGTCCTCGGATGTATCGAACGCCGCCTTCCCCTTCGGCCGCATCAAGACCGTCGGGATCGCAGGTTGCCCGGTCAGGGCACTGCGCATCACCTATGTCGGCGAGCTTGGCTACGAACTGCATGTGCCTGTAGAATACGCCACCACCGTGTACGATACGCTGATGGCGGCCGGTGCCGGCCTCGGCCTGATCAATGCCGGCTACCGCGCCATCGAAAGCTGCCGTTTAGAAAAGGGCTACCGCGCCTGGGGATCGGATATCGGCCCGGATCATACGCCCGTTGAGGCAGGCCTCGCCTGGGCGGTGAAGACGAGAAAAGCCACCCCCTTCCGCGGACGCGAAGCCATCGAGCGGCAACTCTCCGGCGGCGTCAAAAAAATGCTCGCCTGCTTCGTGCCTTATGATCCCGATGTCGTCCTGCTCGGCCGCGAAACCATCTATCGCGACGGCCAGCGCGTCGGCTGGCTCTCCAGCGGCGGCTTCGGCTACACGATCGGCAAGGCGATCGGTTTTGGCTATGTCCGCAACCCGGCGGGCGTGACGGAGGATTTCGTGCTGTCGGGCAGGTATGAACTCGATGTCGCGCGGGAGCGGGTGCCTTGCTCGGTGTCGCTGAAGCCGTTGTATGATCCCGAGATGAAGAGAGTGAAGGGGTAGCCGAGCGCCCCCGATTCTCCCTCATTCCTGTGCTTGTCACAGGAATCCAGCCACCGCGCGTCTGCGCGGTGAATGAATCTGTCAGCTAGAGGAAGGGTCCTCCCGGCCCAAAGACTTGGGCCGGCTGGATCCCTGTGACATCCCGTGGGCGCAGCCCTAAGGGCACAGGGATGAGGGCGGCGGGTGGGGCAGTTTTGCGACTGCCGACCCCCGCTAGCGGGGCTCAGAACAACGGCAACTTGTTATCCTGGATCAGAATATCCAGCTTGTTCGCCACATCCTCAGTCCAGACCGCATTGTCCGTCAGCGCCTTCGGGAACAGTCCCGGAAGCGTGAACAGCGCTGCGGAAACCGCGCCGCCGTTGCGCGGCACGTCGGCGAGCAGCATGGCGATTTCTTCTGCGCGGGGATCACGCAGTTCGTAGGCTTTGCCGTTTCGATCAACGCCGATGGCATAGCGCATCCAGGCGGCGACGGCTATGGCGTAGGTCTCGGCCTGGCTGCCGCGGGCGAGTGCTTCCGTTGCCGGTTCGAGCAGGCGCTGCGGCAGTTTCTGCGTTCCGTCCATTGCGATCTGGTAGGTGCGGTGCGCGATCGCCTTGTTTGCAAAGCGGGCGATCAACTCGTCCGCGTAGTGCTCCAGATTGATGCCCGGCACCGGATCGAGCGTCTTGGCCGCAGCGTTCATCTGCCGCCGCGCCAGAGCCGCCAACCCTTCGTCGTCCATGACGTCGCGGATATATTCATAGCCGCCTATATAACCGAGGTAGGCGAGCAGCGAATGCGCGCCGTTCAGCATGCGCAGCTTCATCTTTTCGTAAGCCGAGACTTCATCGACCATCAGCACGCCGGCCTTGTCCCAGTCCGGGCGGCCGTTGGCGAAATGATCTTCGATCACCCATTGCGTAAAGGGTTCGGTCTCGATCGCGGCAAGGTCCTGCCGTCCGGTCAGGCGCTCGGCATCGGCGTAGGTCGCGTCGGTGCTGGCTGGGGTAATGCGGTCGACCATGGTCGACGGGAACGGCACGTTGGTCTCGATCCAGGCGCGAAGCTCCGGATCGATACGGCCCGCGAAATCGAGAACGAGACGCTTCAGCACCGCGCCGTTGCTCGGAAGGTTGTCGCAGCTGAGCGGCGTGAAGGGCGCAACACCCTTTGCTCGACGGCGCGCAAGACCTTCGACCAGATAACCGACGACGCCGCGCGGTGCGTGGCGGTTGGCAAGATCGGCGGCGACATCCGGATGCGTCAGGTCGAGGCCGCTGGTGCGCACATCGAGACCATAGGCCTTCTCGGTTACCGTCAGGCTGACGATGCGGATCGCCGGATCTTCGAGCCGCGACAGCAGCAGCGCCGGATCGCGCGGCGCCACATGCGCCTTCAGGATCGGGCCGATGACCTCGGCCGTCGTGCCCGACGTGTCGCGGATCAGCACCGTGTAGAGGCCGTTCTGCGCCGTCAGGTTGTCGGCAACGTCAGGCGTGCGCAGGCTCGCGACCTCGATACCCCAGTCGCCGCCGGTGGCGGCGAGTGCTGCATCGGTGAAGGGCGCGAAATGGGCGCGGAAAAAGGCGCCCGGGCCGAGATGCAGAATGCCTGCCTTCAGCTTGCTGCGGTCATAGGCGGGAAGCTTCGCCGTCGGCGCCAGGCCGTTCAGGTCCTTCAGTCGATCGCTCACAGCTTGTAGGCCTTCTTCGCGTTGTCATAGGAGAGTTCGCGCACGACGATCTCGGCGTCCTTCTTGCCGATCCGGTGCTCGGCCGTCAGCTGCGCCAGGAAGCCGCAGGCCTCGCGGCGCCAGACGTCGTGACGGGCAGGGATCGAGAGCAGGGCGCGCGTATCGTCGTTGAAGCCGGCGAGATTGGCAAAGCCGGCAGTCTCGACGACCTGGTCGAGATAGCGGCGGATGCCGTTCGGGCTGTCGTGGAACCACCAGGGCGGGCCGATCATCAGGCATTCCCAATGGCCGGCCATCGGCGCCAGCTCGCGGGCATAGGTCGTCTCGTCGAGCGTGAAGAGCAGGACGCGAAGGCCCGGCGCATGGCCGTATTTCGAAAGCAGCGCGCTGAGCCCGCCGACCCAGTCGGTACGGGTCGGGATATCGGCGCCCATGTTCGGGCCGCGCGTGGCGAAAAGACCGGAATCGGTATTGCGGCGCGATCCGGCATGAATCTGCATCACCATGCCGTCTTCGGCGGAAAGCCCGGCCATCTCGGTCATCATCTGGCCGCGGAAGAGCTCGGCATCAGCAGCCGAAAGCGGACCTTTCAGCGCCTTGTCGAGCAGTGCCTGGCGCTCGGTGGCGGAGAGATCGGCGGTGAATGCGGTTGGAACACCATGGTCGGTGGCGGTGGCACCGAACTGGCGGAAATAGGCGCGGCGCTTGCGATGCGCGTCGATCATCCCGTCCCATTTGGTGACGTCGCAGCCGGTGATCTCGCCGAGTTTGACGAGATTGTCTCGGAAGCCGACAGCATCCGGATCGGTGACGCTGTCGGGGCGGTATGTCGTGCGGACCTTACCGATCCAGCCGTCCTTCTGCATTTTCTGGTGATGCACGAGCGGGTCGAGCGCGCCTTCCGTCGTGGCGATCGTCTCGATGCCGAATCGCTGGTGCAACGCGCGCGGGCGGAACTCGGGCTTGGCGAGCTGCTCGTTGATATGGTCGTAGAGCGTGTCCGCATTTTGAGGCGTCAGCGGCTCGCTACAGCCGAGCACGGCCGACATTGCGTGGTCGACCCAAAGGCTGGAAGGCGTGCCGCGGAAAAGGTGGTACTTCGCGGCGAAGGCGCGCCAGATGTCGCGGCCCTTGGAGACCGGCTTGCCGTCGAGCCGGGGAACGCCGAGCTCGTCGAGCTTCGTGCCGGTGCTGTGCAGCATGCGGAAGAGATAATGGTCGGGAATGACCAGCAGCGAGGCGGCATCCTCGAAGGGCTTGTCCTCGGCGAACCAGGACGGCTCGGTATGCCCGTGCGGGCTGACGATCGGCAGCGCGCGGACCGTCTCATAGAGATCGCGCGCGATCGTCCGCGTTGCGGGATCGGCTGGAAAAAGCCGGTCCGGATGAAGAAAGCCGTTTCCTACGTCCATCAGATTTCCTCCCTGTTGGCGTAGGGCCTACTCCACCTCACGGGACACGGCAAGGCCTATCGGTAACCAAACGGTTCACTTTAGAATACGCTATAAGAGGCCCATTGACGCAGCCGTCGCTTTGCGTTTTGGAAGGGCAGTAAACGGCAGGAGAAAGCTATGGCCGATGATATCAGCCGCATCACAGCGCTCGAAGAAATGGTGGCGCATCAGGCAAAGACGATCGACGAGCTTTCCGACCAGCTTGCCGAGCAGTGGAAGGTCGTGGAGCAGACGCGGGCCAAGCTCGATCGGCTGACCGAGCGCTTCCTGTCGCTGGAAGAGCAATCGCTGGAAGCGCCGGCGGTCACCAGGCCGCCGCATTACTGAGCGGAAATGAAAAAGGGCGCCCGGAGGCGCCCTTTCGATCTTAGAGATTGCCGATGCAGAGATATTTCATCTCGAGATAATCGTCGGCGCCGTGGCGCGAGCCTTCGCGGCCGAGGCCGGACTGCTTGATGCCGCCGAAGGGGGCGGTCTCAGTCGACATCAGGCCGGTATTGATGCCGACCATGCCATATTCGAGCGCTTCGGCCACCTTCCAGACCTTCTTCAGATCACCGGCGAAGAAATAGGCGGCGAGGCCGAACTCGGTGTCGTTGGCCTGCTGGATCACTTCCTCGACGGTGTCGAAGCGGAAGAGCGGGGCGACCGGGCCGAAGGTTTCTTCCTTGGCCACCTTCATGCCCTTGGCAACGCCCGTCAGAACCGTCGGCGTGAAGAAGGTGCCGGCACCTTCGATGCGCTTGCCGCCGGTCAGAACCTTGGCGCCCTTCGAAAGCGCGTCGCTGACATGGTCTTCGACCTTGGCGAGCCCCTGTTCGTCGATCAGCGGACCGATCGTCACACCTGCGGTGAAGCCGTCACCGACCGACATCGCTTCCACCTTGGTAGCCAGCTTGGCGGCAAAGGCATCATAAACGCCGGACTGGACGTAGAGACGGTTGGCGCAGACGCAGGTCTGGCCGGCATTGCGGTACTTGGAGGCGATCGCCCCTTCGACGGCCGCATCGAGATCGGCATCGTCGAAAACGATGAACGGCGCGTTGCCGCCGAGCTCAAGGCTCACCTTCTTGATCTGGTCGGAGCACTGGCGCATCAGGATGCGGCCGACTTCCGTCGAGCCGGTAAAGCTGATCTTGCGCACCTTGTCGTTGCCGCAGAGTTCCTTGCCGATCGCCGGGCCGTCTTCGCCGACGATGACGTTGAAGACACCGGCAGGAACACCGGCCTGTTCGGCGAGAACCGCAAGCGCGATCGCCGAAAGCGGCGTCTGCTCGGCGGGCTTCGAAACGACGGTGCAACCGACGGCAAGCGCCGGAGCGATCTTGCGGGTGATCATCGCCGCCGGGAAGTTCCAGGGCGTGATCGTGCCGACGACGCCAACCGGCTGCCTGATCACCAGCATGCGCTTGTCATTCGACGGTGCCGGAATGGTCTCGCCGTAGATGCGCTTGGCTTCTTCCGCATACCATTCGATATAGGCGGCGGCGTAGAGGATTTCGCCGCGGGCTTCGGCGAACGGCTTGCCCATTTCGGCCGTCAGGATGGCGGCCAGCTCGTCGGCATTGGCGACCATCAGGTCGAACCACTTGCGCAGGATGGCGCTGCGGTCCTTGGCAGGCTTTGCCGCCCAGGCGGGCTGGGCTGCATAGGCCGCGTCGATCGCCTTGCGGGTGTCGGCAGCGCCCATATCCGGCAGCGAGGCCAGCACTTCGCCGGTCGCCGGGTTCAGCACGTCGAAGGTCTTGGTCGCATCGCCCTTCGTCCATTCACCGTTGATATAGCCGGTGTCGCGCAGGAACTGCGAGGAAAAGGGGACGTGTTTCGTCAGTGCAGTCGTGAATGCCATGTCATTTACTCCGAAGGGACGGTTACTTGCCCGCGCTTGCTTCAAGAATGGAGGCTTCGAGGATATCGAGCGCTTCGCCGAAGATATTGTCCTGAATGGTGATCGGGGCAAGGAAGCGAATGACGTTTCCGTGCACGCCGCAGGTCAAAAGGATCAGACCCTTCTCCAGCGCGATCAGGCGTACCTTGTTGGCGAACTCGGCACTCGGCAGCTTGGTCGTCTTGTCGTTGAACTCGACGGCGTTCATGAAGCCCGGGCCGCGGATATCGACGATCTCGGGCGCCCTGTCGCGCAGCGATTCCAGGCGCTGCTTCAGGCGGCCGCCCAGCTGGTTGGCGCGGTTGCAGAGGTCTTCGTCCTTGATGACATCGAGAACGGCGTGTGCTGCAGCGATGCCGAGCGGATTGCCGCCATAGGTGCCGCCAAGGCCGCCGGGGCCGGGCGCATCCATGATCTCGGCGCGGCCGGTGACGGCGGCAAGCGGGAAGCCGCCGGCAAGGCTCTTCGCCATGGTCATCAGGTCGGGAGCGACCTCATGGTGATCCATCGCAAACATCTTGCCGGTGCGGGCAAAACCGGTCTGCACTTCGTCGGCGATCAGCAGGATGCCGTGCTGGTCGCAGAGCTCGCGCAGCGCCTTCATGAAGGCGGCGGGTGCCGGATAGAAGCCACCTTCGCCCTGAACCGGCTCGATGATGATCGCCGCAACCCGCTGCGGATCGACATCGGCGGCAAACAGCTTCTTCAGTGCTGCCAGCGACTGCTCGGCGGTGACGCCATGCAGCTCGACCGGGAAGGGAACGTGGAAGACGTCGCCCGGCATGGCGCCGAAGCCGACCTTGTAAGGCACGACCTTGCCGGTCAGTGCCATGCCCATGAAAGTGCGGCCATGGAAGCCACCGCCGAAGGCGATGACGGCCGAACGGCCGGTCGCGGCGCGGGCGATCTTAACGGCATTTTCGACGGCTTCCGCACCCGTCGTCACGAAGATCGTCTTCTTGGCGAAGTTGCCCGGCGCGATCTCGTTCAGGCGTTCGGCGAGATGCACGTAGGTTTCGTAGGGAACGACCTGGTGGCAGGTATGGGTGAAGTGATCGAGCTGATCCTTGACGGCGGCAATCACGCGCGGATGGCGGTGGCCGGTGTTGAGAACGGCGATGCCGGCGGCAAAATCGATGTAGCGGCGGCCCTCCTTGTCCCAGATCTCGGCATTCTCTGCGCGATCGGCGTAGATTTGGGTGGTCATGCCGACGCCGCGGGAAATTGCGGCATTCTTCCGGTCCGTAAGAGTGGTTGCGGTCATCGATGCGCTCCTGCGCTCAAAAGGGTTCGTGAATTATCTTGCATAACTTCTGCAAGATATGTAGAAAAGTCCTACATTTTTCCTGCAAGAAATCAAGCGGCATTTTTTGCTTCAAACATCACGCCTTTTGATGGATGCTCGGAACAAGAGATTCTGTCGCGGCAGGATGCATAAAGCACCACGGAATCAGGGATTTATTGGCGAATGAACAATAATGGGCCGGTGCGCTACAAGGTCACCGAGGCAGCACGGCTGGCGGGCATATCTGCGTCCACCGTCCGCCTCTGGGAGAGCCAGGGCCTGCTGGTGCCCGATCGTTCGGAGACCGGCCACCGGCAGTATAGCGCCGATGACGTCGCGCGGTTGAAGAAGATCTCCTGGTACCGCGTCGAGCGTGGCCTCAACCCGGCTGCCATCCGCGAAGCGCTGGAAAGCGAAGAGCCGTCCGCCGATATCGGCGAAAGCGGCGGTGCATCGGATATCGGCCGCCGGCTGCGCAGCCTGCGGCACGCCGCCGGCAAGACGCTCGATCAGGTCGCCGGGGATATGGGCGTCACGTCATCGACGCTTTCGACGCTGGAGCGCACCTCGCAGGGCGTCAGCTTCAAGACGCTGCATGATCTTGCCGAATATTACGGCACGACGGTCTCGCGCCTCTCTGGCGAGGAAGCCGATGACGCGACCGCCGTCGTTCGCTCCGGCGAGTGGCGCACCTGGCCGGAAACCACGCCCGGCGTCACCGTCCAGCTTCTCGCCGAGGGCCGCCGGATGATGGATTGCCACCGCTTCGTGCTCGCGCCCGGTGCCACCAGCGAAGGCGCCTACCGGCATGAGGGCGAGGAGTTCATGCATGTGCTCTCCGGTCGCCTGGAACTGGTGCTCGATTCCGATCAGTTCTTCGATCTCGGCCCGGGGGACTCGCTTTATTTCGAAAGCCGCCGCTATCATTCCTGGCGCAACCAGCACGATGGCGAGACGGTGCTCCTCTGGATCAATACGCCGCCGACCTTCTAGGGCCCGGAGGCGAATGCCGGTATCGCCACCGCTGTCTTTGCGCTATAGCGCCAGAAGAAACACGCGAGGTAAGAGACAGCCATGGCCGCCACCATCCGTTATCACGAAGGCGACATCTCCGCGGCGGATGCCGCTCGCTACAAGGGCGCAATCGCGATCGATACCGAGACGTTGGGCCTCGTGCCGCGCCGCGACCGCCTCTGCGTCGTGCAGCTTTCGCCAGGCGACGGTACGGCCGATGTCATCCGCATCGCTTCCGGCCAGAAGGAAGCGCCGAACCTGACGATGATGCTCGCCGATCCGGCGCGCCAGAAGATCTTCCACTATGGCCGCTTCGATATCGCCGTGCTGTTCCACACTTTCGGCGTCACCACCACCCCGGTCTTCTGCACCAAGATCGCCTCGCGCCTCTGCCGCACCTATACGGATCGTCATGGCCTGAAGGATAATCTCAAGGAGATGCTCGAGGTCGATATCTCCAAGGCGCAGCAGTCGTCGGATTGGGCGGCGGCCACGCTGTCGCAGGCGCAGCTCGAATATGCGGCCTCCGACGTGCTCTATCTCCATGCCCTGCGCGACAAGCTGACCGAGCGCCTGCTGCGCGATGGCCGATTCGATCATGCCACCGCCTGCTTCGAATTCCTGCCGACCCGCGCCAAGCTCGATCTTCTCGGCTGGGAAGAGGCCGATATTTTCGCGCATAGTTGAGCAAAATCGCATATTTACGCCGGAACGGCCGGGCAGGATTTCGCATCCCGCCCGGCCGTTAGTTTTTCATTAACGGCCAATCGGTAGAATCATCATCAATTTTTAAGCATTCGGCGGCGCGATGACGCGCCAAGCGGGCGGGAGGAGCCGCGCGGGAATGCGAAGGGCCGGATGAGCACGGTCTTCTTGTCCTCTGCTTCGATTGTCACTTGCGAAAGTAGGAGCATGCCATGTTGACTCCGGTTCGTGCAGCGTCAAATACGAGTCTCTCTTCCAACGGCCAGTCTGTCGCGATCGTCGCGAGCGGTCTTGCCCGTTCCATCGTTGCCCCGGCCCCGGTTCAGGCCGTCGAAGGCTCCGATCTGAATTCGGCAATCGCCGGCAAGCTCAACCTGCTTCTGGCCGCCGCGCGCGAACGGATGTTCGATGCGCTTCTCGATGCGATCAATGCCGCATCCGAGGCCCTGCCGTTGCCGCGTCAGGACGGCGAGACCAATCTCGCCTTTGCGGCCCGCCTCGCGGATACGATCCAGAAGCTTCCGGCAGCCCGCATCAACGAGATCGAAACGCAGCTTGCTGCCGACGGCCACACGCTGCCGCTGCGGCTGATCGCCGAGGCGCTGAAGAACCCGGCCGGTCCGGAGGCAGCGCGCGTCGTCGCCTATCTCGAAACCATCCGCTACAAGGATCGCGATCTCGCCGCTCGCGCGGTCGTGCGCTCCTATCGCCAGAACGATGCCTCGCCACTGCGCCCCGAGCAGCGGCCGGATATCGTTCTGCAGGAAGACAGCATCCTGCCGCAGCCGAAGGACGATGCCGTCCCGGCCCGCGAGACGCAGGCCCAGGCACCTGCCCGGCAGACGGCCGAACCGGCCACCCAGCTACCGCTCGCAGCCCTTTCCTCTCTGCCCGTCGAAACGATCGAGGAGATCGCCGCCGAGCCGGAAATGGCGGGCGAGCTGCTGCAGGTCGAAACCGCGGATGAGGTAATGGAAGCTAAGGAGCCTGCAGCCGAAGAACCGCAGCAGCTTGCCGAAGCCGAAACACATCAAACTGCGCCGATGGTCGTGAAGGATCGCGCTGAGCCTGTGATCCCGAAGATCTGGCCCGCCGTCCTGGCATCGATCACCGAGGAAGCCTCGGAGCTCCTGGTCGCCATCATCGGCGAGCAGGAAGTGGCGACGCTGCTCGATGCGCTGGCCGTCGAAGCCGACGATCCCGAAGCTATGCCCGAGCAGGCGATGAGCGACGAGATGAAGGAGGCGATGGATGGTCCGGAACAGGCCGCCACGCAGAAGCAGGCACAGCCGGCAGATGCTGCCGCCGTGCGCGCTGTCGCCGCCGACGCTGCCCAGATCGCCCGCCAGCAGAGGGAAATTGCCGCGCAGCCGCAGGTACTTCCCTCCGATCTCACCGAGATGGCACAAAAGTCCGGACTCCTGCGTCCAGCCGATGGCGTCGGCTACATGGCGACGCCCTATCATTTCGCCAAGGATGGCGCCGAGCGCCGCGATCCGCAGATGCATCGCAGTGATTATGAGGGCGGTGCCGGCGACGATGAGCAGGAAGCCCAGTCGGGCGAAGAACAGCAGTCCGCCGGCCAGCAGGAACAACAGCGTCCGCAGGGCAGGGTGCCCGCCGATCTGCCCGAGATCGAGGCGCGCCCGGAAGAGCCGCGCGTCGCCGATCCGGTCTTCGCGCTCTACCAGCGCATGGTCGGCTGGGAATAACGGCGGTTTAAAAAATCAGGACAAAGAAAAACCCGCCGGATCGCTCCGGCGGGTTCTTCATTTCAAAGCTTGTAGCGATTACTCGCCGCGGTTCTTCAGAGCCGCGCCAAGGATGTCGCCGAGCGAAGCGCCGGAGTCGGACGAACCGAACTGAGCGACGGCCTCCTTCTCTTCTGCGATTTCCAGAGCCTTGATGGACAGCATGATCTTGCGGTCCTTCTTGGAGAAGTTGGTGACGCGGGCGTCAACAACCTGGCCAACCGAGAAGCGTTCCGGACGCTGGTCGTCGCGGTCGCGTGCGAGATCTGCACGGCGGATGAACGAGGTGATGTCTTCGTGCTCGACGAGCTTCACTTCGATGCCGCCATCGTTGACTGCGGTGATTTCGCAGGAAACGACTGCATTCTTGCGCAGGTCGCCAGAGGCAGCGGCGTCGCCAACTGCATCCTTGCCGAGCTGCTTGATGCCGAGCGAGATGCGCTCCTTTTCGACGTCAACATCGAGAACGACAGCCTTGACGACATCGCCCTTGTTGAACTCTTCGATGACCTGTTCGCCCGGACGGTTCCAGTCGAGATCAGAAAGGTGCACCATGCCGTCAACGTCGCCGTCGAGACCGATGAACAGACCGAATTCGGTCTTGTTCTTGACTTCGCCTTCGACTTCAGTGCCAGCCGGATGGTTGCGGGCGAATGCTGCCCACGGGTTTTCCAGCGTCTGCTTGAGGCCGAGCGAGATACGGCGCTTGGACGGATCGACTTCGAGAACGACGACTTCGACTTCCTGGCTCGTGGACAGGATCTTGCCGGGGTGTACGTTCTTCTTGGTCCAGGACATTTCCGAGATGTGGATCAGGCCTTCGATGCCCGGCTCCAGCTCGACGAACGCACCGTAGTCGGTGATGTTCGTGACGGTACCGGAAATCTTCTTGCCTTCCGGATACTTGGCCTGGATGCCATCCCACGGATCCGACTCGAGCTGCTTCATGCCGAGCGAGATGCGGTGGGTTTCCTGGTTGATGCGGATGATCTGAACCTTGACCTGCTGGCCGATGTTCAGGATCTCCGACGGATGGTTGACGCGGCGCCATGCCATGTCGGTGACGTGCAGCAGGCCGTCGATGCCGCCGAGGTCAACGAACGCACCGTAATCGGTGATGTTCTTGACGACGCCGTCAACAACCTGGCCTTCTTCGAGGTTCTGAACGATTTCAGAACGCTGCTCGGCACGGGATTCTTCCAGAACCGTACGGCGCGAGACCACGATGTTGCCGCGGCGCTTGTCCATCTTGAGGATTTCGAAGGGCTGCGGGTTGTGCATCAGCGGGGAAACGTCGCGGATCGGACGGATGTCGACCTGCGAACGCGGCAGGAAGGCGATCGCGCCGTCGAGGTCGACCGTGAAGCCGCCCTTGACCTGGTTGAAGATCACGCCTTCGACGCGCTCACCAGCTTCGAACTTGGCTTCGAGCTTGATCCAGCTTTCTTCGCGGCGAGCCTTCTCGCGCGACAGAACAGCTTCGCCAAGTGCGTTTTCGATGCGCTCGACGTAAACTTCGACTTCGTCGCCGACCTTCAGCGAACCGTCTTTGGCACGTGCGCCGAATTCCTTGAGCGCGATGCGGCCTTCGACCTTCAGGCCGACGTCAACAACGGCAACATCCTTTTCGATGGCCGTGACGATGCCCTTGGTTACATAGCCTTCAGCCAGATCGTTCTTGGCAAAGGATTCTTCGAGAAGGGCCGCGAAATCCTCGCGAGAGGGAGTAGCTACTGACATAAAATCTCCTGCGTGGCCTTCGATAGCTTCAAGGCTCACGTATGCGCCGGTTGGTTCGTGTTGAACAGGCCTGAACCCAGTCCGCCTCCTCGAAGGAAGCAATCCGGCGCTTGGACGGAATTTCAGGCTTTCTCAAAAGCATCTCGCGGCGCAAAGCGCAGAAAGCGTGCTCGAATTCAGTTATTTCGGTTCAAGGCCGCGTCGATCAACGATTTCGCAGCTTGAAACGCGGCCTCTATACTCATTTCCGACGTATCAAGCAAGTGCGCGTCTTCGGCTGGTTTCAAAGGGCTGTCGGCCCTTCCCATGTCCCTTTCGTCGCGTCGCTTCACATCCTCGAAAATCGCCTCGAAATCGGCCGCCGTTCCCTTGGCGGTGATTTCGTCGTAACGGCGCCTTGCGCGCACCTGCGCAGAGGCGGTCACATAGAGCTTCACCGGAGCGTCCGGGCAGACGACGGTGCCGATGTCACGGCCGTCGAGCACGGTTCCCGGCGCCTTCTGCGCAAACCGCTGCTGCGCTTCGACCAGCGCGCGGCGAACTGCGGGCATCACGGCAATCTTCGAGGCGGCTTCGCCGATCTCGTGTTTCGACAGGATATCGCGATCGAGGCCGCCGAGTTCAACCTCGCGGGCGATCTTTTCTGCCACCGCCTCGTCATCCAGCGGCAGGCCGGCATCGAGAAGCGCCTTGGCGGTCGCCCGGTAGGTCAGTCCGGTATCGAGATGGTGAAAGCCGTATTCATCGGCAATCCGGCGCGAAAGCGTGCCCTTGCCGGCCGCAGCCGGGCCGTCGATGGCAATCGTGAATGTCGTCTTCAATGGTTTCCTTCCAGCCCGCCATAGCGTTTGACGAGCTCGATCATGTCTTGTTGGCCGCCAGCCGCGTCCAGTCCGGCAGCAACGCCTTCGCGGTCGGCAACGGGACGGTTCTGGCTTACCTTCCACTTGCCTTCAAGCGCAGTGATCTCGATTTCGATGCCGATGATGCCCTTCATCTGCGCACGGATGAAATCGTCGGGCGCATCGGCAACCGCCCATGGCTTCTCGCGGCTGGCCTCATGCTGGCCGGTGAGTGCGTTGATCTGCGACAGCAGCCAGCCGGCATCGTCGATGACGCGGGCCGCACCGCGCGCCTGGACGATCGCGTAGTTCCAGGTCGGCACGACCTTGCCGGTCTCCTGCTTGGTCTTGTACCAGGACGGCGTCACATAGGAGTTGGCGCCCTGGAAAACGGCGAGAATGTCAGCGCCGTCAGCGATGTCGCGCCACTGCGCATTCGCTTTCGCCAGGTGCAGCCGCAGCGTTCCCTTCTGCGATGCTTCGGCATCGATATGAAACGGGACAGGATTGGCGATCAGCCCGCTTGCCCCGGCTGTGATCAGCAGACCCAGCGGATGGGCGCGGATCAGCGCCTGCTGCGTTGCCAGGTCCTCTTCGCGGAAATGGGGCGGCTGATACATGGTTTTCTCGCCGTTTTTGTCGTTTCGGCGTTTCCTAACACACTGCCGCCAGCCGGTCATCCCGTCATCACGGCCACGCCGTGCGCCAGCCGCGAAGTTTCGCTTTGACATAATTGGCCGCAACGATTAAGGGGACCGGCTTATATAAATTCCGAATAGAACGCCGGTTTACACGGCATTTGCCGAATCTAGCATTCGGCCATTCTCACGAGGCTTATAGTGGCGAAAGCGGAACTTGGAACCAAGCGTACCGATCCGGAAACCGGCAAGAAGTTCTACGATCTGAACCGGGACCCGATCGTTTCTCCTTACACCGGCAAATCCTATCCCCTGTCCTTCTTCCAGGAAACCTCGGCCGCCGCTGCTGCCGAGCTGAACGACGAGGACGAAGTTCAGGAAGTCGATACCGAGAACACCGAAGTCGAACTCGTTTCGCTTGAGGACGCCGATGAAGGCGCAAGCGGCGACGACATTCCTGATATGGGCGACGACGACGTCGAGATCGAAGGCGATGACGACGACGATACCTTCCTCGAAGCCGACGAAGACGATGAAGATGACGACATGAGCGACATCATCGGCGTCACCGGCGACGAAGACGAAGTCTGATCCCGCATAATCCACGGCCCGGACAACAAAAATTCTCCGGGCCGTTTTTTTGGCTTGCCATCTGCGAAAACCGCAAGTAATAAGCCGCCACTCCACCGGGTTAACCCGCTTCGGAGTATCCCAGGACCGGAAAATACCGGACCACCCTGATGGGGCTATAGCTCAGCTGGGAGAGCGCTTGCATGGCATGCAAGAGGTCAGCGGTTCGATCCCGCTTAGCTCCACCAAATCTTTCCCTTGAACTAAATCAACACGGCTCGACAGAAACGCAACTTGGCGTCTGAGCTTACCTAAGGGAAAGTCTGAGGCGGCCCATCGAGCCGCCATGCCAAGCCCTGCAGGCAATCTGCCTAGATTCCCGAAAACTCGCTGGCTCTCGGCCCGGCAAGTGAAACCCGCCAGGACGATTTGCTGGTGAAGCTTTGGGTCGCCAGGAAGGTGTAGCCGGTGCTCTGCCAGGACTTCACCGAGCCGTTGAGGCTGTCGAGCACGTAGTCGCCGGATTTCAGCCTTGCGACGAGGACGACGTGATTCTGGCCGTGGCGTTCGATGACGACCGATAGCGCCAGCTTCTGCGAGGGGAAGCCGGCATCGAGCAGGGTCTTCATCTTCAGGAGGGCGTAATCCTCGCAATCGCCCTTGTTGTCGATCGGCAGCGACCAGAACTCGCTCTTGCCTGACGTTACCGTATCCGGCGCGGGCCGGGTGGCGGCATTGACGCTCCTATTGACGCGGGTGATCAGCGCCATCGCCGAAGCGTCGTCCAGCTCCTTGCCCCCGCCATTCCTGCAAACCCAGCCATATCGCGCACAGGCTCCCGCGAAACCTGGAGGCGCGCCGATCGATCGGTCCTGGGGAAGAGCCGTCCCGGCAAATGACTGACTTTGTGAAAGAAAACTCAACGCAACAGCTACGCTAGTCAACAGGAAGTAACGCATGGTCTGCCCTCCTTCGAAAGTGCTAGTCCGTTTAAGCTAAAACTTTATGCATTCGAGGTTAGCTATGTATTAAGATGTACCGTTACTGGCGGGCTTGCTGACTAGGGATAACAAATAGCTAATATAAAATGTATTTCGTTAGCGCTTCGTTAACCTAGGGAGTTGCCCAATGTTAAGAACAACAGCGAAATACAGCATAGTCATCGCTTACCTCATGGCTTCAACCAGCCTCGGGATGTCTGCCCCTCTTCAGATCGACTGTCGCATCGTCAAGCCTGGAACCATCGAGGCCCGCCTCTGTCGCCCCACAGCTGCGATCCCGACCGATGACTATCACGGTTTCGGCGACGATTCAGGCAGTTTGAGGACTTCTTCACAGGCTTCGACGTCTGGAGGCGGTTCCAGCGGCAACCCCGGTGGTGGCAGTAACCCCGGTGGTGGCGATGGCGGCAACCCTGGTGGCGGTGACGGCGGTAACCCTGGCGGTGGCGACGGTGGCCATGGTGGTGGTGACGGTGGCCACGGTGGTGGTGACGGTGGCCACGGTGGTGGCGATGGTGGCCAAGGTGGTGGTAACGGCAACCATGGCGGCGGTAACGGCGGCCAGGGTGGTGGCAATGGTAACCACGGTGGTGGCAACGGCGGCCAAGGTGGTGGTAACGGCAACCATGGCGGCGGTAACGGCGGCCAAGGTGGCGGCAATGGCAACCACGGTGGTGGCAACGGCGGCCAAGGTGGCGGCAACGGCAACCACGGTGGTGGCAATGGCGGCCAGGGTGGCGGCAATGGCAACCACGGTGGCGGCAATGGCAACCACGGTGGCGGCAATGGCAACCACGGTGGTGGCAACGGCAACCACGGTGGCGGTAACGGCGGCCAGGGTGGTGGTAACGGAAGCCACGGCGGCGGTAGCGGCGGCCAAGGTGGCGGCAATGGTAACCACGGCGGCGGTAACGGCGGCCAAGGTGGCGGCAATGGCAACCACGGTGGTGGCAACGGCGGCCAGGGTGGCGGCAATGGCGGCCAAGGTGGTGGCAACGGCAACCACGGTGGCGGTAACGGCGGCCAAGGTGGCGGCAATGGTAACCACGGTGGCGGCAATGGCGGCCAGGGTGGCGGCAATGGTAACCACGGTGGTGGCAATGGCGGCCAGGGTGGCGGCCACGGAGGTGGCAAGTATAACCAGTGATCCTGCTGCCCAGCGGTCAACGATGACGAGGAGCCCGGCTGAAAAGCCGGGCTTCGTTCTTTCCTGGCTGTCGACAATATCCGCCTGACGGAGTGTCGCGCGCTCCATAGCCGGCGTAGCGCGATCGGCCATTCCATCGACAGCCTTGCCATACCCGCCCGTTCGGCTTAGCTCTGCCGCATATCGAATCCGGACAAGCGATGCCTCACAAGGTCTACCTCTCCCTGCTCAAGCTCACCGACTTCCGCAACTACGCGGCAGTGTCGCTGGCGCTCGACGGGCGCCATGTTGTGCTCACGGGAAATAACGGTGCGGGCAAGACCAATCTGATGGAAGCGGTCTCCTTCCTGTCGCCTGGACGCGGTCTGCGGCGCGCGACCTATGCGGATGTCACTCGCGTCGGCGCTTCCAACGGTTTTTCGATCTTTGCCGAACTCGAGGGCATCGAGGGCAATGTCGAGATCGGCACCGGTGCCGATACCGCCGATGACAATGCGGCGCGCCGTCTGCGCATCAATGGGACTGCGGCGAAGACGGCTGACGAGCTCACCGATCACCTGCGCGTTCTCTGGCTGACGCCGTCCATGGATGGCCTGTTTACCGGCGGCTCTTCGGATCGCCGCCGTTTCCTTGATCGTCTCGTTCTGTCGCTCGATCCGTCCCATGGCCGCCGCGCCAGCGATTTCGAGCGCGCCATGCGCAGCCGCAACAAGCTGCTCGACGATCGCCGCTTTGATCCCTCCTGGCTTTCGGGGATCGAGCAGCAGATGGCAAGTCTCGGTATCGCGATGGCGCTTGCCCGCCAGGAAATGCTGGGCCTGCTGGCCCGGCTGATCGAGGAAACACGCGAGACATCGCCGTTTCCTTCCGCTGCGCTCGAACTGTCAGGCTTCATGGACGGCCAGTTTTCACGCCCGGCCGTCGATCTTGAGGATGACTATGCGGCGATGCTGGCGGCGAGCCGCTACCGCGATGCTGCTGCAGGCCGCACGCTCGATGGCCCGCACCGTGCCGATCTCATCGTCCGCCACCGCGACAAGCAGATGGAGGCCGCGCGCTGCTCGACCGGCGAACAGAAGGCGCTGCTGGTCGGCCTCATCCTTGCGCATGCACGCCTCGTCGCAAACCTGACCGGTCACGCGCCCATTCTCCTGCTCGATGAAATCGCCGCACATCTCGACGAAGGCCGCCGCGCGGCGCTCTTCGATCTCATCGATGGTCTCGGCGGTCAGTCCTTCATGACCGGCACCGACCGGTCGATGTTTTCGGCGCTCGGCGAGCGGGCGCAGTTCTTCACCGTATCCGAAGGGCATGTCGGCGCATGAGCGGCGGCGCTTCCTTCTTCGCGCCCGGCCATGATAGCATCGCTCCCATGGAACCTCTCAGTCCCGAAGAAATCGCACGATATCAGCGTCATATCCTGCTGCCGGAGATCGGCGGCGCGGGTCAGCAGAAGCTCAAGGCGGCGCGCGTACTCGTCATCGGTGCCGGTGGCCTCGGCGCCCCGGTGCTGCAATATCTGGCGGCGGCCGGCGTCGGCACGCTTGGCATTGCCGATGATGACCGGGTGTCGCTGTCGAACCTGCAGCGCCAGGTGATCCACGATTCCGGCACGATCGGCGAGATGAAGGCCGAGAGCGCCGCCTTCGCCATCGCCCGCCTCAATCCGCATGTAAGGGTTATACGCTTCGAGGAGCGCTTCTGCCCGGAGGCGGCGGCACGCCAGATTTCGGGCTTCGACCTGCTGATCGATGGTTCCGACAATTTCGACACCCGCTATGCCGCCGCCGATGCCGCGGAGCGGGCGAAGATACCGCTGGTAACAGGTGCCGTCGGCCGCTTCGACGGCTCGGTGACGGTCCTGAAACCTTACGAGACGGCTGCTGATGGCAGCCTGAACCCCACCTATCGCGATCTCTTCCCCGAGATCCCGCCGGAGGGGCTGATACCCGCCTGCGCCGAGACCGGGATTGTCGGCGCGCTGACGGGCGTCATCGGCACGCTGATGGCCATGGAGGCGATCAAGCTCGTCACGGGTAATGGTCACCCGCTGATCGGTCGCCTGCTGCTCTACGACGCGCTGAGCGCCCGTTTCGATACCATACGATACAAGCGCCGGCGGACAGCATGATCGATATCGTCAGACTGGATGAAAGCTTCGGCGGCTGGGCGGAGCTGCTCGACCTGATCCTCTCCTCCTTCGCCTATATGAACGGCCGCATCGATCCGCCGTCCTCGGCGCTGGATCTGACGGCCGACGCGCTACGAGCCAAGGCGGTGGCGGAAATCGGCTATGTCGCGCTTGATGATGGCGCGCTGGCTGGATGCATGTTCCTTCGCCCGGAAAGCGATTGCCTCTATCTTGGCAAGCTCGCTGTCGCACCTGAATTGCAGGGCAGGGGGATCGGTAAACGACTTCTTGCTGCAGCCGAGGCTACGGCCCGGGAACGCTCGCTTCAGATGATCCGGTTGGACACCCGCATCGAGCTGACCGGCAACCATGCCGCATTCGCCGCGATGGGCTTTGTCAGGACGGCCGAGAAAGCGCATCCCGATTTTGATCGCGTCACCTATGTCGAGATGCGAAAGACGCTGGCCTAGCGGCCGGGCAGCACGCGGTTCGGCGGCCGATGCCCATCGATGAAGGCGCGGATGTTGATGATCACCTTGTCGCCCATGTCGATACGGCCTTCGATCGTTGCCGAGCTCATATGCGGCAACAGCACGACCTTGCCTTCGTTGGCGAGTTTGATCAGCTTCGGATTGACCGAGGGCTCGTTCTCGAAGACATCGAGCCCTGCACCGGCAATCCGTCCCTCCCGCAGACATTTGATCAGCGCCGCTTCGTCGACGACATCGCCGCGCGCGGTGTTGACGAGATAGGCAGTCGGCTGCAGAAGCGCGAGGCGCCGGGCCGAGAGCAGGTGGAAGGTCGCCGGTGTCGACGGGCAGTTGACGGAGACGATGTCGACCCGGGCCAGCATCTGGTCGAGGCTTTCCCAATAGGTCGCCTCCAGCTCGTCTTCGGTCGCCGGGTTCACGCGCTTGCGGTTGTGATAGTGGATCGAGAGGCCGAACGCCTTGGCGCGCCGCGCAACGGCGGTGCCGATCCGGCCCATGCCGACGATGCCAATCCGCTTGCCGTGAATGCGCCGTCCCAGCATCCAGGTCGGCGACCAGCCGGCCCATTCGCCGGGCTTGTCGATAAGGACGCGCGCACCTTCGCCGAGCCGGCGCGGTACGGCGAGGATCAGCGCCATCGTCATGTCGGCCGTGTCTTCGGTCAGCACGTTCGGCGTGTTGGTAACGGTGATGCCCTTGCGGGCGGCAGCCTCGACATCGATATGGTCGGTACCGTTGGAGAAGCTGGCGATCAGCTTCAGCTGCGGCCCTGCCTGTTCGATCAGCGCTGCATCGATCCGGTCGGTCACCGTTGGCACCAGCACGTCGGCAGTCTGCACCGCCTCGGCAAGCTCGGGCATGGAACGTGGCGAATCGTCGATGTTCAGTTGCGCGTCGAACAGCTCGCGCATGCGGGTCTCGACCGCGTCAGGCAGTTTCCGGGTGATGTAGACCTTCGGTTTTTTCTTCGATGTCATCGCGGCCGGCCATGCCTTGTTCAGATGTCTTTAACCAAGACGGGGGATAATTTTAACGTTCGGGCAATTTCTACCAGACCCGCACGCGAAGACAAACAAAACTCGCGAGCGGTTTCCGGCGAATGTCACGGCCCGGCTGATGAGCGGGCGCGCCCGCTTACCATTTCGAGCGAACGGAAACTCCATGCGTGGAATCACTCTGAAGTCCTGCCTTGCTATTGCGGTTGGTCTGATGCTGTCGGCAAGCGCCGTCGAATCTGCGTATGCGCAAGCGGCCAAGGGCCCGAGCGGCCTGCCGCTGCCGCGCTTCGTGACGCTGAAGTCGAAGCGCGTCAATCTGCGCATCGGCCCCGGAACCGATTATGCCGCTTCCTGGATGTACCTCAAGGCCGGCCTGCCGGTGGAGATCATCCAGGAATATGACAACTGGCGCCGCATCCGCGATGCCGACGGCACGGAAGGCTGGGTCAACCAGTCGCTGCTGTCGGGTCAGCGCTCGGCGCTTGCTGCGCCGTGGATGAAGGGCAAGGGTAAATCTGTCTTCGTCAACATGCGCCGCGAGCCGCAGTCCTCGGCAACCATCGTCGCCAAGCTGGAACCTGGCGTGATGATCCATATCGGTGAGTGCAATGGCGACTGGTGCCATGCAGATGCCGACGGCGCCGAAGGATGGGTGGCGCAGTCGGAAATCTGGGGTGCCTACCCCGGCGAAGCCTTCAAATAAGCTTCGCCTCGCGGGCTGCTTCGGCAAGCGACTTCATCGGCCGGGGGCCGATCTGCTGGATCACGATGCCGGCCGCCAGGCAGCCGAGCTTGCCGCAATCCTCGAGCGTGCGGCCCTGCGTGTAGCCGTAGAGGAAGCCTGAGGCGAAAAGATCGCCGGCGCCCGTCGTATCGACGACCTCGTTGATGCTGATCGCATCCACATACCAGCGCTCGCTGCCCTTCAGGATCACTGCGCCGTCTTCGCTCATTGTTACGGCCGCAATCTTGCAGTCCTTGGCGATCTTGTTCAGCGCTTCCTCGAAATCGTCGGTCTCATACAGCGACAGCGCTTCCTGCTTGTTGGCGAAGACGATGTCGACGGTGCCGGAGCGCATCAGGTCGAGGAATTCTGCGCGGTAGCGGCCGACGCAGAAGCTGTCCGAGAGCGTCATCGACACTTCGCGGCCATTCTCATGGGCGATGCGGGCGCATTCGCGGATCGCTTCCTTGGCGCGCGGCGGATCCCAGAGATAACCCTCGAAATAGGTGACCTTGGCATCGGCGACGACATCGCTCTCGACGTCTTCGGGGCCGAGTTCGACGCAGGCGCCGAGATAAGTGTTCATCGAACGCTCGCCGTCATCGGTGACGAAGATCATCGAGCGCGCCGTCGGCGGGAACTTGCCCTTTGGCTTGGTCTGGTAGTGAACGCCCTGGGCGCGGATGTCGTGCGCGAAGATCTCGCCCAGCTGGTCGTCGGCGACCTTGCCGAAATAGGCGGCCTTGGCGCCGAGGCTTGCGGCACCGGCTGCCGTGTTGCCGGCGCTGCCGCCCGACGCTTCGAGCGCCGGTCCCATGCGGGAATAGAGCAGCTCGGCGCGTTCGGCATCGATGAGGTTCATCGCCGCCTTGGTGATCTTGTTGTCAATGAGGAACTGGTCGTCGCAACGCGCGATAATATCGACGATGGCGTTGCCGACAGTCAGAACATCGAATTTGGTCATGAAATGGGAGGTCCCGGATTTTGTGATAGCCGGGGTTTGGTCTTAGCGGAATTTCCGCTGATGGAAAGGAAAAAGGCTTTGGCGGCGATTTTCTTCGCAAAAATGCCGCCAATCCGTCATGCCGCTGTCACCATGGACACCTAAATAAGCTCTCAAGCAGACCGGCATGAGCATCCAAGGATGTGGCCGGGTGAGAAGGGATGATGCCCTTCGACTGTTCCGGAAGCGGCGCTGACCACGGATGAACTGGCAGCATCGCGAACCGGGTGTTCGGCAAGACCGGATGCGGAAAAGCGGGCCTTGCCCGCTTTTTTTGTTTTCTCGGCTTCGAATGTTGGGACCAACGGGTTTGTCAACGCGCCGCCTTTGCTGTTAGACCTTGGGCTCCCCGCGCCAAGGCAGTTCTCCCCGCATGACAGCTATCGTTTTCGACGTCCTCCCTATCTTCATCATGATCCTGATCGGCTGGCTGATCGTGAAAGCGGGGTTGATGACGGCCGATACCGGCGATGCGCTGAGCGATTTCGTCTTCAAGATCGCCGTGCCGATGCTGCTCTTCCGCACCATCGCCGAGGCTGACTTCCACGGCGCTTCGCCCTTCCGCCTCTGGATCGCCTATTTCTCCGGCGTCGCCGTCACTTGGACTGTCGGCCATATCGCCGCGACCAGGCTTTTCGGCCGCGATGCCCGCATCGGCGTTCTCGCCGGCGTCTCCTCGGCTTTCGCCAATACGATCTTCGTCGGCCTGCCGCTGGTCCAGCGCACCGTCGGCGACAAGGGTCTCGTGCCGCTCTCGATCCTGATTGCCGTGCATCTCCCCGTCATGATGATCGTCGGCACGATCCTGATGGAGCGCGCCGAACACAAGATCTCCGGCGCCGCCGACCGCAGCATCCTGAAGCTTCTGCGCCAGATCGGCCTCAATCTCATCCGCAATCCGCTAGTGATCGGTCTGGCGGCCGGTGCTGCCATGCACCTGCTTGGCCTGACGATGCCGGGTCCGGTCGAAAATATCGTCGATCAGATTGCCGGTGTTGCCGGTCCGGTCGCGCTGATTTCGCTCGGCATGGCTCTGGAAAAATACGGCGTGTCGGGCAATCTCGGCATCGCCAGCGTCACCTCCGCCTGCAAGCTTCTGCTGCTGCCCTGCTGTGTCTGGATCGCCAGCCACCTCGTCGGGCTCGCGCCTGATTGGACGGCGGCGCTGGTGCTGATCGCTTCGGTTCCGACCGGCGTCAACGCCTGGCTGATCGCCAACCGCTTCGGCGTCGGCCACAGCCTCGCGGCCTCGACGATCACGGTGACAACCGCACTCGGCGCCATTTCGGTCTCGCTATGGGCCTATATCCTCGGCGCCTGACGCCGCAGTCGCGCAAAAGAAAAGCCCGGCTTGCGGCCGGGCTTCAATCTCTTTTGCGATATGTCGATCAGCTTACTGCGTGATCGTATCCGGAGCGTTCGGGTCCGGCAGCGGGGCCGGCGAATCGGCCAGCGTGTGCAGGTAAAGGATGACGTTGGCGCGATCCTGCTCCTTCGGCAGACCGGCAAAGCCCATGGCGGTGCCCGGGACCTGCTTCTTCGGAGCCATCAGGAAGTGGTTCAGATGGTCGAACGTCCACTTCTCAGCGCCGCCCTTGGAAAAGTCCTTCATGGCGGACGAATAGGCGAAGCCCTCATGCGAAGCGATCGGGCGATCGACGAGACCATAGAGGTTCGGACCGACTTTGTTCGGCCCCCCCTTGGTCGCGTCATGACAGGCCTGACACTTCTTGAAAATCGTCTCGCCGGCCTTGGCATCAGCCGTCGGCAGCAGCTTTGCAATCGGAACCATTGCAGCGGCAGCACTCGCTTCGCCGCCGCCAGCAGCTGGCGTCTCCTCGGCGACGATCGTGAAGCCTTCCTTCTCCGGCGCTTCTGAATGGAAGATTCCTTCGGACGCGATGGAGACCGACATCAGGACGAAAATCGTTCCGAGCAGCGCACCAACGGCCGTATTGACGTAAGAATTCATCTGCAATGCTCCCCGTGCAGTCGGCAGACCCTAAAAAGGTACCATCTTGAAATCGCGCGGAACCTATGTCTTTTGGCTGTTCGTTGCAACTGTCTAAATGGTCCTGTACGTGAGACTTTTTGACACTTTTCCGCCCGGAATAGAAGGCCCGACAGATGACTGGTTCAAATTTAGATGACGTCCTCGTTCTGATCCCGGCACGCATGGCTTCGACCCGGCTGCCGGGCAAGCCGCTTGCCGATATCTGCGGCCTGCCGATGATCGTTCAGGTCGCCAAGCGCGCCGAGGAGGCGGCCATCGGCCGCGTGGTTGTCGCCGTTGACGATCAGCGTGTGTTCGACGTCGTTTCCGAGGCCGGTTTCGAGGTCATCATGACGCGTTCCGATCACCAGTCCGGCTCGGACCGCATTCACGAGGCGCTGCAGAAGGTCGATCCGGAAGGCAAGGCGAAGATCATCGTCAACGTCCAGGGCGACCTGCCGACCATCGAGCCGGAAACCATCCGCGCGTCCCTCCGTCCGCTCGAGGATGCATCCGTCGATATCGCCACGCTGACGATCGAGATCGACAACGAAGACGACAAGACGGCGCCGCATATCGTCAAGGTCGTCGGTTCGCCGCTTTCCGGGACGCGCCTGCGCGGCCTCTATTTCACCCGGGCGACTGCGCCTTATGGCAAGGGCCCGCTCTACCACCACATCGGCCTCTACGCTTATCGCCGGTCGGCCCTCGAGCGCTTCGTCTCGCTCGGCCCGTCGGTGCTCGAGCTGCGCGAATCGTTGGAACAGCTGCGAGCAGTCGAAGCCGGCATGCGCATCGATGCGGAGATCGTCGACACCGTGCCGCTCGGCGTCGATACGCCCGCCGATCTCGAAAAGGCCCGCCGCATTCTTTCGGCAAGACAGGCTTGAGGACACAGACATGAACACCAAGACAAACAGGATTTCGTTCCAGGGCGAGTTCGGCGCCAATTCCGACATGGCCTGCCGCGACATGTTCCCGACCATGGAGCCGCTGCCCTGCCAAACCTTCGAGGATGCCTTCACGGCGCTCGAAAGCGGTGAAGCCGATCTCGCGATGATCCCGATCGAGAACACGATCGCTGGGCGCGTTGCCGATATCCATCACCTGCTTCCCGATTCCAGGCTGCATATCGTCGGCGAATATTTCATGCCGATCCGCTTTCAGCTGATGGTGCTGCCGGGCGTCTCCAAGGATGAGATCCGCACGGTCCACAGCCACATCCACGCGCTTGGCCAGTGCCGCAAGATTGTCCGCGCCAACGGCTGGAAGCCCGTCATCGCCGGCGATACCGCCGGTGCTGCCAAGATGGTGCAGGAAACCGGAGACCGGACGATGGCAGCGCTTGCGCCGCGTCTCGCCGCCGATCTCTACGGCCTGGATATCGTCGCCGAAAATGTCGAGGACACGGAGAGCAACGTGACGCGCTTCGTCGTGCTGTCGCGCGATGAGGAGTGGGCGAGCCGCTCGAACGAGGAAGAGAAGATCGTCACGACCTTCGTCTTCAACGTCCGCAACATTCCGGCCGCGCTCTACAAGGCGCTCGGCGGCTTCGCCACCAACAACATCAACATGACGAAGCTGGAAAGCTACCAGATCGGCGGCAAGTTCATTGCCACGCAGTTTTATGCCGATATCGAAGGTCATGCGAACGACAGCAATGTCCGCCAGGCGCTGGAGGAGTTGCGCTTCTTCTCGGAGAAGGTCCGCATTCTCGGGGTCTACAAGGGTCACCCGATGCGCGGCCTGCTGCACAAGTAACAAAAAGGGCGCCATGGGCGCCCTTTTCTCGTTTCACTTGTCGGGCTCGCAAACCCGCAGGCGATGACCATCGGGGTCGAGCACCACGAAGGTCGGCCCGAAGTCGAGATCGACAAGCTCCTGCGCGATCGGCAGGCCACGCTTGCGCCAGTCGTCGTACTGCTTCGCGACGCCCTGATCACCCGGCACCATGAAGGCGATTTCGCCGCGATTGCCGATCGCCGAAGGCTGCGGCTCGACGTTGCTGCGGCGCCAAAGGCCGAGCGTGAAGCCGCCATCGAGCGGGAAGGCGACGAAGTTCGGCGCGGCGACGGCCGGCTCGCGGCCGAGGATGTCCCTGTAGAAACTGGCGCTTTCGGCCGGGTCCTTGACATAGAGAATGATGAGGTTGGGGCTGGTCATGGTCGTATCCTTTTGTTGGAGATGGCTGCATGAATGCGTGCCGCGGCGATCCGCTGCGGCGGAATGAAATTTCTGCTCTTGGGTATTATCGGTTGCCGGCTAGGCTTCGGCTTCCTGGCAGGTCCAGGCGGACAGACCGAGGTCGCGCCGCATGCCCGAAGACATCGACTGCGGATCGAGGCGGGGAATGTCGCCCCTCGCCATGTTGCGCGATGCGTTCTGCATCATGCGCAGCATCAGGGACTGCGGATAACCCGCATCGGCAGAAGATGTCTCGACAAGCCGGTCGCTGTATTTCGCGGTGCTGAGTTTCACGCTCGTCATCATCGGTTCTCCTTCTGGATTGGTACCGATAATAGCGCGCTCTACTGTCAGATTCTGGCAGTAGCCTTCAGCGTTCGACGGGCACGTGTTCGATCTCGCGCCACTCTTTCATCAGCGCGCTGCGGCGGCGCGGATAGCGCTCGTCATGAGGCGTCATGTCGATGATGCGGTCGGTGCGGAAATGGCGGAAACCGCGGCGCAATTCGCACCAGGCCATCACCATGCGGATATGTTCGAAATAGCCGAGCGCAAACGGCCAGACGCGCCGCAGCGAGATGCGGCCCTGTTCGTCGCTGTAATGCAGTTCGAGGATGCGTTCGGTGCGGATCGCCTTGCGGATCAGGGCAACGTCGGCCTTGTCCTCATTGGCGCGCTTCGGGCCGACAAGCAGCGTTGCCGATTCGATCGTCTCGCGCATCTCCTCGGGCAGGACGGCAGCGATCTTCGCAAGCGCATCGGCAGCCGCACCCGCAAGCCGTGGCTCCGCCGAGCGGTTGACCCAGCGCGATCCCAGCACCAGAGCTTCGAGTTCCTCTTCGGAAAACATCATCGGCGGCAGCATGAAGCCGGGTTTCAGCACGTAGCCGACGCCGGCTTCGCCCTCGATCATCGCCCCTTGGCTCTGCAGGCTGGCGATGTCGCGGTAGAGCGTGCGCAGGCTGACGCCGGTCTGCTCGGCCAGGATCACGCCGCTGACGGGGCGGCGGTGCCGCCGAAGCACCTGGAGAAGAGCAAGAAGCCTTTCCGAGCGCGAGACCGGCATGACCTATCGCTTCCACTCCACCCAGTCGCGCATCAGGCGGTGGGCGATGGCGCCTTTCGGCGGCGAGGCCTGGCCGTTGGCGCCGGGGCGCTCCAGCATCTCGATCGTCTCTTCGCGGGTAAACCACCGGCAGTCTTCGAGCTCGGCCTCGTCGCGATTGATCTCGCTCGACTTCGCCTCGGCATAACAGCCGATCATCAGCGTATGCGGCATCGGCCAGGGCTGCGAGGCGTGATAACGCACGCGACCGGTCTTGATCCCGGACTCTTCCAGCGTCTCGCGGCGCACAGCGTTCTCGATTGTTTCGCCAGGCTCCACGAAACCGGCAAGGCAGGAGTACATGCCCGGCGCAAAATGCGGCCCGCGTCCGAGCAGGCAGAGATCGCGCTTCTCGTCGATCGTCAGCATGATGACGACAGGATCTGTGCGCGGGAAAATCATGTGCTCGCAGGCATTGCAGATCCGCTTGTAGCCACCGACCTTCAGCTCCATGCCGCCGCCGCAGCGGCCGCAGAACTTGTTGTCGCTGTTCCAGCGGATCAGGCTCGCTGCCTGGGCGAATTCGCCAAGCAGCACGTCGTCGAGAAGCTGGTCGCGATAGAGCGTCCGCCCGTCTGCCGGCTTGTAGTGGCTGGCAAGCTCTTCTTCCGGCACGCCGACGGGGACGGCAAGCCGGGGTTCACCGGATTTGCGATAGCCGAGAAGAATCGTCTCGTCCCAATGCGGCTGCAGCTCCTGCAGTTCATAGCGCGCAAAGAGCGGATCGAGCACCTGGCCGTCATGCTTGAGGACCAGCTTGTCCTTGGCGAAGGCGAAGATATGCGTGCCATCCTTGGCGAGCGCCGTCTCGACCGATTTCTCGTCGCGATGTTCGGAATCGCGGTTCAGGTCGTTTGCCGCAAAGGCGGTGAGGTTGCTCGGCTCCGGATGCGGAATGTCCGTATCGAAAATTGAAGAATTCATGATGAAAGGGCTTCCCGCAATGTCGTTATGAACTGCGCTCGCTTCTCGTCCTCGTAAGGCTCGGCCTTGCCGAACCCCCAGATGGGTCCCGGCCAGTTGGCATCACCTTCGAAGCGGGCAACGACATGAACATGAAGCTGGCGCACGACATTGCCAAGGGCCCCGACATTGATTTTTGTGGCGCCGGTCACCGTCTTCAGCGCGCTTGCCACCATGTCGGTCTCGAAGGTCAGCATCACCTGGTCGAGCGGCGTCAGCTCGAAGATCTCGGTAATCTCCGCACGGCGGGGAATGAGGATCAGCCACGGCCAGCGCGCATCCTTCGACAATCGGAGATCGCAGAGGCCTGTGAGCATGATACTGGTGCTGTCATTTTCGAGCCGGGGGTCGAGCGCGAAATCCGCCAAAGTGCTTTCCTCCATTGTTTTCCAATGATTAGCAGTTTTTTTTGAGCTTGGCTTGCTTTTGATGATGATATTGCCGATATGTGGCTCCGGGAGGTTGGTGGTGGACGAGCCACTCGCCAACCGGGTCAGGTCCGGAAGGAAGCAGCCCTAACGAGCCCGGCACGGGTCATCGTGCCAGCCTCCCACCCTTCTCTCCATTCTTTGCCCGCATTGCCGGGCGACAAGCAGGGCGATGAGCGACACCGAGCGACAATCACAAGATGCCGCCTCGACGGGCACCGGTTACCGGGTGCTGGCACGCAAATACCGCCCCAAGGACTTCACGGACCTGATGGTCGGCCAGGAGCCGATGGTCCGCACGCTGACCAACGCTTTCGAGACCGGGCGCATCGCGCAGGCTTACATGCTGACCGGCGTTCGCGGCGTGGGCAAGACCACGACGGCGCGCATTCTGGCGCGTGCGCTGAACTACAAGACCCCTGACATCGACAAGCCGACGATCGACCTGCGCGTCCCCGGCGAACATTGCCAGGCGATCATGGAAGGCCGCCATGTCGATGTCATCGAAATGGACGCCGCCTCGCATACCGGCATCGATGACATCAGAGAAATCATCGAGCAGGTGCGCTACCGTCCGGTCTCGGCGCGCTACAAGGTCTATATCATCGACGAAGTGCACATGCTCTCGACGGCAGCCTTCAACGGGCTGTTGAAGACGCTCGAGGAACCGCCCGAGCATGTGAAGTTCATCTTCGCGACGACCGAAATCCGCAAGGTTCCGATCACTGTCCTGTCGCGCTGCCAGCGCTTCGATCTGCGCCGCATCAGCGCCTCGGATCTCGTTGGCCTGTTCACGACGATCGCCGCCAAGGAAGGCATCGAGGCTGAGCCGGATGCGCTCGCCATGATCGCCCGTGCCGCCGAAGGTTCGGCGCGTGACGGCCTCTCGCTGCTCGACCAGGCGATTGCCCATGGCGGCGGCGCGGTGCAGGCGGAAGCCGTGCGTGGCATGCTGGGTCTTGCCGATCGCGCCCGTATCGTCGATCTCTTCCAGCATGTGGTGAAGGGCGATGTCGCCTCGGCGCTCAACGAATTCCAGGCGCAGTATGAGGCAGGCGCCAACCCTGTCGTCGTGCTCACCGATCTTGCCGATTTCACCCATCTCGTGACGCGCCTGAAATATGTGCCCGATGCCGCCAATGATCCGTCGCTGAGCGAGATCGAGCGCACCAAGGCTTCCGAATTCGCACAGGGCGTGGCGGTGACGACGCTTTCGCGCATGTGGCAGATGCTGCTGAAGGGCATTCCGGAGACGGAAGGTTCTTCGCGCACAGCAGGTGCTGCCGAAATGGTGCTGATCCGTCTTGCCCATGCCGCACATCTTCCCGCACCGGAAGATGCCGCCCGCAGGCTTGCGGAATTCTCAGACAATGGTGGCGGTTCTGGTCGCCCGGTTCCGTCGGGCAATGGCGGCGGCGCGCACGTCTCCTATCAGTCGGCGGCTCTGGCGCGTGCGCCCGAAACCACGCCGCGCCCGCAGCCGAATGGCGGCCCGACCGCGATGCTGCGCGCCGTGCCCAATCCCAATCCCCAGCCGATGCAGGCCGGGCGCATCGAAAGCCGGCCCGCCGAGGCACCGAAGCCTCTGGTCGCGGTCAATTCGATTGCCGATATCGTCAATCTGGCCGGTGAAAAGCGCGACGCCAAGGTCAAGGCGCTTGTGCGGACCTTCGTTCGTCCCGTCAAGATCGAGCCCGGCCACCTTGATGTAAACCTGACCGAGGGCGCGCCATCGACGCTGCTCAACGAGCTTGCCGTCAAGCTCAAGGAATGGACCGGCATCCACTGGATCGTCAGCCTGAGCCGCGAGCCCGGTCAGCCGACCATGGTGGAGGCCGAGGCTCGGGCCAAAGAACAGCAGGTCATCGATGCCCGCCAGGATCCGGATGTCGCCGCAATCCTCGCCCAGTTCCCCGGTGCCAAGATCATCGACGTCCGCGTCAGGGCGCCGGAGCCGGAGGAAGAGGGCGATATCGCCCCGCCCGCCGCTGCCGAATCCGCCGAGGGTGACATCCTCCCGGGCGATGACATAGAATTCTAGACTTTCAGAGAAGGACAAGACGATGCGCGACCTCATGGGAATGATGGGCAAAGTCAAGGAAATGCAGGCCAAGATGGAGCAGATGCAGGCGGAGATCGCCGAGCTCAAGGCCGAAGGCAAGGCAGGCGGCGGCCTCGTGACCGTCATCCTGAACGGCAAGGGCGAGATGCAGAGCCTGAAGATCGATCCGTCGCTCTTCAAGGAAGACGATGTTGAAATCCTCGAAGACCTGATCGTTGCCGCCCACAAGGACGCCAAGGACAAGGCCGAAGCCGTCGCTGCGGAAAAGACCAAGGCGCTGACCGCTGGCCTGCCGATCCCGCCCGGCTTCAAAATGCCGTTCTGATCGCTGAAATCTTATTGCCGGGAGGAGAACTGACATGCTGACGCTGACGACGCTGCTGGTTTTTGCCGGCGCTCTTTTCATCGCTGCCGGTACGCCTGGCCCAAGCGTTGCGGCCCTCGTCGCCCGCGTCATCTCGAAGGGCGCGCGCGATGTGCTGCCCTTCCTGTTCGGCATGTGGGCGGGGGATGCCATCTGGCTGACCTGCGCCATCGCCGGCCTATCGGCGATCGCCGAAACCTTCTACCACGCCTTCGTCGTCATCAAGTGGCTCGGCATTCTCTATCTCCTCTACCTCGCCTGGAAGATGTGGTTCGCCAAGCCTGACGTCGAGGAAGAGGAGCTGCCGCAGGCGCGCTCGCGCGGCCGCATGTTCCTGACAGGCCTGGCGATCGCGCTCGGCAATCCGAAGATCATGATGTTCTACATCGCGCTGCTGCCATCGATCATCGACATCCGCGCCGTCTCCTTCGGCGGCTGGGCCGAGCTGGTGGTGACGCTTTTCGTCGTTCTGGCAATCGTCGATTTCACCTGGATGTTCCTCGCTGCAAAGGCCCGCAGCTTCCTGAAGAGCCGCCGAGCAGTGATGATCGCCAACCGCGCTAGCGCCGCCACCATGGCCGGTGCCGCGATGGCGATCGCTACCCGCTGATTGACGGCTGCGCCTCCAGCTGTGCCCGCAGCTTGTAATGGATGGGCGCTGCCAGATAGCGCTCGCGGTCCTCGCCCGAGAGCTTTCGGCCGAACGTTTCCATCATTTCGGGCATCGTCACCTTCGCGCCAGCGAAGGGTTGGTATTCGACAGCCATCCCGGCTTCTACGATCCCATTGGCAAGCACGCGGCAATAAATGCCCGGCCGTCCAGCTTTGGTGTAGCGCTTGACGAAGCGCGGATCGTCCATCCTGGCGGCGAAGGTCGCGCAGGGGATGCGGGCCGAGGTGGCCTCCAGAACAAGATCGCCTGCGATAAACCTGTCGCCGACCGAAACGTCGCGATTGTCGAGCCCGTCGATGACGAGGTTCTCCCCGAAGGTGCCGGGCGCAATCTCCCTGTCGAGCTCGTCGCTCCACCAGTCGAGCGTTAGCGATCCCTCGATATAGACGGCCTGATCGACGCCACCGTGATAGGTGCGGTTGCAGATCGCGTCGCCCAGCAGTCCTTCGGCATCGATCATCACGCTGCCGCCGACCGCATGCTTGAAGATGCCGGTCTTGTATTTCTTGCCGGGCAGCCGCTCTGGGCTTCCGGTGCAGACCGCTTTTATTTTCATGGCGGCGGCATTCCTTCCGCGATTCCGTTTTGACGACATATGGGCTAAGAACGGCGCATGGCAAAGCGAGTCACCGGCCCCGAAATCGAAAAACTCATCCAGCTTCTGGCGAAGGTGCCGGGTCTCGGGCCGCGCTCGGCGCGCCGCGCCGCGCTGCATCTGATCAAGAAGAAGGACCAGCTTCTCGGTCCTCTCTCCCATGCCATGGGCGATGCCTATGACAAGGTGAAGGTCTGCTCGCGTTGCGGCAATGTCGATACCGTCGATCCCTGCACCGTCTGCACCGATGACCACCGCGATCAGTCGGTGATCATCGTCGTCGAGGACGTGTCCGACCTCTGGGCGCTGGAGCGCGCCGGCGCCATGAACGCCGCCTACCATGTTCTCGGCGGCACGCTGTCGCCGCTCGATGGCGTCGGGCCCGATGATCTCAACATCCGCGGCCTGATCGATCGGGTCGGCGAGGGCGGCATCCGCGAGCTGATCATCGCCGTCAACGCCACCGTCGAAGGGCAGACCACAGCGCACTATATAACCGACCAGCTTTCCGGGCTCGATGTGAAGATCACCCGTCTCGCCCATGGGGTGCCCGTCGGCGGCGAGCTTGATTATCTCGATGAGGGAACGCTGGCGGCGGCACTTCGTGCACGAACGGCCATCTGAGGGGGAATGTCCGAATTGAAGATCCTTGCGCGTCTTTCGATCCTGACCGCCGCACTCGCTGTGTCGTTTCATCTTCCAGCGCAAGCCGCGCCATCCAAGGCCGCCGTCGAAGCGCAGTTCGAGAAATGGGTGCAGAACGACCTGCGGCCGGAAGCCGAGAAAAATGGCATCTCGGCCAAGACCTTTCAGGCGGCCTTTTCGGGTATCGAGCTCAACTGGGATCTTCCCGATCTCGCCCCGCCCGGCTTCCCGCCACCGAAGGAGCGCAAGCAGACGCAGGCAGAGTTCTCCTCTCCCGCACCCTATTTCAACGAGGATCGGTTGAAGAAGCTCGCCATGACCGGCCGCGGCTTCGCCTCGCAATACGCCCCCACCCTCAAGCGGATCGAGAAGACCTATGGCGTGCCGGGCTCGATCGTCCTAGCTATCTGGGGCCGTGAGACCGGGTTCGGCGCCGCCAAAATCCCCAACTCCGCGATCCAGGTTCTGGCGACCAAGGCCTTCATGTCGACCCGCAAGGAGATGTTCCGCACCGAGCTGATCGCGGCACTCCACATCATCGACGGCGGTGATGTGACCCCTGCCGACTTCAAGGGCTCCTGGGCCGGCGCACTCGGCCAGCCGCAGTTCATGCCGACGAGCTATCTGAAATACGCCGTCGATTTCGATGGCGACGGCCACCGCAATATCTGGACCTCGGTGCCGGATACGTTGGCATCGATAGCCAACTATCTGGTCAAGAAGGGCTGGCAGCGCGACCGCGACTGGGGCTTCGAGGTGACGATCCCCGCCTCCGTCTCCTGCGCCCAGGAAGGTCCTGATCTCGCCAAGCCGCTGTCGCAATGGGCCTCGCTCGGAATAGACCGTATCACTGGCAAGGGTTTCCCGTCTTCGGAACTGAAGGCGGATGGCATGATGCTGGTGCCGGCCGGCCGCGACGGCCCGGAATTCATCGTCACGCCGAACTTCTACGTCATCAAGGAATACAACAACTCCGACCTCTACGCGCTCTATATCGGCAATCTCGCCGATCGCATCGCCTATGGCTCCGGCTCTTTCCAGGGCGCCTGGGGCGATGTCGGGAAGATGCTGCGCTCGGATGTGGCGGCGATGCAGAAGGCGCTGGAGCGCCAGGGCTATGATGTCGGCGGCTCCGACGGGCTGCCGGGCTACAAGACACGCCGTTCGATTGGCCAGTGGCAGGTAAAGAACGGTGAGAAGCCGACCTGCTATCCCGAGGCGTCGATGATCGGAAAGCTGAAATAGTCGTCAGAGACTGAGCTTCATGCCCTCATGGCTCGCCGTGAATCCGAGCTTCTCATAGAAGCGGATGGAATCCGATCTCGACTTGTCGCTGGTGAGCTGCACCAGCTTGCACCCGCGCTCGCGGCAGGCCTCGATTGCCCATTCGATGAAGCGCGTGCCGAGCCCGCTGCCGCGTTCTGCCGAGGCGATGCGTACACTCTCGATCTGCCCGCGCCACATGCCGGTCCGCGAAAGCCCGGGAATGAAGGTCAGCTGCAGGCAGCCGACCGGATTGTCGCGATCGTCGACCGCGACGGCAAGCAGCTGGTTCCGGTCTGAGTCGATGGCGGCGAAGGCTGAGGTATAGCGCTCGTCGATAGGGTCGGAAACCGTCTCCCGGCTCATCCCGAGCGCATCGTCGGCCAGCATCGCAATGATGGCGGGGAGATCGCTTTCCCTGGCTCGTCTGAACATCGCACGGGCACCTAGTGATGAATGTCGATCGGCGGCTTGTGGAACACGTCGTCGGACGGCGGTATCGCCTGGCGCTCGATCATACGGTGGACATGCGGCAATTCCGTGCCCCGATGCAGCGCCCGCAGCCGATCGGTATTCTCGGCATCGGCCTGGGTGCGGCGCTGATTGTGGCGGATGTATTCGACCCATGTCGGCGTATGATAGCTCTCCGTCCAGATGCCGGGATTTTCGAGATCGCGCATCAGCGCCCAGGCCCGCGCGCCATCGCGAATGCGGATCCGCCGCCTCTCGCCCATCAGCTTCAGGAATTCAGGGAGATCCTCGTCGCCGATGATATAGTCGATCTGGATGACGATCGGGCCGCTGCGTGGCGTGATGTCGAGGCCGAGCGCCGGCTCGATGAAGCGGTTGAGCGGATCGAGATTGAGCGACGCAAAGGCCGGCATAGAGAAGCGCAAGCCGATGACGATGCCGACGAGCATGACCGCCGCCGAGCCATAGAGCGCATTGGAAACGCCGAATTCGTCGGCCGCTATACCCCAGAGCCAGCTGCCGCCGGCAATGCCGCCGAAGGTCACGGTCTGGTAGAGCGAGAGCGCCCGGCCGACGACCCAGCGCGGCGTCGAGAGCTGCACGATCGTGTTGAAAAGCGACAGCGCCAAAACCCAGCAGCCGCCCGAGATCAGCAGGCCGGCGCAGGTGAGGATGGCGAAAGGGCTGGCGGCGGTGATCGCCATGCTGAGAGCAAAGCCCGCGAAGGCATAGCGGATGATCGTTTCGCTGCTCAGCGCATCGCGCAGCCGCGCGTTCAGCGCGCCACCACCAATGGCGCCGATGCCGAAAGAACCGAGCATGAAGCCGTAGGTGAGCGGACCGCCGGAGACGAGATTGATTGCAACGATGGGCAGCAACGCCAGAATGGAGCTCGCGCCGACGCCGAAGATGAAGCCGCGGACGAGCACTTTCTCGAGGTTTGGCGACATCGAGATATAGCGGAGGCCGGCGAAGATTGCGCTGCCGAGGCTCTCGCGCGGCAGCGTCGAGGCGGGCAGGGCGGGCTTCCAGCGCTTCAGCGCATAGATCAGCGCCAGATAGCTCACCGTATTGACCGCAAAGGCCGCCGCCGCACCAGCGGCCGCAACGATCACGCCGCCGATCGCCGGGCCGACGCTGCGGGTCATGTTGAAGCCCATGCTGTTCAGCGTCACAGCATTCGGCAGATCCTCGCGCGGCACCATGTCGCCGACCGAAGCCTGCCAGGAGGGATTGTTGAGCGCCGTGCCGCAGCCGATCAGGAAGGTGAAGATCAGCAGAAGCCAGGGCGTGATCCAGCCGATCAGCGCGCAGGCTGTCAGCACGGCCGAAACGGCGAGCATCAGACATTGCGCCGTCAGCATCACGCGGCGTCGGTCGAAATTGTCGGCGAGCGCGCCCGAGACCAGCGAGAACAGCATGATCGGCAGCGCCGTCGATGTCTGCACCAGCGCCACCATGTCCTCGGAGGCGGTGATCGTCGTCATCATCCAGGCGGCGCCGACGGCCTGGATCAGTCCGCCGAAATTCGACGCAAGGCTCGCAAACCAGATTCTGCGATAGGTTTCATGCTTCAGCGGCCCCAGCGTGGAAGAATTCGACGGCACGTCCCCTCCGTCCGGATTTGCTCCGGCTTGTCTTGTTCTCGTCCTGCCCAATATATGACGATGCGAGGCCGAGGCTAGGCAGGGATTTGCATCCGGGGCGCATTTGGCGCCAGAGCTTGCATTTTCGGAAAAACGGGCCTATATGCCACTCAAATTCTTGATCGTACGATGAAGAGTGGGCCGCAAGGACCCGCTCTTTTTTATTAGCTCGATCATGCAAAATGCTTTGAAATTTGCGAGGAGCGCACCGCTTGTCGGACCAGACAAACGTAGAAAACGAACTTGAGCCGCGGCTGATTACAGAGACCGGGCTTGACCAGCGCCTTGCCGACATCATCGAGCCTGTGCTTGTCGGCATGGGCTTCCGCCTGATCCGCGTCCGCATGCTGAACCAGAACGGCGCGACGCTGCAGATCATGGCAGAGAAGAACGATGGCACCATGACCGTCGAGGATTGCGAAGAGGTCTCCACGGCCGTTTCGCCGGTCCTCGATGTGGAAGATCCGATCGATCGGGAGTATCATCTCGAAGTGTCGTCTGCCGGTATCGACCGCCCTCTGGTGCGCAAGTCGGATTTCGTCCGCTGGCAGGGACATCTTGTGAAGTGCGAAACGTCGATCATGATCGGCAACCGCAAGCGGTTCCGCGGCAAGATTCTGGAATCGAATGCAGATGGCTTCACGCTCGAGCGTGACCAGGTTGCTTATGGCGAAGAGCAGAAGGTGGAAATCCCCTTCACGGCCCTTTCCGACGCCAAGCTTATCCTGACCGACGATCTGATCCGCGACGCCCTTCGCGCCGATAAGGCTGCGAAGGCGGAAGCCGCGAACCAGAACGACGCGGAAGACCAAGAATAACCGATCAACTACAGGCTCCAGGGACGGGAACCCGGAAGGCCAAGACGGAGAGATAAAACAATGGCAGTCAGTGCGAACCGGCTCGAGCTTCTGCAGATCGCAGATGCAGTGGCGCGCGAAAAAGTCATCGACCGCGAAATCGTGCTGGCCGCAATGGCCGACGCGATCCAGAAGGCGGCTCGCTCCCGTTACGGTTCGGAATCGAACATCCGCGCCGACATCAACCCGAAGACCGGCGAAATCCGTCTGCAACGTCTGCTCGAAGTCGTCGAGAAGGCTGAAGACTATTCCACGCAGATCCCGCTGGAACTCGCCCGTGACCGCAACCCCGATGCAGCTCTTGGCGATTTCATCGCCGATCCGCTGCCGCCGATGGATTTCGGCCGTATCGCTGCCCAGTCTGCGAAGCAGGTCATCGTCCAGAAGGTTCGCGAAGCCGAGCGTGACCGCCAGTTCGACGAGTTCAAGGACCGCGTCGGCGAAATCGTCAACGGTACCGTCAAGCGCGTCGAATACGGCAACGTCATCGTCGACCTCGGCCGTGGCGAAGGCATTATCCGTCGCGACGAAATGATCCCGCGCGAAAACGTCCGCTATGGCGATCGCGTCCGCGCATACGTATATGACGTCCGTCGCGAACAGCGCGGCCCGCAGATCTTCCTGTCGCGCACGCATCCGCAGTTCATGGTGAAGCTCTTCACCATGGAAGTTCCGGAAATCTACGACGGCATCATCCAAGTTCGCTCGGTTGCCCGTGATCCGGGTTCGCGCGCCAAGATCGCCGTTATCTCGAACGATAGCTCGATCGATCCGGTCGGCGCCTGCGTCGGTATGCGCGGTTCGCGCGTTCAGGCCGTCGTCGGCGAACTCCAGGGCGAAAAGATCGACATCATTCCGTGGTCGCAGGACCCGGCGACCTTCGTGGTCAACGCCCTGCAGCCGGCTGAAGTCGCCAAGGTCGTTCTCGACGAAGATGCAGAGCGCATCGAAGTCGTCGTTCCCGACGAGCAGCTGTCGCTCGCCATCGGCCGCCGCGGTCAGAACGTTCGTCTGGCCTCGCAGCTGACTGGCTGGGACATCGACATCATGACGGAAGCCGAAGAGTCGGAGCGCCGTCAGAAGGAATTCAACGAGCGCACCAACCTGTTCATGGATGCTCTCGACGTTGACGAAATGGTCGGTCAGGTCCTGGCTTCCGAAGGCTTCGCAGCCGTTGAAGAGCTGGCCTATGTGGATCTCGACGAAATCGCCTCGATCGACGGTTTCGACGAAGACACCGCGCAGGAAATTCAGACCCGCGCCCGCGAATATCTCGAAAAGCTCGAAGCCGAGATGGACGAGAAGCGCAAGGCGCTCGGCGTTACCGACGAGCTGCGCCAGATCAACGGCATCACCGCCCAGATGATGGTCGCTCTCGGCGAAGACGGCATCAAGACGGTCGAGGACTTCGCCGGTTGCGCAGCAGACGATCTCGTCGGCTGGACCGAGCGCAAAAACGGCGAAACCAAGAAGTTCGAGGGTCTCTTCTCGAAGTTCGATGTTTCGCGCGTCGAAGCTGAACAGATGGTCGTTCAGGCCCGCCTGCTGGCTGGCTGGATCACCGAGGAAGACCTTGCGAAGGAAGCCGAAGCCGTTGAGGCCGATGCTGCCGAGCAGGACGCATAATGACCGCGCAGCCGGACACTTCTCCTGAGGATGATGATCTTGCAGGTTACGACGTGAACGGCCGCATGTGCATCGTGACGCGCGAAAGCGGATCGCCGGATGAGCTGATCCGCTTCGTGGCCGCTCCCGATGGCTCCATCATTCCGGACCTGAAGCGTCAGCTTCCGGGCCGGGGATGCTGGGTGAAGATCGACCGTTCGCTGGTCGACAAGGCGGTGGCGAAGAAGACCTTCGCCCGCGCTTTGAAGGCCGACGTGAAGGCTGCCGATGATCTCGGCGAAACCGTCGACCGGCTGCTGGCACAGCAGCTGATGCAGATGATGAATATGGCCCGCAAGGCCGGTCAGTTCATCACCGGCGCCTCGAAAGTGGATGCTGCGATCCGCGCTGGCGCGGCGATCGCGGTCTTCCATTCGACCGGAGCGGCCGATGATGGCGTGCGAAAGATAGACCAGGCTCGCAAGGCCTGGCACCTCGGAATGGAAACCGAGGAAGAAATACCTTCCTTCCGTCTCTTCTCGGAGAGCGAAATGGAAGGGGTGATGGGCCAGAATGCTTTTATCCATGCCGCAGTGCTTGCAGGGCAGGCAGGTGAGGGTGTAGTGAAGCGCGCAAAGATGCTCGAGCAGTACCGCAATGGCGGTCAGTCGCGAGCGCCGGGCAGCGCTGGCCGGCAAAAACAATGATACGGGCGACCGGCATCTGCCGGCCCATCATTGATCGACTTATGTGATTGACAGGGTCTGATGACGTCATCGATCCCTGTCCGAAGGAACGGGATCGAATGACCGATAGCAATGACGACAAGACACTTGGTGCAACGGGCAAAAAGACGCTGACCCTGAAACCGTCGGGGATAAGCCAGGGCACCGTGCGCCAGGATATGGGTCGCGGTCGCACCAAAGCGGTCGTCGTCGAGACCCGCAAGCGGCGCCCGATGCGCCCTGAAGATGAACGCCCGGTCGCACCTGCTCCGGCAGCGCCGCGCGCAGCCGAGCCTGCGCCCGCTCCTGTTCAGGCTCGTCCGCAGCCGCAGGCACCGGCACCACGTATCCAACAGCCCAGCTCTTCGCAGCAGGCTCCTCGCCAGCAGGACCGTCCGCGTCCGGTGGTGCTGAACCATCTGTCGCCGGAAGAAATGGATGCGCGCCGTCGCGCTCTTGCCATGGCGCAGGTTCGCGAAGCTGAAGACGCGGCTCGCCGTGTCGAGGAAGAGAAGCGCCGCGCTGTCGAAGAAGCCGCCCGGCAGGCCGCTGAAGCTGAAGAAGCTGCGCGCCGCGCGGCTGAAGAAGCTGCCCGTCCGCCGGCACCTCCGGTCGTTGAAGCCCCGGCACCGGCTCCGGCTGCAGAGCCTGTTCAGGCCCGTGCGGCTCAGCCGTCGGCACCTGCTGCCCGCCGCCCCGATGCCGCACCGGCACCTGGCGCTGCGCGTCCCGGATCTGCAGCTGCTCCGGCCGCCGCCCGTGGCCGCCGCGAAGGCGAGGAAGATGATCGCGGCGGCGCTGCGCGCGGTGCTCCGGCACGCGGCCGTGTTGTCCGCCCGGAACCGGCAAAGCCCGTCACCACCCGTCCGAAGGGCGAGGAAGACCGCCGTCGCGGCAAGCTGACGATCGGCACTGCCGGCGTTGACGACGAAGGTGCGCGCGGCCGCTCGATGGCAGCTACCCGCCGCCGTCAGGAAAAGTTCCGCCGCAGCCAGATGCAGGAAACCCGCGAAAAGGTCATTCGCGAAGTCATCCTGCCTGAAACCATCACCATTCAGGAACTGTCGCAGCGCATGTCTGAACGCGCCGTCGACGTCATCAAGTACCTGATGAAGGAAGGCCAGATGATGAAGCCGGGCGACGTCATCGACGCCGACCTCGCAGAACTCATCGCCAGCGAATTCGGCCACACCGTCAAGCGCGTCTCGGAATCCGACGTCGAAGAAGGTATCTTCGACAAGGCCGACGATGCCGGTGAAATGGTTTCGCGTCCGCCGGTCGTCACCATCATGGGTCACGTCGACCACGGCAAGACCTCGCTGCTCGACGCCATCCGTCAGGCAAACGTCGTCTCCGGCGAAGCCGGTGGTATCACCCAGCATATCGGTGCCTATCAGGTCGAACAGAACGGCCAGAAAATCACCTTCATCGACACCCCCGGCCACGCCGCGTTTACGGCCATGCGTGCCCGCGGTGCGCAGGCGACGGATATCGCGATCCTGGTGGTCGCAGCCGACGACAGCGTGATGCCGCAGACGATCGAGTCCATCAACCACGCCAAGGCGGCTGGTGTTCCGATCATCGTGGCGATCAACAAGATCGACAAGCACGAAGCCAAGCCGGACCGCGTCCGTCAGCAGCTTCTGCAGCACGAAGTCTTCGTGGAATCGCTCGGCGGTGAAGTGCTCGACGTCGAAGTCTCGGCCAAGAACAAGACGAACCTCGACAAGCTGCTCGAAGCCGTCCTGCTGCAGGCCGAAATCCTCGACCTCAAGGCCGACCCGACCCGTACCGCCGAAGGCACCGTCATCGAAGCTCAGCTCGACCGTGGCCGCGGTGCGGTTGCGACCGTTCTCGTCCAGAAGGGCACGCTGAAGCCGGGCCAGATCATCGTTGCCGGCGATCAGTGGGGCCGCGTTCGCGCGCTCGTCACCGATAAGGGCGACCACGTCAAGGAAGCCGGTCCGGCGACTCCGGTCGAAGTTCTCGGTCTTTCCGGCACGCCGGCTGCAGGCGACAAGTTTGCCGTCGTCGAAAACGAAGCCCGTGCTCGCGAAATCTCCGAGTACCGCCAGCGTCTGGCGCGCGACAAGGCCGCTGCCCGCCAGTCCGGCCAGCGCGGTTCGCTCGAACAGATGATGAGCAAGCTGCAGAACACCGGCTACAAGGAATTCCCGCTGGTCATCAAGGGTGACGTGCAGGGTTCTATCGAGGCCATCATCGGCGCCCTGGACAAGCTCGGTACCGACGAAGTGCGTGCCCGCATCGTTCATTCGGGCGCCGGCGCCATCACCGAGTCGGATATCTCGCTTGCCGAGTCCTCCGATGCGGCGATCATCGGCTTCAACGTTCGTGCCAATGCACAGGCACGTACCGCTGCCGAGCGTGGCGGCATCGAGATCCGCTACTACAACATCATCTACGATCTGGTGGATGACGTGAAGGCGGCGATGTCGGGCCTGCTGTCGCCGGAACGTCGCGAGACCTTCCTCGGCAATGCCGAAATCCTCGAGGTGTTCAACATCACCAAGACCGGCAAGGTCGCGGGGTGCCGCGTCACGGAAGGCAAGGTCGAGCGTGGTGCAGGCGTACGCCTCATCCGCGACAACGTTGTAATCCACGAAGGCAAGCTCAAGACGCTCAAGCGCTTCAAGGACGAAGTATCGGAAGTTCCGGTCGGTCAGGAATGCGGTATGGCCTTCGAGAACTACGAAGACATCCGCGCCGGCGATGTTATCGAGTGCTTCCGCGTCGAGCATATCACCCGCTCGCTCTGATCGCGCGGACCTGTATCATGGACGGGCGCCGGATCACGTAAGGCCGGCGCCCGAACCTTTTGAGGCAAAGAAAAATGGCAACAAGACCGACAACCTCCGCTCCTTCCCAGCGTATGCTGCGCGTCGGCGAGCAGGTGCGCGCTGCGATCACGCAGGTGCTGCAGCGCGGCGAAGTCCGCGACGACGTGATCGAAAAGACCGTGATCTCCATCTCCGAAGTGCGCATGTCGCCGGATCTCAAGATCGCGACCGCCTTCGTGACGCCGCTCGGCGTCTCCGATCATGACAAGGTGATCGCGGCGCTGAACAAGAATGCGAAATACATCCGCGGCCGCCTCGGCAATCAGCTGCGCCAGATGAAATACATGCCGGAAGTCCGCTTCCGCGACGATACGAGCTTCGACAATTACAAGAAGATCGATGAGCTCCTGCGCTCTCCGGAGGTCAGCCGCGACCTCGATGACGACGCTGACGCCTGATAACAGAAGAAGACATGTCCAAACCACGTAAACCCAAGGGCCGCCCGGTTTCCGGCTGGCTGATCCTCGACAAGCCGGTGGACTTTGGCTCCACGGAAGCCGTCTCCAAGATCAAGTGGCTGTTCAAGGCGCAGAAATGCGGCCATGCCGGTACGCTCGATCCGCTCGCCTCCGGCATGCTGCCGATCGCGCTTGGCGACGCCACCAAGACCGTTCCCTATGTCATGGATGGCCGCAAGATCTACGAATTCACCGTCACCTGGGGCGAAGAGCGCGCCACCGACGATCTCGAGGGTGACGTCACCCAGAGCTCGGACAAGCGTCCGTCGGAAGAACAGATTCGCGCCCTGCTGCCGGGGTACACCGGCGTCATCAATCAGGTCCCGCCGCAGTTTTCGGCGATCAAGATTGCCGGCGAGCGCGCCTATGACCTCGCCCGTGAGGGGGAGGCCGTCGAGATCCCGTCGCGCGAAGTCGAGATCTTCCGCCTGACACTGCTCTCCTGCCCGGATGCCAGCACCGCGCATTTCGAAGTCGAATGCGGCAAGGGCACCTATGTCCGCGCTCTCGCTCGCGACTTTGGCCGCGAACTCGGTTGCTACGGCCATATCTCGGGTCTCCGCCGCACCTTCGTCGCTCCCTTCGCCGAAGACAGCATGATCCCGCTTGCCGATCTCGTTGCTCTCGAAGCGATCGAGGATCAGGACGAGCGTCTGGCCGCCCTCGACGCGCTGCTTATCGACACCAGCGAGGCGCTTTCCGCGCTGCCGCATCTCATCGTCAACGACGATCAGGCGCACCGCCTGAAAATGGGCAATCCGATCCTGGTGCGCGGCCGCGATGCGCCGATCACCGAGAGCGAAGCCTATGCGACGGCACGTGGCAAGCTGATCGCCATCGGCGAGATCGGCCAGGGCGAATTCCGCCCGAAGCGCGTCTTCGGCTGAGGCCGCAGGAGCCTTGAGGAGGCGTGCCAGTCATGCCTCTTCCCTTCGCTGTCTGAATGGTTTATAGGCAGCGCCAGCATCAGGCAGGCCTGAATGCAATTCGCGGCCAAAGCTGGACGACATCCCGGCTTTTGGCGACCTTATCTCCTCTCATTGAAAGGAACATCCGATGTCGATTACTGCTGAGCGCAAGACCGCCCTGATCAAGGAATACGCAACGTTTGAAGGCGACACCGGTTCTCCGGAAGTCCAGGTTGCTATCCTGACCGAGCGGATCAACAACCTCACGGAACACTTCAAGGGCCACAAGAAGGACAATCACTCCCGCCGTGGCCTGCTGACGATGGTTTCGAGCCGCCGTTCGCTTCTCGACTACCTCAAGAAGAAGAACGAAGGCCGTTACACCAAGCTGATCACCAGCCTGGGTATCCGTCGCTAATGTTTTCCGGCGGGCTCTTCGGACGCCCGCCGGTTGCTTATTCGGGGCTTGGTGCCCCACAGACTGACCGCCTCGTTTGATATCTCGCGCGGCGGAACTGAGGCAGACCCGGATGGGCCGGTTTTGCCAAAACAACCGTTGACCTGTCATGGGGCAGGATTGCCGGATGCTTTCCGGCCAAGGTACCGAAGCCTTGGCCCGGCTTTCTCGAAAGCCGCTGCCGCAAAGCCTCCCGTTGTCTTGCCCATGATGCGTCACATAATTGCGGTCGATCGCGCGCTATGCCTTGAAAGGGTCGTGGCGCCTGTTCCCGCATTGAAGGACAAGACATATGTTCGATACCCATAGCGTGGAAATCGAGTGGGCAGGCCGCCCGCTGAAGCTCGAAACCGGCAAGATCGCCCGTCAGGCTGACGGCGCCGTTCTCGCCACCTACGGCGAAACCGTCGTTCTCGCGACCGTCGTTTCCGCCAAGGCTCCGAAGCCCGGCCAGGATTTCTTCCCGCTCACCGTCAATTACCAGGAAAAGACCTACGCAGCCGGCAAGATCCCCGGCGGCTACTTCAAGCGCGAGGGACGTCCGTCGGAAAACGAAACTCTCGTTTCCCGCCTGATCGACCGCCCGATCCGCCCGCTCTTCCCGGAAGGCTACAAGAACGACACGCAGGTCGTCGTCACGGTCATCCAGCATGACCTCGAAAACAACCCGGACATCCTGTCGATGGTTGCAACCTCCGCAGCCCTGACGCTCTCCGGCGTTCCCTTCATGGGCCCGGTCGGCGGCGCTCGCGTCGGCTACATCAACGGTGAATACATCCTCAACCCGCATCTCGACGAGATGGACGAGTCGGTTCTCGACCTCGTCGTTGCCGGTACGCATGACGCCGTTCTGATGGTTGAATCCGAAGCCAAGGAACTCAACGAAGAAATCATGCTCGGCGCCGTCATGTTCGGCCACAAGGGCTTCCAGCCGGTTCTCGACGCGATCATCAAGCTTGCCGAAGTGGCTGCCAAGGAACCGCGCGACTTCCAGCCGGAAGACTATTCCGAACTCGAAGGCGAAATGCTGAAGCATTTCGAAGCCGAACTCCGCACCGCCTACAAGAACACGCAGAAGGCTGAACGCTACGCTGCCGTCGACGCCGTCAAGGCGAAGGTCAAGGCACACTTCCTGCCGGAAGAAGGCGAAGCCAAGTACACGGCTGAAGAAGTCGGCGCGATCTTCAAGCACCTGCAGGCCAAGATCGTTCGCTGGAACATCCTCGACACCAAGAGCCGCATCGACGGCCGCGATCTCGAAACCGTTCGCCCGATCGTTTCCGAAGTCGGCCTCCTGCCGCGCACCCACGGTTCTGCTCTCTTCACCCGGGGTGAAACGCAGGCGATCGTCGTTGCCACGCTCGGCACCGGCGAAGACGAACAGTATGTCGACAGCCTGACGGGCATGTACAAGGAGCGCTTCCTGCTCCATTACAACTTCCCGCCCTACTCTGTTGGCGAAACCGGCCGCATGGGCTCCCCGGGCCGCCGCGAAATCGGTCACGGCAAGCTCGCATGGCGCGCTATCCGCCCGATGCTGCCGTCGGCTGAACAGTTCCCCTACACGCTGCGCGTTGTCTCCGAAATCACCGAGTCGAACGGCTCGTCTTCGATGGCAACCGTTTGCGGCACCTCGCTGGCGCTCATGGACGCAGGCGTTCCGCTTGCCAAGCCGGTTGCTGGTATCGCCATGGGCCTGATCCTCGAAGGTGACCGCTTCGCCGTTCTCTCCGACATCCTCGGCGACGAAGACCACCTCGGCGACATGGACTTCAAGGTTGCCGGTACCGCTGACGGCATCACCTCGCTGCAGATGGACATCAAGATCGCCGGTATCACCGAAGAGATCATGAAGGTCGCTCTCGGCCAGGCACAGGGCGGTCGCGCTCACATTCTCGGCGAAATGGCCAAGGCCATCACCGAGAGCCGCGGCCAGCTTGGCGAGTTCGCTCCGCGCATCGAAGTCATGAACATCCCGGTCGACAAGATCCGTGAAGTCATCGGCTCCGGCGGCAAGGTCATCCGCGAAATCGTTGAAAAGACCGGCGCCAAGATCAACATCGAAGACGACGGCACGGTCAAGATCGCCTCGTCCTCCGGCAAGGAAATCGAAGCGGCCCGCAAGTGGATTCACTCGATCGTTGCTGAGCCGGAAATCGGCGTCATCTACGAAGGCACGGTCGTCAAGACCGCCGACTTCGGCGCATTCGTCAACTTCTTCGGCGCCCGTGACGGCCTCGTCCACATCTCGCAGCTCGCTTCCGAGCGCGTTGCCAAGACCCAGGACGTTGTCAAGGAAGGCCAGAAGGTTTGGGTCAAGCTCCTCGGCTTCGACGAGCGCGGCAAGGTCCGCCTGTCGATGAAGGTTGTCGATCAGGCGACCGGCCAGGAAATCCCGGCTGACAAGAAGAAGGAAGAAGCAGCCGAGTAAGCTGCGCCTTTCCAGGACTTCATGGGCGCGGGACTGTTTCCGCGCCCTTTTTGTATTCAAAGACGAGATGAGCCCATGAGCCGCGAAACGCTGAAAACCCTGTTCCACCCCTTTGCCAGCGGCACTGTCGATGCGCCGGGCGAGGGGCAGCGTGTGCTGTTTCTCGGCGCCGAGGCAGGCTTCGCGCTGCCGGAGGGCTTTGCGGCCTCGCTGAGCGCCGTACAGGGCTTCCGCCCGCTGTTCCGGCAGCTACAGGCGCAGCGCATCGAAACCACGCCTGAGATCGACGGTGAGGACTACGATGCGGCTCTGGTTCTCTGCACCAAGCACAGGGGCGAGAACGAGGCGAATATCGCCGCCGCGCTCTCCCGCGTGAAGGCGGGTGGCTTGATCGTCATCGCCGGCGGTAAGGAAGACGGTATCCAGCCGTTGCGCAAGCGCATGGATGGCTTTGGCTTCGATATCGAGCACATGCCGAAATATCACGGCGTCGCCTTCTGGTTCATCCGGCCGGCTGATGTCAGCGAAGCTGTCGCTAAATTCGCCAAGGCATCGGTGCGTGTCGACGGCCGGTTCATTGCCGCCCCCGGCATGTTCTCGCATGATCGCATCGACGACGGCTCGGAACTGCTCGCCTCGCGCCTTCCGACCGATTTCACCGGCGACGCAGCCGATTTCGGCGCCGGCTGGGGTTATCTCTCGGTCGAACTGATGGAGAAGTCGCCGCGCCTCGAGCGCATCGATCTCTACGAGGCCAACTATGCGTCGCTGGAAGCCGCCAAGGACAATCTGGCAGAGAACTTCCCGAAGGCGCCCGCTCGCTTCTTCTGGCACGATCTGGCGGCTGAGCCGGTCAAGGACAAGTACGACCTCATCATCATGAACCCGCCCTTCCATGAAGGCCACGCCGCTGAGCCCTCGCTCGGCCAGGCGATGATCAAGACTGCAGCCTCGGCGCTACGCGGCGGCGGCCGCCTCATGCTCGTCGCCAACCGCGGCCTACCTTACGAGCCGGTTCTGGCGGCAAGCTTCCGCGAAAGCGGCGAAACCTGCCGCAACGCCCGCTTCAAGGTTCTCTGGGCGAAAAAGTAAGCGCTAAGCCGCTTCGATTTCCTTGCGGGCTGCGCTCGCAAGGAAGGCCGACCGGGTCAGGCCCCGCTCTTTGGCAGCGGCGTCGATCGCATCGAGCATACCCTTCTCAAAAGTCACGTTCGCACGCACGATCCGCGTTTCGTCCTCGATGAACGGTACACGTGTGAGAAATGCGCCCGCTGCCAACTGTTCGCGAACATCGGCGCTGCTGCTGATGGTTTCGAAGGATGACGGCACGGGAAGTACCTCATCTTCGGCCCAGAGCCGCAGGGCTTCGATGGCATTCGCCGTCAGGTCGTCTTCCATATCCGCAGCTGAAAAGACGGATGGCAGATCGGGAAAGCTGATCCCGAAAGCGCTGTCTTCGTCCTTGTGAACGAGAGCGATGAAGTATTTCATCGATTGCTCCTCATACCCATCCGGCCTGCTTGGCGATTGCGTGCGCCGTGCCCGCGGGCAAATCTTTCTTCGGATGCGGGACGATGATTGTGCGGTCGCCCTTGCGGAATTTATGGTGAGATCCCTTCACGGAGACGAGCTCGAAACCCTCGCGCTTTAGTCGCGAAATGATCTTCTGACTGTTTCGCTCCATCGGTCTCCCATCCCTTCGTCAATATACGCTGCCGGAGTAGAAACGACAAGGCCGTGCGCATTATGATGCGCACGGCCTTGTAAAGCTTGATGGCTGTTCGATGCTATTCGACGTCTGCAGTCCGCAGCGCGTCCAGCGTCGGCATCGAGGTGATGTTGAAGCCTGCGTCGACGAAGTGGATTTCGCCGGTAACGCCGGCCGACATGTCGGAGAGCAGGTAGAGCGCCGAATTGCCAACATGGTCGATGCTGACGGTCTTGCGCAGCGGTGCGTTGCGCTGGTTCCACGAGAGGATCGCGCGGGCGTCGGAGATGCCGGCGCCTGCGAGCGTGCGGATCGGGCCGGCGGAGATCGCGTTGACGCGGATGCCCTTCGGGCCGTAATCGGCCGCCAGATAGCGCACGGAGGCTTCCAGAGCGGCCTTCGCAACGCCCATGACGTTGTAGTTCGGGATCACGCGCGTCGAGCCGTTATAAGTCAGCGTCAGCATCGAGCCGCCGTCGCTCATCAGCGGTGCGCAGCGCTTGGCGATCTCGGTGAAGGAGAAACAGGAGATCACCATCGTGCGGCTGAAGTTCTCGCGGGTGGTGTCTGCGTAGAGGCCCTTCAGCTCGTTCTTGTCGGAAAAGCCGATGGCGTGAACGATGAAATCGAGCTTGCCCCAGCGTTCCTTGATCGACTCGACGAGAGCATCGACCGAAGCGACGTCCTCGACATCGCAGGGCAGGACGAAGTCGGAGCCGACTTCAGCTGCAAGCGGCTTCACGCGCTTGCCGAGCGCCTCGCCCTGAAAGGTGAAGGCGAGCTCGGCGCCCTGGGCGGCCAGCGCCTTCGAAATGCCCCAGGCGATAGAATGGTTGTTTGCGACGCCCATGATGAGGCCGCGCTTACCCTGCATGAATCCCGTCATGGTATTATCCGTTGTAGCGCTGGAAGACGAGCGTAGCGTTCGTGCCGCCGAAGCCGAAGGAGTTGGAAAGGGCAATGTCGATCTTGGCATCGTCGATGCGCTTGCGAACGATCGGCACGCCGTCGAACTCGGGGTCGAGTTCCTTGATATGGGCGCTTTCGCCGATGAAGCCCGCCTGCATCATCAGCAGCGAGTAGATCGATTCCTGAACGCCGGCCGCGCCGAGCGAGTGGCCGGTCAGCGACTTGGTCGACTGGATGTGCGGGATCTTGTCGCCGAAGACTTCGCGGATCGCGCCGATTTCCTTGCTGTCGCCAACGGGCGTCGAAGTACCGTGCGTGTTGACGTAGTCGACGCTGCCCTTCACGGTCGCGAGTGCCTGGCGCATGCAGCGGATGGCGCCTTCGCCCGACGGAGCGACCATGTCGTAACCATCGGAAGTCGCGCCGTAGCCGACGATTTCGGCGTAGATCTTCGCGCCGCGTGCCTTGGCATGCTCGAGCTCTTCGAGAACGAGAACACCGGCGCCGCCAGCGATGACGAAGCCGTCGCGGCTGACGTCATAAGCGCGCGAGGCGGTATCGGGCGTATCGTTATACTTGGAGGACATCGCGCCCATGGCGTCGAAGAGGTTCGACATCGTCCAGTCGAGATCTTCGTGGCCGCCGGCGAACATGATGTCCTGCTTGCCCCACTGGATCATTTCAGCGGCATTGCCAATGCAGTGTGCAGAGGTCGAGCAGGCCGACGAGATTGAGTAGTTGACGCCGTGGATCTTGAACCAGGTGGCGAGCGTTGCCGAAGCCGTAGACGACATCGCCTTCGGCACGGCAAACGGGCCGATGCGCTTCGGGCTGTTGTTCTTGATGGTGATGTCGGCCGCTTCGATCAGCGTGCGGGTGGACGGGCCACCGGAGCCCATGATGATACCGGTGCGCTCGTTGCCGCCGATGTCGGACTCTTCGAGGCCGGAATCGGCGATCGCCTGCTTCATGGCGACGTGGTTCCACATGCCGCCCTGCGACAGGAAGCGGGCTGCACGGCGGTCGACGAGGTCGGTCACGTCGATCTTCGGCGAACCCCAGACCTGGCACTTGAAGCCGTGCTCGGCGAAATCGTTGGAAAACGAGATACCGGACTTGGCTTCGCGCAACGACGCGGTGACTTCCTGCGCATCATTTCCGATTGAGGAAACGATACCCAGACCCGTGACAACAACCCGTCTCATGTCGATGACCTCTTCTAAAATGTCTTTGTATTTGGAGCGATCGTGACCGCGGTTCAGGCTTTGGACAGACCGACGCGCAAGTCGGTTGCCTGGTAGATGACTTCCCCGTCAGCCTTCAGCCAGCCGTCGGCAGTGCCGAGAACCAGGCGGCCGCGCATGACGCGCTTGAAGTCGATGCCGTATTCGAGGAGCTTCGTCTCCGGGCGAACCATGCCCTTGAACTTCACTTCGCCTGTCGACAGCGCCATGCCGCGGCCGGGCTCGCCGAGCCAGCCGAGGAAGAAGCCCGTCAGCTGCCACATGCCGTCGAGGCCGAGGCAGCCCGGCATGATCGGATTTCCCTGGAAGTGGCAGGGGAAATACCAATCGTCGGGCTTAACGTCGTACTCGGCGCGAATGTAACCCTTGTCGAACGCTCCGCCGGTTTCGGAGATGTCGGTAATGCGATGGACCATCAGCATCGGCGGCAGGGGAAGCTGTGCGTTGCCGGGGCCGAACAGTTCGCCGCGGCCGCAGGACAGGATTTCCTCATAGTTGAAGCTGGATTGTCTCGTCGTCATGAAAAGTCTGTGTCCCCCGCAACGTGCTGATGGAGTGAGTGTTTAGTCCAAGTTCTTCGGAAAATGAAGCATAAGCATGGCTGCCTCTCATTCCGCGCCGGACCGGCGATCTGCCTTATTTGGTGGTCGCATACAGGAAGGCCAAGGCCGCGGCCAGAGCTAAATGCGTCAAAGGCCGGATTTTAGGGCATTTCCGCCCCTATTGTCCCCATTGAAACTATTGAAAGGCTTTTGCGCAAAAGTTATATGGCTTAGGAAACCTGATTACTTGACGCTAGAATTAACCGGAGTTCCTCCTTGATGGCGCCAGAAGCCCCGATTAGCATCGAAGCACGACTGCGCAGTGCCGGCCTTCGTCCGACCCGCCAGCGCGTTGCCCTCGGGGATCTTCTGTTTGCCAAGGGCGACCGGCACCTGACGGTCGAGGAACTGCACGAGGAAGCCGTCACCGCCGGCGTGCCTGTGTCGCTGGCGACCGTCTACAACACGCTGCACCAGTTCACCGAGGCCGGGATGATCCGCGTTCTCGCCGTGGAAAGCGCGAAGACCTATTTCGACACCAACGTCTCCGATCACCATCACTTCTTCGTCGAGGGTGAAAACGACGTGCTCGATATCCCGGTTAGCAATCTGACGATCGGCAATCTGCCGGAGCCGCCCGAAGGCATGGAAATCGCCCATGTCGACGTGGTGATCCGTCTGCGCCCGAGGAACCGCTAAATCTTACATCACATCGTCGGGGTGACGGCCGGGCCTGTGCTTGTAGGTCGGGAACGTCCATCCGAACCACAGCGCGCCGCCGCGGATCGCGAAGGCTGCCGCTGCGCCGAGCGCTGACGCGGCATAGAGAGGCACGCCGAGCTCCGTTGCGCCTGTAAAGACGCCGGCGCCAGTCAGCGCCGCGGTGATATAGATTTCCGGCCGCAGCAGGACCGAAGGCTCGTTCGCCATGAGATCGCGCAGCACGCCGCCGAAGGTCGCGGTCAGCGTTCCCGTCACGACGGCGATGGTGGGGGAGCCGGTGGCCGCGAGTCCCTTCGCCGCGCCCATGACGCAATAGGCCGACAGGCCGATGGCATCGAGCCAGATCAGCAGCCGGTAGCGCGATTCCACCAGGTGCGCGGTAAAGAACACGACGACGCCGGTAATGCAGCAGATGACGATATAGGCCGGGTTCAAGACCCAGAAGACCGGAACGCGGCCGAGCACGATATCGCGCACGGTGCCGCCGCCAATACCCGTCACCGTCGCGAAGAACAGGAAGCCGATGAGGTCGAGCTGCTTGCGCGATGCCGCAAGCGCGCCGGTCGCCGCGAAAAGCGCAATGCCGGCATAATCGAGATAGGCGAGCAGCGACATTTGAGGGTCCCAAGGCGGCAGAGATCGTCGGGCGACTGAATCACGGCGGCAAGGGCGGCGCAAGGCGCGGCGTAGAGAATGCGCCGCTGTCAGTGTCCTTATCCGCCAAAAAGAGGAAAGCCGTGAAAGCGCTTCTCATCGCCCTCAATCTCGCAGCGCTGCTCGTGGTGCCGGTTGCCGCCTTCGCCCAGCAGTCCCTGATCTCCGATCCGGAGATCTACGAGAAGAAGCATTTCACCGAGCAATGCACCAAGGCGGAGTTCGGCGAGGGCTACGTGACCCGCCAGGACATCAATAATGATGGCCTCATTGACGCTGTCGTCAACGAGGGCGAGCTCACTTGCGACGGCGAAAAGGGACCGCAGTGCAACGATGACGGCTGCCCCTATAACTTCTATCTGCAGGTGGCCGAGGGCGGCTATTTCATGATCGCCACGGCGCAAATCTACGGCTACGACTTCGTCCAGCGCTTCGGCAATATGGTTCTGGCCATGAAGATGCATCCGCGCTTCTGCGATCGCACGGAGGGTGACCCCTGCATCGTCACGGCCCGCGTCCGCGGCACCAAGTTCGTCACCATCTCCAAGAAATAGCGATTACTTCGGATAGAGCTCCGAGGTGCGCCCTGCCAGATAGTAGCCGACCAGGCCGAACCATTCGCGCACGGCCGTCGCAGTGTTCTGGGCGTTGAGGCTCGGCTGGGTGAAATCCAGCCCGAGATGGACCTCCCCATCGGTGCGGAAATCGGTCGGCCACGGCACCACGTCGATCCCGAGTTTGCGGAAGATGCCGACTGAGCGCGGCATGTGATAGCCCGAGGTGATCAGCAGGCAGTTCGACAGGCCGTTCGTGGCGAGCAGGTCCTTGGTATTGGTGGCATTCTCGAAGGTCGTCCGCGAGGTGGTCTCCTCGACCAGCCGCTCCGATGCCACGCCGAAGAGCGGGAAGAAACGCGCCGAGGCAGCCGCGTCGCCCTCATAATGGCCCGATATCGAGCCATCGCCGCCGGAAATCAGGATCCGTGACTGCGGAAACTTCTGAGCCAGCCGCAGCGTCTCGATGAAGCGGTCGGCAGCGGCATTGAATTCGATGCCGTGACGGGCGGTGTTCACCTCGTTCTCGAAAGCGCCGCCGAGCACGATCATGCATTGAAGGCTATCGGGATCCTGCGCCGGTTTGGGGAAACGGTTCTCCAGCCCCTGCAGCAGATAGTTGCCCGCCGTCGTGTAAAGCGTCACGAACAGCACGGCAGCGCCAAGCCCGGAGAGCACGAGCGCGCTCTTGCACAGCCGGAAGGCCAGCGCAAGGAAGCCGAGAACGGTCAGGAAGAACGCGAGGGACAGCGGCTGGCCGAAGACCCAGACAAGCTTGGAAAAGAGAAACACGAAAACGCTCCCAATATCGAATTGGGCGGCATCCTATGCGATTCGGTTGTCGAGGAAATGTTGCGCTACGGGCGCAGGCCGGATGCGGTGGATCGTCATCAGATGATGGCAGGGATCAACGGCGAAGCGTCATCGAAGGAGATGAAATGGATTCCCATTCAATCGATTAGTGAAAGGGAGGTGCGATCATCCGCAGCTGGTTTTCAGTTTCGGCGACCGCGCGTTCAATCCAGTAAAGAATTTCGGGCTGGTGATTAATATTTAAGCGCAGCGCCGAGAGTCCATCAAGTATCGTGGAAAGGTTTCGCTGCGTTTCATCGGCTGCGATGTTCGGCGGCGCTTCAGGCAATTCAATATCGAATTTCATTGCAGTGATCGTGCCTCCATTGGGCGGCGGATTCTTTTTGTTCCCGGCGGGAATTACCTGTCCTTACGCAGCCATCTGTCAATTGGATCAGCCCGCAAATTGTGGCCTATCCCCCTTTGTATTCCGCTTGGCTTGCAGATAGTTTGAGCACCGACTCATCTCCTGAAAGCCACTGCGGACATGTCTGCACTCGAGAACTTTGCCGAAAATCTCCGGCGGCTGTGCCTCGCAAAGGCGGGCAGCATCAGCGCTGCCGCGCGCGGCATGGAAATTGGCCGCTCGCAGATCGAATCCTATCTTCAGGCTCGCCGGGCGCCTGGGCGTGCCTCGGTCAAGAAAATCTGTCAGTACCTCGGCGTCACCGAGGAGGAAATGTATCAACGGCCGATCTCGGTCGACCTCGATCATGGCCGCCCGTCGGCGCAGCGCGTGCTGTCGGCCGCCCGTGACGCGCTGGAGCCGCTGCTCTTCGCGGATCCTGCTGCCGGTATCGCTCCGGGCCTATACCATGCCTATATGACGATCCCGAGTACGCCGGACAGCCTGCTCTGCGCCGTCATCGTCATTGCCAAGCAGGGCAATGCCACCACGTTTCGCCGCCTCACAAACCGGGCGGTGAAGAAGGGCGAATATTGGTCCCGCTTCACCGGCGATCACAAGGGCATCGTCGTCGAGCGCCTGAACTGCCTGTCATTCGCTGCCGCAAACCAGATAGGCACCCAGGAACCGACCCTGATGCGGCTCCGATGGCTGCCTTTCTCCGAAAAGCTGCTCGGCGGCCATTCGATGATCTTCACGCCAGCCGGTCCATCCTTCAGCGCCGTCGTCATGGTGCCGCTCAACAGCAGGATCAACCTGCGCACCGCGCTCCGCCTCGCAAAGGTCTACCGCACCACCGATGATGCGGTGCCCCGCATCGTCAGGGATATGATCGTCCAACAGCGCGCCGACTTCATCTCCGCAGTCACGCGCGACCTCAGTTAGTTCAGCGACAACCCCATATCGTGGGTGGCCGCCGCCGGCTCGACGCTGACGCGGTGTGCCTCGATGAGTGCCATCGACAGAAGATAGGTCAGCATCGGCTGCTTCGCGCTCCTGCTCTGCGCGATCAGAGTGTTCAGCATGTCGATGGTGTATCCACCGACGGCATCATCCAAAGTCAGCTCTTCTTTGGCTTGTGCAGTCTTTTTAAGGCCCATTCTGCTTCTCCGGCGGTCCTACCGAATTATTCTCATGACTATGATTGTCATAGTTCGCATTTTTGGGCTACACATTTCTATGTAAACGCAAAAATAACGGATTTAATTCAGAAATTTCCTGTTTTTGACTTCAATTGAAGCAATGCATCACTCTGATGTATCAAAACAATATTTCCGTATTAATTGAATATTTCTGGTTGCTGTTTCATCCTCCAGCCGCGATCAAGGGGATCGCTCCTACAACCGTGGAGATGGATCATGCAGAACAAGACGAAGCCGAACCTCAAGGTAACGCCGGTCAAGGCCAAGCCGACCTTTGTCAGCCGCGGCATGATGTTCCGTATTGATTAAGTTCATAAGCGCCTGCTGCGGGCTCCGCGGCGGGCGCACGTGATTCGAATGCGCTACCGCTCCTCACGCACTCTCGTCTTTCACAACGACGGCGACGCCTTCGTCGCCTGCAACTTCCTCACCAAGGCTGTGTTCGAATGCAGCCCTGATCTCCTGGAGTTCCTTCGCACCCTCGACGACTGGAGCGCGACCGTTGCGATCCGCGATCTGGCGCCGGGTTACAGTGAAGAGGAACTGACCGAGACGCTCGCCTCGCTGGTCGAGATGTCGGCTCTCGTCGAAGAGAATTCGGCGTTGCATGCGCGCGAAGACGCTTTTACCCGGAACTGGAAATGGGGCGTGCCGGCTGCTCTCCTGCACTTCTGCGTCCAGGATCCCGACTATATGTCGCTCAACGAGGCCGAGGACTTGCAGCGCTCGACGCTGGCGGCGGAGGGCGAGATCGAACTCTACAGCCTGAATTCCGGCCGCAAGGACGTCATCCAGCTGCCTCCGGCGCTGAACGGCAATGCGTTGCTGCAGCTGATGTCGCGCCGCCGCACGCAGCGAAAGGGCCTGGCGAAGCCGATTTCGGTCAGTGAGCTCTCCGAAGCACTCTTCGCCGGCCTCGGCATCACCGGCAAGGCGCGCAACGCCGTGGTCGAACTGCCGCTGTCGATGACCCCGTCAGGCGGCGCCCGCAATCCCTATGAAGCCTATGTCTTCGCCCGCAACGTCGAAGGGCTGGAGCCGGGCATCTATCACTATTCGGCGCTGGAACATTCCCTGGCGCGCGTCTCGGATGAGACGCCCGAGTTCTCAACCCTAGTCGGCGGCCAGGAATGGGCCGATACCATGCCCTGCATGATCGTGCTCGTCGCCCATATGGACCGCACCATGTGGAAATACGAGGATGCCAATGCCTACAGGGTGGTGATGATCGAGGCGGGACACATCGGCCAGAACATCATGCTCGCGGCAACCGCGCATGGCCTGACCGCCTGTCCCACGGCCGCACTCAGCCATAGCGCGATCTGCAAATTGCTCGAAATTGGCAATCCCGCCCATGCGCCGGTCTACGCCCTTACTCTGGGTTGGCCTGACGCAACGTAAAGACCAAAAAAAGTCGGTTGAATTTTGCAACTCGCGGGTTGCGATATTTAAAATACCCGGCATATTATGGTGAGCAATTCGTTTCTAAATGAGGGAACGCTCACGTGCCAGATCCAGTCGATATCCTAGTCGGTCGCAATGTAAGACAGTTGCGCGCCCGGCGCCGCGTTTCCCAGCTCGAACTGGGGGAAGCCCTCGGGCTGACCTTCCAGCAGATCCAGAAATATGAGAAGGGGACGAACCGCGTCTCCGCCAGCAAGCTGCACCAGATCGCGCAGTTTCTCGGCGTGGAAATCTCCGCTCTGTTCGAAGGTGCCGAGACCAATCAGCCCGAGAAGATCGAGCTGAGCCCGGAAGCCTACGAACTCGCCCTGCATTACGACAAGCTTCACTCGCCGGCAGGCAAGGAAGCGGTCAAGACCATCCTGACTTTGATGAGCAACGAGACGGCGGCTTGATCCGCCCCGCAAACCGGCGTTGCCAGGGCCACTTCGCTTCCCGGTAAATTTTGCCCGCCCTCGTGGCGGGCTTTCTTTTTGTCAGTGCAGTTCGCGCTCGTGCAGCGCCGTCAGCAGCTCGTCCTGCGTATGATGGCCGGCGTGATAGAGGTCGATAGCGATGCTGGCGATCGACAGGCCCTGCTGGCTGCGAAGCTTGATGTTTCGCTCTGCGCACCAGGAGTAAAGCGCGCCGGCGAGGACATCGACATCATCCGCCGGATTGGACATGGAAAGTGCTGCGGTCATGTGAAGTGCCCTTTGGTTTGTTCTCCAATTCCGTGCTGAAGAGTGAAGTGATTTAGAGAAGTTGCAAGTCCGTTTCAGGGCCTGCGTTAACGCCGGACATATGGGCATTTCGCAGCGTCTCAAAACGGCACGGAAAGACCATCCGTGCCGCTATGAAACGCCTTTGACTGATTATAGGACGTGTAGCGGCGCCTCCATCTACGCCGTAAAGCTGCACCCTGTCAGTCTCTCGCTGAGTGCCCAGAGCTTGTCGGCCGCCTGCGAATCGCAGGCCCAGGGCCAGACGCCGGTCGGCCCGCTATGACCTTCTGGAACCAGCGGAGAGATGTCGCAGTCTTCGCAATAGACGCCGCCCCGGCCATCGAGCTTCTGGCTCGTTGCGCACCAGACGGAGGTCGCCGCACCCTCCTCGACATTCTTGAAGCTGCGCTGGCTTTCCTCGCTGACATCCATCCCGCCATCGGCATGCCGGGTAATGCCGAAGGCCTTGAAGTCATCATCGGTCAGATGGCGGACCAGATCGGTGATGATCGCGCCGGGATGGACCGAGAAGGCCCGCACACCGGACGCCTTGCCGCGTTCGTCGAGACCGACGGCGAAGAGCGCGTTGGCGGTCTTCGATTGGCCGTAGGCCTTCCACTTGTCGTATGCTCGTTTCTCGAAGTTCGGATCTTCGAAATCGACGGGAGCGAACCGGTGACCGCGCGACGACACCGCGACCACGCGCGCACCCTTGGCCTTCGCCAGGGCAGGCCAGAGCCGGGCTGTAAGCTGGAAATGGCCGAGGTGATTGCCAGAGAACTGAACCTCATAGCCACGGCCGTCACGCGTCAGCGGCGACGCCATGACACCGGCACTATTGATCAGCATGTGAAGCGGCCGTTCGCTCGCAAGGAAGCCTTCCGCGAAGCGGTCGATTGCTTCAGGATCGAGAAGGTCGAGCGGCGCGAGCTCGACGCGGGCAATACCGGCGAGATTGGCTTCCGCCTTGTCGCGCGTCCTGACGGGAACGACGACCGTCGCTCCGGCCTCGCTGAGCGCCCGCGTCGTCTCCACGCCGATGCCGGAATAGCTGCCGGTGACGATGGCGATCTTGCCGCGCAGATCGATCCCGGCAATCACCTCGCGTGCCGTGCTCTTGGCGTTGAATCCCGAATGAATAGGCTGCTGTTCAGTCGTCACAGGTAAGCTCCTTCTGCAAACACAGCCGGATATAGATTGCGGTTCCGGGATGATCCATGTAACAAAGTTCCGATTTCTTGCTTGATCGTTCAGATATGGATCCGCTCTCCGATATCCTCGCCCTGCTGCAGCCGAAAAGCGTCGAGACCTACGGTGTCGTCTCGGGCGGCGACTGGGCGCTCGACTTTCCGCGCCGCTATGAGGGCATCAAGTTTGGTGCTGTCGCCCGCGGCGGCTGCTGGCTGCGCGTCTCCGGCGAGCCGCAGCCCTTCAAGCTGGAGGAGGGCGATTGCTACCTGCTGACCGGCCAGCCCTATTGGCTCGGAACCGACCTCGAGCTCCCTGGTACCGATGCCCGCACGATCTTCGTCGATCTGAAAACCCGCGTCGCGCAGCATGGACCGCATGACGACACGTTCCTGGTTGGCGGCCGTCTGATGTTCGATGCCAGCCATCAGGTGTTGCTGACAGGCGCCCTGCCGGCGGTGATGCATATTCCGGCTGCTGCCGACGAGGCGGAAACGCTGCGCTGGACGCTGAAGCAGCTGGCAAAGGAACTCACCGAGATGCGCCCCGGCGGCGCGCTGATGTCGGAGCATCTCGGCCACATCCTGTTCGTCAACGCCCTGCGCCTGCATATGGCAAGCGAAGGCGAGGGGGCGCCTGGCTGGCTGAAGGGGCTAAACGATCCGCGGATCGGCAAGGCTCTGAGGGCGGTTCATGCCGAGCCGGCGCGCCGCTGGACGCTGGAGCAGCTCGCCGGCGAAGCCGGCATGTCGCGAACGGCCTTCGCGCTGCATTTCAAGGCACTGGTCGGCTGGTCACCGCTCGATTATCTGCTGCGCTGGCGCATGCGGCTTGCAGCCCGCGCTTTGCTCTCACCCGAGCGCGCGCGGCTTGCGGAAATCGCCCTGTCGGTCGGCTACGAGTCCGAGAGCGCCTTCAGCGCCGCTTTCAAGCGGGCGATGGGCTGTGCCCCCAAGCATTATCAGAGCCGCATCCGGCAGCCAGTTTGAGGCAACAAAAAAGCCGGTGGGAGCGCCACCGGCTTTCGATTGTCGGATGAGCACTGGCTCAGCCCTCGAAGAATTCCTTCATCCGGGCAAAGAAGCCCGTCGACTCAGGATTGTTCTCCTTGGAGGAGAGCTGCTCGAACTCCTGCAGCAGCTCGCGCTGGCGCTTGGAGAGCTTCTGAGGCGTCTCGATCTGGATCTGGATGTAGAGGTCACCCGTCTGGCTGGAGCGCAGCACAGGCATGCCCTTGCCCTTGAGGCGGAACTGCTTGCCGGCCTGCGTTCCCTCGGGAACGGTGACCCGCGATTTCGTCCCGTCGAGCGTCGCTACGTCGAAGGTGCCACCGAGCGCGGCCGTCGTCATCGAGATCGGCACGGCGCAATAGAGGTCCGCTCCGTCGCGCTGATAGAACTCATGCGGCTTGACCGACAGGAAGATATAGAGGTCGCCCGCCGGGCCACCGCGCGTTCCTGCCTCGCCTTCGCCCTGCAGACGAATACGGGTGCCGTCTTCGATACCAGCCGGGATGTTGACCGAGAGCGAGCGCTCTTCCGTCACGCGGCCCTGGCCATGGCACTTGGTGCACGGGTCGGGAATGATCGTGCCGCGGCCGTGGCAGGTCGGGCAGGTCCGCTCGATCGAGAAGAAGCCCTGTGCAGCGCGCACGCGGCCGGAACCCTGGCAGGTGCCGCAGGTCTTCGGCTGCGTGCCTGGCTTGGCACCCGAACCGGAACAGACGTCGCAGGTGATCGAGGTCGGAACCCGGATCTGCGCCGTTTTGCCGGAGAAGGATTCTTCCAGCGAGATTTCCATGTTGTAGCGAAGATCGGCGCCGCGTTCGCGACCGCCCGAAGAGCGCTGCCGTCCGCGGCCGCCACCCATCATCTCGCCGAAAATGTCTTCGAAGATGTCGGAGAAGCCGCCACCGCCGGCAAATCCGCCGCCGCCACCCGGCCCCATGCCGCCATGTTCGAAGGCTGCGTGACCATAGCGATCATAGGCCGCGCGTTTCTGCGGGTCCTTGAGCGTCTCGTAAGCTTCGTTGATTTCCTTGAACTTGACTTCGGCGCTCTTATCGTCCGGGTTCTTGTCCGGATGATACTTCATTGCCAATTTGCGGAAGGCGCTTTTCAGCTCTTTCTCATCCGCCGTTTTGGCGACGCCCAGAGTTTCGTAAAAGTCCGCTTTTGCCAATTTAAACCCCGAAAATGGATTTCCGGCTGCCGTTAGGCAGCCGGATCACACTGGTGAGCATAACCGCTTTGCCGCGGCTTACGCGGACTTTTTGCGGTCGTCGTCTTTGACTTCTTCGTAGTCGGCATCGACGACATTGTCATCGCCTGCAGACGCATCAGCCGTGCCGGCTTCGGCCTGCTGCGCTTCGTAGATAGCCTGACCGAGCTTCATCGACACTTCCATGAGCGTCTGGGTCTTTGCCTTGATGTCTTCGGCGTCCGGCTCGGTAGCCTCGATCGAGGACTTCAGGGCAGCGATCGCGTCGGAGATTGCGGTGCGGTCGGCTTCGGAAACTTTGTCACCGTAATCCTTGAGCGACTTTTCCGTCGAGTGAACAAGGCTTTCGGCCTGGTTCTTGGCTTCTACGGCTTCGCGGCGCTTCTTGTCGGCTTCGGCATTGGCTTCAGCGTCCTTGACCATCTTCTCGATGTCGGCGTCAGACAGACCACCGGAAGCCTGGATACGGATCTGCTGTTCCTTGCCGGTACCCTTGTCCTTGGCCGAAACCTGCACGATGCCGTTCGCGTCGATGTCGAAGGTGACTTCGATCTGTGGAACGCCACGCGGTGCCGGCGGCAGGCCAACAAGGTCGAACTGGCCAAGCAGCTTGTTGTCCTGTGCCATTTCGCGCTCGCCCTGCGAAACGCGGATGGTGACGGCCTGCTGGTTGTCGTCGGCGGTCGAGAAGGTCTGGCTCTTCTTCGTCGGGATCGTGGTGTTACGCTCGATCAGACGGGTGAAGACGCCACCGAGGGTCTCGATGCCGAGAGACAGCGGGGTAACGTCGAGAAGCAGAACGTCCTTGACGTCGCCCTGGAGAACGCCGGCCTGGATGGCGGCGCCGAGTGCGACGACTTCATCCGGGTTGACGCCCTTGTGCGGCTCCTTGCCGAACAGCTGCTTGACGACTTCCTGCACCTTCGGCATGCGGCTCATGCCGCCGACCAGAACGACTTCGTCGATTTCGGCCGCGGTGACGCCGGCATCCTTGAGGGCTGCCCTGCACGGAGCGACGGTGCGCTGGACGAGATCGTCGACCAGGCTTTCCAGCTTGGCGCGCGTCAGCTTCAGCGTCAGGTGCTTCGGACCGGAAGCGTCAGCCGTGATGAACGGCAGGTTGATTTCGGTCTGCTGCGAGGACGACAGTTCGATCTTCGCCTTTTCGGCAGCTTCCTTGAGGCGCTGCAGAGCGAGCTTGTCGTTCTTCAGGTCGATGCCCTGGTCCTTCTTGAACTCGGTAACGAGATATTCGACGAGGCGCATGTCGAAGTCTTCACCGCCGAGGAAGGTGTCGCCGTTCGTCGACTTCACTTCGAAGACGCCGTCGCCGATTTCCAGAACGGAGATATCGAACGTGCCGCCGCCAAGGTCGTAAACGGCGATCGTCTTGCCGTCCTTCTTGTCGAGGCCGTAAGCGAGTGCAGCAGCCGTCGGCTCGTTGATGATGCGGAGCACTTCGAGACCAGCGATACGGCCGGCATCCTTGGTTGCCTGGCGCTGCGCGTCGTTGAAGTAGGCCGGAACGGTGATGACGGCCTTCTCGACCTTTTCACCGAGGTAGGATTCAGCGGTTTCCTTCATCTTCTGAAGGATCATCGCGGAGATCTGAGCGGGCGAGTAGCCCTTGTTCTGAGCTTCGACCCACGCGTCGCCGTTATCGCCCTTGGCGATCTTGAAAGGAACGAGGCTCTTGTCCTTTTCAACGGTCGGATCATCGTAGCGGCGGCCGATGAGGCGCTTTACTGCGAAGAGCGTGTTGGTGGGGTTGGTGACTGCCTGGCGCTTTGCCGGCTGGCCAACGAGGCGTTCGCCGTCATCGGAGAATGCCACCATGGAAGGGGTCGTACGCGCGCCTTCCGCATTTTCAATGACCTTTGCGTCCTTGCCGTCCATGACAGCGACGCAGGAATTTGTCGTTCCGAGGTCGATACCAATTACTTTTGCCATGTCATTTACTCCTTGAAGCAAGCTGTCGGAACCCTTGGTAAGGCATTTCCCTGACAGCCCCTTACGGGATGGGGGTCTTCGAACTAACGCAATCGTGATTGCGGTGATGCGGCGTATATAAGGAGCGGTTTTCTGGACTGCAAGGCGAGAAATAGCCCGAAATCCAGCAAAACGAGCGTGTTGCCTTCAATTTTTACAGTAGCCGGAAAACAAAGGTTTTCAGGCGCAAGGCAGCGTAACTGCGCGTTGCAGATCGTCCTTTTCTGGCTCTACTGTCCCATGATCAGATCAAGCAGCGTCGTGCGCTTCGGCTGGCCCTGATGGACCGGCTGGCCCTGGCCGACATCGCCGGGCGGAACATCGCCGTCATAGCCGTCGTCCGGGCCGATATCGCCCGGCGGCATCGGGCCACCGGCAGTCTGCTGTTGCTGCACGGGTGCTGGCGGATATTGCTCTGCCGAGCCACCACCGAAGACGCCGGAAATGATGCCGCCGATCGTCGACGGCTGTTCCTGCATCGGCTGCGGTTCGCCGTTCTGGGCCATCGGTTGGTTGCCGATCGTATTGGGATCGGTGACGAACTGGCCGTTGCCGAACAGCGGCGCGGGCGACAGCCCCTTATGGGCGGCGATCATGAATTCCTGCCAGGCCTTGGCCGGAAGCCCGCCGCCGGTCACCTTCTTCATAGGCGTGCCGTCGTCATTGCCGAACCAGACACCTGTCGTCAGGTTGCTGGTAAAGCCGACGAACAATGCGTCGCGCGAGTTCTGCGTTGTGCCGGTCTTGCCGGCTGCCTGCCAGCCGGGAATCCTGGCGCTGCGCCCTGTGCCGAATTCGATTGTGCCCATCATCATCGCGTTCATGTTGGCGGCGATGGTCTCGGAAAGCACCCGCGGCGGATTGTCGTAGGTGTTCTCGTAGAGCACCTTGCCCTCGGCGGTCGTCACGCGGCGGATGACATGCGGCGTCGCCTTGTAGCCGCCGTTCATGAAGGCGGCGTAGGAGGCTGTCAGCTCTTCCAGCGATACTTCCGAGGTGCCGAGCGCGATCGAGGCATTCGGCTGCAGCTCGCTCTCGATGCCGAGCCGGTGGGCGAGCTTGATCACCTGATCCGGGCCGTCATACATGACGAGCTGGGCCGCGACCGTGTTCAGCGATTTCGCCAGCGCCGTCGCGAGCGTTACCTCGCCATTGTATTTCTTCTCGTAATTCTCCGGCGTCCAGTTGCCGATGCGGATCGGTGCGTCGTTGAAGACGGAAGCAGGCGTCAGGCCCTTCTCGAGTGCCGCCGCATAGACGAACGGCTTGAAGGACGAGCCCGGCTGGCGCTTGGCCTTGACCGCGCGGTTGAACTGGCTTTCCGCATAGTCCTTGCCGCCGACAAGCGCCCGGATCGCACCGGTGCCGTCGATCGAAACGAGGGCAGCCTGCGACGCCGCCAGCTTCACGCCCTCCTTGGAGAGGATGTCGTTCAGCGCCTGATCTGCCTTCTTTTCCAGGCCCTTGTCGATCGTCGTGTCGACGATCACGTCTTCCTTGACGTCGCCGCCGATCAGTCCCGGCAGCTCATCCATCACCATGTCGGCGACATATTGCCCGGCGCCCGACCAATAGCTCTTGGCCTTGGCAGGGGTCTGCGTCATCGCGGTTTTGACTTCGTCGTCGGTGATATAGCCCTGATCGCGCATCGCCTGCAGCACCACCTGGGCGCGGGCATTGGCGGCTTCCGGATCGCGCGCCGGGGAGAGCCGCGTCGGCGCCTTGACCAGACCGGCAAGCAGCGCTGCCTCGCCAAGGTTCACATCACGGGCCGATTTGTTGAAATAGCGGCGGGCAGCGGCCTCAACGCCATAGGCGTTCGAACCGAAATAGACGCGGTTCAGATACATCGCAAGGATCTGATCCTTGCTGTATTTCTGCTCCAGCCAGAAGGAGAGCAGGACTTCCTGCACCTTGCGTTCCAGTGTTCTGTCCGGCGACAGGAAGAGGTTCTTCGCAAGCTGTTGCGTCAGCGTCGAGCCACCCTGGATCGGCTGACCGGTCAGGTTGTTGACGAAGGCGCGGGCAAGGCCCATCGGATCGACGCCGAAATGCGAATAGAAGCGCCGGTCCTCGATCGCCACGATCGCCTGCGGAATGTAGGGCGACATCTGCTCGAGCGGCAGCGCTTCGCCGCCGGTGGCGCCGCGATTGGCAATGACGCTGCCATCAACCGAGGTGATCTTGACGTTCGGTGGCCGTTCCGGGATCGACCAGCTGCTGGCGCTCGGCATGCGCGAGCCATAGTAGAAGACCACGCCGGCAAGGCCGATGCCCGCCCAGATGCCGAGCACGATGCACCAGTAGATCATCCGGCGCAGCAGAGCGAAGAGGCCGCCGCCCTCGCGTTCAGGCGGCTCGCGCCGGTCGCGGCGCTTGCGCTCCGGAGCGCGGTTTCGGGATGATGATTTCGGTGGCGGGGCGGTGCGTCTCGCGCCACGGCGGCCGTCGATGCGGTCTTCGTCATCGAGCGCGAAATCGTCCTCGTCGTCTTCACGGCGCTCGCGGCCGCTGAAGGACGGTTCAATTCTGTCGCGTGATCTGCTTCTGCCTGCCATTCCGGACCGGTCGCACCCTCTGCCGCCCGCGCCAAATTCGCCGTCGCGGAGCTACCCGATTGAATTGTAATTACGGCGATTTAAGGGGGCGTTAACATTATTGGCGAAGGCGATTTGACGCGCCGGCAGCCCCCGCTTTTATGCATGGCTGCCATTCGTTGCGCATGTCACAAAACTGACATATATGCCGCCATGTTGCGCCCAAGAAAAAAGCAATAAGCGTAATGCATAGGCATTTTTGTTATGAGCATAGATCTCAATAGAATCGAAGAAACCCGTCTGCGGGAAATCTGGAGCGTCACCGAATTCGCTCGACAGTACCGCCTTACCAAGATGGAAGAGAGCCGTTTGAAGATGCTTCACGGCCCGTTCGCCGCCATGCGTGATCTCGTGTCGACGCATAAGAGCGTCGTTATCTGGTAATTTGGAACCTTTAGGCGTCCCGGCTGTTTCTTCTGCAGCGGGACAGCCCCTCACGTTCCGCTCATGATCGGCCGTCTCCCCTCAACACGCGCCGATCGAAATCAGGCCCGGTGTCTCCTTCGGAGCGCCGGGCTTTTTTCGTCTTCGCCATCAAGGAAAGAAGAAGGGCGGCATTTCTGCCGCCCTTCGGTTCAGTTGTTGCAGTTCGGATCGCCCGGTTGGCAGGTGCCGCGCGGCGGTCTGCGGCGATCATTCCCCTGATCGTTGTTGTTGCCGTCGCCGCGGCGGATGACGCGGGGACCGCCGTTGTCGTCGTTGCCCCGGCGCTCGAAATTGCCGCGGTCGCGGTTTCCGTCATTGTTGTCGCGGCGGAAGTCCTGCTGCTGATTGAATGGCGGACGGCGGTTCTGATCGCGATCGGCATCCTGCCTGCGGTTGTCGTTATCGCGGTTGAAGTCGCGCTGGCGGTCCTGATCGCGGTTGAAGTCGGGACGGCGAAGCGCATCGGGGCGCCTGTCGAAATCCGGCCTCCGGTCGAAATCGGGACGCCGGTCAAAATCAGGACGGCGGTCGAAGTCCGGACGGCGATCGAAATCGCGTGGCGGCGGCGGACGGTAGAAATCCGGGCCACGGCGCCAGCGGTCACGGTCACGATAGAAATCGCGATTGCGGTAGTAGCGGTCCCAATAGTTGCCGACGCTGAAGACGACGGTCGGGATGCCGAGCGGCCGGTAATACTCGGGGCCGACATAGACGCGGCGGCTCTGGTAGAGCGCCTGAACGTAACGGCCCGCGACCCAGCCGCGCCCGCCATAGAACTCGACGTCGCACCAGGGAACATCGGCCAGGCAGCCATGTATCTCGACGGATTCGCCGGCCGGGATTACGGCAACGGCGGGGTATCCGGTGCTCGGGCCAGCGCGCATGTTGACATTCGCCGTGGCGAAGCCCTCGGCCGCCTGTGCGATTGCGGGAGCGAGCAAAAGCATGCCTGCAGCCGCGATCTTGAGAAGGGTGTTTCTCACGTTTCAACTCCCTAATTGGGCGCGGCAAAACCGTCGCCTGAAGTTTCTGCATCTGGCTTACTGCCAGCTTCAGACATAGCTAGAGCGCTTGCCGGCTTTTATCAGCCGGCGTTCATTCACTTTGTCTTTCAAAGACTTGTAGCTGTTGACCGATGAATGCAGGTTGAACGAGGAATGGTCCGGTTGCCTCTTGAAACGCCGGCGCTCGATACCGATATGGGGATCAACGGATAGCAGCCTGGAGACGGCAAACGGCGCAAGACGCCAGCGGTTTCCGGTCCCGACAGGCGGAACGCCTTTAATGGTTTGTTAACCTTTCGGGATCAGTCTGGCTGCAATATCTGCTTCCTCCTTGACCACGGATGTACTGGCACCGAAGCGAAGCAGATGACGAAAGGCCGGTTTTCGCCGGCCTTTTTGTCTGTCTGGATGGCGCGCGCTCTTTCGAGCTGCGCGCCTTTTCTGTCTCAGGCGAGCGCCTCAAGGATACGCACCCAGGAACGGATGCCCTTGTGATAGGAGGCGAGCTCGTACTTCTCGTTCGGCGAATGAATGCGGTCGTCGGCAAGGCCGAAACCGACGAGGAGCGATTCCATGCCGAGCATCTTCTGGAAATCACCGACGATCGGGATCGATCCGCCCATGCCGATGACGACGGCCGGCTTCGGCCATTCGTCCGAGAGCGCGTTCTTCGCCTTGGTGATGACCGGCGAATCGTAGGACAGGTGGATTGCCGGCGAGGCGCCGTGCGGATGAAACTCGACTGAGCAATCGGCCGGGATCTTCGAGCGGATATAGGCACGGAAGCTTTCGCGGATCGCCGCCGGATCCTGCTTGCCGACGAGGCGGAACGAGATCTTCGCCGAGGCCTTGGCCGCGATCACGGTCTTGAAGCCTTCGCCGGTATAGCCGCCCCAGATGCCGTTCACTTCTGCCGTCGGCCGCGCCCAGGTGAGCTCGAGAACCGAGCGGCCCTTTTCGCCCGACGGTACCGAGAGGCCGACCTGGCCGAGGAAGGTTTCCGCCGTCTGGCCGAGCTTTTCCCAGGATGCCTTGATATTGGCAGGCGTCTCCTCGACGCCTTCGTAGAAGTTTTCGAGCGTGATGTGGCCCGTCTGGTCGTGCAGGCCGGCAAGCGCTTCCGTCAGGATATGGATCGGGTTTGCAGCGGCACCGCCGAACAGGCCGGAATGCAGGTCGCGGTCGGCGGCGGTGATAACTACCTCTTCGCCGACCAGACCGCGAAGGGCGGCGGCGATCGCCGGGGTCTCGTGATCCCACATGCTGGTATCGCAGACGAGCGCGTAATCGGCCTTCAGCTCGGCAGCATTGGCTTCGAGGAACGGCTTCAGCGACGGCGAACCGGATTCTTCTTCACCTTCGAACAGGATCGTTACGCGGCAGGGAAGCGCGCCGTTGATTTCCTTGTAGGCGCGGCAGGCCTCGACGAAGGTCATCAGCTGGCCCTTGTCGTCAGCCGTGCCACGGCCCGTCAGGATTTTGCGGCCGTTTCCGGCATCCTTGATCGCAGGTTCGAACGGGTCGTTTTCCCAAAGCTCGATCGGGTCGACTGGCTGCACGTCGTAGTGACCGTAAAACAGCACATGCGGCGCATCCGCCGTCGCGCCGGCGTGATGAGCGACCACCATCGGGTGGCCGGGCGTATCGCGCACCGAGGCCTCGAAGCCGAGCGTCTTGAGGTAGGCCGTCAGCCATTCGGCCGCCTTGCGGCAATCCGCCTTATAGGCCGGATCTGTCGAGATCGACTTGATCCGCAGGAGTTCAAACAGCTTTTCGAGGCTTGAATTGAGATTTTGGTCGGCGCGCGAAAGCACCGGGGTGACGTCAGTCATTTCCGACTCCTCTTGAAATTTCGGCCGGACGATAGACCAAAGACCGGGCGGTTTCGAGGAGAAAAAAGACCCTGCCTGCGCGCCCTTCGAGGAAAGGCGCGGCTTCAGGCATATGTGTCCTATATCGAGTAAATCGCGAAACAGAAACTGCTAATGCAATTTACGGTTATTTAGCAAACGCAACCTAGTTTGGCTGGAAACAGGGTGAGGTGGCCGATGTTTTCAGTGATCGCTTGCATCAGGGATTATCACGATTGGCGCCTGGTCGGCGCTGCAGCCGTCGTCTGCCTGGTCGGCAGTCTCGCCACCATGTTACTCCTCTCCAGGGCGCAGGAATGCGACGCCGGCCAGCGGCGCGTCTGGATCGGTGCATCCGCCTTCGCCTGCGGCATCGGCATCTGGGCGACGCATTTCATTGCCATGCTGGCTTATGACGGCGGCCTGCCGATCAGCTACGGCCTGTGGCTCACCAGTCTCTCGGTCGTCTTGGCGATCGCCGGCTCCTGGGGCGCCATCCTCATCGCTTCGGAAGGCACCAGCGGTTATTCCTTTGCTTCCGGCGGCGTGCTGATGGCGCTGGCGATTGCCGCCATGCACCTGACGGGCATGCAGGCGATCGAGGCGCAGGCAACGATCGAATATGATCCCTATGTCACGCTCGCCGCCGTTTTGTCGGGTGCCGCGCTCGCCGCACTCGCCTTCTTCGCCTTCTTCAAGTTCAGCGGCACCAGGCGGATCGTCGCCTCGTCGCTGATCTTCGTTCTTTCGATCTGCGCCCTGCATTTCACCTCGATGAGCGGCATCGTGCTGGTGCCCGATCCCACCAAGGACGTTGCCGGCATGGCGATTGCCACCGACGTGCTGGCAGCCGTCGTCATGGCCGTCTCGACCGCGCTGATCCTCGTCGCGCTCGGCGCTGTCTTCCTCGAAAGCCATCTGACCGATCTGCGCGGCCTTGCGAACGCCTCGCTCGAAGGCCTGCTGATCCTGCGCGACGGCCGGATCATCGATGCCAACGAGCGCTTTCAGGAACTGTCCGGCTGGAAGTTTGCCGAGCTGCAGGGCAACGTCCCGGATATCGTCCTCATCCCGCACGGCACTGGAGACGACGGTCACCGCGAGATGCTGCTGATTGCGCGGGATGAGACTGAAATCTCTGTCGAGGTTGCCGCAAAGAAGATCGTCTATCGCGGCCGCGGCTGCGAGGTTCTTGTCATCCGCGATCTCACCGAGCGAAAACGCGCCGAAGAGATGATCGAACATCTCGCCCATCACGACGTGCTGACAGATCTGCCGAACCGCTCGCTCTTCGATACCCGCATACGTCAGGCGTTGCAGGTGGCGCATCGTAAGCGCGGCCAGGTCGCCGTCTTCTGCCTCGATCTCGACCGGTTCAAGGCGGTGAACGATATCTTCGGCCATGCCGAAGGCGACCGCATCCTCTGCAAGGTGGCGGCGATCCTCAAGCGCTGCGCCGCCGATGGCGAAACGGTTGCCCGCCTGGGCGGTGATGAGTTCGCTATCATCCAGCCGGGCAAGCAGCCGGAAGCGGCCCGCAGGCTTGCAAGCCGCATTCTCGATGAATTCACCGCCGCCATGGATACCGCACGCGACCCGACCGCCGTCGGCGTCAGCATGGGCATTGCGCTCTACCCGTCCGACGGCAAGTCGGCCGAAGATCTCTGCAACAATGCCGATACCGCTCTTTACCGCGTCAAGCATGCCGGCCGCGGCAGCGCCTGCTTCTTCGATGCCGAGATGGACGAAGCGGTGCGCGCCCGCCGCCAGATCGAGAATGATCTGCGCCACGCCATCATTCGCAACCAGATCCATGTCAGCTACCAGCCGATCATCGACACCAAGACCGATCAGATCAGCGGCTACGAGGCGCTGATGCGCTGGAACCGGCCGGGACATGGCATGAGTGAGCCGAACATCTTCATCCCGATCGCCGAGGAGAGCGGCACGATCGTGCAGCTCGGCGAGTGGATCCTCCGGCAGGCCTGCACCGAGGCAGCGCGCTGGCCCGATCCGCTATCGATAGCCGTCAATGTATCTCCGGTGCAGTTCATGCTGCCCAATCTCTATGATCAGATAGCCGGCATTCTTGCCGAGACGGCGCTGGTGCCGCAGCGGTTGGAACTTGAGATCACCGAGGCCGCATTGGTGCGCGATCGCGCCCGGGTGATGGCAACGCTCGTCAGGCTGCGCGAGCTCGGCGTGCGCATCGTCATGGACGACTTCGGCACCGGCTTCTCCTCGCTCAGCAACCTCAGGACCTTCCCTTTCGACAAGATCAAGGTGGATCGCAGCTTCACCGGCGCGCTGGAACATGATGCCGCGGCGCGCTCCATCGTCCGTGCCATCATCGGTCTCGGCCATAGCCTCGGCATGCCCGTGGTCACCGAAGGCGTCGAGACCGAGGTGCAGCGCCGGATCGTCATGGAAGAGGGCTGCGCCCAGGTCCAGGGCCTGCTGCTCGGCAAGCCGGATATCGAGCCGAGCATCAAGCAGGCGGCGCGTGACAGCTATCTCTCGGCCCATGCGGGAACAGAGGTGCTGAAGCTCCAGCGGACCACCGCCCGTCAGAGCTGACGTCAGATTTTCTTGGCGTTTTCCAGAAGCCGGCGGATGTATTCCAGCATCAGCTCGCGTTCGAAGGTCTTGAAGCCGTCGAACAGGGCGAGATCCGCTTCGCGGGCCGTATCGACGGCCTCGTCCTGCATCGCCTGCGCCTTCGGCGTCAGGAAGATCAGCTGTGCTCGCTTGTCGCTTGGGTGAGGGCGCCGCTCGATCAGACCGTCGCGCACCATGCGCGACAGCGTGTTCGCCATGGTCGCCTGCTCGATGTCCACACGCTCCAGAAGCTGCTTCTGAGTAAGTCCGTCTTCGGCCCAGAGTTCGAGCAGGATCGGAAACTGTCCGGGCGAAAAGCCGAGCCGCCCCGCGCGCTGTTGCAGCGAGCGGGCAAAACCCTTCGCCAGCTGACTGGCAAGGTAGGCTCCCGAATCCATCCGATTAAATCCCATGATTGTAGTTAGGCCCAAAAGCCGGACTGAAACAATGCAACAAATCGCATGCGATGGATCAAAAGTGGCCTTTTTGCTTCAGATTTATCCATTGATACAGAAAACAAAGCCGCCATGGTCAGGAGGTGGACCATGGCGGCTCAAAAATGGGGACAAAGGCCTGGAGAGGGGGATAAGGCCTTTGTCCAAGTTTGATGCGGCGGGGGACAAGCCGGTCACCAAACCCTCGGCGCGATCAAACGCCGGTGACTCTGAATTGTGATCCGGAATGTGGTTTTTCAAGGGAAGGCGAATAAGCCGCCGATTACAAATTGGTAACAGTTCGGTGAAGGGCTGAATCCGAAACGCAACAGAACTTTATATGGATTTCGCGAGGCCTCCACGCTATCCATGCTGCCATGAAAAAAGGCGATCATCTCTTCCTCGTAGACGGCTCGGGCTTCATCTTTCGCGCATTCCATGCGCTGCCGCCGTTGACCCGCAAATCAGACGGTCTGCCGGTGGGCGCCGTCTCCGGTTTCTGCAACATGCTGTGGAAGCTTCTGACGGATGCGCGCGACACGTCCGTGGGCGTCACGCCGACGCATCTGGCCGTTATCTTCGACTATTCCTCGAAGACCTTCCGCAAAGATCTCTATGATGCCTACAAGGCGAACCGCTCGGCGCCGCCCGAGGAGCTGATCCCACAGTTCGGGCTGATCCGCGAGGCAACGCGCGCCTTCAATCTGCCCTGCATCGAGACCGAAGGTTTCGAGGCTGACGATATCATCGCCACCTACGCCCGTCAGGCTGAAGCGATCGGCGCCGATGTCACCATCGTCTCCTCGGACAAGGACCTGATGCAGCTGGTGACGGCGAATGTCCACATGTACGATAGCATGAAGGACAAGCAGATCAGCATTCCTGACGTCATCGAGAAATGGGGCGTGCCGCCGGAAAAGATGATCGATCTGCAGGCGATGACCGGCGATTCCGTCGACAATGTGCCGGGAATTCCCGGCATCGGTCCGAAGACCGCAGCCTCGCTGCTCGCCGAGTATGGCGACCTCGACACGCTTCTCGAGCGCGCCCACGAGATCAAGCAGGAAAAGCGCCGTCAGACGATCATGGAGAATGCCGACAAGGCGCGTCTTTCCCGTGAGCTCGTCCGTCTGCGTCTCGACGTTCCTTTGGAGCTTAAGGTTGAGGATCTCATCCTCGAGCCGCAGAACGGCCCGAAGCTGATCGGCTTCCTGAAGGCCATGCAGTTCACCACGCTGACGCGCCGTGTCGCCGAAGCCTGCGAATGCGACGCCAGCGCTATCGACGCGACGGATGTCCAGGTCGAATGGGGCGACAAGGCCCATGGTCCAGATCTCGATGCGGCCGAACCCGCGCCCGTCGCCGGTGGCATTCCCGAGGTTGCCGGCGCTGCCGTGCCGGTGCCCGCGAAGGCCAAGGCTGCCGCCGTCGAAGGCAGCTTCGTGCCTGAAGATCTCGCCGCACAGCGCGCTGCCGCCTTCGCATCGCTGCCCTTCGATCATTCGACCTATCTGACGATCCGCGATCTCGCGACGCTCGATCAGTGGATCGCCGCCGCCCGTGAAACCGGCCTCGTCGCCTTCGACACCGAGACGACCTCGCTTGATGCGATGCAGGCGGAGCTCGTCGGCTTCTCGCTGGCGATTGCCGACAATGCCAAGGATCCGACCGGCGTGTCGATCCGCGCCGCCTACGTGCCGATCGGCCACAAGACCGGCTTCGGCGATCTCCTGGGCGGCGGGCTCGCCGAAAACCAGATCCCCATGCGCGACGCGCTTCCGCGGCTGAAGGCGCTACTTGAGGATGAATCGGTCCTGAAGGTCGCCCAGAACCTCAAGTACGATTACCTGCTGATGAAGCGCTACGGCGTCGAGACGAAGAATTTCGACGACACGATGCTGATCTCCTATGTACTCGACGCAGGTACCGGCGCGCACGGTTTGGACCCGCTGTCCGAAAAGTTCCTCGGCCACAAGCCGATCGCCTATAAGGACGTTGCCGGAAGCGGCAAGTCGAACGTCACCTTCGATCTCGTCGATATCGGCAAGGCGACGCATTATGCGGCTGAAGACGCCGATGTGACGCTACGGCTCTGGATGGTGCTGAAGCCACGGCTCGCGGCCAACAAGCTGACGACGATCTATGAACGCCTGGAACGCCCGCTGCTGCCGGTGCTCGCCAATATGGAAGAGCGCGGCATCACCGTCGACCGGCAAATCCTGTCGCGTCTCTCCGGCGAGCTGGCACAAGGTGCCGCGCGTCTCGAAGACGAGATCTTCACGCTCGCCGGTGAGCGCTTCACCATCGGCTCGCCGAAGCAGCTCGGCGATATCCTGTTCGGCAAGATGGGCCTAGAAGGCGGCACCAAGACCAAGACCGGCCAGTGGTCGACCTCGGCAAGTGTCCTCGAAGACTTGGCCGCTGCCGGTTTCGAACTGCCGCGCAAGATCGTCGACTGGCGTCAGCTCACCAAGCTGAAATCGACTTATACCGATGCCTTGCCGGGATATGTCCACCCGCAGACGAAGCGCGTGCACACCTCCTATTCGCTGGCCTCCACCACGACCGGCCGCCTTTCGTCGTCGGAACCGAACCTCCAGAACATTCCGGTTCGCACCGCCGAAGGCCGCAAGATCCGCACCGCCTTTATATCGACGCCCGGCCACAAGCTGATCTCGGCCGACTACAGCCAGATCGAGCTGCGCGTGCTCGCCCACGTTGCCGATATCCCGCAGCTGACACAGGCCTTCGCCGATGGTGTCGACATTCACGCGATGACGGCCTCGGAAATGTTTGGTGTTCCCGTCGAGGGCATGCCGAGCGAAGTGCGCCGCCGCGCCAAGGCGATCAACTTCGGCATCATCTACGGTATTTCCGCCTTCGGTCTGGCGAACCAGCTGTCGATTGAGCGCTCGGAAGCAGGCGATTACATCAAGAAGTATTTCGAGCGTTTCCCCGGCATCCGCGATTACATGGACAGCCGCAAGCAGATGGCGCGCGACAAGGGTTACGTAGAGACGATCTTCGGCCGGCGAATCAACTATCCGGAAATCCGTTCCTCGAATCCCTCCGTCCGCGCTTTCAATGAACGCGCTGCGATCAACGCGCCGATCCAGGGCTCGGCCGCCGATGTCATCCGCCGCGCCATGATCAAGATGGAACCGGCGCTTGCCGAGGCCGGTATTGGCGATCGCGTGCGCATGCTGCTGCAGGTCCACGACGAACTGATCTTCGAAGTCGAGGATGCAGAGGTTGAAAAGGCCATGCCGATCATCGTCTCGGTCATGGAAAACGCCACCATGCCGGCGCTCGAAATGCGCGTTCCGCTCAAGGTTGATGCGCGCGCGGCAAGCAACTGGGACGAAGCGCACTGAGCGCTTCGTCCAACTTTCCCGAAGATTTTTCTTAAAGAGACAAGTATCTGATTTCGCTCGATTAAGGGCGAAATGCCTGCGCAATTTTAGTGCCGACGGAAGGAACTTATTAACCTTCATTTTCTAATCCGTTCAGGTCGGTAATTTGAGTGAGCAGCAGGTCGTATGCGTTTTCCCAGAACGAACTTGACGGATGCCGCGGAGTTTTCCGCGGAAGTTGACGTGCATGACGCTGAAGAGGGCGCAGGCGAGCGCCCGTCGGCGCCGATCTGGCAGAGCAATTTTTCCCTGGCGCCGAACGTCCGGTTCACCCGCACGCCGGAAAACCTGTTGCGCCGTACCCCACCCGAAATCCCGCAGCTGGATGAGCCCGCGCCATACATGGACGAGGCGCCTATCGCTGCCGAGAGCCGCACGCCGATCGTCGTCGACGTACCCTTCGACGCCCACACTCACGCGCCGCAGACCGCGCCCGTCGTCCGCACGCCGGTGCCGCCTGTTGTTGCCCGCGTCCCGGTTCAGCCCACCCGGGCGCCGCTGCTGCCGATCGTCCGCACACCGGTCCAGCCCGTCGCACCTGTTCAGGTCGCATCGCTCCCCGAAGCGCCTGCCGCGGCTGAGCCGTATCATGCTGCCGGTGAACTCGCGTCGATTTCGGATTTCGCCTTCTGGGAAGTCATGGCTTTCGAAGATGGCGCCGTGCCTGCCGCGCCGCAGTTCCAGCCGGTTCCGATGCCGAGGGTCGAGGTATCGCCCGAGTCGATCATCGCCAGTTTCCGTGTCATGGAATGGCACCCGCACCGGCGCATCGAGACGGCCCCGGTCGTCGCTCCAATCGCAGTTGCACCGGCGCCCGTCGCTGCAGCACCGCAGCCTGTCGCGCACGCCCCCGTGGTCGCTCCGCCCGTGGCAAAGCCGGTTGAGGCCGCCGCGCCCGCGCTGCAGCCAGTGCCGGTAGAAGCCCGCACGCAGCCGATTGCACCGATCCCGGTCCGCACGCCTGCCGTCGCGCCCGTGACGATGCCGGCGCCGCGTCTTGCCGCTGCAAAGCCCGTAGCTGCCAAGGTCGACGCATCCGGCTACGAATTCCCGCCGAACGAACTGCTGCAGCAACCGCCCGAGCGCTTGGGCGAGATCATGACGCAGGAAGCGCTGGAACAGAATGCCGGCCTGCTGGAAAGCGTTCTCGAAGACTTCGGCATCAAGGGCGAGATCATCCATGTCCGCCCGGGTCCTGTCGTCACGCTCTATGAATTCGAGCCTGCACCGGGCGTGAAGTCCTCGCGCGTCATCGGCCTTGCGGATGACATCGCCCGCTCGATGTCGGCCCTTTCGGCCCGTGTCGCCGTCGTTCCCGGCCGCAACGTCATCGGTATCGAACTGCCGAACCAGACGCGCGAGACCGTCTATTTCCGCGAGATGATCGAAAGCCAGGATTTTGCCAAGAGCAGCTACAAGCTGGCGCTCGGCCTCGGCAAGACGATCGGCGGCGAGCCTGTCATCGCCGAGCTCGCGAAGATGCCGCATCTGCTCGTTGCCGGTACCACCGGTTCGGGCAAGTCGGTCGCCATCAACACGATGATCCTGTCGCTGCTCTACCGCATGTCGCCGGAACAGTGCCGCCTGATCATGGTCGATCCGAAGATGCTGGAGCTCTCCGTCTATGACGGCATCCCGCACCTGCTGACCCCTGTCGTGACAGACCCCAAGAAGGCCGTCATGGCGCTGAAATGGGCCGTTCGCGAGATGGAAGAGCGCTATCGCAAGATGTCGCGCCTCGGCGTGCGCAATATCGACGGCTATAACGGCCGCGTGGCGCAGGCCCGCGAGAAGGATGAGACGATCCACATCATGGTCCCCGTCGGTTTCGACAAGGGCACCGGTGCGCCGATCGAGGAGCAGCAGGAACTCGACCTGACGCCGATGCCTTATATCGTCGTCATCGTCGACGAGATGGCCGACCTGATGATGGTCGCCGGCAAGGATATCGAAGGCGCGATCCAGCGTCTGGCGCAGATGGCGCGTGCCGCCGGCATCCACCTGATCATGGCCACCCAGCGCCCCTCGGTCGATGTCATCACCGGCACGATCAAGGCGAACTTCCCGACTCGCATCTCCTTCCAGGTGACCTCGAAGATCGACAGCCGCACGATCCTTGGCGAACAGGGTGCCGAACAGCTGCTTGGCCAGGGCGACATGCTGCATATGCAAGGCGGCGGCCGCATCGCCCGCGTCCACGGCCCCTTCGTCTCCGACCTCGAAGTCGAGAAGGTCGTGGCACACCTGAAGACCCAGGGCCGTCCGGAATATCTGGATACGGTCACGGCAGGTGACGAGGACGAAGAGGAAGCCGAAGACAGCGCCGTCTTCGACAAGAGCGCCATGGGCGCCGAAGATGGCGACGAGCTCTACCAGCAGGCGGTCAAGGTCGTCCTGCGCGACAAGAAGTGCTCGACCTCCTACATCCAGCGCCGCCTCGGCATCGGCTACAACCGCGCCGCATCGCTCGTCGAACGCATGGAAAAGGAAGGCCTCGTCGGCCCGGCAAACCATGTCGGCAAGCGCGAAATCGTTTCGGCCCGGAACGAGGGCGAATAAAGATCAGGGTTTGAGGGGGAAGCCTCTCAAACCCTAAAGCTGCGCCAGCCGCACCGTCTCGCGAACGAATTCCGTCTTGCCGCCGGTATAATAATCCCAGTCGTCATTGGCCTCGCTCATCAGCCGCAGCTTCAGTGCGGCATAGGCATTGGCCCGTTCGGGATGGGTCCTGAGATAGTCGCGAAACAGGATGCGGTCGCGGAGCACACGATTGTCTGCCGTGCAGAGATAGAGCCGGGAGCCGTAGGTCTTGCCGCTGGTAAAGGTCCAGCTCTCATCGCCGTACTTGTCGCCATGATAGGTGTAACCGGCAACGGTCTGCATCCGCTCGACCGCTGCGGCGACGGTCGCCAGATCCGCGAAGGCGGCATGCAGGTCGATCTTCGGCTTTGCGGCCAGATCTGGAACGGACGTGCTGCCGACATGGTGGAAAGCCGGCGCCAGTCCTGCAAAGACCGGCGCAAGCTCACTGCAGACCTGTGCGAAGAGTTCGGGCCATCTGTCATCATAAGGCAGGACGACGATGGCCATGATCTCTCCCCGTCAGGCGACTTCCGCCAGGAAACCGTTCATCGTGTCGATGATCTTGCGCTCGGCTTCGGCGAGCGACCCGCTATTGTCGAGATTGATCACGTCATAGTCGCCGCGCACCGTCAGCGAACCACGGGCGAGGCGGGCCATGATGTCTTCGTGCGTTTCGCGGCCACGCGCTTCCAGCCGGCCGGCGAGCACTTCCGGACGCGCCGTAACATTGATCACCTTCAGCCGCGGGAAAGCGGCGTGGAAGCGATGCAGCGCCGAGCGGGAGCCATTGGCGATCACCAGGTGCCCCTTCGACAGCGCGACCGATACCTCGGCCGGAATGCCGTATTTCAGGCCGTGCGCTTCCCACCAGACGGCGAAGCTGCCGGACTGTTCCATCGATGCGAATCCGGCTTCGGAAACGGCGAGATGATCCTCGCCGCCGGCATCGCCGTCACGGGTGATAACGCGGCGGACGAAGTGAACATTGGGGCGGCTGCCGAAATGCTGGGCCGCCAGCGCCATCAGCGTATCCTTGCCGGCGCCGCTCGGTCCGACGACGACGACCATGATGCCGTGTTCGGTGCCGGGAACGATGTGGGGTTCGTGCGACGGGTTCATGCGACACGGCGCCCTTCGCGCCAGACGGAACGCGTCACCGGAACGCCCTCGTCGCGGAATACGCGCACGAGATCGGCGCGCAGGCCGGTGGCGATGCGGCCGCGGTCGTCGAGGCTGACCGTGCGGGCCGGGGTCGAGGTGACCATGGCGATCGCCTTCGGCAGCGAGATGGATTCGACCTCGTCGGCGATGATGAACGGCGCATAGAGCAGGCTGAGCGGCACGTAGTCGGACGAGAGAACATCGAGAACGCCACGCTCGGCGAGATCACGGGCAGCGATATTGCCGGAATGCGACTTGCCGCGCACGATGTTCGGCGCGCCCATCAGAACGCTCATGCCGTGCTCGTGCGAAGCCTTGGCGGCGTCGAAGCTGGTCGGGAATTCCGCCAGGCGAACACCGTTCTCGATCGCCTCGTCGACATGTTCCATGGTCGCGTCGTCATGGCTGGCAATGGTGATGCCGCGCTCGTTGCAGACCTTGGAAATGGCAATGCGGTGCGGGGTCGAGTTGCGGGCGGATTCGCCAAGGCGCTTCTCGATGAACTTGGCAAAGGCCTCGTCGGAGAGGCCGCGCTTCTTCTGGTAGTAGAAGATGTACTGGTCCATGGTCTGGAACTGACGCTGGCCCGGTGCATGGTCCATCAGCGAGACGAGGCGGACATAGGGATCGTTTTCAAAATCGGCGAAATGCTCAAGCACGTTGTCGGCCGAGACTTCGCAGCGCAGGTGCAGCAGGTGCTCGGCGCGCAGGCGGCCTTCCTGCTCGGCCTTCTGGATGGCGTCAGCCATACCGCGCATCTCGCCATGGTCGAAACCGCCGTCTTCATCGGCGCCCATGCGCAGGCAGTCGAAAACCGTAGTGATACCCGACGTGACGATCTGGGCGTCATGCGCCTGGATCGCCGCCGTCATGTTCCAGCGCAGGCCGGGGCGCGGCGAGTAGTGGCCTTCGAGGTGGTCGGTATGAAGCTCCACCAGACCCGGAATGAGGTAGTCGCCCTCAAAGTCTTCGCCGGCAGCCGAGTTGCCTTCGGAGATATCGGTGATCTTGCCGTCGCGGATCAGCAGGGAGCCGTTTACGATCTCGTCCTCGAGAACGATGCGTGCATTGGAAAAAACGGTTTCTTTGGTCATCGTGTCGTCTTTCAGCGTTTGGCGCCGGCAAGCGGCAGCCAGCTATGAGCCTTGAATGGGGCGCCGCGCGTCTCCTCGGTGAAGACGGCAATGCCGGAAATCGGAAGCGGCCGGCCGGTGAAGGCGGCAAAGCGCTGTTCCAGGATCGATTTCATCAGCGCGGAGCGCTCGTCAGGAACCTGTCCGGTCAGCGTCATGTGGAAGGCGAAGTCGTCCATGACGTAGGGATAGCCCCAGCGCATCAGATTGGCGCGCTGGCTTTCCGTCAGCTTCTCGGGTTTGCGCCGGGCAATGTCGGCCTCCGAAAGGGCGGCACGAAACGGCTCGAAGGACTTTACCACGCTTGCGGCGAAATCCTGAAGCGGCTGATGCAGCGCGCCGGGCACGAGCGCGAAGAAGCGGCCGAGTTGCCCGAGCACAAGTTCGGGAATCTCGAAGGCCGGCGTGCGCGCCGCAAAATCCTCGACCACAGTCATCAGATCCTTTTCCGTCACCGAAGCGGCAAGCGCAAAGGGCGCCTTGATCGTCGCGTGGAAGCCGTAGCGGCGGGGATCGGCGGTCAGCTCGAACTGCTCCGCGCCGGGCAGGCCGGGCTCTTCGGGAGCCGGGTAAGTTTCGTCAGAAAAGGCATCGCGGCCGAGCCATTCTGCAGCGGCGCGCGTCAGGGAATCATCCTGCGGCGGCGAAAAATAGAGGGCGTATCGCAAAGGTCTTATCCCGGAAAAATGTCTGAGGCAGGGGTCGCAATGTCAGTGATTTGACCGCGGACTGCAAGCTTGCTTCCGGCTAAAAGATTTCCGTGACAGAATGATGATGACGCCGTGGCGCCATCATCTTTTTAATGCGTCTTGGTGCCCATCAGCCGGTGGCGCAGCGCGTTCGAGGCCATGTCGAACAGGAAGACGACGATCAGGATCAGGATGACCATGTAGGCGACGTTTTCCCAGTTGGAATTCGTGCGCATCGCTTCCCAGAGCTTGAGGCCGATACCGCCGGCACCGACGGCGCCGATGATCGTCGCGCCACGGACATTCGATTCCCATTGGTAGAGCGTCTGGCTGACGATCACCGGAACGATCTGCGGCATGACACCGTAGCGGTGAACGAGCATCGTCGAGGCGCCCGTCGACTTGATGCCTTCGCGCGGCTTGTTGTCGATGTTTTCGAGACCTTCGGAATAGAGCTTTCCGAGCGTGCCTGTCTCCGTCAGGAAGATCGCGCCGGAGCCTGCAAGCGGGCCGGGGCCGAAGGCGCGAGTCAGGAACAGCGCCCAGATCAGCATGTCGACCGAGCGCAGGAAGTCGAAGAAGCGCTTCAGAATCTGGTTCAGCAGCCGGTTCGGCGTGATGTTGCGGGCGGCCAGGAAGGCGAGCGGGAAGGCCGCCAGTGAGCCGAGCAGCGTGCCGAGGAAGGCCATCACGATCGTCTGGAAAAGTTTGGTCCAGACGTCGCCATGCTGCCAGGCCGAGTTGTTCCAGATATTGTCGAAGGCGAGCGACAGGTTCGACTGGCTGGGGTCGAGACGCGGGCCTGACACGATCAGGCTTGCGACTTCACCGGCCGGCTTGTCGAAGAACGGCGAGTGCGTGTCGAAGACAAAGTTTGCCCATCCAAGGAAACGCTTGCGCACCTTCACGCGGTCCGATGCGATGCTGACGTCGCCTGCAAAGCCAAGGTCGGCAAGCACGTTGTCGTCATAGACAGTCATCCAGGAGGGCACTTCGCCGACGACCTTCGGCTGGCCCGACGACAGGTCGACAGGAACGCTGATGCCGTGCGCCGTCACCGTCGTCATAGCTTTGGTGACCACGACAGTGCGGTTCGTGCCGCTGACGAAGACGGTGACGCTGCCGGGCTCGTTCTTCACCCATTCCGGATGCGGATCGTCGCCGAGCGGCGAGAAGCGCGGATAGCGGGTCTCGATCGAGCCGTCGTCCTGAATGCGGAATTCGGGCTGAACGTCGTAGCTCACCCACTGGCTCATATAGATGCCGACGCGCTCCCAATGGGCCTCGGCCAGCAGCTTCGGCAGATCGAAGAACCAGACGGCATACATGCCATAAAGCAGCGTCGCGATGACCGCGAGCAGGCCGCCGAAGCGCTGGCGGAAAGAACGATGGAAATATTCGGGATAGCGCGCCTCGATCTCGTGCATCCGGTTTGCGTCGATAACCGTCATGGCGGGCCTCAATGTTGCAGAAGGAAAGCGTGCTCGCCAACCAGGCGGCGGCGCAGCCATGCGGAGAACTGGTCGACCGCAACGATGGTGATGAAGAGCAGCAGCACGAGAGCGACCGTCTTGGCGCCGAAGCCGCGCGAGATGGAGAGCTTCAACTCTTCGCCGATACCGCCGCCGCCGACCGCGCCGATGATGGTCGAGGCGCGCACGTTGATCTCCAGACGCAGCAGCGCATAGGAGGCGAAATTCGGCAGAACCTGCGGCATGGCGGCGAAGCGCACGCGCTCCAGCCAGTTGGCGCCGACCGCCTTCATGCCCTCATCCGGCTTCATATCGATATTCTCGACGACTTCGTAGAACAGCTTGCCGAGCGCGCCGATCGTATGCAGCGACACGGCGATGATGGCGGCGACCGGGCCGATAGACAGGATGGCAGAGAACAGGCCGGCGATAACGATCTCCGGGAAGGCGCGCAGGAATTCCATGACGCGCTTGGCGAAGACGCGCAGCGGCCAGTTCTTGGTGAGGTTGCGAGCTGCGAAGAAGCTCAGCGGCACCGCAAAGATGAAACCGATGATCGTCGATACGAGAGCGACGTTGATCGTGATGATCATCAGCTCGAAATATTCAGGGATATAGAAATCGCCGAAAACGTAGACCCGGCCCTTGGCGAAGTTGAACTCCTCGCCGCCCTTGTCGTTCGGGCTCGCAATATCGAACAGCGCGCGCCAGACGTCGTGCCAGTCCTTGGGAATGAGCCAACTCAGGAAGTCGAAGAGATGCGGAAGGCGGTCGAAGAAATGGCCGGCATTGCTCTCGTCGGCAAAGCGGACGGAGCTTACGAAGGCGATCAGCAGCAGGACGAGGCCGATGCCGGTGTAGAGACGGCGGCGAGACACCATGCGGCCCCAGGCATCGCCGATATCGCGGCTGCTCTGCTGGAGTTCGGGCGTGTGGGTCCGGGAATCGGCAAGGGTCATGGGGTCGTCCGCTTCTTCGCAGGAAAAAGGGCGGCCGATGACGGCCGCCCCCGATGAATGCAGGTCGATCAGCCGCCGATGGCAGCCTTACGAACGTCTACAACGGCGTTGTAGAATTCGTGCGTAACCGGGGCGTAGCCCTTGTAGTCGCCGCCTTCGATGGCGGTGAAGCACTTGTGGTCCTTCTCCGGCAGCGCCGTGAAGAAGGCGGCCAGCTTCTTCTGCCACTCTTCGCCGAGCTCGTTGCGAACGACGAGCGGGCCGTTCGGGATCAGCGGCGAGCGCCAGACTTCGACGAGCTTGTTCGGATCGACGGCACCCTTGTCTACTTCCTTGCGGAAGGTACCGGAGGTGTAGCCGTCCTTGAAATCGCCGATGCCCGAGCTGTCGTCGACAGCAACGTCGACCTTGCCGTCATAGGCAGCGAGAAGGTTGTTCTCGTGGCCGCCGTTGAACTGCGTGGAGGCGAAGAACTGGTCGTTCGGCATGCCCGTATCCTTCGGGATCTGCGTCAGCGGAACGAGGTAGCCCGAGGTGGAGTCCGGATCGGCGTAGCCGAGCTTCTTGCCCTTGGCGTCGGCGATCGTCTTGATGCCGGAGGACTTCAGAGCGAGACCGATCGAATAATAGCCGGTCGAGCCGTCCTTCTGCTGTGTCGTCAGGATCGGGGTAACGGCCTTTGCGTCCTTCAGGTAGACGGCTGCGTAGCCGGAAGCGCCGAGTTCTGCGAAGTCGAGCGTGCCGCCGAGGAGGCCCTGGATAACGCCGTCATAATCGGCGGCCGGGAAGAGCGAAACCTTCTCGAAGCCGAATTCCTGCTTCAGGTGGTCGGCGAGGCAGGCGTAGTTACGCAGACGGTCGGTTTCGTTTTCGCCGCCGAGAATGCCGACGCGGAATTCCTTAAGGTCTGCAGCATGCGAGACGCCGGCCAGCGCGAAAAGCGCCGTCGCGGCAAAGAGTGCTTTCTTCAACATGGTACTCTCCTGATTGACCGGTGTCCCCGGTGGTCTCTCTGTTACGAAGAACTGTGCCCTTGACGCGGGCGGTCGATCGCAGCCGTCTCGCTCAGAGACCGGCCAACGCCAGCGGTTGTAGGCCGGCGGATTGATGGGCGGCAGCTGCCGCAGGAATGTTGATCGAGGTCGAAGTCATGGTTTCGTCGATGCCGGCGCCGTCCTTGTCGGTACCGTAGATTTCCTTGACGGCCTCGGCGGTCAGATCGGCCGGCTTGCCGTCGAATACGACGCGCCCGCCGGCCATGCCGACGATCCGCTCGCAATAGCTGCGCGCCGTGTCGAGCGTGTGCAGGTTGGTGATGACGGTGATGCCTTCGCGCTCGTTGATGTCGCGCAGTGCGTCCATGACGATCTTGGCGTTGAGAGGGTCGAGCGAGGCGATCGGCTCGTCGGCGAGAACCATCTTCGGCTTCTGCATCAGGGCACGGGCGATTGCCACACGCTGCTGCTGGCCGCCCGAAAGCGTACCGGCAAGCTGCAGCGCAGTCTGCTCGATGCCGAGGCGCTCAAGAGCGGCGATCGCATGGATGCGCTCTTCGCGGCTGAAGATGTTGAGGAGCGAAAGCATCGTCGGGCGATGGTTCAGGCGGCCGAGCATGACGTTGGTCAGGACATCGAGACGCGGCACGAGATTGAACTGCTGGAAGATCATCGCGCAGTCGCGCTGCCAGTTACGGAGAGCCTCGCCACGCAGCGAGGAGACTTCGACGCCGCCGAAACGGATGGAGCCGGAGGTCGGCTCCTGCAGGCGATTGATCATCCGCAGAAGCGTCGATTTGCCGGCGCCCGAACGGCCGATAATGCCGACCATCTGACCCTGGGGAATATCGAGCGTTACGGAATCCACTGCCAGCTTGTTGCCAAAACGGCGGGTGACATTCTTCAGCTTGAACATCATGCTCTTCCTTGCAATCCAGGGCCTTCGTCTCGGAGTGCATTAGTCCTGCTTGATGAACCTCCAATGTCAGTTTTGTGTAATGACTGTCATAAAGGGCGCCGGCGAAGGTGCTTTACGCACCATGCCGGCTAAGGAAATCTTCGGCCGAAAGCGCGCGGAAATCCTCGAGCGCCGAACGCAATTTCGAATGCTCCCAATCCCACCAGGCAAGCTTGTCCATCCGCTCGCCGACACCCTTCGCAAAACGCTCGCGAATGAGCTTTGCGGGAACGCCGCCGACGATCGTGTAGGGGGCAACATCCTTGGAGACCACGGCGCCCGCACCGATCACCGCACCGTTGCCCACGGTCACGCCGGGCAGGATCGTGGCGCCATGCCCGATCCAGACATCATGGCCGATGGTGACGCGGTTGGAGCGGCGCCACTCGAAGAATTCCGTCTCCATGTCGGCATCCGGCCAGTAGTCGGTGGCGCGGTATGTGAAGTGGTGCAGTGTCGCCCGCCACGTCGGATGGTTGGTGGCGTTGATGCGCACCGCGGCGGCGATGTTGACGAACTTGCCGATCGTCGCACACCAGATCGAGCCATCCTGCATGATGTAGGAATAGTCGCCGAACTCGACCTCGCTGATCCGGCAACGCTCCGAGATTTCGGTATAGCGGCCGAGCGTGGCATCGCTGACCGATGCCGTCTCGTGGATGTAGGGCTTTTCGCCGATTTTCCGGGTCATGCCGCAATGGCCTTTCTGGGAGAGAACTTCTGGACGTCGAGAATGCGGTCGGCAGCCGCCTCGCGCACTTCCTCGTCATGGAAGATGCCGAGCAGGGCGACGCCCGCCTTCTTCTTCTCGGCGATCATGCCGACGACGACGGCACGGTTGGTGGCGTCGAGCGAAGCCGTCGGCTCGTCGAGCAGCAGGATCGTGTGATCGGTGATGAAGCCGCGGGCGATGTTGACACGCTGCTGCTCGCCACCGGAAAAGGTCGCGGGCGGCAGCTGCCAGAGGGCCTCAGGCAGATTGAGTTTCGTGAGAAGCTCGGCTGCCTTTTCGCGGGCATCGCTCGCGGGCACACCGCGCGCGACGAGCGGTTCGGCAACGACATCGATCGCCGCAACGCGCGGTACCGTGCGCAGGAACTGGCTGACATAGCCGAGCGAGCGCTTGCGCACATCGATGATCGTGCGCGGATCGGCCGAGGCGAGATCGACGACGCGGCTCTGGTGGTTGACCAGGATCTGGCCGGTATCGACGGCATAGTTGCCGTAGATCATCTTCAGGAGCGAGCTCTTGCCGATGCCCGAGGGGCCGCCGAGCACGACGCATTCGCCGGCTGCAACGGAGAAGGTGACATCCGAGACGACCGGCAGCTTGATGCCGTCGCGCAGATGCATTGTGAAGCTTTTTGCGACTTCCGAAACGACGAGTGGCGTTGCCATGGTCACACCTGCAGGATGGAGGAAACGAGAAGCTGGGTATAGGGCTCGCGCGGATCGTCGAGCACGCGGTCGGTCAAACCGTGCTCAATGACATTGCCGTCCTTCATCACCATCATCCGGTGCGATAGCAGGCGCGCGACCGCGAGGTCATGGGTCAGGATGATCGCCGCGAGGCCGAGATCGTTGACGAGGCCGCGGACGAGATCGAGCAGGCGGGCCTGAACCGAGACGTCGAGACCGCCGGTCGGCTCGTCCATGAAGACCAGGCGGGGGCCGGTCACCAGGTTGCGGGCGATCTGCAGGCGCTGACGCATGCCGCCGGAAAAGGCGCGGGGCTGGTCGTCGATGCGTTCGGCATTGATTTCGACGCGCTCCAGCCAGTCGATAGCCGTCGAGCGGATCTTACCATAATGCCGGTCACCGATCGCCATCAGCCGCTCGCCGACATTGGCGCCGGCCGAAACCGTCATGCGCAGGCCATCGGCCGGGTTCTGGTGCACGAAGCCCCAGTCGGTGCGCATCAGGAAGCGGCGCTCGGCCTCGTTCATGCGATAGAGGTCGCGATAGCTGCCGTCGCGCATGTGATACTCGACACTGCCGGTCGTCGGCATCAGGCGCGTCGAGATGCAGTTGAGCAGCGTCGTCTTGCCGGAGCCGGACTCACCGACGATCGCCAGGACTTCGCCCGGCCAGAGCTCGAAGGAGACGTTCCGGCAGCCGATGCGGTTGCCATAGAACTTCGAGACGTCGTTGACTTTGAGAAGCGGTGTTTCGGTCATTCCGCAGCCTCCTTGGGCGCAAGCATTTCGCCGGCATGGCCGTGTTCGCGGCGGTCTTCGCAATGGTCGGTATCGGAGCAGACGAACATGCGCCCGCCCTTGTCGTCGAGAATGACTTCGTCGAGATATACCTCTTCGGCGCCGCAGAGCGCGCAGGGCTTGCCGAAGCGCTGGATCTCGAAGGGGTAGTCCTCGAAGTCGAGGCTGACGACTTCCGTATAGGGCGGCACCGCATAGATGCGCTTCTCGCGCCCGGCACCGAAGAGCTGGAGGGCATCCGACATGTGCATCTTCGGATTGTCGAATTTCGGGGTCGGCGACGGGTCCATGACATAGCGTCCCGCAACCTTCACCGGATAGGCATAGGTCTTGGAGATGCGGCCGTTATGGGCGATGTCCTCGTAGAGCTTCACATGCATGAGGCCGTACTCCTCGAGCGCATGCATCTTGCGGGTCTCGGTCTCGCGCGGTTCGAGGAAGCGCAGCGGCTCGGGGATCGGCACCTGGTAGACCAGCACCTGGTTGGTGCCGAGCTTTTCCTCGGGAATGCGGTGACGCGTCTGGATGATCGTCGCATCCTTCGTATGCGTGGTCACCGCGACATTGGCGACCTTCTGGAAGAAGGCGCGGATCGAGACGGCATTGGTCGTGTCGTCGGCACCCTGGTCGATGACCTTCAGCACGTCATCGGGACCGATGATCGAGGCCGTCACCTGAACGCCGCCGGTGCCCCAGCCGTAAGGCATCGGCATTTCACGGCTGGCGAAGGGCACCTGATAGCCGGGAATGGCGATCGCTTTCAGGATCGCCCGGCGGATCATCCGCTTCGTCTGCTCGTCGAGATAGGCGAAATTGTAGCTGGCAAGATCGGTCATTCTGCTGCTTCCTTCATTGCTTCGCCATTGTTGCGGCTTGCCTCGAAGTCACGGCGCATGCGGCGCACGAGATCGAGTTCGGCCTGGAAGTCGACGTAATGCGGCAGTTTCAGATGCTCGACGAAGCCGGTCGACTGGACATTGTCGGCATGCGAGATGACGAATTCCTCGTCCTGCGCCGGTGCAGTGACGTCCTCGCCGAGCTCGCCGGCGCGCAGCGCGCGGTCGACCAGCGACATCGACATTGCCTTGCGCTCGCTCTGGCCGAAGACCAGGCCATAGCCGCGGGTAAACTGCGGCGGCGCCTTGGCCGAACCCTTGAACTGGTTGACCATCTGGCATTCGGTGACCTGGATGGTGCCGAGAGAAACGGCAAATCCGAGTTCGGGAACGTCGAACTCTACCTCGACTTCGCCGATGCGGATTTCGCCGGTGAAGGGGTGGTTGCGGCCGTATCCGCGCTGCGTCGAGTAGCCGAGCGCCAGGAGGAAGCCTTCGTCGCCGCGGGCCAGCGCCTGCAGGCGCAGATCCCGGCTCATCGGGAATTCCATCGGCTCGCGCGTCAGGTCGCCGATCTCGTGATCTTCAGGCATCGAACCATCGTCTTCGATCAAGTCTTCCTGGCCGAGGATTTCGGAGACGCGGATGAAGCGGCCGGTTTCGGCCTGGCGCTGAGCCGGCTCTTCAACCTCTTCATCCGTCAGCAGCGACGGGTCGAGCAGGCGGTGCGTATAGTCGAAGGTCGGGCCGAGCAGCTGGCCGCCCGGAAGGTCCTTGTAGGTCGCCGAGATACGGCGCTCGATCGTCATGCGGCTCGTGTCGAGCGGTTTCGAGTAACCGAAGCGCGGCAGTGTCGTGCGGTAGGCACGCAGCAGGAAGATCGCCTCGATCATGTCGCCGCGCGACTGACGAACGGCAAGCGCCGCCAGCGTCCGGTCGTAGAGCGACGCCTCGGCCATGACGCGGTCGACGGCAAGCGCCAGCTGCGCGACGATCTGCTCGATGCCAATTGCCGGAAGCGAACGGTCACCGCGGCGGCGGTCGGCGAGCAGGCGATGGGCATTGGCGATGGCGGCCTCGCCACCTTTTACAGCAACATACATGGTTCACATCTCCGTTGCGGTGATCTTGGTGGTGCGCGGCAGGCAGAGGAAACTGCTGCCTGCGGCAAGCACGATGTCGACACCGCGGGGGAAGAGGACGCGGTTCTCGTTCCAGAGGCGGATGAAGGTCTCCGGCAGTCCCACCGGTGCGATTTCCGTCACGGTCTTGATACCCGGTCCCATCAGCGCCAGCGCCTTGCCGCCGTCGAGCGCAGCAATCTCGATGACAACCGTTGTCGAACGGTCGGGATATTCCTGCGTGCCCGGAGCGAAGAGGCCAAAAGTGGAGAGCGCCATGCCGCTGTCGACAAAGGCGAAACGCGCCTCGGCCTTTTCGGTGGTGACGGTCGCGCCCGTGTGAAAGCTCAGCCAGCCCGGTACGGCAGATTTGTTGAGGGCAGGCGAAAGCCATACCGGCGTGTCATGATCGCAGAGCGTCAGCGCGATGGCGCCGGCCGCGGCACCCATGGGCGCAGGCGGGGCAGCATCTGGCGACAGCGTCTGGATCGAGCCTGGGCGGGCCATGGCATCCATCATCGCCTTGAAGACGCTCTGGGCCTGGAAGACCGGCTCGGCAAAGCCGCCGGTCAAAGTATCGTTCCTGAGTTCCATCAGTCGTCTCCGCGAACCATGGTGAAGAAGTCGACGCGGGTTGCAGCCGTCTCTTCTGCTTTCTGCTGCGTCGCGCCGGCAATGCGCTCGGCGATCGGTTGAAGCAGCCTTTCCTCGACGAATGCGTTGGTTGCCTCTTCCTGCCGGAGAGCGTCGAAGATCGCGCAAAGCCGCGCCTTCTTGCGATCGGTGCCCAGCGATTGACCATGGCCGACAGTGCCGCTGGCCAGCCGGATCGTTGCGCGCGTTACCGTGACTTCGCCGAGATTGAAGGCCGAGCCGCCACCGCCGATGCGGCCGCGGACCATCACCAGTCCCGTTTCCGGGCCGCGCACCGCCTGAACCTCCGGCTTGTTCGCAAGCGCCTCCCAGGCGTCATTCAGTTCGGCAAGCTCGGAGCGGGCGAGAAGATCGACCACTCTCTTCCTGCCGTCGGCCGCCTCGATTTTCTCTGCTGGTTTCATCGCCACATCCTTCGAAATGTCTATTGATATAGACAACCATACAAGATATAGCTACGCTTAAATCGGGGACATGACAAGCGTGTGACATGGCAGGGGTGAAATGGCTGGGCTGAAGCAGGTACAGAGGCAGACGGGGGTGGCGCTATGGCGCCAGATAGCGGATCGCATTCGCGAGGCAATCACCCGCGGCGCCTATGATGAAACCGGCATGGTGCCGCCGGAAACGGCGCTCGCCGAACAGTTCGGCGTCAACCGGCATACGGTTCGAAGCGCCCTTGCGGCGCTGGCTCAGGAGGGAATCGTCCGCGCCGTGCAGGGCCGCGGCACGCTGATCGAGCGCCGGGAGCGGCTGAACTTTCCGATCAGCAAGCGTACGCGCTTCACCACAGGCATCAGCGGCCAGGCCAGGGAAACGCGCGGCTTCCTGCTGGCGGCCGCCGAGGAGTCCGCCGACGCAGAGGTCGCCCGCTGGCTGAAGATGCGCGCCGGCGATGCGGTCATCAGGCTGGAAACGACGCGGGAGGCTGACAAGCGCCCGGTTTCACGGGCAACGAGCTGGTTTCCGGCTGCGCGCTTCGCCGATATCGCCGAAACCTACCGCAAGACGGAATCGATTACCAAGGCCTTCGCGCTGCTCGGCCTGCAGGACTACGTCCGTGCAACGACCGAGATCACTGCCGCGCATGCGGACGCCGGAGACATTGCCGATCTGGAGCTGACGCCGGGTGCGATCCTGCTGATCACCAAGGCGATGAACACCGATCTCGACGGCGTTCCCGTGCAATATTCCATCACCCGCTTCGCCGCAGACCGAGTACAATTCACCATCGAAAACTAAAAAAGCCGGGCACTTGGCCCGGCTTTCTGATTGATGCGAATCCGGCTCAGTGAGCGCCGGACATGTCGCCGAGCACTTCCTTGGAAGCGACGGTGGAATCGGCCTTCAGCTTGTAGACCATCGGAACGCCGGTCGCGAGGTTGAGCTCGAGAACCTGCTCGCGGGTCAGGCGGTCGAGCACCATGACCAGCGAACGCAGCGAGTTGCCGTGAGCCGCGACGAGAACCTTCTCGCCACGCAGAACGCGCGGCAGGATTTCCGTCAGGTAGTAGGGCCAGACGCGGGCGCCGGTGTCGCGCAGGCTTTCGCCGCCCGGAGGCGGGACGTCGTACGAGCGGCGCCAGATATGAACCTGCTCCTCGCCCCACTTGGCGCGGGCATCATCCTTGTTGAGGCCGGAGAGATCGCCGTAGTCGCGCTCGTTCAGCGCCTGATCCTTGATGGTCTGCAGTCCCTGCTGGCCGACCTTGTCGAGGATGAGCTTAAGCGTGTGCTGCGCGCGGGTCAGCGCCGAGGTGTAGGCGACATCGAACTTGATGCCGTAATCGGCAAGCGCCTGGCCGCCGGCCGTCGCTTCCTGGATGCCGAGCTCGGTCAGATCAGGATCTTTCCAGCCGGTGAAGAGGTTCTTCAGGTTCCAGTCGCTCTGGCCATGCCGAACGAGAACGAGTGTGCCGCTCATAAAAGTCTGCCTCCGTAAGGATTATTGTGAAGAGAGCCCGAGGACATCGAGCATGGAATAGAAACCCGGCTTCTTGTCGCGCGCCCAGAGCGCTGCCTTGATGGCGCCGCGGCCGAAGATCGAGCGGTCGGCCGCGCTGTGCGACATCGAAACGATCTCGCCTTCGCCGGCAAAGAGCACCGAATGCTCGCCGATCACCGAGCCGCCGCGCAGCGTGGCAAAGCCGATCGTACCGGCTTCGCGCGCACCGGTATGGCCATCGCGGACCCGGACCGATTGCGTCTTCAGATCGACATCGCGACCCTTGGCAGCGGCCTCGCCGAGCAACAACGCCGTACCCGAGGGCGCATCGACCTTGCGCTTGTGGTGCATTTCGAGAACTTCGATATCCCAGTCCTCGGGCGAGAGCGCTCGGGCGGCCTGCTCGATGAAGACGCTGAGAAGATTGACGCCAAGGCTCATATTGCCCGACTTGACGATCCGCGCATGGCGCCCGGCCGCCTGGATCTTGGCATCGTCGGCATCCGAGCATCCGGTCGTGCCGACCACATGGACGATGCGCGCTTGTGCTGCCAGTCCGGCAAATTCTACGCTTGCCGTCGGCGAGGTAAAGTCGAGGACACCTTCGGCATGCAGGAAGGCGGCGAGCGGATCGTCGCCGATGATCACGCCATTCGGCCCGAGCCCGGCAAGCTCGCCCGCATCGCGTCCGACGAAGGGCGAGCCCGCGCGCTCGATCGCCGCATGCAGCGTCACGCCATCGATGGAATCGATCAGCCGGATCAGCGTCTGGCCCATGCGCCCTGCTGCCCCAACCACAACCAGTTTCATAGCAGCGTCGCTCATGTCCTCAGTATTCCCGTATCAGATCGTATTCGAGGCCGCCGGCCTCTGGAGATTGTTCAGGCGAGCGTAAAGTCCGTCTTCGAGCTTCGCAAGCGTCTCGTGATTGCCTTCCTCGACGACCCGACCCTGCTGCATCACGACGATCTTGTCGGCGCGAACGACGGTGGAGAGCCGGTGCGCGATGACGACGACGGTGCGGCCGGTCATCGCCTCGTCGAGTGCCTTCTGGACGGCAGCTTCGGATTCCGTATCGAGCGCCGAGGTCGCCTCATCGAGCAGTAGGATCGGCGCGTTGCGTACCAGTGCGCGGGCGATCGACAGGCGCTGGCGCTGGCCGCCCGATAGGGTCACGCCATTCTCGCCGACGGCAGTATCGTAACCGTCGGGCTGTGCCATGATGAAATCATGCGCATAGGCGAGACGGGCCGCTTCCTCGATCTCCGCATCCGTCGCATCCGGACGGCCGTAGCGGATATTGTCGCGGATCGAACCTTCGAACAGATATGGCTGCTGCGAGACATAGGCGAGCTGCTCGCGCAGCGACTGCTTCGTCACATGCGCGATGTCCTGCCCGTCGATCACGATCTCGCCGCTTGAGGGGTCGTAAAAGCGCGGAATGAGATTGATGATCGTCGACTTGCCAGCACCCGATGGCCCGACAAGCGCTGTGGTCTTGCCGCCTTCGGCGACGAAGCTGACACCATTGAGTACGGGTTCCTTGCCATAGGCGAAGGATACATTCCGGAACTCGATCCGTGCCTCCGTTGCCTTCAGCGGCTTGGCATCCGGCAGATCGCGCTGGCGCGGTTCCATGTCGAGCAGTTCGTAGATCATCCGCGCGTTGACGGCTGCACGCTCCATCTGCACCTGCAGCTTTGCCAGGCGGCGGAGCGGGTCGTAAGCGAGCAGCAGGGCGGTTACGAAGGAGAAGAAGGCGCCCGGGGGCACGTTGTGATAGATCGACCGGTAGGCCGCATAGGCAAGGACGCCTGCGACCGCCAGACCGGCAAAGCTTTCCGTCATCGGCGCATTGCGCTCCGACAGGCGGGCAATCTTGTTGGCTCGGCCTTCGGCAACGTCGATAATCTTGTTGACCCGCTTCTCGAGCTCGCTCTCCATCGTGAACGCCTTGACGATAGAAATGCCCTGGATCGACTCCTGCATCGCGCCGAAAGCGCGGCTGTTGAGATGGATGGCTTCCTTCGTTACCTGGCGGAGGCGCTTGGAAAGATATCGAAGGCCAAGCATCAGCGGCGGCGCCATTACGAAGATGATCAGGCTGAGCAGCGGATCCTGATAGACCATCACCGAGACCAGCGAGACGAACGAAAGCAGGTCGCGTGCTGTCGACGTGATTGTCAGGTTCATGACGTCGCGGATGCCGCTGACATTCTGGCTAACCTGAGCGGCGATCTGTGCCGAACGCGTATCGTTGTAGAAGCCAACGGAAAGCGTCATCAGATGCGCGTAGATGCGCTTCTGGTACCGCGCAACGATATTGTTGCCGACCTTGGAAAGCGCCACGGCCTGGCCATAGCTGGCAAAGCCGCGGGCGACAAAAGCGAGGAAGATCGACAGGCAGATGACCCAGACGATATCGCCGCGCCGGTTGGCAAAGGCTTCGTCGATGATCGTGCGCATGATCCAGGCAGTATAAGCCGTCGAAAGCGCGACGATCACAAGACAGGCGATCGCGAACGCATAGCCCATGATGTGATCGCGGCCGTTCTCGGCGATGATGCGCTTCAGCACGCCGGTGACTGTATCGCTACTGACGCTATTGTTTGCGGACTTTTCCAAAAAATTGCGCTTCCCGTGTCGGATCCTGTGCGCGCAAAACCGCGCACTCGCGGGGCTCTATAAAGATTTGGCGGCGGCTTGGCTAGACAGGGCTTAGGCGCGCCAGCGTCTCCCATCCGTCGATACGCCGAAGGTTTCCGGTGCGCGGGCATAGAAGGAAAGCCCGGCGAGGGCTGCCAGCGGGTGGGTGACGACGTAGGTCGGGATGGCGCGCAGCCAGTGCGAGTGCGGCGCTTTGTCCTCGAAGGCGGCGCGGAATTCCGGCTTGCGAAGCGCCGGCAGGATCTTCTGCGAGATGCCGCCAGAGAGATAGACGCCGCCCTTTGCCATGAAGAGCATGGCGATATCGCCGGCCAGCCGGCCGAGATAGGTCGCAAACAGCGAGATCGTCTCCTCGGCCACCTTGTCTGTGCCCGCGAGCGCATGGGACGTGACGTCGGCCGGATCGCTGTACTTCACGTCCAGCCCGTCGGCGGTGCAGATCGCGCGGTAGAGATGGATGATGCCGCGGCCGCAGAGGATTTGTTCGGCAGAAACGCGGCCCTCGATCGTCTCGATATAGGGGAAAATCTCCAGGTCACGCTTGGAGCGCGGTCCGAGATCGACGTGGCCGCCTTCACCGGGAACCGGGATCCAGCTACCGCGGGCATGAACGAGACCGCCGACGCCAAGGCCGGTGCCCGGTCCGAGAACAGCACGCGAAGCCATCAAGTCGCCCGAGGCGGGGCCGATCTGCTCGCGGTCATTGGAGCCAAGTGCAGAGATCGCCAGTGCCTGCGCCTCGAAATCGTTGACGACGAGAACGTTCTCGATGCTGAGGCCGGAAATCATCGTATGCGGACGCACGACCCAGTCGCAGTTCGTCAGCGGGATCTCGTCGCCGTTGATCGGGCCTGCAACGGCAAGAATGGCCGAGCGGGGCCGCAAATCCGTCTTGGCGAAAACGCCCGCCTTGATGGCATCGTCGATCGTCTCGAAATCGGCCGTCCGGACATTCGGAAAATTCACCGCCTCGGCTGTGGCGTCGGCGAGAATGGAGAAGCGCGCATTCGTGCCGCCAATATCGCCGATCAGGATCGGGAAGGGCATATGGGCATCGCTGGCATCAAGCATGGATTGGGCCTCTTCCGTTTCAAGCTTTCAGGGTCGGGATGAGTTTGTCTGCGGTCGCTTCGTTGAGCGCCATCGGGATATCGTAGACGATCGCGAGCCGCATGAGCGCCTTGACGTCGACATCATGCGGCATCGGGGTCAGCGGGTCGACGAAGAAGATCAGGGCGCCGATTTCACCCGTCGAGATCAGCGCGCCGATCTGCTGGTCGCCGCCGAGAGGGCCGCTTTTCAGACGGGTGACATCGAGGTCAGGGACGGCGTCGAGAACCCGGCCGCCCGTCGTGCCGGTCGCGACGATCTTCCATTTGGCGAGAAGGTCGCGGTTGCGGCGGGCAAATTCCGCCATGTCGTCCTTCTTCTGGTCATGAGCAATCAATGCAAGGCACTTGCCGCCGGCCATGAGAAAGGACCTCCATCCCGGGTTTCAATCGATTTGGCCGCTTCTATACCAAGCCGGCGATTTGAAACACAAGCCTCACGGTAATCATTGCATCGGCTTGTCGTCAGGAACCGGGCCGATGGCGGGAAGGCCCTGGTCGGAAACGGCGGGAGCCGCTGCCGGTACCGCCGTCAGAGCGCTCGCTGCCGAGCCGCCGCCATAGGTTGCTTCGGCAACCGAGGAGACGGACGGGGCGGCCAAAATGGCAGCGCAGGCTTTTGGCAGATCGGAGACCATGCCCTCGCGCGGCGGCTTCGGCGGCGGCGCATTCGGCTTCGGCGGTGCGGGCTTCGCCCAGGGTTCCTTGGTGAACCACCACGCCAGCGATTTGTCACAGCCGTCACCGGCAGCAACGGGCGCCTGCGGCTTGCAGGCAGCGGCGCCCGGCGGGCACTTCATGCGGATGTGGAAGTGGGAATCGTGACCATATTCCGGACGCAGCTTGCCTAGATTGGTGCGGTCGCCAGTCCAGGTGTCGCACATCTTCTTCTTGATCGCCGGATTGACGAAGATGCGCTCGACCTGCGGATAACTCGCGGCAAGCATCAGAAGTTCGGCGCGCGATTGGGTCCAGATCTTCGGGTCGACGGTCAGGAATTTGCCCTTCTGCAGCATGGTCGTGAAAGGCAGGGCTTCCCGTTGCTGAGCATTCATCCGCTGCGATGGCATCGGCGTGAACCAGATATCGGCGTCGAGGCCGACCTGATGCGAGGCGTGGCCATTGAACATCGGTCCGCCGCGCGGCTGCGCGATATCGCCGACGAGAATGCCCGGCCATCCGATCTGCTGCTGCGCGTCACGCGAGAAGCGCTCGAGCAGCGAAATCATCGCCGGATTGCCCCAGCGGCGATTGCGCGAAAGCCGCATCGCCTGCCAGGTCGGTCCGTCGGCGGGAAGCGCCACGGCGCCCGACATGCAGCCCTTGGCATAGAAGCCGATCGGCTGTGCCGGCCCCTGGGAAGGAAGCGACACCGAGCCGAAGATTGCCTTCGCGCTTCCCGGGCTCGGCTGCTTCTGCTGCGCGCCCGCATCGGCCGAGACGAGGCCGACGCCCAGCGCACCCGCCAAGGCGAGTTTGCCGAAAATCTTGGAAGAAGCGAGGCGGAGCGTCATGCGAATTCCCGAAATTGCCAGTGATTTGCGGTCGAATTTACCGTGAAAAGCAATTCGGGTGAATCGGTGTTTTCATGGTGCTCGCGCCTAGGTGCTTTGCCTCCGCTCAGAGATTGGCGAGGATATCGGCAGTCTTTCTGACCCGCGACAGCCGCGACAGGATCTTCTCGCACGAAAATCCGTGCATCTCCGCGGTGAAGCTCGTCATCGCGTCTTCGGCGGCAATGACCGCGTAGTTATGCGCATAGGCGTCGCGAATGGTCGACTCGACACCGAAATTGGTCGCGATCCCGGCGAGGATTACCGTCTTGATGCCGCGGCGGCGAAGCTGAAGGTCGAGATCGGTGCCGTAGAAGGCGCTCCACTGGCGCTTGACGACATGGGCATCGACCGTCAGCGCGGCGATCTCCGGCGGCGCCTCAAGCGCAGTGGCGGGCAAGCCGCCTTTCGGGAAGCTCGCCGGTTCGTCGGCTGGATGGTTGACGGCGTCAGCGTAATCAGCAGAGAAACCGACGGTCACCAGAATGACCGTTCCACCCTGTGATTTCAGCTGCCTGGCAATCGCTGCCGTGTTTTCAATGACCTGCTGAGCGCTATGAGGAGCAACCGGCCGGCTGGTGATAAAGGCCTGCAGGTCGATAGAGATAAGCGCGGTGGTCTTGGGATCGTAAAGGGACATGAGGGGGCTCCGAACGACTAGTCAAAATTTCGCGAGAACGGCAAAAACCAAACTCTCTCCTGTTTTTCGCCGCCATTTTCCTTATTCTCGCCGAAACCGAAACAATAGGGGTTGGCGAATGGCATTTGTGGGGTCGAAGAAAAGTCTGGTTGTTGCTCTCGTGGCACTGAGCGCACTGGCCTTGCCCGTCAAAGCCCAGGAGCAGAATTTCCAGATCGGCACGTCGTCAATCGGTGAACTCAAGTACCAGCCCGGCTTCAAGCACTTCGACTACGTCAATCCCGATGCGCCGAAGGGCGGCGATGCCAAGCTCTCGACCGCAGGCACTTTTGATACATTCAATCCGTTGCTCTCGAAGGGAGATGCCGCGGTTGGATTGAGCCTTGTCTTCGAGACGCTGCTCAAGTCAGCCGACGACGAAGTGCTTTCATCCTACGGCTTGCTGGCCGAAGGGGTTTCCTATCCCGCCGACGTGTCAAGCGCCACCTTCCGGCTCCGCGCCGAGGCTAAATGGGCGGACGGCCAGCCGGTCACCCCGGATGATGTGATCTTCAGCTTCGACAAATCGAAAGAGCTCAATCCGCTTCTGTCGAACTACTACAAGCACGTCGTGAAGGCCGAAAAAGTCGGCGACCGCGACGTGAAATTCACCTTCGACGAGAAGAACAACAAGGAACTGCCTAACATTCTCGGCCAGGTCATTGTCCTGCCGAAGCACTGGTGGGAAGCCACGGGCGCCGACGGAAAGCCACGCGACATTTCCAAGACGACGCTTGAGCCTGTTATGGGGTCGGGACCGTACAAAATTGCCGCCTTCTCCGCCGGGGCGACCGTCCGCTACGAACTGCGTGACGACTACTGGGGCAAGGACATTCCCGTAAACGTCGGCCAGAACAATTTCCGCAATATTCTCTACACATACTTCGGCGACCGCGACGTCGAGTTCGAAGCGTTTCGTGCCGGCAATACCGATTACTGGCAGGAAACACAGGCCAGCCGCTGGGCCACGGGATACGACTTTCCCGCGGTGAAGGATGGCCGGGTCAAGAAGGAAGACGTCCCCAATCCGCTTCGCGCGGCAGGGATCATGCAGGCCCTGGTGCCAAACATGCGGCGTGACCTCTTCAAGGATGAACGCGTACGTGAAGCGCTGAACTACGGTTTCGATTTCGAAGAGATCAATCGCACAGTGGCTTTTGGCAGCTACACGCGCGTCGACAGCTATTTCTGGAATACCGATCTCGCTTCTTCCGGCCTCCCCGAGGGCCGTGAACTGGAGCTTTTGCAGGGTCTCAAGGACAAGGTGCCGCCGGAGATATTCACGACGCCCTATACCAACCCGGTCGGTGGCGATCCGCAAAAGAGCCGGGACAATCTCCGCAAAGCGATTGCTCTGCTGAAAGAGGCTGGTTGGGAAATCAAGGGCAACCGGATGGTGAACTCCGCGACGGGTCAGCCGATGAGTTTCGAAATCCTGCTTGCCAGTCCGATATTGGAACGCTGGGCCGTGCCCTATGCCAATAACCTGAAAAAGATCGGTATCGATGCGCGGGTCCGCACCGTTGATGCCTCGCAATATACAAACCGGGCGCGCAGCTTCGATTATGACATGATCTGGAATGTCTGGGGTGAAACCATGAACCCCGGTAACGAGCAGGCAGACTACTGGGGTTCTGGTTCTGTCAATCAGCAGGGCTCGCGCAACTATGCCGGCATCGCTAATCCGGCAGTCGATGCGCTGGTGAAGATGATCATCTTTGCGCCCAACCGCGACGAGCAGGTCGCCGCGATCAAGGCGATGGATCGCGTGCTATTGGCCAATCACTACGTCATTCCGCTGTTCTACCGGAAAACCTATTGGATCGCCTATTGGGACAAGCTAACGCATCCGGCCGCTTATCCCGAATATTCCATCGGCTTCCCCGAAGTCTGGTGGTCGAAGGACGCGAAATAGCGGACTTGCATTGGCAGGGCCGCTGGGGTCCAAATGGTCCATTCGAATCACCATGAAGAAGCCGGGCTAACCGGCGAAAGGCTTATGGATTGACGACTTCTGACAGGATGCGCATCCCGGCGAAATTCAAGACCTGGAAGGCCGCGCGCTGATGGGAGCCTATATCCTTCGCCGCCTGCTTCTGATGATACCGACGATCGTCGGTATCATGGCGATCTCCTTCACCGTCATCCAGTTTGCGCCCGGCGGCCCGGTCGAGCAGGTGATCGCCCAGCTGACCGGCCAGGCCGACAGCGCCGACCAGCGCCTATCAGGCGGCGGTGGAGATCTGCTGGGACAAGGCGGTGATGAAGGCTCGAAATATCGCGGCGCCCAGGGCCTCGATCCTGAATTGATCGCCAAGCTCGAAAAGCAGTTCGGCTTCGACAAGCCGCCGCTCACTCGCTTCGGCGAGATGATGTGGAACTACATCCGCTTCGATTTCGGCGAGAGCTTCTTCCGCAACACCTCGGTTCTCGACCTGATCAAGGATAAGCTGCCGGTCTCGATTTCGCTCGGCGTCTGGATCATGATCTTCTCCTACGTGATCTCGATTCCGCTCGGCATCCGCAAGGCGGTCAAGGACGGCTCGACCTTCGATGTTTGGACATCGGGCGTGATCATTGTCGGCTATGCAGTTCCGAGCTTCCTGTTCGGTATCCTGCTGATCGTTCTCTTCGCCGGCGGCTCCTTCTATGACTGGTTCCCGCTGCGCGGCCTGGTCTCGGATAATTTCGACCAGCTCGCCTGGTGGCAGAAGCCGCTCGACTATTTCTGGCATCTGACGCTGCCGCTGATCTCGCTCTCGCTCGCCGCTTTTGCCACGACGACGCTGCTGACGAAGAACTCCTTCATCGAGGAGATCAAGAAGCAGTATGTGACGACGGCGCGCGCAAAAGGCCTGAATGAACGCCAGGTGCTCTATGGTCACGTATTCCGCAACGCCATGCTGATCATCATCGCCGGCTTCCCCGGCGCCTTCATTTCGGCCTTCTTCACGGGTTCGCTGCTGATCGAGAACATCTTCTCGCTCGATGGCCTCGGCCGCCTCGGCTATCTCTCGGTCGTCAACCGCGATTACCCGATCGTCTTCGCGACGCTCTATATCTTCTCGCTGCTCGGCCTCTTCGTCAGCCTGATCTCGGACCTGATCTACACCTGGATCGATCCCCGCATCGACTTCGAGCGGAGGGACGTCTGATGGATACCGCTGCAAATCCTGCGACGGCGACGCCCGTCAAGCCGCCGCGCAGGGGCCTGCTGTCGCCGACAAACGTCCGCCGTTGGCGGAATTTCAAGGCGAACCGGCGCGGCTACTGGTCGTTCTGGCTGTTCATGGTCCTCTTCGTGCTGACCCTGTTTGCCGAACTGATCGCCAACGACAAGCCGATCATCGCGTCCTACAAGGGCGAGATCCTCTTCCCCGTCGTTATCGATTACCCGGAAGAGAAATTCGGCGGCTTCCTGGCGGAGACGGACTATCGCTCTGATGTCATCTCCGACGAAATCAATGCCAATGGCTGGATGATCTGGCCGCCGATCCATTACTCCTACCGGTCGGTCAATTCGAACATTCCGCGCTCGGCGCCGACGCCGCCTTTCTGGCTGATGAGCTCCGAGGAACGCTGCTCCGGCTACCCGCAGGGCGTCAACGATCCGAATTGCAACTATGGCAATCTGAATTGGCTGGGCACGGATGATCAGGCACGCGATGTGCTGGCCCGCGTCATCTATGGCTTCCGTATCTCCGTGCTCTTCGGCCTGGCACTGACGATCTGCTCGGCAGTCGTCGGGGTGACGGCGGGCGCGGTCCAGGGCTATTTCGGCGGCTGGACCGATCTGCTGTTGCAACGCTTTATCGAGATCTGGTCATCGATGCCGGTTCTCTACATCCTGCTGATCATCGCCGCGATCCTGCCGCCGGGCTTCTTCGTGCTGCTCGGCATCATGCTCTTGTTCTCCTGGGTCGGCTTCGTCGGTGTCGTGCGCGCCGAATTCCTGCGTGCCAGAAACTTCGAATATGTCCGCGCCGCCCGCGCGCTCGGCGTCAACAACCGAACCATCATGTGGCGCCATCTGCTGCCGAACGCCATGGTCGCGACGCTGACCTTCCTGCCCTTCATTCTCTCGGGCTCGATCACCACGCTGACCTCGCTGGACTTCCTCGGCTTCGGTATGCCGCCAGGCTCGCCGTCGCTGGGTGAGATGATCGCGCAGGGCAAATCCAATCTGCAGGCGCCGTGGCTCGGGCTCACCGCCTTCTTTGCCATGTCGATCATGCTCTCGCTGCTGATCTTCATCGGCGAGGCGGTGCGCGATGCCTTCGATCCAAGAAAGACCTTCCAATGAGCGAGAGCCCTGAAACCCTCCTCTCGGTCAAGGATTTGTCCGTCGCCTTTCATCAGGGCGGCGAAACATCGCTGGCTGTGGATCGCATTTCCTTCGACATCCGCAAGGGCGAAGTCGTCGCGCTGGTCGGTGAGTCCGGCTCCGGCAAGTCCGTCTCGGCAAACTCCATCCTGCGGCTGCTTCCCTATCCCTCGGCGAGCCACCCGACGGGCCAGATCCTGTTCAAGGGCAAGGATCTCCTGAAGGCATCGGACAAGGAGCTGCGCCAGGTGCGCGGCAACGACATCACGATGATCTTCCAGGAGCCGATGACCTCGCTCAATCCGCTCCACTCGATCGAGAAGCAGATTGCCGAAATCCTCGATCTCCATCAGGGCGTAACCGGTGCCGCCGCGCGAAAGCGTGTGCTCGAACTACTCAATCAGGTCGGCATCCGCGAGCCGGAGAAGCGGCTGAAGGCCTATCCGCACGAGCTCTCCGGCGGCCAGCGTCAGCGCGTGATGATCGCCATGGCGCTCGCCAATCGCCCGGAACTGCTGATCGCCGACGAGCCGACGACGGCGCTTGATGTCACCGTCCAGGCGCAGATCCTCGAGCTTCTGCGCCAGCTGAAAGGCGAGCATGGCATGTCCATGCTCTTCATCACCCACGATCTCGGCATCGTCCGCAAATTTGCCGATCGCGTCTGCGTCATGACCAAGGGCAAGATCGTCGAAACCGGCACGGTGGAAGAAGTCTTCACCCGCCCTCAGCACGATTATACCCGACACCTGCTGGCTTCCGAACCGCGCGGAGAGCCGCCGCTCGCCGATCCCTCGAAGCCTGTCGTCATCGAAGGCAACGATGTCCGCGTCTGGTTCCCGATCAAGGCCGGGCTGATGCGCCAGGTCGTCGATCACGTAAAGGCGGTCGATGGCATCGATCTGTCGCTGCGCGCCGGCCAGACGCTCGGCGTCGTCGGCGAATCCGGCTCCGGCAAGACGACACTCGGACTGGCGCTGACGCGGCTGATCTCGTCGAAGGGCCGCATCAGCTTCGTCGGAAGGGATATAGCGAGCTATTCGTTCACCCAGATGCGCCCGTTGCGCAACCAGCTGCAGGTCGTGTTCCAGGATCCCTATGGATCGCTCAGCCCGCGCATGTCGGTCGGCGATATCATCGCTGAGGGCCTGAAGGTACATGAGCGCTCGCTCACGCACGAGGAGCGTGACCAGCGCGTCTGCTGGGCGCTGGAGGAAGTCGGTCTCGATCCGCTGACCCGCTGGCGCTACCCGCATGAATTTTCCGGCGGTCAGCGGCAGCGCATTGCGATCGCCCGCGCCATGGTGCTGAAGCCGCGCTTCGTCATGCTCGACGAGCCGACCTCGGCGCTCGACATGAGCGTCCAGGCGCAGGTCGTCGATCTCCTTCGCGATCTGCAGAAGAAGCATGATCTCGCCTATCTCTTCATCAGCCATGACCTGAAGGTCGTCAAAGCGCTCGCCAACGATGTCATCGTCATGCGCTTCGGCAAGGTGGTGGAGCAGGGGCCGTCGGCCGAGATCTTCAGCGCGCCGAAGGACGATTACACCAAGGCGCTGATGGCCGCCGCGTTCAACATCGAGGCAGTGCCGACGCCTGCCGTGCAGCAGTAAAGAAGACCATGTCCGCAAGACCGCCCATTCTCGTCGATCTCAAGTTCAATGCTGAGGGCATCGCCCGCATCCTGAAAACCGCCTTTGCGGATCGCGGCAGCATCAATCTCGCCGATCCCGAGACCAAGGGCAGGGATCTCAGCGCCTGCGAATACGCGCTGCTCTGGAAGCCGGATGCTGATCTTTTCGACCGGGCACCGAACCTCAAGATCATCTTTTCAGGCGGCGCCGGCGTCGATAGCATCATGACCCTGCCGGGCCTGCCCGATGTGCCGATCGTCCGCTTCGTCGACCGCAGCCTGACAGTGCGGATGAGCGAATGGGTGGTCATGCAGTGCCTCATGCACCTGCGCGACCAGCGCGGCCACGACCGGCACCAGCGCGATCGCATCTGGGGCAAGGCGGCGCCTCCGGAAGCGGCCGAAGTCACCGTCGGCGTCATGGGCCTCGGCGTGCTCGGCCAGGATGCCGTCCGCAAGCTCAAGGTCATGGGCTTCAACGTCATCGGCTGGTCGCGCACGAAGAAGGAACTCGAAGGCGTCGAGACTTTCGATGCCGCAGGCCTCGATCGCTTCCTGTCGAAGACCGATATCCTCGTTGGCCTGCTGCCGCTGACGCCGGAAACGACGGGCTTCTACAATGCCGGCCTGTTCGGCAAGCTCCGCCAGGGCGGCGCCCTCGGCAAGCCGATCTTCGTCAATGCCGGGCGCGGCAAGAGCCAGGTTCAGGCCGATATCGTTGCCGCGATTGAAGGCGGCATTCTGGGCGGTGCCTCGCTTGACGTCTTCGAGGTGGAGCCTTTGCCCGCCGACGATCCGCTCTGGGGTCTCGACAGCGTCTTCATCACCCCCCATGACGCGGCGATCTCAGAGGAAAATGCGCTCTTCCGCCATGTCGAGCAGCAGATCGCCCGCTTCGAGCGCGGCGAGCCCCTGCAGTTCCTGGTCGATCGCACCGCCGGTTACTGAGCGGTCGGGAACCTTCGCAGCCTCTTTTCGTTGTTCTTCCGTAGGCTCTGCAGCAGACCGCATCGCGGCTGCCCAGAAATCGGAAGGAGACAGGCATGGCGCATCAGATGGAAACCCGCTGGGAAAAATCCGATGGCAAGCTTCATGAAGAAGAGCAGATTTCTCCGGTCAAGGCCAAGCAGGGCCGTACCGGCAAGCGTATTCTGACGGTTCTGATCGTCGCTCTCGTGCTCGCCTTCATTGTCTGGATCCCGGTGGAGATCTGGGGCAAGCGTGAGGCCAGCGAGGTTGCGCCGCAGCAGCCCGGCCAGGAATTGCAGTCTGAGCAGCCGGCGCCGCCGGCAGCCCCGTCGCTGCAGAATGGCAATGGCGTACCGACCGAGACGCCGAACAATTCGGCTCCCGCTGGCAACGCCCAGCCTGCGACCCCGGCGACACCGGCAGCGCCCTCTGCGCAGTAATGGGGTATTGGGTCTAGGCGATCATCAAAGGCCCTGCCGCTTCCCGCGGCAGGGCTTTGTATTTGCACTGGACTTTACCGTATGATTTTTCGATAAGAAGACGCACAGGACCGGCCGTCATGTGCCGCGCACCCGGCCGGTATGCATGGGGTGGAGCATGGCCAAGACCGATATCGCGAGACGCGTTTACAATCACGCCTGGAAGCTGGACCCGATCGTCCGCAGCCTGATCGATACGGACTTCTACAAGCTTCTGATGCTGCAGATGATCTGGAAGCTCTATCCCGACGTCAACGCAACCTTCACGCTGATCAACCGCACGAAGCGGGTACTCCTCGCCGAAGAGATCGACGAGGGCGAGTTGCGCGAACAGCTGGATCACGCACGCACGCTGCGTCTCTCCAAGAAGGAGATGATCTGGCTCGCCGGTAACAGCTTCTATGGTCGCGCCCAGATTTTCGAGCCTGAGTTCCTCGCCTGGTTTTCGCATTTCCAGCTGCCGGAATACGAGCTCTCCAAGAAGGATGGCCAATACGTTCTGGATTTCCACGGCTCCTGGAAGGAGACGACGATGTGGGAAATCCCGGCGTTGGCGATCATCAACGAACTGCGCTCGCGCTCGGCGATGAAGGCGCTCGGTCCCTTCACGCTCGATGTTCTCTATGCCCGTGCCAAGGCCAGGATGTGGACCAAGGTCGAGCGATTGAAGGAACTCCCGGGTCTCAGGATTTCCGATTTCGGCACGCGCCGTCGTCACAGCTTCCTGTGGCAGCGCTGGTGCGTCGAGGCGCTGAAGGAAGGCATCGGCCCGGCCTTTACCGGTACTAGCAATGTTCTGCTCGCCATGGACTCCGATCTGGAAGCCGTCGGCACCAATGCCCACGAACTGCCGATGGTCGCAGCCGCGCTCGCGCAGACGGACGACGACCTTGCCAAGGCGCCCTACAAGGTTCTGCGCGACTGGAACCGCCTCTATGGCGGCAACCTGCTGATCGTCCTGCCGGATGCTTTCGGCACCACGGCCTTCCTGCGCGACGCGCCGGAATGGGTTGCCGACTGGACCGGCTTCCGTCCGGACAGCGCGCCGCCGGTCGAGGGCGGTGAGAAGATCATCGAGTGGTGGAAGAAGATGGGCCGCGATCCGCGCCAGAAGCTTCTGATCTTCTCGGATGGTCTGGATGTCGACGCGATCATCGACACCTACAAGCATTTCGAGGGACGGGTCCGCATGAGCTTCGGCTGGGGAACCAACTTGACGAATGATTTTGCCGGCTGCGCACCGACCGAGATCTCCGGGCTGAACCCGATCTCCGTCGTCTGCAAGGTCAGCGACGCCAATGGCCGCCCTGCAGTCAAGCTCTCAGACAATCCGCAAAAGGCTACAGGTGAGCCGGCCGAAGTCGAGCGCTATCTGAAATTCTTCGGCGCGGAAGATCGCGTCGATCAGGAAGTATTCGTCTGATGTGATCAGGCGTGCGGCTTGCGCTTGTCTTCTTCCTCTTCGCGGATCGCATCCTGGTGATACCAGCTGTCGAAAGCCGCATCGCAGATGTTGGGATCGATCGCGAGCGGATCCTTCGCGCCAAAGCGCTCGCCGGGACGGCGGAACTTGACGGGGAACTGGTAGATCTTTGCGGATTCGCCTTGAAAACTTGTCGGCATCCTATCGCCTTCCATTATCTATGCGTACCGGTCATCCGGGCAGTGATAATAACAGATTGCCCATGATTTGCGCAAATGGCTCAAAATATAGGCAATTATTGTGGGCTTCGTAAGCAGTTGATAAAATGTGTGAAAACTTCTGTGGCTCCTGCATCTTTTTCAGGCGTTTGGGCCTTTGAAGAAAAACGCAGCCATCGCCCGCCAGTTCCCGCCTAACCCCCCGCTTTCATTGAAAGTTAACGTCCGGTCTCCCCGGCGCCCTGCCTGCGCGTTTTGACGCACCCTGAAGGGCGAATTTCGAACTGGCACGCTACGTGCTTGTTAGTGTGCATCCGCTGGTGAAACGCACCCTCAGGATTTGTGACACGCACACGTTTGAGAGACTGGCCAATGACAAAGTATAAGCTCGAGTACATCTGGCTCGATGGGTACACTCCTGTACCGAACCTGCGCGGCAAGACGCAGATCAAGGAATTCGACGCGTTTCCGACGCTCGAGCAGCTCCCGCTCTGGGGCTTCGATGGTTCGTCCACGATGCAGGCCGAAGGCCGCAGCTCTGATTGCGTCCTGAAGCCGGTCGCAGTTTATCCGGATCCGGCTCGCACGAACGGCGTTCTCGTCATGTGCGAAGTCATGATGCCTGATGGCGTTACCCCGCATGCGTCCAACAGCCGTGCGACCATTCTCGACGACGAAGATGCATGGTTCGGCTTCGAGCAGGAATACTTCTTCTACGAAAACGGCCGTCCGCTCGGCTTCCCGGAGCAGGGCTACCCGGCTCCGCAGGGTCCGTATTACTGCGGCGTCGGCTCGTCCAACGTTGGCCCGGTTGCCCGCGAAATCGTCGAAGAGCATCTCGACCAGTGCCTCGCTGCCGGCATCAACCACGAAGGCATCAATGCCGAAGTGGCCAAGGGTCAGTGGGAATTCCAGATTTTCGGCAAGGGCTCCAAGAAGGCCGCCGACCAGATCTGGATGGCACGCTACCTGCTGCAGCGCCTGACTGAAAAGTACGGCATCGACATCGAATATCACTGCAAGCCGCTCGGCGACACCGACTGGAACGGCTCGGGCATGCACTGCAACTTCTCGACCAAGTACATGCGCGAAGTTGGCGGCAAGGCTTATTTCGAAGCCCTGATGGCGCAGTTCGAAAAGAACCTCGACGCTCACATCGCTGTCTACGGTCCTGATAACGACAAGCGCCTCACCGGCAAGCACGAAACGGCTCCGTGGAACAAGTTCTCCTACGGCGTTGCCGACCGTGGTGCTTCGATCCGCGTTCCGCATTCCTTCGTCAAGAACGACTACAAGGGCTACCTGGAAGATCGCCGCCCGAACTCTCAGGGCGACCCCTACCAGATCGCTTCCCAGGTTCTGAAGACGATCTCGGAAGTTCCGCTGTCGGGTTCGGCTTCGGCTGCTGCCTGAGGCTAAAAGGGTTTTCCTCCCAAGGGCGCCGGCTGCTTGCAGCCGGCGTTTTCTTTTTGATGCACCGGATTTCTTCGGCTGCACGACACAGCTATAATTGCGTCCATGGCTCAAAGAGCAGGCAGCGCCGATCTTCCCCTGCATGGCGGCAGGGTTCCCAAATGGCTGGGCGACCGGATGACGAAGCTCGGTGCACTCGTCACCGAAGCGATCGTCCATCACTACGGCCGCGACGAATTTCTGCGCCGTCTCGCACACCCTTTCTGGTTCCAGTCCTTCGGCGCCGTCATGGGCATGGACTGGCATTCCTCGGGCATCACCACCAGTGTTCTCGGCGCGCTGAAGCGCGGCCTGACGCCGCTCTCGGGTGAGCTCGGCCTGCATGTCTGCGGCGGCCGCGGCGCCCAGTCGCGGCGCACCCCGGACGAGCTTGCCGCGATCGGCAACCGCGTCGGCATCGACGGCATTGCGCTGGCGCAGGCAAGCCGCCTCGTCGCCAAGGTTGATAGCGCCGCCCTCCAGGATGGCTTCGATCTCTACCTCCACGGCTTCATCGTCACCGACGACGGCAAATGGGTGGTGGTTCAGCAAGGCATGAACGGCGACAACAGGCAGGCCCGCCGCTATCACTGGCTGTCCGAGGGCCTGGAAAGCTTCGTCAATTCGCCGCATGCCGCGATTGAAGGCCGCACTCAGGGCAACATCGTCAACCTCGCCGACAGGCGTGCCGAGCGTTCCCGCGCCGGACAGCTCGATCTCCTCGCGACGCTCGGCCCCGACCGCATCGTCCGCGAAGCCGCAGCACTGGCGCTTGACACGAGAAAGCCTGCGCCGCTGCCCGACCAGATGCTCCTGCCGCACCTGATCATGCCCGCCCATCACGATGTCCGCGAAAAGGACGTCAACATGAAGCGTCTGCACGGCAATCTGGCGGCCGCGGCGGATCGTGGCCCTGAAGATTTCGAGCAGCTTCTCCTCGTCCCCGGTGTCGGCGCCCGCACCGTCCAGGCGCTCGCCATGGTCGCCGAAGTCGTCCACGGCGCGCCCTACCGCTTCTCCGACCCCGCCCGTTTCTCGATCGCCCACGGCGGCAAGGACCGCCATCCATTCCCCGTGCCGCTGAAGGTTTACGACGAAACCATCAAGGTGATGAAATCGGCGGTCCAGAAGGGCCGCCTCGGGCGCGAGGAAGAGCTTGAGGCGCTCAAGCGCCTCGACGACCAGTCCCGCCAGCTGGAGCGCTATGTCACAGGCCCCGATCTCAAGGAGATCGTTGCCGGCGAATTCAGGAATTCGCCGGAATGGGGCGGTCGCAGCGTGTTCGGCTGGGAGGGTGAGGAGCGGTAGTTATTCCGTGCCGAGCCTGCCGAACTGCCCCGGCTTGCGCTTGGCAGGTGCAGGCGCTCTGGCTCCCATCGGGTAGCGGTCGGAAGGGCGCGGGCCGTCACCCGGAATAAACGCCAGAACCAGGAGCGCGGCGTAGAAGAATATCGCGATCCCTTGGATCGCAATGTCGGGAAGCGGGATCGCCACGAATTTCGGGATGAAGACGGGCGCAAGTGGCACCAGCATCACATATTGCGGCCAGCCGATGTGCCGAATCCTGCTCGATACCATGTAAAGGAGACCGATGACGGTTACGGCCGTCATCGCGATCACCGAAATGAAGTGAAGCGTTTCGAACATCGACCGGCGTGCCGCAAGATCCGCCGCTCGGCGATCGACCGAGGCGCCGCCGCCCAGAATCATGTTCATCGCGCCGGCAGCCGTAGCGGCTCGCAGTTTCTCCATGTCCTCCGGCGTCGGCTTGCGGCCGGAAGCAACGAGGTCGTTCAGAGCTTTCTCCTGCCCTGGAAACATCAGCGGCATGTTCTTGCCGTTGCCGGCCGGTCGTTTCGCAGCAACCGCAGCATCGCTAACCGGCCGCGGCGCCATCAGCTCGCGCGCGGCTTGGTCATGCTGGGTCATGATGAAGCGTTCGATCGGGTCCTTGGCGAAATCGAAGCAGAACATGAGGACCAGCAGGATTGCATAGCCAATCCGTCCCAGCTTGGACTCACCGAATATAGTCATGAAGTTGAGTTCCCCACCGCAACGCAGGGAATATACCCTTATTGGTTGAATAAGGTGCTAATGAGCCGGCGTAAATTCTAGAAAATCTGCGGCTCGACAGGCAATCTGTCGTGTGGCGCCGCAACCGAGAGGCATGGTAATGTCGGGAAAAAAGAAAAATGGCGGACAAGGTGGGATTCGAACCCACGGTACGCTTTCACGTACACACGCGTTCCAGGCGTGCGCCTTAAACCACTCGGCCACCTGTCCTGCTTTTTTGATTGGCGTCAGTGGACGCAAATCGTTGGAACGGCGCGATATATACCGATGAATTTTCGAGGATCAACCTAAATCTAACAGATTTTTGACTTCTTCGGATAAAACTCCGCCCGCGTCATGCATTGCGCTTTCCAGGACACGGACTTATCGTGGCCCTGAGGGCGGAAAATGGCGTGGCTGGCCGGGGTTTTCGGCATCGGGTGCGCCGGAGGGTTTTATGCGTTTCTTGTTGCGTTTGAGTAGTCTTGTCGCGCTTGCCGTTGCGGTGATCGCGGGGACGATCGATTCCATCCAGTCAGTTGCGGCCTCCGCCGTGGTGATGACGCCGATGGGCGATGCCTGGCAGGATGTCAGCCCCGCCTCGCTTTTGGCGCTGCAGTCCGCAACCGCTTATTATATCCACCCGCGCTTCTACGCTTTCATCTTCCAGTGGCTGATGCTGCAGCCCGCTTTCGGCGTGTTTCTGGTGCTTGCGCTGCTGCTCTGGATGGTCGGATATAAGAAGCCCCCGGTTGCAGGCCGCTTCACGGCCTGATCACCGAAAAAGCAGTTTCGTAGCGGCTTTTGCGCAGAAATCAGCCTGATTGAACTGATTTTCGGCATCCCCGGCAAATTTTTACCACCCGAAAAATTTCTCGTGAAATTTTCATTCAGCCATGCAAGGATGCGCGAAGCCAGGCCTCCGGGGGGAGGCCGGTGGTTCCGCAGACATGCCTCGCAGAAGGCTTGCGGGAGGACCCCTAACAAATAGCAACAACAGGGCTGCAACTCATGAAAAAAACCCTCCTTTCTCTCCTGGCCGTGGCCGCGATGTCCACGACGGCGCTCGCCGCTGACATCAAGCCGGCTCTCGTTTACGGCACCGGCGGAAAGTTCGATAAGTCCTTCAACGAAGCTGCCTACAATGGCGCTGAGAAGTTCAAGAAGGAAACCGGTATCGCTTATCGCGATTTCGAGCCGACCGGCGATACGCAGGGCGAGCAGGCGATCCGCAACTTCGCAAGCCGCGGCTTCAACCCGGTTGTTGCCGTCTCCTTCGCCTGGACCTCGGCGGTCGAAAAGGTTGCTGCTGAATTCCCGGACACCAAGTTCATCATCGTTGATGCTGTCGTCGACAAGCCGAATGTCCGTTCGGTCGTCTACAAGGAAGAAGAAGGCTCCTTCCTCGTTGGTGTTCTCGCCGGCATGGCATCGAAGACCGGCAAGGTTGGCTTCGTTGGCGGCATGGACATTCCGCTGATCCGCAAGTTCGAATGCGGCTACGAGCAGGGCGCTCGCTCGGTCAAGGCCGACGTTGAAGTCTTCCAGAACATGACCGGCACGACCGGTGCTGCCTGGAACGACCCGGTTCGCGGCGGTGAGCTCACCAAGAACCAGATCGACCAGGGCGCTGACGTCGTTTACGCGGCAGCTGGCGCAACCGGTCTCGGCGTTCTCCAGACGGCTGCCGACAACAAGAAGCTGTCGATCGGCGTCGACTCCAACCAGAACTACCTGCATCCGGGCTCGGTCCTGACCTCGATGGTCAAGCGCGTCGACCTCGCCGTCTACAACGCCTATTCCGACACCAAGAACGACAAGTTCACCGGTGGCGTTCAGGCTCTCGGCGTCAAGGAAGACGGCGTTGCCGCTGCGATCGACGAAAACAACAAGTCGCTGATCACGCCGGAAATGCAGGCTGCTGTCGACAAGGCAAAGGCTGACATCATCGCAGGAACCATCAAGGTTCACGACTACACGTCGGACAACGCTTGCCCGAAGTGATCCGCGATTGAGATGGGCGTATGGCGTGTTGATTTCACCGCCATACGCCCTTTTCTTATTTGGAGCCTGCTGTGACAGACACGCCCGCAATCGAACTCGTGGGCATCGATAAGAAATTCGGTGCCGTCCACGCAAACAAGGACATCAACCTTACCGTCGCCAAGGGCTCGATCCATGGCATCATCGGAGAAAACGGTGCCGGTAAGTCGACTTTGATGTCGATCATCTACGGTTTTTATCACGCCGACGCCGGCGAAATCCGCGTCAATGGCACGCCGATCTCGATCCGCGACAGCCAGACGGCGATCGCCGCCGGTATCGGCATGGTGCACCAGCACTTCATGCTGGTCGACAATTTCACGGTGCTTGAGAATATCATGCTCGGCGCCGAAGGCGGCGCGCTGCTCGCCAAGGGCGTGGCTTCTGCCCGCGCCGAGCTGAAGCGCCTGGAAAAGGAATACGGCCTGGAGGTCAATCCTGACGCGCTCATCGAGCAGCTTCCGGTCGGCCTGCAGCAGCGCGTCGAAATCCTGAAGGCCATGTATCGTGGCGCCGAGATTCTCATCCTCGACGAGCCGACGGGCGTTCTGACCCCGGCCGAAGCCGATCACCTGTTCCGCATCCTCAAGGTGCTGCGCGACCAGGGCAAGACCGTTATCCTCATCACCCACAAGCTGCGCGAGATCATGGCGATCACCGATACGGTATCGGTCATGCGCCGCGGCGAAATGGTGGCGACCCGCAAGACGGCCGAGACGACGGTCGAAGAACTCGCCGAGCTGATGGTCGGCCGCCGCGTTCTGCTGCGCGTCCAGAAGGGCGAATCCAATCCGGGCAAGGTCATCCTGTCGGTCAAGAACCTGACGGTGAAGGACAACCGCGGTGTCACCATGGTCGACAACGTCTCCTTCGATGTCCGGGGCGGCGAGATCGTCGGCATTGCCGGCGTTGCCGGTAACGGCCAGTCGGAACTGCTCGAAGCCATCGCCGGCATCCGCAAGCCGGCATCCGGCGAAATCCTGCTCGACGGCCAGCCGATCGACAAGGCCGATCCCGCGCGCCTGCGCGAACTCGGTCTCGCTCATATTCCCGAGGACCGTCATCACATGGGTCTGGTCCTGAAATTCGAGGAATACGAGAACTCGGTCCTCGGCTATCACCGCAAGCCGGCCTATAGCAAAGGCCCGCTGCTCGATCTCGATGCCATCCGCAAGGATGCCATGGAGAAGATCGAGAAATACGACATCCGCCCGCCGAACCCGCGCCTGAAGACTGCGAACTTCTCCGGCGGCAACCAGCAGAAGATCGTCGTGGCGCGCGAAATCGAGCGTGATCCGTCGGCCCTGATCATCGGTCAGCCGACCCGTGGCGTCGATATCGGCGCCATCGAATTCATTCACCGCCGGATCATCGAGATGCGCGACGCGGGCAAGGCGATCCTGCTCGTCTCCGTCGAACTCGATGAAATCCGTGCCCTTTCCGACCGTATCCTTGTCATGTTTGCCGGCCATGTCGTCGGCGAGAAGACGCCCGATGCCGGTGAACAGACCCTCGGCCTGATGATGGCCGGCATTGCCGCGTGAGGCTTGAATGAGCACTGCTTCCGTACCCCTACCGCGATGGATCAATTACGGCCTCATCCCGTTCCTGAACCTTCTCGTCGCTTTCCTCATCTCCGGCTTCGTCGTCTGGCTGATCGGCGAAAGCCCGCTTGATGCGCTCTCCCTGCTGATCGAAGGTGCTTTCGGCAGCGGCGAAGGCATCGGCTTCACGCTGTTCTATGCCACGAGCTTCATCTTCACCGGCCTCTCGGTCGCCGTCGCCATCCATGCCGGCCTGTTCAATATCGGCTCCGAAGGACAAGCCTATCTGGGTGGTCTCGGCTGTGCGCTTGTGGCGCTGGCGCTGGACAATTATGTGCCCTGGTATGTGACCATGCCGATCGCCGTCATCGGCGCCGGTATCTTCGGCGCTGCCTGGGCCTTCGTCCCGGCCTATCTCCAGGCCAAGCGCGGCAGCCACATCGTCATCACGACGATCATGTTCAACTATATCGGCGCGGCGCTGATGGTGTACCTGCTGGTGCATGTGCTGATCGTGCCGGGCAAAATGGCGCCGGAAACGCGCACCTTTCTCGATGGCGGCCAGCTGCCGAAGTTAGGCTGGGTGATGGAGATATTCGGCGGCAAGCTTGGCGCTGCACCGTTCAATGTCTCCTTCATCATCGCGCTCGTCGTCGCCTGGCTGGTCTGGCTGCTGATCTGGCGCACCAAGCTCGGCTTCGAGATGCGCACGCTCGGCGTCAGCCCGACGGCTGCCGCCTATGCCGGCATCCCCTATGCCCGCACGGTGATGATCGCCATGCTGCTCTCGGGCGCACTGGCCGGCATGATGGCGTTGAACCCGGTCATGGGTGCGTCCGCGCGTCTGCAGGTCGAGTTCGTCGGCGGCGCGGGTTTCGTCGGTATCGCCGTCTCGCTGATGGGCCGCAATCATCCGCTCGGTATCATCTTCGCGGCAATCCTCTTCGGCGTTCTCTATCAGGGCGGCGACTGGATTTCCTTCGAGATGCCGAACATCACCCGTGAGATGATCCTGGTCATCCAGGGTCTCGTCATCCTCTTTGCCGGTGCGCTGGAATATATGTTCCGCCCGGCGATGGTTCACATCTATCAGCGGCTAACGGGCAAGTGAGGGCGAGCGATGGATTATTATGACATCTTCATCAGCGTTCTCAGCTCGACGATCCGTCTGTCGATCCCGCTGATCTTCACCGCGCTTGCCGGTCTGTTTTCCGAACGCGCCGGCGTCTTCGATATCGGCCTCGAAGGCAAGATGCTGGGATCGGCCTTTGCCGCCGCCTGCGTCGCCTATGTGACCGATTCTGCCTGGCTCGGCCTCGTTGCCGGCATTCTCTGCTCAGTGGCGCTTAGCCTGGTCCACGGCTTTGCCTCGATCACCAATCGCGGCAACCAGATCATCTCGGGCGTCGCCATCAACTTCTTCGTCGCCGGTATTACCATCGTGCTCGGCCAGGCCTGGTTCGGCCAAGGCGGCCGTACGCCGCAGCTGGCAGGCGATGCGCGCTTCACGCCTATCACACTCCCCGGCGCCGATGCGATGCGCGACGTGCCGGTGATCGGGCCGCTTTATGCGAATGTGATTTCAGGCAACAACATCCTGACCTATCTCGCTTTCGTGGCGGTGCCGCTCTCCTGGTGGATCCTCTATCGCACGCGCTTCGGACTTCGCCTGCGTGCCGTCGGCGAAAATCCAGGCGCGGTCGATACCGCTGGTATCTCGGTCACTTGGCTGCGTTACCGCGCCGTCATGTGCGCCGGCATCCTCTGCGGCTTCTCCGGCACCTATCTGGCGATCGCCCAGTCGGCGGCCTTCATCAAGGACATGTCGGCAGGCAAGGGCTATATCGCGCTTGCCGCGCTCGTCTTCGCCAAGTGGAAGCCGGTGCCCGTCATGTTCGCCTGCCTGCTCTTCGGCTTCCTCGATGCGCTGGCAAACTTCATGCAGGGAAAGCAGGTACCGTTGATCGGCGAAGTGCCGGTGCAGATCTTCCAGGCGCTGCCTTACGTCCTCACCTGCGTGCTGCTGGCCGGGTTCATCGGCGTAGCAATCCCGCCGAAGGCCGGCGGCGTGCCCTATACGAAGGAACGTTGATCCATGTCCCACGACCTGTTCGAGGCCGCCCGCGGCGCCATGGCTTTCGCCCACGCGCCCTATTCGAAATTCCCCGTTGGCGCGGCCATCCGCGCCGAGGATGGCAAGGTCTATACCGGCGCCAATATCGAGAACCTCTCCTTCCCGCAGGGCTGGTGCGCCGAACCGACGGCAATCAGCGCCATGATCATGGGCGGCGCCAAAAAGATCGTCGAGATGGCCGTCATTGCCGAGAAGCTGCCGCTTTGCCCGCCCTGTGGCGGCTGCCGCCAGAAGATCTCGGAATTCGCCTGGAAGGACACCAAGATCTATCTCTGTGACGAGGTGGGCGTGAAGAAGACCATGACCATGGAAGAGCTTCTGCCCTTCAGCTTCGAGACCGAACTCGGATGAACGCGGCGATCGACCTGCTCGTCGGAAAGCTCGGCGGGCTCGTGCCGCGCCACGGGATCATTCTCGGTTCCGGCCTCGGCTCGCTCGTCGGCGAGCTGGAGAACCCGGTTCGCGTTGCCTACAAGGATCTGCCCGGCTTTCCGGTGAGCGCCGTATCCGGCCATGCAGGCGAGGTCGTTGCCGGCCGTCTCGGCGGCGTACCCGTCATCATGCTCTCGGGCCGCGTGCACTTCTACGAAAAGGGCGATGCCAATGCCATGCGCCTGCCGATCGAGGTTCTCAAGGGCCTCGGCGTCCAGTCGCTGTTTCTGACCAATTCGGCTGGATCCTTGCGCGAGGAAATGCCGCCGGGTTCGGTGATGCAGATCACCGATCACATAAACTATTCCGGCATCAACCCGCTGATCGGCGAGGAAAGCGATCGCCGCTTCGTGGGCATGACTAATGCCTACGATGCTGAGCTCACGGTCGCGATGCGCAAGGCTGCCGAGAAGCTCGGCATCAAGCTGTCGCACGGGGTCTATATGTGGTTCTCCGGGCCGAGCTTCGAAACACCGGCCGAGATTCGCATGGCCCGCATTCTCGGCGCTGATGCCGTCGGCATGTCGACGGTGCCGGAAGTGATCATTGCCCGAATGTTGGGCCTCAGGGTTGCAGCAGCGTCGGTAATCACCAATTATGGGGCCGGCATGACCGGTGCCGAACTCAGCCACGACGAAACGAAAGACATGGCGCCCGTTGGCGGCGCGCGTCTCGCAGCCATCCTCAAGGAAATGGTCGCGGGTGGAGGAAGCAACAATGACTAATCACACGCACAAGGAGACGGCGGCAGTCGCGCTCTCCCTGCTCGATCTGACGAACCTCAAGGACGACTGCACCGAAGCGCAGATCGATGCGCTCTGCGAACGTGCGCAGACGCCTTTCGGAAACAGCGCCGCAATCTGCATCTGGCCGCGTTTCATCGCCCGCGCCCGCACCGTTCTCGGCAAGGGCCACAAGGTCAGGATCGCAACCGTCGTCAACTTCCCGTCGGGCGACATGGAAATCGCCGATGTAGCCGCCGAAACCCGCGAAGCGATCGCCGACGGCGCTGACGAGATCGACCTGGTCATTCCCTACCGCAAGTTCCTGGCGGGCAATGAGAAGTCTGTCACCGACATGGTTTCCGCCATCCGCGCCGAATGCGGCAGCGGCACGCTGCTCAAGGTCATCCTTGAAACCGGGGAGATCAAGGACCCCACGCTTATCCGCCGTGCCTCAGAGCTCGCGATCGAGGCAGGTGCCGATTTCATCAAGACCTCCACCGGCAAGGTCTCGGTCAATGCCACCCTCGAGGCCGCCGATATCATGATCCGCGCCATCCGCCAAAGCGGCCGCAAGGTCGGCTTCAAGCCGGCAGGCGGGATCGGTTCGGTCGCCGACGCAGCACTCTATCTCAGCCTCGCCGAAACGATCATGACGCCGGACTGGCCGATGCCCTCGACCTTCCGCTTCGGTGCCTCCGGCCTGCTGGACGATATCCTGGCGGTCCTCAGCGGCACGCAGCCCGCGCCCACCCAGGCCTCGAGCTACTGAGCATGATCCCGCAGGAGATCATCCGGCGAAAGCGAAACGGCGAGACGCTCTCTTCCGGAGAGATCGAAGCCTTCGTCACGGCGCTGGCAAAGGGGCATCTGTCCGAGGGGCAGATCGGCGCCTTTGCCATGGCCGTCTGGTTCAAGGGGATGAGCCGCGCGGAGACGGTGGCGCTGACGCTGGCCATGGCGAATTCGGGCGATATGCTAACTTGGGAAGGCATCGACCGCCCCATTGCCGACAAGCATTCCACCGGCGGCGTCGGCGACAATGTCTCGCTGATGCTCGCGCCGATCGCGGCAGCCTGTGGCCTTGCCGTGCCGATGATATCGGGCCGCGGGCTCGGCCATACCGGTGGCACGCTGGACAAGCTGGAATCCATACCAGGCTATCTGATCACCCCGGATGCCGCCCTGTTCCGCAAGGTGGTGAAGGAAGCCGGTTGCGCCATCATCGGCCAGACGGGTGCGCTAGCCCCTGCCGATGGCAAGCTCTACGCCGTGCGCGATGTCACCGCGACCGTGGACTCCGTCCCGCTGATCACGGCCTCGATTCTATCGAAGAAGCTTGCTGCGGGATTGCAGACGCTGATCCTCGACGTGAAGACCGGCAGCGGCGCCTTCTTGACGGATGCCGACGAGGCGAAGACGCTGGCAAGCTCGCTGGTCGAGGTTGCCAATGGCGCAGGCGTCAAGACCTCGGCACTGCTGACTGATATGAACGAGCCGCTGGCGGACGCTGCCGGCAATGCAGTCGAGATCTGGAACTGCCTCGATTTTCTGTCCGGCAAAAAATCCGGCACACGGCTGGAAGCAATCGTGCTGGCCTTTGCTGCGGAGATGCTGGTCGGGAGCGGCGTTGCTGCGTCGCTTGCCGATGGTGAAGTAAGCGCCCGCCAGGCGCTCTCCTCAGGCCACGCGATGGAAACCTTTGCACGAATGGTCGCGATGCTGGGCGGCCCGGTGGATTTCGTCGAAAGCCCCGCCAGATATCTGAAGGCCGCGCCGGTACAGAAGCCGGTGCTGGCGCCGGAGAGCGGCTGGCTGGCAAGCTGTGATGCGAGAGAGGCCGGCATGGCCGTCATCGATCTCGGCGGCGGGCGGCGGCATCCATCCGACAGGATCGACCATCGCGTCGGCTTCTCCGGCCTGCTGCCGCTCGGCACGCAGGTGGAAAAGGGCCAGCCGATCGCCTTCGTCCACGCCGCCGACGATGCGGCCGCCGGACGGGCTGCGGCTGCGATAATCGCGAATTACAAGATATCCGGCGACAAGCCGAAGCTGCCACCGGTCATATCTGGCCGCGTCTGATCTTACTGCTTGAGGCTGAGCGCGCCGTCGGCGACGGAGTAGGAGTCGAGCTTCTTCAGGAAGCTCATGCCGACAAGCGTCTGCGACAGGGCATCATCACGGAGAACGAAGGCTTCGACGCCCTGAACCCGGATGCCGCCGATCTCCATGCGATCGAGCGTGACATGGGCGGCCTTGGTCTGGCCGTTCGCGGTGTTGACGGCATAGCGGAAGTCGAGCTGATTGCCGCCATAGCCGAGACGGCGGGCAAGGCTCTCGTTGAGCGCCACATAGGTCGCGCCCGTGTCGATCATGCCCTGAACAGGCTTTCCGTTGATCTTGAAATCGCCGTTGAAATGGCCCTGGGCGTCGGCCTGCAGGCGCATGCTGCCGCTTCCAGCGATGGGCGAGGGCGCGGCAGCCTCGTCGGGCGCGGCGGAAACGTAATTTGCGGAAACGGGGGTATCGGCCGGCTGCGGGCTCATCGCCAGAAACAGCGAGGGCACCTGGGTCGCCAGAGCCGCGGCAATGCTCGCGAAAATGACTGTACGCATGAGCATGAAACAGAAATCCTTCCTGCATAAACCGCGCATCATGCGAGGCCTCATTCTCAAGCTGCTACGTCATAATTGCTGACAAGTTGCTAACGCCGAAACGCAAATGGCCCGGATCGCGGATCCGGGCCATGTTTGTGCACCGATTTGGTAAATCGGAAATTGACGTTACTTCGTCCCGTACATGCGGTCGCCGGCATCGCCGAGGCCGGGCATGATGTAGCCCTGCTCGTTCAGATGGCTGTCGATCGACGCGGTAAAGACCGGCACATCGGGATGTTCCGCGCGGAAATTCTTCAGGCCTTCCGGTGCCGCGAGCAGGCAGAGGAAGCGGATATTGCGCGCACCGCGCTCCTTCAGCTTGTCGATTGCCGCGATCGCCGAATTACCCGTGGCCAGCATCGGGTCGACGACGATGATCAGACGCTCGGAAATGTCCTCGGGCGCCTTGAAGAAATACTCGACCGGCTGCAGCGTCTCGTGATCGCGATAGACGCCGATATGCGAAACGCGTGCCGAGGGCACGAGATCGAGCATGCCTTCGAGCAGGCCGTTGCCGGCGCGCAGGATCGAGGCGAAAACCAGCTTCTTGCCTTCAAGGACCGGAGACTCGATCGTCTGCAGCGGCGTTTCGATGGTCTCCATCGTCAGCTCGAGATCGCGGGTGACCTCGTAGCAGAGCAGCGTCGAGATTTCGCGCAGCAACCGGCGGAAGCTGCCCGTCGATGTCTCCTTGCGCCGCATGATCGTCAGTTTGTGCTGGACGAGCGGATGATCGATGACGGTTACGCCTTCCATGGCCAAGCCTTCCTTTGATTATTGTTATCCGACGTTTCTTCCATCTAAATCGCCCGGACTGCAAGAGAGCAGGCGATTTTCACAGCATCATCCCCAGCGCCGGCGAGCGTCAGAGCTTCGCGAGCAGCGCCCGGCGGGTGTCCTCGTCAACGAAGGCCGCCTCGATGCCGGTGCGGGTCAGATCGTTGATCTCGGCGTCGCTGAAGCCGAAGGCATCGGCGGCCAGCTCGTATTCCCGTTTCAGCGAGGTATGGAAGAACGGCGGATCGTCCGAGCTGATCGTCACGCGCACGCCGGCTTCCTTCAGCTTGCGCAGCGGATGCGAGGCGAAGTCCGGGAAAACGTTCAGCGCGATATTCGAGCCCGGGCAGACTTCCAGCACGGTGCCGAGATCGGCCAGCCGCTTGACGAGATCGGCATCCTCGATTGCCCTGACACCATGGCCGATACGGGCCGGTCGCACGTCGTTCAGCGCATCCTCGACGCTGAAGGCGCCGCAGACCTCGCCGGCATGGATCGTCAGCCCGAGACCGGCGTCACGGGCAATATCGAAGGCCCGGGCATAATCCGCCACGCGGCCCATCCGTTCTTCACCGGCAAGGTTGAAACCGGTGATCAGCGGGTTTTGCGCCTTCGCGGCATATTCGGCAGCGCCGATCACGCTTTCCGGGCCGAAATGGCGCTCGCCGGTAACGATCAGCCGCGCCTCGATACCGCTCTTGGCCTTGGCGCGGCGAATGCCTTCGCAGACGCCCTCGATATAGGCATCGGCGCCGAGGCCGATACGCTTGCCATGATCGGGAGAGACGATGAGCTCGCTGTAGATCGTGCCGATGCCGGAGAGCTCGGCGAGATAGGTTTCCGTCAGCAGCGCATAGTCTTCCTCGGTCTTATAGACCTCGGAAACCTTGTCGTAGCACTCCAGGAAGCTTGCAAAATCATGCCAGACATAGGCGCCATCCCTGAGATAGGGCGTGATGTCGATATTGTACTTGCGTGCCTGTTCCAGCGTCAGCGCCGGCGGGGCCGCGCCCTCCAGGTGGCAGTGCAGCTCAACCTTCTTCAAATGCGATGTCATAAAAAGCTTCTCCCATGCGGCCCGGCGGCAATGCCGAGATGCCGGGCAACCGTTTCGCCGATATCGGCATATGTTCTGCGAATCCCGATATCGCGCGAGCGCAGCCCGGGTCCATAGGCGAGGATCGGCACGCGTTCGCGGGTGTGGTCGGTGCCGCGCCAGGTCGGATCGCAGCCGTGATCGGCCGTCAGGATCACCAGATCGCCTGGCGCCAGCTTGCGGTGCACATCCGGAAGGCGCGCATCGAAGGCTTCGAGCGCGGCGGCATAGCCGGGAACATCGCGGCGGTGGCCGTAGATCATGTCGAAATCGACGAAATTCGTGAATACCAGCTCGCCGTCCTGGGCTTCGTCCATGGCGGCCAACGACGCATCCATCAGCGCCTCGTTGCCATTCGCCTTGATCACCCGCGAAACGCCCTGATGGGCGAAGATATCGCCGATCTTGCCGACAGCGTGGACCTTGCGCTCGGCGGTGACCAGCCGGTCGAGCAGCGTCGGCTCCGGTGGCGGTACTGAGAAGTCGCGCCGGTTGCCGGTCCGTTCGAAGGTCGAGGCCGTCTCGCCGACAAAGGGCCGGGCAATGACACGGCCGATATTGTAGCTGTCGAGCAGCGCCCGGGCGATGAGGCAGAAACCAAGCAGCCGCTCGAGCCCGAAATGCTTCTCGTGGGCAGCCACCTGGAAGACGGAATCCGCCGACGTGTAGCAGATCGGCTTGCCCGTGCGGATATGCTCCGCGCCGAAGCGGGCGATCACCTCGGTTCCCGAAGCATGGCAATTGCCGAGAATGCCGGGCACATCGGCCGCCGAGCAGAGCGCCTCGACCAGCTGCGGCGGAAAGGCATCGCCCTCGGTCGGGAAGTAGCCCCAATCGAAGGTGACAGGCGTACCGGCGATCTCCCAATGCCCGGATGGCGTATCCTTGCCGCGGGACACTTCGCTCGCGCATCCATGAATGCCGTAAACCTTCTCCGGCATCGGCATCCCCGCCGGAAACCGCCCGGTCGCAGCCTTCGCAGCCTGCAGCAACCCGAGAGCCGTCATATTCGGAAGCAGGAGCGGCCCGGACCGCAGCCCGGCGCGATCGGCAGCGCCGGCAGCGCAGAACTCGGCGATATGCCCAAGCGTATCTGCGCCCTCGTCGCCATAGCTGGAAGCATCCGGGCTCCCGCCCACACCGAAGGAATCGAGTACGAAAAGAAATGCACGTGCCATCATCAGACCAATTGCTCTGCGGCATCACGCCGCGATGGCGCTCAGGCATATAACGCCCGTGCTTGCTTGGCAAATTGCAGGGCAGGGCTCAGCAGTCGCCGCAGGGGATATTGTCGCCTTGACGCTGGCGGTAATAATAGGTCCGGCTGATCGTCAGGGTTTGCATGTTGCCGGGCAGGAAGGCAGGAGTGAAGGCGAAGAGTTGGTAGGGGATGCTCAACTCGGCGCGCACCAGGAAGCTGCTTGCCTTCTGCATGTCGGACGGAACGCCGGTTACAACAGAGTTTGCTGCATAGGGTGCGGTCGTGGAGCTATTCTGCCAAGACCAGAGCACCTTTGCGTTGGCGCTCGCGTCAATCGTGATGCCGGTCAGCTTGATCTGCATCTGTGATGTATTGAACGGCGCGAAGATGGCATTCGCCACGTTGCTGAACTGTTGAAGCGAGCTCTTGGTGACATTCTGCTGCTGCGTTACGATGTCGGCAACCGAACCCGCAGATCGAGCCGCGCGCTTGCTGACGCTGAGCCCGACCGTGATCTCGAAGGCGCCGATATAGAGCATCATGAGGATCGGGAAGAGGATCGCGAATTCGATCGCGCCGACGCCCGTTCGATCGCCGAAAATCTCGATGAGCTTGGATCTGATGTTGAGACGAAAGGCGCGGATCATCACGGATACTGCTCGTTCTGGAAAGCCGCGGTAGCAACGATCAGGTATTCGTTGAGGCGTGCGCCCGTCGTTGTCTTGTAGGGCGTGATATAGGGGCGCACGAGATCGGTGATGACCTGCCATTTATAATAGGCCCGCACCATGTTCCTCGTACCGGAGCCACCGGGGCTATACTGGATGCCGGACGTATCAAGGCCCGTTGCGTTCATCGGAATGGTGGTCGGCATGTCCGAGAAATTCGTAAACGTCCTCACGTCGAGCCAGAGTTTGTTGGGCGTGGACACTTCGGAAGCTGAACATTGAATGAGAATCGACACTTCATTGCAGAAGGACTGACGGAAGGCTGCTGAGGTGTTTACGTCGGTCGCTCGGCCCAGGTTGTAGGTGATTTGGCCGGTGCGCATCTTGCGGGCCATCGTATCGACGCCGTTCGACACCAACTCTTCAGCCGCGAAGGCCACGAAGGTCTCGATGATTGCGAAGATCACCATGAAGTAAGGAATGGCGAGCAGAGCAAATTCAATTGCAGCGGAGCCGTCCTTGGAGCGCATGAAGATTCCAAACCGGCCGCGCTTCGGCGTACTGGCTACGGCGAGTTGCTTCTGCAGGCAAGGTTCTGCGCTTTGGGGCGAGTTTGTCATCCGCCGATCCTAGGGCGCGTTCGTTGATTTTCCGTTTCAGAGCGAAGCAACAATTTAACGGAGCGGATACGTCAGCGCCGTCAGCCGCCTGTGCCTGCTGCCGTCGCCGATTCCTGCGTATGCTGTTCGCAAGTGGGAGAGCAGGAGAGGACTGAGCGGTCTGTTTGACGGTAGACGCGCACCGTGTTGCCTTCATCGATAGACACCAGGATCGTCTGGTCGAGAATGGCATTTCCGTCCACGTCGAGAAGAACGATGTTTGTTGTCCCGAAGCTGCGGCCTGTCAGCACGATCGTCTTTGAATCCGCCACCGTCGCGTCGGCAACCTTCGCATTGCCGACAATGACCTTGCTGACGGCGCGATCGAGCTTCAGTACGCGCGCGTGATCCATGTAAACGCGCAGCATGTCTTCTTCCGCCAGGGAAGAGTGCGGGCTTGCGAACCAAGGAAGGGCGGCAATGCACGCCATGATAACGGTCTTGCCGCGTGACGACATGGAACTCTCTTTGAACTTCGGCAGAATTTCACAACAGCATGGAAAAAATTGGTGAATGAAGACTTAAAAGCCGCCATTTTCGTCAGATCGGTGCAGAATGCCTCCCGAAATCGTACGCTTTTGTCACTCTGGCCGGGCGCTTGTAATGTTGTGGCACGATGCATGTATTAAAGTATAACGCCTCGAATCCTCGCTGAGGCAGTGCATCTAACGCATAGATAAAATTGTAATATATCCAGTAAGAAACCCCTCACCATGAGTGGGTCTACTTTAGCATTAACCTCCCGGTAACCCTCTTCTTTAAGCCGATTGAAACAGCGCCGCGTTAGGTTGGGCTAATCCGATCAACGGCAAACAGTTGGCGGACGTGCTGAACATCAACTGGAGTAGGAGTTACACATGACCAAGCTTGTAAGCCGTTTTCTGAAGGACGAATCTGGCGCGACCGCAATTGAATACGGTCTGATCGCCGCCCTGATTTCCGTAGCGCTGATCGCTGGCGCAACGAGCCTCGGCACCAACATCAACAACGTGTTCCAGAACCTGAGCACGAAGATGAGCAACGCCGCTACGGCTGCTTCCAAGTAAGTCGCGAATAGCGCGGCCGGAATAGGCAAGACATGCCTTGCGAAGGCTCACCTAAGACGTGAGCCTTTTTGCTTTTTGGGGATCGGTAGATGATTGCTGCAGCCGTGTTCGTGATTTTTCCGTTCTGCTTGGCCGTCGCGGCTCTGTCCGATCTCTTCACGATGACCATTCCTAATCGGGTGTCTCTCGTCCTAGCGCTCAGTTTTCTGCTGACGGCTCCGTTAGTGGGGATGCAGTTTGAGGCAATCGGCTTGTCGCTCGTCGCAGGCCTCGCTGTGTTCATGGCCTGCTTTGCGCTATTCGCTTTGAACATCATGGGCGGTGGCGACGCCAAGCTTCTCTCTGCCGCCGCTCTCTGGTTCGGCCTTACAAACTCTCTGGTCCTGTTTGTTGCGGCTGTCGGCCTGTTCGGCGGGCTTCTGACCTTCGCTATCCTGTTGCTGAGAACGCAGTCGAACACGATCCTTGCGATGGGCGTACCTGTTCCAAATTCACTGATTCTGGCAAAGAAGATCCCCTACGGCATTGCGATCGCAGCGGGTGGATTTATTGCCTTCCCTTCGTCGCCGATCTTTACCGCGACCTTGGAAGCCCTGAAATAACGGCGTTTTAAACGCTCGTTAACTTAAAATGTAAGGCTTCCGTTAACTATAATTACACCAATTCAAGAGCATTCTGCGAGACGAATATGCATCGTCCGAGGAATGATCGATGAAACCCGCCCGTCTTCTTATACTTTCAGTGGCCGTTGTCGCCGCCGGTCTGGCCGGCCTGCTGGCAATGCAGCTTGCTGGACGCGGTGGCGTCGTTACTCAGGTACAGTCGGTTGTCGAAAAGGAACCGACGGTCAACGTCCTTGTCTCCAGCGCCAATCTCGCTGTCGGATCGCGAATCGACGAAAAGACGGTTCATTGGATGCCTTGGCCTCAGGACGGCGTCGTCCAGGGCTTTATCACCGAGACGGAAAAGCCGGATGCCCTGAAGGAATTGCAGGGTGCGGTCGTCCGTTTGCCGATCTTCGAGGGCGAACCGATACGCGCTGAAAAGGTGGCGGATTCGAATAGCCGCATCCTTTCAGCTTTGCTTCCCGCCGGAAAGCGCGCCGTCGCCACCGAGATTTCGGTCGCAACTGGCGCTGGCGGCTTCATCCTGCCGAATGATCGCGTTGACGTCATCATGGTTCGCAAGGGGCAGGGCACCGACAAGTTCATAACCGAAAACGTGCTGAACAACGTTCGCGTCCTGGCGATCGACCAACAGATCCAGGAGAAGGAAGACGGCTCGAAAGCGGTGGTCGGCACGACCGCGACGCTGGAGCTGACCCCCGACCAATCCAAAGTCCTGATTGTCGCGCAGCAGATGGCCGACAGGCTTTCGCTGACGCTGCGTTCGGTCGCCGATGCGCAGGAGCAGGATACCACCGCGGCGGACTATCTGCTCAGCGGCGACAACGGAAATGCACTGGTTCAGGTCATCAAGTCGGGATCGATCGTGACCGATAGCGCTGCGCCGAAGGCAGAATGAGGACATCGAGATGACCAAGACCGCACGGCGCACCAAGCTTCTGCTCACCACTGTCATGTCGCTCACGGTTGCGATCACCGGCCTCGTGCCGGATTTCATGGCTCCCGTCTTCGGCGTCAGCAAGGCATTTGCCGATGCCGACGGCATTGTCCGCATCTCGCAAAGCGGTCCTGGTGCCCATCGCCGCCTCAAGCTCGGCCTCAACAAGGCGGTTGTCGTCGATCTGCCTGAGGACGCGCATGATATCCTCGTTTCCGATCCGTCGATGGCCGACGCCGTGACGCGCACGTCGCGCCGCATCTATCTTTTCGGCAAGAAGGTCGGCCAGACGAACATCTTCATCTTTGGCGCTGACGGCCAGGAAGTCGTCAGCCTCGATATCGAGATCGAACGCGATGTCTCCGGTCTCGAAGCAAATCTGAAGCGCTTCATTCCGGACTCGAACATCAATGTCGAGATCGTTTCCGACAACATCGTGCTGACCGGCACGGTGCGTACGCCGCAGGACGCGTCGCAGGCAGCTGACCTGGCTGGCGCCTTCCTGAAGGGTGGCGAAGCGACGACGCGGACGGAAACGGCATCGAGCAGCGCGCAACAGGGCGACGTAGCTCTCTTCGCCGAAGCTCGCCAGCAGTCGCAGGTGGTCAACCTGCTGCAGATCCAGGGCGAGGATCAGGTAACGCTGAAGGTGACGATCGCTGAGGTTCGCCGCGAAATTCTCAAGCAGATCGGCTTCGACAATCTTGTTTCCGGCTCATCGGGCCTGACGGTCGCGCAGCTCGGAGCGCCGGCCGTCGATGGCGCCGCGTCCGTCGCTGGTGGTGGTCTCGCAGCGCTCTTCAAGTCGTCGATCGGGAAATACGATATCTCGACCTACCTGAATGCACTTGAGCAGGCCAAGGTCGTCAGAACGCTCGCCGAGCCAACGTTGACCGCAATCTCTGGGCAGGCCGCGACCTTCAATTCCGGTGGTCAGGTTCTGTATTCCACGACCGACAATGACGGTAACGTCACTGTCGTTCCCTACAATTATGGTATCAATCTCGGCTTCAAACCGGTGGTTCTCTCGTCGGGCCGCATCAGTCTCGAGATCAAGACCAATGTTTCCGAGCCCGCTCCGTCGGCGACGGGTTCTGCTCCGACCTATCAGCGCCGCTCGGCCGAAACCTCGGTGGAATTGCCCTCCGGCGGCTCGATCGCCCTTGCCGGCTTGATCCGCGACAACGTTTCTCAGACCTCCAACGGCACGCCGGGGGTCAACAAGATCCCGCTGCTCGGCACGCTTTTCCGTCAGCGGACGGTCGAGCGCGACGAGACAGAGTTGGTCATCATTGCGACGCCCTACCTGGTGCGCCCGGTTGCCCGCAACCAGCTGAACCGTCCGGACGACAATTTCAGCCCGGAGAACGACGGCCAGGCCTTCTTCATGAACCGTGTGAACAAGGTCTACGGCAGTCGCGAGGCGCCGGTCGCCGACGCGCAGTTCCATGGCTCCATCGGGTTTATCTACAAATGAGAACGGCGCAGCTGGAAACGATCATGATGAAGTCCAATCAGGCGGTGGCCGGTATGACACAGATGAAGACAAGCGCTCCGAAATTGCTGGCTATGGCCGGTCTGTTGGCTGCAGCCGCTCTAACGGGCTGCGCGGCGCCGCGCGACAATCTGACGACCGGCGGCATTCCCGACGATTACCGGCAGCGTCACCCGATCGTCGTGACCGAAGCTGAGCAGGCTGTCGATATCCCGGTTGCCACCACGGATCGCCGGCTGACCATCGCTCAAAAAGATCTCATTCGCGGTTTCGCAACGATGTATATCTCGCGCGCGTCCGGCCCGGTTTACCTGATGTCGCCGCAGGGCTCCGCCAACGCCTCGGCGGTCAGCCAGCTGCGGGGCCAGGTCCGCGCCGAGCTTGCTTCACGCGGTATCTCGACCTCCAAGATTGTCTACGCCTCCTATGCCGCGGCAGGTGGCGGAGATGCGGCACCCATCCGCCTGACCTTCACGGGTACGACCGCCGTAACGACCCAATGCGGCCAGTGGCCGAAGGATATCGGCGGTGGCTTCGACAATCAGAATTACTACAATTTTGGCTGCGCCTATCAGAACAACCTGGCGGCGCAGGTTGCCAATCCCGAGGACTTCATTGCGCCGCGCGGCATGACGCCGATCGATGCAGCGCGCCGCAACAATGCGATCACCGAGTATCGTGGATACAGCACGACTCTCGAACAGAGCGACGCCTCTGGCTTCTAAGCACGGAACGGAATGATGAGCGCAGTCGAATACGAAATCACAAACACGACCGAGCTTCGCAATGCCGAAGAAGCCGTTCGCATGGCTGATCTCGAAAATATGCGGCCTCTGCCACGTATCTCGGTTCACGCCTTCTGCGAGAGCGAAGCGCTGCAGCAGGTCATGGAGCGCTGCGCCAACGATCGCCGTGTTTCCAAGGTCAGCCTGCGCATCACCAGCGGCGGCATCGCCGCCGCCGCCAACATGTTCCAGACGACGCCGACGCCGAACCTCATCATTCTCGAGACCAAGGCGAGCGCCGCAAACCTGCTCGCCGAGCTCGCGCCGCTCGCCAGCGTCTGCGATCCCTCGACCAAGGTCGTCATCGTCGGCTATTACAACGATATCGCCCTTTACCGCGAACTGATCCGCAACGGCATCTCCGAATATATGGTGCAGCCGGTCTCGATGCCTGACGTCATGATGGCCATGGCGCAGATCTTCGTCGATCCGGATGCGGAGCCGCTTGGACGCAGCATCGCATTCATCGGTGCCAAGGGCGGTGTCGGCGCCTCGACTGTCGCCCATAACTGCGCCTTCGGCATCTCCAGCCTGTTCGCGACAGAAACGATCCTCGCCGATCTCGACCTTCCCTATGGCACGGCGAACATCGATTTCGACCAGGATCCGACACAGGGCATCGCCGAAGCCGTCTATGCGCCGGAACGCTTGGACGAAGTATTTCTCGATCGCCTGCTGACGAAGTGCTCCGAGCATCTGTCGATGCTGGCAGCGCCGTCGCTGCTCGACCGCGCCTATGACTTTGATGGTCACGCATTCCAGCCGGTTCTCGATGTGTTGCAGCGCAGTGCCCCGGTCACGGTTCTCGATGTTCCGCATGCCTGGTCGGAATGGACGCGTTCAGTGCTCAGCGCCGCAGACGAGGTGGTGATCTGCGCCGCGCCTGATCTCGCGAACCTGCGCAACACCAAGAACATGCTCGACGCGTTGCGTAAGCTGCGTCCGAACGACAAGGCGCCGCATCTGATCCTCAATCAGGTCGGCATGCCGAAGCGTCCTGAAATTGCTCCCGGCGACTTCTGCGAGCCGTTGGAGACTTATCCGATCGCGATCATCCCCTTCGACATCAACCTCTTCGGCAATGCCGCAAACAGTGGCCGGATGATCTCAGAAATGGATCCCAAGTCGCCGACAGCGGAAACCTTCTCGCAGCTTTCGCATATCGTCACCGGCCGTGTCGCCGTGAAGAAGGCAAAGCGCGGCGGCCTTCTCGGACTTCTGAAGCGCGGCAAGTAACGTAAAGCGTAGATTGGAATTGGCATGTTCGGAAAACGCGGAAATGATGGTTTCGGAAAGGCTGGCGGCGTAGCAGCGCCACCGCCGCCGGTTGCCGTTGCCGCACCGGCATCCACCTCGCCGCAGGTTCTCGTCGAGCCTGCCCGGGAGAATGTACGCCAGCAGGTTGCGCCGCCGCCGATGCAGACGCCGCAGCGCCGGCGCCCGGTTCGCACCGAAGAATATTACGACACCAAGGCGCAGGTCTTTTCCGCGCTCATCGACACGATCGACCTGTCGCAGCTTGCCAAGCTCGATGCCGAGAGCGCGCGGGAAGAAATCCGCGACATCGTCAACGACATCATCACGATCAAGAACTTCGCGATGTCGATTTCCGAGCAGGAGGAACTGCTCGAAGACATCTGCAACGACGTTCTCGGCTACGGTCCGCTCGAGCCGCTGCTGGCGCGTGACGACATCGCCGACATCATGGTCAACGGTGCCGGCCAGACCTTCATCGAAGTCGGCGGCAAGACGATTGAATCGGAAATCCGCTTCCGTGACAACTCTCAGCTCCTGTCGATCTGCCAGCGCATCGTCAGCCAGGTCGGCCGCCGCGTCGATGAATCTAGCCCGATCTGCGACGCCCGCCTTCCTGACGGTTCGCGTGTCAACGTTATCGCGCCACCACTGGCGATTGACGGTCCGGCACTGACCATTCGTAAGTTCAAGAAGGACAAGCTGACACTGGACCAGCTGGTCCGCTTCGGCGCGATCACGCCCGAGGGCGCGACGCTGCTGCAGATCATCGGCCGCGTTCGCTGCAACGTCGTCATCTCCGGCGGTACCGGTTCCGGTAAGACGACGCTGCTGAACTGCTTGACGAACTACATCGACCGTGACGAGCGTGTGATCACCTGCGAAGACACGGCCGAACTTCAGCTGCAGCAGCCGCATGTCGTACGCCTCGAAACGCGCCCGCCGAATATCGAAGGCGAAGGCGAGATCACCATGCGCGATCTCGTCAAGAACTGCCTTCGTATGCGTCCCGAACGTATCATCGTCGGCGAAGTGCGCGGACCGGAGGTGTTCGACCTTCTGCAGGCGATGAATACCGGTCACGACGGCTCGATGGGAACGATCCACTCCAATTCGCCGCGCGAATGCCTGAGCCGTATCGAATCGATGATCGCCATGGGCGGCTTCAGCCTTCCCGCCAAGACCGTCCGCGAAATCATCGCCGGTTCGATCGATGTGATCGTCCAGGCGGCTCGTCTGCGCGATGGTTCGCGCCGCATCACGGCGATCACCGAGGTGATCGGCATGGAAGGCGATGTCATCATCACCCAGGACCTGATGCGTTACGAAATCGAAGGCGAAGATGCCGCCGGCCGCCTGATCGGCCGCCATATGTCGACCGGTATCGGCAAGCCGAATTTCTGGGACCGTGCCCGCTACTATAACGAAGAAAAGCGCCTGGCCGCTGCTCTCGATGAGATGGAAGCAAAGTCGAAGGGGGCATGATGTTCGGGCTTGATCCAATCGTTCTCGGTATCATTCTCCTCGTTGCAGTTGCCGCGGGTGCGGTTTGCTACGGCGTTCTCTTCACCCGGATGGAAACCGAGAAGAAGGCCGCGAGCCGCGTGAACCGTGTCGGCTCGGCTGAAACCGATCGCACCAACGTGAAGGCGGCGCGCGACCGCGTCCAGGAAATGTCCAAGCGCCGCAAATCTGTGCAGGACAACCTCAAGGATCTCGAAAAACGGCAGCAGGAAAATTCCAAGCGCAAGCTTTCGCTTAAGTCGCGGTTGAGCCAGGCCGGTTTTTCCATCACGCCCGCAAAGTTCTACATGTTCAGCGCAGGTTTTGGCGTATTCCTAACGCTTATCGCCTTCCTCGCTGGCGCTCCCACGATGGTGATATTGGGTGTACCCGTTATTGCCGGCCTTGGTTTGCCCCGGTGGATTCTCGGCTTCCTCATTAAGCGTCGCCAGAACAAGTTCCTTGATGAGTTTCCGAATGCGCTTGATGTCATCGTTCGTTCGATCAAGTCGGGCTTGCCTCTCAATGACGCCATCCGGCTGATCGCCAATGAAGGACGCGAGCCTGTGAAGGCAGAGTTTCGACGGGTCGTCGAATCTCAGCAGGTTGGCCTTAGCGTACCCGACGCCTGCATGCGCATGACCAACTATATGCCTCTGCAGGAAGTGAGCTTCTTCGCGATCGTCATCACCATCCAATCTCAGGCCGGCGGCAATCTCTCAGAAGCGATCGGCAACCTTTCCAAGGTTTTGCGCGACCGTAAGAAGATGAAGGCCAAGGTCAAGGCGTTGTCCATGGAAGCCAAGGCCTCGGCTGTGATCATCGGCGCGCTGCCATTCATTGTTGCCACGCTCGTCTACATGACGTCACCGCAATACATGACCATTCTCTTCACCGACCCGCGCGGTCACCTGATCATGGGCGCTTCGGCGATCTGGATGTCGATCGGCATCTTCGTCATGCGCAACATGGTCAGCTTCGATATCTGACGGAGAGGGGCGGAGGCGATGTCTTCAGATCTTGCATCAAGATTGACCGATCCGGCGATGCTGGTCGCGCTCCTCGTCGCGATCGCCGTTTTCGCAACACTCTATACGGTCGCTGTGCCGTTCTTCGAGCGTGGTGACCTCAACAAGCGTATGCGTGCGGTGTCCAGCGAGCGCGACCAGATCCGCGCCCGTGAGCGTGCCCGCCTGAACGCGGAGGCAACTGCAAGCAAAGCGTCCCTACGAACGCAGAACAATCGCTCCGTCCGCCAGATCGTCGAACGCTTCAATCTTCGCGAGGCGCTGGTCGACGAAAACACGATGAATAAGCTGAAGGCGGCAGGCTTCCGGTCTGAAAACGCCCTCAACACCTTCCTGGTCGCGCGCTTTCTCTTGCCGTTCCTTTTTCTCGCTCTCGGCGCATTCTACATTTTCGGCCTCGGCCATCTGATCGAGAAGCCGCTGCCGATCCGGTTACTCGCTGTTATCGGCACTGCCTATCTCGGCTTCTACGCGCCGAACATCTTCATCTCCAATCGTATGAGCAAGCGTCAGCACTCGATCAAGCGTGCCTGGCCCGATGCTCTCGACCTGATGCTGATCTGCGTGGAATCGGGCATCTCCATCGAAGCGGCGATGCGTCGCGTTTCTGAAGAGCTGGGAGAGCAGTCTCCGGCCCTTGCCGAAGAAATGGTGCTAACGACAGCCGAACTCTCCTTCCTCCCGGATCGCCGTCAGGCACTCGAGAATCTCGGTACCCGCACGCAGATCGATCTCGTCCGCTCGGTCACCCAGGCACTGATCCAGGCAGACCGCTACGGTACGCCAATCTCCCAGGCGCTCCGCGTTCTGGCGCAGGAAGGCCGTGACGAGCGCATGAACGAGGCGGAGAAGAAGGCCGCCGCGCTGCCGCCGAAGCTCACCGTTCCGATGATCCTGTTCTTCCTGCCGGTGCTCGTTGCCGTCATTCTCGGGCCGGCCGGTATCCAGGTTGCCGATCGCTTCTGAAGTCTCTTGAAGGCTTCGGCGAATGGGTTTAGCCATAGGCTCCGCGTGACTGGCGATTGAGATGGATAACCATCGGGGAGCGCGGGCTTTACGCCGCTCGCCTGGGCACCTTCGGTCACAAAGGAGCCCCTATGTCTTCAGCTGCCATTCTTTTCAGTATTTTCGCCGCCATGCTCGTCGGTGCGATGAGCCCCGGCCCAAGCTTCGTGGTCGTATCGCGCATTGCCATTTCCCGCTCGCGCCTGGATGGGCTGGCCGCCGCGGTCGGCATGGGCGTCGGCGGCATCACCTTCAGCGTTCTTGCTCTTGCGGGGTTGACCGCTCTGCTGGCGCAATTCGCCTGGCTCTATATCGTTCTGAAGGTCGCCGGCGGTGCCTATCTCGTCTACATCGCCTACCGGATCTGGCGGGGCGCAAAAGAGCCGCTGGCCGTTGGCGATGCCATGGACGGCCGCTCTTCGATCCGCCGCAGCTTCACGACGGCCGTGCTGACGCAACTCAGCAATCCGAAGACGATTATCGTCTATGCCAGCATCTTTGCAGCCTTCCTGCCGAAGGTCATTCCGCTTGGCGTCATCATCGGCCTGCCGATCGGCATCTTCGCAATCGAGGCTGGATGGTACGCGATCGTGGCGCTGGCTTTCTCGTCGCAGCGCCCGCGCCGCGCCTATTTGGCGGCGAAAGCCTGGATCGATCGCGCAGCCGGGCTCGTCATGGGCGGCCTCGGGCTGAGGCTGATCGTTTCCGGCGTGATGCTGCGATAAGGCGTCAGTTGGTGTTGGTCGCCTGCTGGCCGTCTTTGGAGGCCAGCTTCTGCCAGGAATTCTGCTGCGACAGCATCGAGCGCAGGTAGGCGACATTGGCGTCTGCCTGCTGCTGCGAAAGCTCGCGGCGGGCGATCTGCTCTGCCTCGGGGAAGCGTCCCTGCAGGCCGACGACCAGCGCCAGGTTCTGGCGGACGCGGCTGTCGGCGGTTGGCTGGCCAGCCGCCTGGCGCAGATAGGTCTCCGCGGTGCGAAGATCGCCGGTCAGCACATAGGACATGCCGAGATTGGAGAGGACGGACGGTTCGTTCGGCATGATGTCGAGCGCGTCGCGGTAGCGGGCGCGGGCCTCGCTCGGCTTGCCCATCTGGTCGAGAATGGCGCCCTGGGCGGAAACCAGCTTCCAGTCCGGACGATCAGGCGTCTGGGCGCGGCCGATCGTGTCGAGCGCCTGCTGCAGCTGTCCGGCAGCGGCCTGCGCCTTGCCGTAGGCAGCAAGAACATTGCGGTCATTCGGATTGGAGATCGCCACCTGCTGCATGACGGCGAGCGCCTGTGCGTCCCGGCCGGCCGAGCGCAGCAGCGTCGCGTAATAGACGCCGTTGACGGGATCGCGCGGGTTCTTCTCGTAGATCTGGCCAGCACGCTCGGTGGCGCTGCGCACTTCGTTGGCGTCCATGCTCTCCACGGATCGGGTCGAGGCCGGAATCGACCCCGTCGTCATCTTGTCCTTGGTGGTCGAGCAGCCGGCAAGCGCCAGGCCGATCATTGCCAAAGCGGCCCCCTGGAGGATACGGTTCTTGAACGGAGTGGTAGCCGAACGAGGCATGGCGCTTTCCTGAATTCAGAAACAGGCGCCTGACCTCTAAGCGGAACAGGGAAAGGTGTGACGCAATCTTCGCTCCAGCAATAGTCTGTTAACCCTAACAGACCGTTAAAAAACGATTCCGATACCGCCGAAGGACATCATGGCCCCCTATCAATTTATTGAGAGACCGACCCCTTTCAACAACAAGGGCGGCTCGACGCTTCCGATTTTCGCCGTCACCCCCGCGCATATCGAGACCGGCACGATCGATCCGATCGCCCTCGACTGGGCGAAGAAGGCCGGCTATCGCGCCGAAAGCGGCTCGCTGCTCTTGATCCCGACCTCGGAAGGCCATCTCGGCGGCGCTCTCTTCGGTCTTGGCACCAATCCCTCGGAACAGCCCTACATCACCGGCAAGCTGGCGCGCGCGCTGCCGGCCGGCGACTGGCACATCGAAACCGCGCCGCTGACGGCAAACCGTCTGTCGCTCGGCTTTGGTCTCGGCAGCTATCGCTTCGACCGCTATCGCTCGGAAAAGCCGGCTGCCGCGACGCTGATGATCCCGCGCGATGCCGATGCTGCCGATATCAAGCGTCAGCTTGCTGGCGTCTTCCTCGCCCGCGACCTGATCAATACGCCGACCAACGACATGGGTCCCGAGCAGCTGGAAGCGGCCTTCCGCGGTCTCGCCGAACACTACAAGGCAGAGATGTCTGTCATCATCGGCGATGACCTGCTCAAGGAAAACTTCCCGCTTGTTCATACCGTCGGCCGCGCCAGCGCCGATGCGCCGCGCCTGCTCGAGCTCCGTTGGGGCAAGAAGGGTCACCGCAAGGTTACGCTTGTCGGCAAGGGCGTCTGCTTCGATACCGGCGGTCTCGACATCAAGCCGGCATCGTCCATGCTGCTGATGAAGAAGGACATGGGAGGCGCTGCCAACGTCATGGGCCTGGCGCTAATGATCATGGATGCCAAGCTGAAGGTGGACCTGCGCGTCATCATCCCTGTTGTCGAGAACTCGATCTCGGCCAATGCCTTCCGCCCGGGCGACATCTACAGGAGCCGCAAGGGCCTCACCGTCCAGATCGACAATACCGATGCCGAAGGCCGTCTCATCCTGGCGGATGCGCTCACCTATGCCGACGAAGAATCCCCGGATCTTCTGATCGACATGGCGACGCTGACGGGTGCCGCCCGCGTTGCGCTGGGTCCCGATCTGCCGCCCTTCTTCACCGATGACGAGGGCCTTGCGCACGATCTGACGGAAGCGAGCCTCGAGACCGACGATCCGCTGTGGCGCCTGCCGCTCTACATGGGCTACGACAAGGACATCCGCGCCAAGATCGCCGATATCACGAATGCACCGGCAGGCGGCATGGCTGGCGCCATCACGGCTGCCCTGTTCCTGAAACGCTTCGTCAGCAAGGCGAAGAGCTGGGCGCATTTTGATATCTACGGCTGGGCGCCGTCGGAGCGCGCCCATTCGCCTGGTGGCGGCGAGGCGCAGGCGATCCGCGCTCTCTATCACCATATTCGCCAGGGCGCCTGAGCCGATCGTTAGAATTTTATTCACCTTGAGAGGCGGCAGATTCTGCCGCCTCTTGCATGAAGAGGGCAGGCTGTCAAAATAGGAACGTTAGCGTAACGATTTTCCGGAGAGACCGTGCCGATCGAATTGACTGCGTCGCAGGCACTCGGGCTCTGGCATAGCGTGGCGCTCGATCAGGTTCGCCACGACGACCGCGATCTGACGCTGCGCCAGATGGCGATCCTGCTGCACATCTATCTGGTCCCGCCGCCGCATACGGTGCGCGGGCTCGCCGCGACGCTCGGCGTCACCAAGCCGGTCATCACCCGAGCTCTCGACACCATGGGTGAAATGGGTTTGGTAGACAGGGTGCGCGATGACGCGGATCGGCGTAATGTGATCATCAAGCGCACCGTCGGCGGCGCGCTCTATCTGGAGAAGCTGGGTGACCTCGTGCGCGAGCAGGGCCGCAAGCTTCCGGTCTAAGCTGATTTGGGGATTGTCATGACCATGTTCGACCGGCGCCTGAATGCTTACAGATCGGATCTCGCAGAAGCCGCCCTGGAAGGCAAGGTCGAGGCCGAACGGTTCGTTGCCGGCATTCCGGCGCGTGTTGCCGTTCCCGTCGCGCCGCTTCGGCCGGTGCCGGATCTTGCCCGCGGCATCGACACCGAACTGTTGCTGGGCGAGGACATCACTGTTTTCGATCGGGCGAATGGCTGGTGCTGGGTCAAGGCTGCGTCTGATGGTTATGTTGGCTATTTGCCTGAGGCCATGCTGATCACCGATGACGCCGAGCCCACGCATGTCGTGAACGTCCAGCGCACCTTCATCTATCCCGAGCCGGAATTGCGAAAGCCCTATCAGACGATCCTGTCGATGGGCAGTCGTGTCAGAGTGACCGGCCAGGCCGAGGCGCGGGGCAATCACTATCATGTCCTCGCCGATGGAACGGCTATCTTCGAGAAACACCTGCAGCCGATCGGCGCGGGAGAGGGCGCTGATTATGTCGAGGTCGCGCTACAGTTCCTGAACGTCCCCTATCTCTGGGGCGGACGTTCGGGGCTGGGGATCGATTGCTCCGGTCTCGTCCAGCTCGCAGCCTTGGTGACCGGGCGCCTCGCGCCGCGCGACACGGATATGCAGGCATCAGGCCTGGGGACGCCGATCGGCCGCTCGGAGCTTCGACGCGGCGATCTGGTGTTCTGGAAGGGCCACGTGGCGATCATGGAAGACCCGGATACCATCATCCATGCCAACGGCCACACGATGACCGTCGCCCGCGAGAATTTCGAGGAAGCGGTCAAGCGTATCGGCTGGCTCTACGAGATGCCGACCGGCTACCGTCGCCCGTTCTAATCTCTAGCGTTGCCTCGGATCCAGCCAGTCGCGCAGTCCGTCGCCCAGCATGTTGAACCCGAGAACGGCAAGCGCGATCGCCAGGCCGGGCAGTATCGCCAGCCATGGCGCGATGCCCATGAAGGTCTGCGAGTCGGCCAGCATCTTCCCCCAGGTCGGCGCAGGCGGCGCCATGCCGAGACCGAGAAAGCTCAGGCCTGCCTCAGTCAGGATCGCCAGCCCCAGCTGGATCGTGGCGTGAACGATGATCTGGCCCATGATATTCGGCGCCACATGCCGGATCGAGATCGTCAGGCGGCTGTTGCCGATTGCCTGTGCCGCAAGCACATAGTCGCGGCTCCACGCCTGTAATGAGGTCGCCAGCGTCACGCGTGCGAAGACCGGGATCATGAAGACGGCGATCGCTGTGATGGCCGTGAACCGGCCGGGGCCGAGAAAGGCACCGAGGATCATCGCCGAGAGGATCGGCGGCAGTGCGAAGATCACGTCGCAGACGCGCATCAGCACCGCTTCGAACGGTCCGCGGATCGCCGCAGCCGAAATGCCGATGATCGAGCCGATCGTTCCGCCAATGACAACTGCGGTGACCGCGATCGACAGTGAATTCCAGCACCCGACCATCAGCATCGACAGGACGTCGCGGCCGAATTGATCGGTGCCGAGCAACCCGTAGCTAAGCGGCGGCTGCAGCTTGTGAATGATCTGCATCTTCGCCGGCGGCAATGGCGTCCAGAACAGCGAGAGCAGTGCAATAGCTGCTAGGATGCCGACGATCACGACTCCTGCGATCAGACTAATTCGCCGGCTAATTCTGTTGGCTGCGGACTGCGCTCCCGTCGCGACAAAGAATGCCATCACGCCCCCTCCCGCCGCAGCCGCGGATCGATGGCGAGATAGGACATGTCGGCGATGAAATTCATGATGATGACCAGCGCTGCGAAGAACAGCACGACGTCCTGCATGACGATGATATCCCGCTGCGCAAGCGCCTGCAGCGCAAGGCGCCCCAGCCCCGGGAGGCTGAAGACGTTCTCGACCAGCACCGCACCGGCAACGAGAAAGGTGAACTGCAGACCAAGCACCGTGAGGATCGGGACCAGCGCATTCGGCACCGCATGGCGCCAAAGCACGCCCTTGTCGGACAGCCCCTTGGCCCGCGCGGTCCGCGTAAAATCCTCGTGCAGCACGTCGAGCACCGCCGAGCGCGTCACCCGCGTCAGCACCGCTGCCTGCGGCAGGGCGAGCGCGAAGGCGGGCATGACGAGCGCCTGCAGGGCGGCGGCGATGCCATTTTCCCAACCGGGAAAGCCGCCGGCCGGCATCAGCCCGAGCGTCGTCGAAAACAGGATGATCATCAGCAGCGCCACCCAGAACGCCGGAACCGCAATGCCCATCTGCGAGAACAGCGTGGCGGCGATATCAGCGATGCCACCACGGCGGGCGGCGGCGAAAGTGCCGAGCGGCAGGGCAATGGCAATCGAGATCAGGATGGCGAAGATGGCAAGCGGCAGGGTGACGGCAAGCCGCTCAGCAATCAGGCCGGCGACCGGCACGCTGTATGTATAAGACTGGCCGAGGTCGCCGCGGAGAACGCCGGCGACCCAATGGCCGTAGCGGACGATCAGCGGCTGGTCGAGACCCAGATCATGGCGCAGTGCCGCAAGCGTATCGGGCGCCGCCGAGGTGCCGAGCATGATCGACGCCGGATCGCCGGGCAGCAGGTCCATGACTGCAAAGATCAGGAAGGAGACGATGAGGAGGGTGACGACCAGACCGGCAATGCGGCGGGAGAGCAGGGCGATCATGTAGCTCGCGCCTTGTGCGACAGCGCTTGAGTTCGCACGCGGCGGCCCGACCCAGGAGAGGAGTCTTCTGCGCCCCAGGGCGCGCTGGGCTCCTGTGGCAAGCACAGGAATGAAGAAGGGTGAAGGGCGTGCGCAGACAATACGCTATGGCAATCCCGGTTGATGACCCTACCTCCAGCCGAGCATCCGATCATTCCTCCCACGAAACATTCGTCAAAACGTTCGAAGGAATAGGCTCGTTCTTCCATAGCCCCTTCAGCTTCTTGTCCCAGACGCCGAGCTTGGGCATGACGAAGAGATAGAGGGCGGGTACGTCTTCCGCCAGGATTTTCTGAGCCTCGCCGTAGAGCTTGTTCTGCTCGGCCGGATCGGCCGTCTCCTGCACCTTCTTCAGCAGCGCGTTGAAATCGGCATTGTTGTAGTTGAAGTAATAGGGATCGCGCGAATAGATATCGATGTCCATCGGCTCGGCATGGGCGACGATCGTCATCTCGTAGGCGCGGTCCTTCATCACATCCTGCACCCATTTCGCCGGAAACTCGGTCGGCTCGATATTCATCGTCACGCCGATCTCGGCAAACATCGCCTGCATCACCTGAGCGCTGCGCGGCGCATAGGCCATCTGCGGCACCTTGATGGTGAAGGAGAAGCCGTTCGGATAGCCGGCTTCGGCAAGCAGCCCCTTGGCCTTTTCAGGATTGTAGGCGAGCACGCCGGTCATGTCCTGATAGCCCGGATCGTTCGGTGTGTAGTGGCTGCCGATCGCCGTGCCGAGACCCGACCATGCGCCTTCGATCACCGTCGGCCGGTCGATCGCCATCATCAGCGCCTGACGCACCCGTTTGTCGTCGAACGGCTTCTTGGCATTGTTCATGCCGGCGACGACCTTCAGTTCGGTATTGCCGATCTCCGTCGTCAAACGAGTATCGCCGTCGAAGGAGCTCATCAATTCAGGAGCGCCGAATTCCGGAATGGCGTCGATATCGCCTGATTTCAGCGCTGCCGCCTGGGCCTGCGGGTCGGCGATGAAGCGGAAGGTTACCTTGTCGAGCTGCACCGAAACCTGCTTGTTCCAGTAGGCATCGTTTTTCGCCAACTCGACCTTGTCGCCCTTCGCCCAGTTGACGAATTTGAACGGTCCGGTGCCGACGGGTACGGTCTTGTCATTGTCGGCGGATTTCGGGCCGACCATGACCGAAGCGGGCCAGCCGAGCCAGTAGAGCAGACTGCCGGTCGGCTCCGCGAGATGCAGCACGAGCGTGCGGGCATCCGGCGTATCGATCGAGGCGATCGACGCGAAGAAGCGCTTTTGCGGATTGACCGAGTCCTTGCCGCGCGCCCGCTCCAGTGAGAATTTCGCCGCTGCCGCATCGAAGGCCTCGCCGTCGTGGAACGTCACGCCATCCTGCAGCTTGAACGTATAGGTCAGCCCGTCAGCAGAGACCTCCCAGCTCTTTGCCAGCTGCGGCTGCACCTTGCCGTCCTCGCCGATCGAGACCAGGCCCTCGAAAACGTTCTGCCAGGTCACCTGGCCGATCGCCACAGGCGCGGCGATTGTCGGGTCGAGACCGGTGGGTTCGACCGCCATGCCGAGATTGAGCGTCGTCTTGGAGGTAGCATGAGCGGGAAGAGTGATTGCGGCGGCAATGGCGCAGGCCGCAGCAAAGGCCTGCATGCGGCGGGCGGAACGGATGAGGCGGAGCATGTATATCCCGTCTTATATGGTGAACACGTTTTGTGTACTCTGTGTACTGAAAAGCGATACACACCAAAAATACGGGAAACGCAAGGTCTGGAAAGGCGGAACGCTAGCGGCTGGCGTTCGAGCGCATGAACTCTTCGATGAAGCCGCTGAGCTTGGCGGCAGCGAAGGACAATTGCCGGTCGGGCGCGATCGACAGCTCCGCATGCGTGCGAATCGTGCTTTCGCTGGCAAGCGGAATGGCGGTCAGCGTGCCAGCCTCGAGCTCGCGGCGCACCGAAAGCCGCGGCAGCAGCGTCGCGGCCATGTCGCTGAGCACGAGTTCCTTCAGCATCTCCAGCGCGCTGACGGTAAAGGCCGGTTCGAAGGTCAGGCCCTGGCGCTCCGCTGCGGCGTCAAAGGCCTGGCGAAAGCCGAATGATGTTTCCGGCAGCGCCAGCGCGTGCCGCGCCAATTCGCGAAGCGTCACTTCCTTGCGTCCGGCGAGCGCGTGGCGGCTGGAGGCGATCACCTCGTAGGCGATCTCGGAGCGAGCGATCACCTTGGCCTCGGTCATCTGCGGTGCGAACAGGGTCAGCGCCATATCGGCGCGCGCCGAATTGACGGCTTCCACCGCCTGCCGCGCGCTGGTGATCATCACCTCGAAGCGGATGCTGGGATAGGTCTTGCTGAACTCGGCAAGCGCCGGGGTGAGCAGGCTGGCAACGATCGCGCCATTGGCAAAGATCGTCACCCTTCCGCGCTCCAGCCCCTTCAGATCCTCGATCAGCTGCTGCACATGTTCGAGCTCGCGCAGCGTTCGCCCGGCGCGCGCCGCAAGCAGCTCTCCGGCAGCCGTCAGCGTCACACCGCGGGCACTGCGCTCGACGAGCGGCGTGCCGAAATAGTCTTCGAGATTTTCGATCTGGCGGCTGACGGCTGTCGGCGCAACGTTGAGGTTCTCGGCCGCCTGCCGCATCGAACTGGTTCTCACCAGCTCGTCGAAATACATCAGCGCCCGGATCTGCATGCGGTTCTCCTGCCTCTCGTCTGCCGCTTCTCTTTAGGCAATCGCCGAAGGTCCGGCTAGCCGTCCCGCCACGCGCGCTGTGCGCCTACATGCGGCAGGGCAGTCGCCTCGTAGACGCCGCGCGCGATCGCCCGGGCCATGACGATACCGGCGAGATGGCAGAGTTCCATGAAACCGGGCGCCTCGATCGGCTTCACGCCCGTTGCGGCTGAAAGAACGGTGTCGCCGTCAAGCGGCAGATGCGCGGGGAGCAGTGCACGTGCCAGGCCATCATGGGCAGCGATCGAAAGCCGGTGGGCCTGCGCCTTGGTCAGTATCGCGTCGGTCACCACAGCGCCGATCGTCGTCGCCGGGGCGCTCATGCCCTTCAGGCGCATGCGATGATCGATTGTCGCGGGCATGCCGAGCCCGCCGAACTCATCATCCTGCTCGAAGGGTGCCGCCCAGAAATGCCGGCCGGCGCCGATCGTCGCCGAACCCAGCGCATTAACCGCGACGATCACCCCGATCCTGTGGCCGCCGCTGCCGACTGTGCTCGCCGAGCCGAGGCCACCCTTGAAGGTCGCCGTGGTCGCACCGGTGCCGGCGCCGACCGTTCCCAGTTCAAAGTGTCCAATCGAGGCATCGGTACAGGCGGCGTATCCCATGTCGCGATAGGGGGCATGCAGCCCCCAGTCCTTGTCGCCGCCATTCAGCAAATCGAAGAGGATCGCCTGTGGCACGATCGGGACGCGCACATCGCCGACCGCAAAGCCACGTCCGGCTTCGCGCAGCCAGGACTGGACGCCGCCTGCGGCATCGAGACCGAAAGCCGAACCGCCGGAGAGAACGAAGGCATCGACCTTTTCGACCGTCATCGATGGGTCGAGCAAGGCGGTATCGCGCCCGCCCGGCGCACCGCCGAGAACAGTGCCCGAGGCAATCGCCGGCTGGTCGAAAATGATGGCGGTAACGCCCGATCCGAGCGTCAGGTCGGTGGCGTGGCCAACGGAGAGGCCTTCGATATCGGTGATGAGATTGAGCAAGTCGGTCCCCTTTGGCGGCGATTAGGAGCGCAACGACAGGCAAAAAACAAGACCGGCCCCGATGATGATGGGGGCCGGTCAGAAAACTTCGGTTGAAATGAAGCGGGAAAGCCTGTGCCTGCAATCAGGCATGAAGCGGCTTCGGATGGCGGCGGGTCATCAGGTCGTGGATAGCGACCCTCACCTCGTCGGGAGAACGGAAACGCTGCTCATCAAGGTCGTGAACGTGAAACTTCACGGCGATGAACTTCAGCCGGTCTTCATCCGGAATGACGATCCCGACGGGAACGCCTGCATATTCGATAACTTGCTTTTTCATGCGTAGAACTCCTGCCGCGCTGACTGCGCGAGCGATGGCGAATTGACTTGTCTTGTACCGTTGAGAGGGGGACGAACGTCACATTCGACAGTTCGGGCGGGAGAGGGCGCCCGGACGGTCATTGCCGAGCACAGAGCGCCCAAGGAGATAGGCGAGAATATCGATTTCAATCATGTCTCGTTCCTTGCGTTGGCGTTGCACTCGTGGTGGTCCCGTAGAGCCGGGACCGGCGATAACTATCTCTATTAATCTACTAATGCAGTAGAGAATAGGCGATAGTCAGTCAGAAACATATTCCGAAACGTGTCAAAATATCGGCGATCGGAAAAAATTCATTCCATCTTACCCAAACTTGCAGAAAGAACATATCAAGACTTTGTGCAATTCGCGTGACGGTCGAGAACTCGTTTCGATCACCGCAGCAGACATAGGAAGCGTGCCTGATTCCGGCAATGGGGCAATTCATTAAAAAGCGGTAGGCCGCGAAATCACCCAATTCGTTAATGGCACGAGGGATGCCTCACCAGCCCTCGGAAAGCACCTTTTCCAGCATGTCTGCGAAGAAGTCGGCACTCTCGATCGTCAGGCAGAGCGGCGGTTTGATCTTCAACACGTTGAGGTGATCGCCTGTCGGCTGCATGAGCACACCGAGATCTAGCAGACGCTCGCAGATCGCCGCCGTCTCGCCGGTGGCCGGCTCCAGCGTCGTTCTGTCGCGCACGAATTCGAGGCCGAGATAGAGGCCCATGCCGTGAACCGCCCCGGCAATCGGGAATTTTTCGATCAGCGCTGCCAGCCGTCCCTTCAGGTGGTCGCCGACCTGGCGAGCGTTCTCCTGCAGGTTCTCCTCCCGCAGGATGTCGAGCACCGTCATGCCGGCAACGCAACTGACCGGGCTGCCGCCGGATGACGAGAAGAAATAGCCCTCGCGCTCCAGCGAATCGGCAATCGCCTGGCTGGTGATGACGGCACCCAGCGGGTGGCCGTTGCCCATGCTCTTGGCGATGGTGATGATATCCGGCACGACGCCCTGCTGCTCGAAGCCCCAGAAATGATGGCCGAGCCGGCCGTAGCCGACCTGCACTTCGTCGGCGATGCAGACGCCGCCGCGGGCGCGCACTTCGGCATAGAGACCGGCCAGATAGCCGTCCGGCAGCGGAATGCCGCCGGCATTGCCGTAGACCGGCTCGGCGATCACGCCGGCTAGCCCCTGGCCGCTATTGTCGATCGCCTGCAGTACGGGAATGGCACCGGCCAGATAGTCGCTGGCGCTTTCGGAGCCGCGGAATTCGCCGCGATAGGTGTTCGGCGCCGAAAGCGGGTGCACCCAGGCCGGGCGGGTCGAGAGCGCCTGCGGATTGTCGGCGATCGAGGTGGAGACAGCGTCGCTTGCCACCGACCAGCCGTGATAGCCTTCAAGCAGGCAAAGCATGTTGTGAGCGCCGCTATGCGCCCAGGCCAGCCGCAGTGCGAGGTCATTGGCCTCGGAACCGCTATTGACCAGAAACACCCGGTCGAGGCCCTCAGGGGCGAGTGCCGCCAGCCGTTCGGAAAACTCGGCCAGCGCCTCATAATGGAAACGCGAATTGGTGTTGAGCTTCAGCCACTGGTCGGCGATCGCATCGGCAAGTTGGGTATGGCCATGGCCGAGGATGCTGACATTGTTGACCATGTCGAGATAGGCGCGGCCCTCGACATCGTACATATGCTCCTTCCAGCCGCGTTCCATCTGCGGCGGAGCGTCATAGTAGTTCTTCTGCGGCTTGGCGAAATGTGCCTTGCGCCGCGTCAGCAGCGCTGCCGTATCGGGCCTTGGGGCATTGCAGTTGTTGCCAAGCAGCAGCGAGGGGGAGGGGCAGATTGCCGACCATGCGTCGGCATCGTGTGCCGTCGCAAAGAGCGGCGGCTCCAAGCCGCTGATGGTGCAAAGCTGGATGCGCAGCCCGCCGAGCGAATTGCTGTCGCCGGAAACCGTGCCGATCGTCTGTCCCGCCTCGACCTCGGCGCCGTCCTCGGCGGATGGCTCGATGCCGTCGAGATGCAGGCTGATGCCGTCGCCGATCAGCACCAGATGATGGTTCCGGAAATCGATCCGGCCGGCAAAAGGCGCGGCGACTGGATTGCCGCCGGAAAGGCAGATGTCGCTATGCAGAGCGAAGGTCGAATGCGGCTTGGCGCTCAGCGTGCTGGCGCGCGACAGCCGGTATTCGCCGTAGCGCGTTGCGGCAACGCCGCTGTCATTGGCGACGCGGGCAAGCAGGCGCCAGTCCATCTCGGAATTCAGCCAGTTGCCGCCGGCGAAGTGGCGGCTCTGAACGCCGAGATCGAGATAGGCGATGTCGGCTGTATTGATCTCGGGCAATAGCGCCTGCCAGCCCGAATTCTGCGGTAGCGGTTGCTCGATGCCGCCGATCTTCTGGATCGCCGCTTCCATGAGCTCGAAGGGCACGGACATCGCGGTGTCGAAGATGATGCGCTCATGCTCCAGATTGTTGCGCGCGTAATCGTTCTCAGGATCGATCGAAATCTGCTGCTCGCCGCTAGCAACCAGGATCACGGCGCGGGCGACGATCAGCGGCCACAGCGCCTTCAGCTCTTCCGGCGTCAGCGGATAGGTCGCGTGATAAGCCTTGATCGCCGGCAGGATATAGAGCGGATCGCCATCGGCATGATGCAGCAGCGAGGCGCAGGTGACCGCGAGGTCGCCGACCAGCCAGCCGCGGATGATGTCGCCGAAATCGATGACGCCATCAGGGATCAGCCGCCCATGCGCGTCCGGCAGGCTGACGACATTGTCGTCGGTGACGTCGTGATGCACGGCCTGAACGCGAAGCGACGAGGCAAGTGGCTGGATGCGGCGCACGGCCAGCACCATCGTCTTGGCTATACGGTCGCGGGCCGCACTATCGGTAATCGCCGACAGCAGTTGAACGGCGACGGGACCGGCGCGGCGCAGGTCCCATTGCAGACTGCGCTCCAGGCCCGGATGCTCGAAATCGGCAAGCGCCTTCGCCAGCCGGGCGCAGAGTGCGCCAAGTGCTGCCACCGTGCTTTTCGGCAGATGCTTGCGATGCGTCAGGCTCTCGCCTTCGAGATATTCGAGAACACGCACCTGATAGGTCTGGTCGCGCACGGTGACGGCGACGATCGCCTGCCCATCGGTTGACGTCAGCAGATGCGGAACGCGTGGCGCGCCTTCGATCGTATTGAGATGGTGGATCGCCGCGTTCTGCGCCTCGAGCTCGAGCGTCTCGTAGGCCATGTGGCAGATCTTCAGGACGAAGCGGCCATTGCCGGTATCGAGCCGGTAATTGCGATCCTGCTGACTGCCGAGCTCGCTGATCGTGCCCGACAATCCATAGTGGGTTTCGAGGATGCTTAAGGCTTCTTCCGGTGTCACGTCCGGTCGCGGCAGTTCCATACGATCGGTGAGCGCTTCATCGGTCATCGCATCCCCCAGGGCATGATTCGATTATTCACACTAAGCAGATAATCGAATGCATGCTATGGGCAAGCGTATGGCAACACGCCTTTCGGGCGCAATCAGCCCATACGTTCGGATGCATAGGAGCCCGGGCTCGCCGGGAACACCACCGTACGGTTGCCGTTCAGGAAGACGCGGTGGTGAATATGGGCGTGGATCGCCCGTGCCAGAACCTGGCTTTCGACATCGCGGCCGATCGAGACATAGTCGTCTGCCGACTGCGCGTGGGTGATGCGCGCCGTGTCCTGCTCGATGATCGGTCCTTCGTCGAGATCGGCAGTGACGTAATGCGCCGTCGCGCCGATCAGCTTCACGCCGCGCTCGTAGGCCTGCTTGTAGGGGTTGGCGCCCTTGAAGCTCGGCAGGAACGAGTGGTGAATGTTGATGATCTTGCCAGACATCTTCCGGCACATCGCATCCGAGAGAACCTGCATGTAGCGGGCGAGCACGATGAGCTCGGTGCCGGTCTGCTCGACGAGATCGAGCAACTGGCCTTCCGCCTGCGGCTTGTTTTCCTTCGTCACCTTGATGTGGTGGAAGGGGATGTCGTGGTTCACCACGACCTTCTGGTAGTCGAAATGGTTGGAGACGACGCCGACGATGTCGATCGGCAGCGCGCCGATCTTCCAGCGGTAGAGCAGGTCGTTCAGACAATGGCCGAAGCGCGAGACCATCAGCAGAATCTTCATGCGGCTCTGGCCGTCATGGATCTCGGCGTCCATCTCGAATTTTTCGGCGATCGGCTTGAAGCCTTCGACGAGCGCCGGCAGCTTCACGCCCTCTTCGGAGATGAAGCTGACGCGGGTGAAGAACTTGCCCGTGTCGAGGTCGTCGAACTGGCTGGAGTCGACGATGTTGCAGCCCTGCTCGGCAAGATAATTGGAAATTGCCGCCACGATCCCGCGCGTTGATTTGCACGTCACCGTCAAAACATAATTGGTCATGTCCGTCTTCCCTCTCACGGCTTCGCCGGCAGGCTGCTTAGATCAAACGCCGCCCGCCGAACAGGCCGCGGCTCTTTCATTCGTGCAACATTTTGCAAGGGAAGCCATCAAGCGCTTGCAAGACCCCGCATCCTGTCGATGCTCATATAAATGACGCTAGCCTTAGGGAAAGTCCGTTCCGCCTGCGCCGTCGCATATCCCCGCCGCGCAGCTACCGGGCTGCGGCAGCCACCGGAACGGAAATAGGAGATGCAGCGCGCTGCTTTCCCTCATTGACCTTCAGGAAGCCGACGAGCAGCCAGGCAAGCCCGGCCGTCTTCATCGAGAAGATCGCGGTCGAGCCGATCATCAGGTTCAGGAACATGAAGAGCGACAGCGAGTGGCAGAGCCGCTTCTGGTTCGGTGTCTGCCCGGCCGGGAAGAAGGAGACGAAGAGCCAGAACAGGATCAGTCCGAAGATCGTTGCGCTGTATGTGATGAAGACATAGCCGCTATCGACGTAGCCCAGCCCCTTTTCGAGCTCGAGACCGAGTGTCGCCGGGATGTCCATCGCGTTGATACTGCGGATCGTGCCACTGATGCGGCCGACGAAATCGTCGTCGTGGGCATTCGGCTTGAAGGCGTGGATGATGAAGCCGATGGCGATGATCCCCGGCATCATCAGGAAATCGAGGATCTTCGGCAGCCAGGGATAGATGACATAGCCGCTGAGGCAGACGATGCTGAAGATCAGCATCGTGCGCGTGTCGTTGGTGAGCAGGATCAGCACAACCGTCGCGATGAAGATCAACCGGTCGCCAAGCCTCAAGCGGTTGGAGAAACTGACGAGATAGATCACCATCACGCCGCAGAAATTGGCGAGCGACACTTGTTCGAGGAAGATCGAGGAGGAACGGTGGTCGATGATCCCGAAGGAGAAGCGGTCAGGAAAGCCGAGCGCGCCGCGAAACAGGCCGAGGTCGCTATAGGTCGCCCGCGGCACGCCGCGCGTATTCTCGAAATATTCGGCCGGATGGAAAAGCGCCACATAGGCGGTGACCGAGACGATCTCGCAGATCAGCACCGAAAGCACGGCAATACAGCAGATCTTGAAGACAAGCTTCAGGGTCCGTTCGTTGGTCCAGCGCCCCATGACGACGAAGGCGAAGACGATCAGGATGTTGCGCAGATGGTCGATATAGCCGGACCGGTTGATCACCATGACGTAGACCGTCAGCAGGATCGTCGCCAGCAGATAGCCGAGCGGCGCAAGGTCCTCTTCGAATATGCCTTTGCGCAGGATGAAGGCGAAGCTGTAGGCGAGGATCAGCATTTCGCTCATCACCACATAGGCGGGCGAGAGCGGCATGATGTTGTGATTGATGAAGGCGAGAATGGCATTGTAGGTCACCGCAAGCACGCCAGCGGCAAGAACGCCCCACTGGATCGGCTCCTTCGGTGCAATGCCAGCCTCGGTCATAGCGGTCACTCCGCCATCAGCCGGCAGGCAGCTTTGTCGGGCGCCGGTGCCTTGGCGGCGGCCTGTAGCGCGGCCAGCTGCTTGCGGTCCTTGCCGTCATGCGGCTGGACGTTCAGTGGTTCGGTCTCGGGCCACCAGTCTCCGGCCACCCAATAGGTCCAGCCCAGCCAGACATCGCCATCGTCCTGCATCGCGCCGAGCACGTCTTTCAAGCCTGCCACGCATTCGGGTGCCTGCGACACGCCGAATTCGCCGAGCAGCAGCTTGGTATCGTTCTTCCGCGCCCAGTCCGACATATCGAGGATTGCCTGCTTGGCCTTGTCGTTGCCGGAGCATTCGTCCTTGGTGCCGGAGGAGTCGCTGTCGAAATATTGGTGAACCTCGTAGCCGAAATTCTTGCGGGCATCCTTGATGCCGAGCATGACGGTGCCGTTGGCGTCGTCATCGCCGCTCTGCCAGGAATGCGCGCCGGTCCAACGCGTGCCGGGTACGAGGATATAGTTGTTGGCGCCGACGGCACGGATGCCGCGGATCGCGGTATTGGCCGCCTCCAGCCATTTCTTGGCGGAGATATCGTGCGGTTCGTTCATCAGGCCAAAAACGACATCCGGCTGGTCCGAGAACTCGGCCGCAAGCCGCGTCCAGAAATCCGCAAAGGCAAGCGTCGTCACCGGCGCCGTGCCGATCTGCACCTTCTTGTAATAGGCGTAGTTATGCGGATCGAGGATGATCGTCATCTTGTGCTTGCGCAGCAGCGCGACCGTATCCTTCAGCCGCTGCAACTCGTCCTCGTTCAGCGATTGCCCGAGCTCCGGCTGCAGCCGTTCCCATTGGAAAGGCAGGCGAACGGTGTTCATGCCCTTCTTCTGGAAATAGGCAATCGTCTCCTCGGAAGGATAGGCGTAATCCTTGAAGACGGTGCCGCCCGGCTCGCCGAATTCGGCGCCGGAAAGGTTGATGCCGCGAAGGCAGGGCGCCACAGCTCCGGCCGTATGCGCCTGCAAGGGCAGCAGTGTCGCGGCGATCGTCAGCAGGCGGCGCCATTTGGAGGATGAGGCTCTCAATTGCTTTCCCGTGGTTTCAGCAGCGGCGGCTAATATCGGTGCCTCCATCTTAACGGTCCGTTAGCTAAGGATTTCTAAAATTCGCCTACCCTCGCTGCACTCTGCCGGCGGGTGACGAGAGCGCTGATGAGCCAATTCGACAGGAACAGGGTAAGCCGCTTGCCGGGCTGGCGAAGCTACGAGCCTGCGCAGACTGCGCCTGAGGCCGCGCGCCCGCGTTCCCCCGTCCTGCGCCCGTCCGACTTTGCCAAGGCATCGCCGCCGCCACCCGCTCCCGAACCGCAGATCCGCCACGAAGAGCCCGCTGCCCCACCGCCGCTGCCGCCCGTGACCGAGCCTGTTGCCGCAAGCCCTCGCGTCGAAGCCGCACCGGTTGCTGTCGTTGCCGCCGACGAGCCGCTGCTTGACGTGCGCTCGGCGATCTTCGCGATCTGGAACCGCAAGCTGATGATTGCCGGTCTGGCCGTCCTCGGCGCGGTTGCCGGTGCGGCGGTCCTGCCGATGCTGCCGCAGAAATTCACGGCGACGACGAGCCTCTATTTCGATCCGCGGCAGATCGGCCTGGCTGATCCGGCCGCCCAGCAATCGACGATCTCGCCGGAGATGATCTCCTCGATGATCGACAGCCAGGTGCAGATCCTGACCTCCGGCAACGTCCTGAAGCGTGTCGCCGATACGCTGAAACTCAATCAGGACCCGGATTTCAACGGCGGCCGCACCGATGACGCGGCCGTCATCACCGCGCTGCAGAAGTCGCTGACCATCGCCCGCCAGACCGGCACTTATGTCGTGTCGCTGACAGCCGTGACCCACGACCCCGAAAAATCCGCCAGACTGGCCAACCAGGTCGTCGCCTCCTTCATGCAGGAGGAAAGCAGCGCCTCGACCGGCCTCTACGAGAACACCACCGCAACGCTCGACACCCGCCTGACCGACCTGCGCAAGCAAGTGCAGGATGCCGAACAGGCGGTCGAGACCTTCCGCGCCGACAACGACATGTCGGAGACCGACGGCAAGCTGATCTCCGACCAGCGCCTCGCCTCTCTCAATACGCTGCTCGTGACGGCGCAGGACAAGACGATCCAGGCTAAGGCCCGCGCCGACGCTGCGCAAAACATGAGCTTCGAAGCCATCGTCGCCAGCGGCCCGAACGACAGCGGCGCTTCCTCCGTCAATTCGGCTCTCGCCAGCCTGCGCCAGCAATATGCGACGCAGGCGGCCATCGTCGGCAGCCTCGAAAGCCAGATGGGTGCCCGTCATCCGCGCCTCCAGGCCGCTCGCTCCTCGCTGCAGAGCATCCAGGACGAGATCAAGGGCGAACTGCAGCGCATGGTGACCTCGGCGAAGACCGAGTACGACCAGGCGAAGAAGGCGGAAGACGCCGTCTCCAAGGAACTGAATATCCAGAAGGCGCTGCAGGCGACAGCTTCCGACAAGCAGGTCGAGCTCAACGAGCTGCAGCGCAAGGCGACCGCCGTTCGCAACATCTACGAGACGCTGCTGAAGCGCTCCAGCCTGACGGCCGAAGAACAGAACCTGCCGCAGAGTAATATTCGCGTGATCTCGCAGGCGGAGCCGCCGGTAAAACCGGATGGTCCCGGCAAGAAGACGCTGATGATCGCGGGCCTGATCGGCGGGCTTTTCGGCGGTTTCGCGCTGGGTGCGGCACTTGCCATCATGGCCGCGCTCTTCGCCCATCCTGTCATCCGCGGATATTTCCGCCGCGCTTGATGCGGCCCCGTCTTCATCCTACATCAGAAGACAGGTTCCATGGCTCAATGCCGGGAGAAATGAACATGCGCATCCTGCCGTCGATCGTGATTGCCGCCTTCGCCTTTGCGGCCATTCTGCCGCTGCAGGCCTCGGCGACCGATTGGGCGCGCGCGGGCAAGGCCGATGTTCAGCCGCTCTATCCCTATACCGATCTTCCTGGCGTCAAGGCTCAGCCTGACAAGAAGGATGAAGAGCAATATGCCTGCCACACCGAGACCGGCCATGTCCGCCGCGACGGTGACTGGATCTTCCGTTCCGGCGGCATGCCGACGATCGTCTACGTCTGCGATCGCGATGGCCAGATCAGCCAGGGCACGCAGGTTCCCCTGCGTGGCCACTATCAGCCGGTGCGCTGATCAGGTGCTGCGTGCAAAATAACGCGCAATCAGATGATCGAGTGAAAGCCGCCCCGGCCCGCCGGCGATGATTACCAGAAAGCAGACAGCCCATGTCCCATGGGTGGGCCATGCATCCGGATAGACGAAAATCTCGATCACAAGCGTCATGCCGAGTAGCGCCAGCGCTGAAAGGCGGCTGGCGAAACCGATGACCAGCAAGAGCGGAAAGAAGTGCTCGGCAAAGGCCGCCAGATGCGCCGCCAGCCACGGATCGACGAAGGGCAGCTTGTACTCGGTCTGGAACAGATAGACGGCATTGTCGGTGACGTGCCAGCCATCCACCTTCGTCTGCCCCGACTGCCAGAACACGGCGGCGATCGAAAGCCGGGCGACCGTCGCGATCAGATCGTGCGGGATCATCCCGAAAGCCGTCATCAGGCTGTGGACCCGATAGGCAAGGCCGCGGCCCGATGGCGCGGCAAGCGTCATATCCTCATTCATGGTCATCTCCTGTCGAAAGGTCCGAGAAGGCGCCGGCTTGCAGCGCTCCGGCAAGATTGGCAGAAAGGTCGAAATCCGGCGCCGCGGCAAAGGCCGCGCCGGCGGCGACAGCAAGCGTCGCGCCGCTGAACAATGCTTCGAGAAATGCAGCACCTCCGGGCGGCAGCCGGTGTACTTCGACGATCATCTGCGGCCTGACGACGAGCGCATCTTCGCTGTGCCAGTCGTCGATCGGCGCAAAGGCCATCTCACCGGCATTCATCGCCCATATGGTCACCATTGGATGGACGGAGCGGAGGATCGATGCGGACGGGTGCGGCGTTAACACCAGCGACGCAAGCTGCCCTTCTTCGAGCAGCGCCAGACGATCGGCGGCGAGCGGCGCCGCATCTGCCGCGTGATAGGCACTGCCGCGCGCCGCTTCCAGCCGGATGACATCGGCGAGATAGGCGATTTCCCGTGCCGGCTCGAAAGCCTCGACGAAATCGGCAAAGCCGTCGCCATAGGAAAGCAGAAGCGGCGAGCGCGGTGGATGCAGACAGATGAATTCGTAGGCCATGCCGGCGAAGAACTCCTCGCCGACGATCTCCTCGGCAACCGGAAAGCGCGATGCGACGGCGCCGATCAGCCCCGAGATGACATTGTTGCGATAGACGCCGAAGCGCCGCAGCGGGCGTGCCGCATTCCAGGCAGCGATCCCCTCGGGAACCGGCAGCGCGCTATCCCGTAGCGCTGCCGCGAATTGCTCTTGTGTGATGGTAGCCATGACACGCCTCAGGCCGCCCGCAGCCGCGCGGCGCGATCGAGGATAGCTCCCGCGGCCTCGGCTTCGGAGCGCAGGACGGGCCATTCCGGCACGTCGTTGTCCCATTCGATCAGGCTGGCGATCGGCCCCGTCCGGGCAATCAGTTCTTCGTAGAGCGCCCATACCGGGTCCTTGACCGGCGTGTCGTGCGAATCGATCAGCAGTGGCGCACCTTCGTCATCCGTCGTTTCCGAATGGCCGCTGAGATGGATCTCGCGCACCCATTGCACCGGGAAGCGGGCGAGATAGTCGCGCGGGTTCATGTTGTGATTGGTGGAGGCGACGAAGACGTTGTTGACGTCGAGCAGCAGCCCGCATCCGGTCTGCCTGACGATCTCCGCCAGGAATTCGGTCTCTTCGAGCGTGCTTTCCTCGAACAGAACATAGGTTGCCGGGTTCTCAAGCAGCATCTGTCGCTTCAGCGTGCCCTGCACCTGGTCGATATGATCCGCAACGCGCGACAGCGTTTCGGATGTGTAGGGCAGGGGCAGGAGGTCGTTGAGGAATACCGTGTCATGCGTCGACCAGGCGAGATGCTCCGAAAAGCTCTCCGGCTCATAGCGGTCGCAGACGGTCTTCAGCCGCTGCAGATGATCCTGATCGAGCGGCTGCATCGAGCCGATCGACAGGCCGACGCCATGGATCGACAATGCATAGTCCTCGCGCAGCTTGCCGAGCTGCGCATGCGGCGGGCCGCCTGCGCCCATATAGTTCTCGGCATGCACTTCGAAGAAGCCGACCGGCTGGGGTGCTGTGATGATGCTGGCAAAATGTTCGGGCTTGAAACCGATGCCGGGACGGCGGGGCAATGCGGAGGGTTTCATCCTGTCTCTCCTGAAGTTGGGTTGGCGGCGCCGTCTCGGCGCCGCCTGCTGTCTGCAACCGGATCAGGCCGGAGCTGGGCCCTGCGTCAGCGAGCCGGTGCCATCGGGCGTCTTCATCGACGTGCAGGTTCCGGCCGGAACGAGCTTCCAGGCGTTCTTCTGGTAGTCGATCTTCGCCGTGCCGGCGCAGGTCGTGCCGGGGCCGGCAGCGCAATCGTTCTGTCCCTTGAGGGCGATGCCGTAGCACTTCTCCTTGGCGGCATCCTGAGCCGAAGCGGTCTGGACGCTGCCGATCAGCGTCAGCGCGGTGGCGACCGAGGCTGCAAAGACGGTGGCGGGGAGTTTGGTCATGGTCTTCTCCGGTGTCTCTTGGTTTCTGGGGGCGGTGGGGCCGATCAGGCCGGCGTCAGCATGCCATGGCCCTTCGGCGTCTTCATCGACGTGCAGGTGCCGGCCGGGACCAGCTTGAAGGACATCTTGTCGTAGCTGACAGTCGACTTGCCGGCGCAATCGTGCTTGCCGGCGGCGCAATCGTTCTGGCCCTTGAGGGCAACGCCGTAGCACTTCTCCTTGCTGTCGGCGGCCGAGGCAGCGGGGGCTGCGATGGTTGCGAGCGCCGAAGCGATGGAGCCTGCCAGTGCGAGCGTAACGATGCTGTTCTTCATTGTTTCATCTCCGTAGAATGGCGAGCCGTGATTGGCTTGCACTGAGGGCTACGGAGGCATGGCGGCTGTTGTTACACGGCTCCACGATTTTTTTACGGGACGCGCCCTTGCCGTTTACGCGATGGCAAGCGAAAAGCCTGAAAACAAAGGCGTGTGAGGCCTGTCTGAAATATTTCTGCCCGGGCGGTAACAAAAACGTGTGGCCCTCCGTAGAGGATTATGTCGGATGAAACATTCGGCGCGTGAAGAGGAATGGGCAGGCTGGATGCGCAGCGCCGTGGATGGCGATACGCAGGCCTATCATCGCTTCCTTTCCGCCGTCACGCCGCACCTGCGCGCCATGGCGCGCCGCCGCTGCGATCAGTTCGGCGCACCGGCGAGCGAAGCGGAAGATGTGGTGCAGGAAGTCCTGCTTGCGGTGCATCTGAAGCGCGGCACGTGGGATCCGGCACGCCCGATCGGCCCGTGGCTGTCGACGATCGTGCGCAACAAGCTGATCGACAGCCTGCGCCGCCGCGGCCGCCATATCGACGTGCCGATCGACGACGTGATGGCGACGCTTGAGGCGGAAGAGCAGGCGGGCAATCTCGACCGGCTCGATGCCGAACATATGCTGGAGCGGCTGAAAGACCCGCAACGCGATATCGTCCGCTCGATCTCGATCGAGGGGGCGGGCATCCGCGAGACGGCCGAGAGGCTGAAGATGACAGAGGGTGCGGTGCGTGTTTCCCTGCACCGGGCGCTGAAGGCGCTGGCGGCCCTATACCGGAGTGAGACGCGTGAAGACCGATGACCTGATCAGCATGCTTGCCGCCGATGCGCCGGTGCGATCCCGCCTCGGTCCGCTGCTCAGCCGCGCGCTCGTGGCGGGCGTCGTCGTCTCGGCGGTTCTGCTGCTCTCCACCATCGGCATCCGCCGCGACATGGGAACGGCGATCGAAACCGCCCGCGTGCTCTTCAAGATCGTCACCACGCTGACGCTCGCCGTTACCGCCTGCGGCCTCGTCTTCCGGATCGGCCGCCCCGGCGTTCCCTTGAAGCTTGCGTCCCTGGCTCTGCTGCTGCCGCTGGCACTGGTGATCGCCGGCGTCGCAACGGAACTGACGGCCATTCCGGAAGACGCCTGGCGCGCAGCGCTGCTCGGCCGCAACGCCGCCTTCTGCGTCTTCTTCATCCCGGTATTGTCACTGGCCCCGCTCGCAGGCTTTCTCTGGGCGCTGAAGAATGCTGCGCCTGAGAACCCCACCCTCGGCGGTGCCGTCGCAGGTCTCGCCTCGGCCGGCCTTGCCGCAGCGCTCTACGCTTGGCATTGCCCCGACGACAGCCCGCTTTTCCTGGCGACCTGGTACACGACCGCCACCGCCGTCGTAACGGCACTCGGTGCTATCATCGGATCACGATATCTGCGGTGGTGAGGAGGAGAAAACAGCAGACTGAAAAAGCCGTTGGTATCGGCTTAAGCTGCTAATTTTCAATGGGAATGGTGCCCAGAAGAGGACTGCGCATTTTTCCCTTCTCTGGCTTGATTTTATTACATAATATTTGCCCGATGAAAACGGTTGTTACAAGGGTTTGTTGCAGCTTTCGTTCTTGTGATGCAGATGGAAAAGGTCCAACTGCCCAGCTTGCCAGTTGGTGTAGAGCGAAATCGTCTGCCGCATAGCGAAGAGCCATCCGCGGCGCGCTCGTGCCACGTAATGTCGCTGCCCTTTATGCGGGAATTTCTTTGTCGCGCCCACTCGACTATAGCGGGATAAAGCAGTACGCATAACAGCGCGTTTTAACGGATCACCAATGCTGCAATATCACGACGATCTCCCCCTTAGCTGCCCGCCGTGCGATGCAGAGGAACTTGATGCCGATCTCTACAAGGCCATTGATGGCCGCCAACCTACCTTGAGAGATTTCCAATCGTTCGCTGAACGGGGTAGGGATGGCACCGACAAAAGTGCTTGCGAGAGTTGGGGCTTGTCAGTTTGGCCGCATATGAAAGCAGTGGAGCATGCGCTCAAGGCATATAAATTCTTTCGAAAGAAGCGCATTATCAAATTCACTATCACGAGCAATGACGGCTGTCTGAAAAGTACCCCAAGCAAACCACAGCCCGAACATCACACATTTTGGAAAAGTCATGGGTCCAATCTGCTTAATACGTGCGAGATTGTTATCGATCCGAGTAACCAATGATGGCGGCTGATACGCTCTACAAGATAAATATTGTCAAGACACTTTACCAATTCGATGAGCCAATACTCTTCGTTGCCAAAATAGGGCTGTTTAGCAGCCTTTTCTTGAAAACCGACGAAACCGATGACGGACATGAGTTTATTTCCTGTTACATCGACGACAGAAACATTGAGGGTCTCATAGACGGACGGCTATCCATCCGAGGCGCATTCGAAGCGCAGATTGACAACTACGTCGTTTATGCGAACGGCAAATATGATGTTACGAGAGAGTTCAAGGCGTCGCCTACAGAGTTGGCGGATCGGTTACCCGAACGCAATGTTGGCGTCTTTGAACACCTAGGCGAGTGCCCTGACGTTCTCCAAGAAAAGGACGCGTTCCTTTCTATCTATTTTCGAGGCGAACAGCTGAATAGGGATCATATTCCTTACTCCACGTTGATGAAGCTACTCGGAAGCGTCCAAGGTTTCGCACGGAACGTGGTTATGCCTCCGTCACTACGCGGCATGAAAACGTCGACGTTTGATTTCCTTGTAGGCGACCCTGCACTCGGAAGCTTGATGGTCTCTATCAAAGAACCGACGTTTAATCTCAATCGCCTTCGTCAAGCCCAAAACAATCGCGACCTGACACGCGATGAACTTAGGATCGGCGCCAATAATCATAAAAATGAATTTTTCGCCGAAGTAGCTGAGTTAGTTGAATCACCTGAACGAGCGCGTATTGAAAGTGATGACGATGAAGAGAGCATCTATGAGAACATAAAGCACCTGCTGCCTTCGGATGAAACTCCCTATTCGAATGTAACGTTCTCTACACAAAATGGAGACAAGTTGCAGCGCATATCAATCAGTCGCGAGCGAGCAGACATCGTCAGGGCTTCTTACGAAAACTCGAACCATGTCAGTGCGGATCGTTGGGGAGCGATAATTGAAATCAATGCGCCTAGTGCGACTATTCTGATCAGGGTCCCTGCAGGTGCTGTCACTACATGCAGCTTCACTCGCGAGGCATTTGCCGCTCTAAGAGCTAATCCGGCTTTCAAGATCGGAGGACGAATTGCTCTAGCGGGCGAGCTTTATGAGCGACCGAGACGAGATTTCCTGAGTGTCAAAAGCGTCATAAGTCTCGAACCCGGCGCAGGTACCGTATAACGGACAACCATCTGCGTGAATATGGTGGCAAGCTTGCCTTCGTTGTTACACGGCGGCGTCGGCCAATCATGTGGTGAGGATAGTAGGGTTGGAACCAAGCACGCAAGTAATCACTCTTCCTGTTGCCGTACTGAAAAGGGGCTTCTGGCTCTATGTTTGGCGTGTGGAGACTCCTAAGGGCGAGTTTCTGTATGTCGGGCGCACAGGCGACAATTCCAGCCCCTACGCAACTGCTCCGTTCACTCGAATGGGCCAACACTTAGGTTTTTCCTCCAATCAGAACGCGTTACGGAAACATCTAAAGGCTAGAGACTTAGAGGCCGAGGATTGTGCTAACTTTCAGCTAATTTCACATGGACCTCTTTTTGATGAGGTGATGGGTGAAAGCGGTGCTGATCGAACGGCCCTGATGGCTTTGCATGTGCCAATTCGAAATATGGTTGGTGCGCTTGAGAAAGTGCTTGCGGAAGAACTCAAGGCCGCCGGGTACGAGGTGCTGAATACCGTAAAGTGGAAGCATGCCCACGATATCGACGCCTGGAACGAAGTAAAGAAAGCATTCTCCGTTTACTTCCCACGCCTGGCGTTGGTGAGTGGATAGTGTCCATGCCATCCTGACATGCTCAATACCGTGAGCACCCGAGCCGGAGAAATACAGGGGCAAGCATTGGACAGGGTTGGTTACGGATCGACAGCGATTTAGCCCCGGATGCCTCTCCGTTAGGTGCGATGGGTCTCTACCAGGAACGTCGCCACTGCTCCCGCAATGTTCACTGCGAGGCTTGCATGGCGAGGCGATGGTCGAACAGGTAGCTTGCCGCCTCGCCCGTGTGCATCCGAAAGCCTGTTCCTCAAAGTCCCGATCCCGTTAACCAAATTCATTGCCCCGCCGAGGATTGCCTTGATTGGCTCTTCCGAGTGCTGGCTTGGAGCAAGGTTGAGAGCTTTCGCGGTCGTCGCGTACAGTTTTGGAAGGTCCTCCGTGTCATTGTAGGGCACAGCTCTTTCGTCCAAAATACGCTTGCAGACCGTCTCCAATAGTGTCCTGGCAATTGTTATGGCGCCTTCGGGGTCTGAGGTCCGCCGTGACAGGGCCTTATTCCAGACCACGTGGACACCTTCTGCATCGAAGGTCTCCAACGCATCGGACATCTCCGCATCACCGGGTGCATTCTTCCTTCCCTCCAGGTGATCCATCAGAGGCGTGAAAGCCTCGCTAATTATCTTTCGACGCTCTGCGTAGGTGCTAGCCGCAAACTTTATCCACCCCCAGAAAGCTGACAAATTGCGATACGACCGCACAAAGGTAGGCAGCAATGCCTTCAGGTCGTCACGCTGTATGAAGTCCCGCCGCAGAAACTCATAGGCCGCGGCATCACTGGACCCTCCAGTGGCGGCATCCACCAGAATGCCCTCCAACATTGTTGCTCGCTCTAGGACGTCGTCAGGCAAATCCGCTTCGTCAAACATTCAGTTTTACACCCTCCAGTATTTAGCCCGCGTTGACGGCAAGTGGACAATAAATAAACGGCTGACGCGCTAAGCCATTCCTGCATCGGCTTCCGGAGGCTGCTCTGAGATAGCGGACCATTCGGCAGCGCTGAGTTCGCGGAAAGCGGGCAGCCCGTTCACCGGCCGGCTAAAGCTTCCACTCTGTTGGCCACTACGCGTGTAAAATACAAAGCCTGTTTCAAATTTGGAGTCAAAGATATCCGCATAGACAACGCGACCAACTATAACCAAGCACTCTCTTGGAGCGAACCCTCCTCTCAGGACAAACTCCTCCAACAGTTCTTCACCACGCGTCGGCTGGACGTTCACGGTAAGCTCGGAACTTCCGCCTAGCGCTGGCCACGCTTTCATCTCATAATTTCCCAAGACTGCGCTTCGTGAGATTTCCCCATATGGCACTCTCTTGATGTCTGCCCCCACCGCAAAGAACTTTGCTGGCGTGGCACCGGTGTTTTTGCAGTGCAGGATAGGCCTCCCGCCGGAGCCCAGGGTGACCTTGTCAACATGCACATACGCGCGAATGCTGGCCTGATCCCGTTCCCGAGTTGCCTTCTCGGCGTCGCGGCTTTGGCTGAGCGCGCGTTCGGCTTGTCTTAGTGACCACCAGAGAGCTAGTAGGGTCAGTGCTCCTATCGCTCCCGATGCCGCCGCGGTGCCAACGGCCCAGGCAGTATACTTCACCATATCCTGCTGTGCCTGGAGGTCAGCTTCGGACCGCTGTTCTGCACGTACTTCTGTCAAAGTTGCATCGCTTGGGCTGTATTGAACCGCCGCGACCGATTTAACACTCAAGAAGAAAACCAATAAGAGAAGCCACCGCATAAAATACCTATCGTGTTTTTGCATGGTCCGTTTATCGCCACGCAGAGTGCAATCGTCCCGTGAAGCCCGGATGTCGCTGCAGAGCGCTGAAGGGAATTAGGGGTCACTTATGCGAGACGTGATCACGTAGTAGCGGCTGCATTCTTTCCCCCCCGTGCCCATCCACTGGGATCAAATGCCAACACAAAGCGCCCTCCCTACGGGCTCGGCCGTACGCTCTTTTCCGCTCCGTCCAGTAAACCGCCGGGCACCTAGTACAAAGGGGTCGAAGCGAAGCCGCCTAAAGCGGGTCTTCCGCCGAAGGCATAATCATCAAAATAGTCCGATGTCCTTACGCAATCGTGCCGCAAGTGCCCTTGCCTCGCCTCCAAGATCTTTCACTGCAGTCACGTGTGACCATCTATCGCCCTCGAAATGTGAGGTGAAACTCGCGGTTGACTGAGCTTGTCTTACCTTGTTGGCAAAAGAGAAGAGCTCATTCAACAATTCGGCCTCCACCAAACGCCAATCGCAATCTGCCGGAAACTCAGGTGGGGCTGGAATTGAAATTGAGCCCACAGATCGATATTGTTTGTAATTAGCCTCCATGCTTTCCTCTAGGTCCCTACACACTATGGCAAACCCGTCGAGGGCTGCAGCGGTTGCGACACTAAGATAGCTCAGCTCTCTTGCATTGCGGCGGCTTCCTTTGGCCCATTCGATGATTTCTCGTGCCGCGGCCGCGATCACTCCAGTTGCTATGACTGTCGTGATTATATCTTTAGAGGTCCATATCTGCGGGTCCAAGCTGCGCCTCCCTTTGGCTGGTTGAATGCTGACCTCTCGCACAGCGCGTCTCAATAGAGCAAGCCCTTGTGAGTCTTCCGCGAAGTCTACCAGATAGTCTCACATAGATATCGAATTGACTTTTGATACCGATAGTCTCATTAATTCTGCCCAATTGATCCTATTGAGACTCAAGGAGCTTCGATGACGACTGCGATAATTGGCTATGGCCGCACTTCGACGGCAGACCAGAAGGCTGGCCTTGAAGCTCAGCTTCGCGATTTACGGGCAGCAGGATGCATCAAGATCTTTACGGAGGAAGTCTCCTCGGTGGCGAACAGTCGGCCGGAATTGGAGCGTGCTCTGGATTATGTTCGTGAGGGTGACGTTCTGGTCGTCACCAAGCTTGACCGCCTTGCCCGCTCTGTGGCCGACCTCGTGGCGATCACGGCAAGGCTCCGAGAAAAAGGTGTTGAGCTGCGAATACTTGCCCTCAACCTGGATACATCGACGCCAACCGGGAAGCTCATGCTAAACCTCCTAGGGTCCATCGCTGAGTTCGAGCGTGAGCTGATGCTGGAGCGGCAGAAGGAAGGAATCGCTAAGGCAAAGGCAGACGGCAAATACACAGGCAGGGCGCCGACCGCTAGACGACAAGCCGACAAGGTGCTTGCCCTGAAGCGTGATGGCAAAACGCCCGCCCAAATACAAACAGAACTCGGTATAAGTCGGGCCAGCTACTTCCGGATAGTCAAAGACGCCTTAGGCTCGAACGCAGTCAGCACTAGCTAGCTGGTTTCGGCGGCCATCGGCCCATCTCGTTTTCAAGAAGAATTTGTCGGGCCTGGTCGATTGTCGGTGGAGCAAATTCAATGGCCATCACCTTCAATTCGGGCATTTCCGGGATTAGCCCGGGTCCAACGTCTACGAACACGCGGGCGCCGCAGCCTGGCAGCGTGCTTGAATAGGCGAGAATAGGGCAAACGTCGTTAGCCTGCTCAAAGTCGTGGGGACCGATGCCGGAAATGTTGAGTTTCCATGTATCGTGCGCGATGTTTTTGCGAAAGCCATCTATTTGCCAAGCGCTATGCGGAGCGTCACCCTTATCGGTCGGCGGAGCGAAAGTTACCTGGTCGATATCGACATAGAAATGGGGCGGCAATCCCTCGCCGTCTATAGATGCCGAAATAGAGTCCACGTCACCAGAAAGCTCTGGGTATATGCCGGGGTTGATCCTGCGGGCCGATGCTGCTGTGCGCCGAGCCGTTTCCACCAAGATGGGATAAACGTTCTCTGCCATCCTAGTAGCCATCTTGTCTGCAGCGGCCTTGAAGGTCTGCTCGTCGGTCACGCATTGCGACCTATCCTCCTGAAGCATCACCTCGAACTTAACGTAGTCCGCACAGGCGTGCTTGCGGGCTGTCAGCTCATCGTCCGAGCAGGAAGCCATAGCTAGTAGAGAAATGCCAACAAGAACTGAAGCTTTGGTGGGCCATTGCGCTCTCATTCGCCGCCTCCCTGCTGACCGGCCGGTGCAGGCTCCGGGATGGTCTTGAACGGTTGGTTGTCGTGTCCCCAAGGCAGACATTTGGGCCTGACGAGGCTGAAGCCATAGCAGAGCGATAGTTCGCCGGTGGTGGTGTCCATGCGAACGACTGTGTTGCTGTTTGAGCTGGCAGCCAGTTGATATCTACCCACTGACCCGAACCTCGTGGCGTTGAGCACGATGGCAAGTCCAACAAATGCTCCGAGGCCACTCAGGCCAATGATCGCAAAAGGGGAGAGGCTTTGCTTACCCGAAGGCGGGAGAGCGGTGTTCGCTGAGGTGGGCTTCGAGGCCCCTAGAGTTGGATTGTCTGTCATCTTTGACCTACCAAGGCACTGGCCTGGGGCGCCCCCGCAAGCATAGCCTCCATGACCCTTGTGATCGGGGGGTTAGAAAACAGAGCTTAGCCTGTCCCTGGGGCCTTTAGTTCGGTGAACCTGGACATACGCCCAAGGCCCCCCGACCTGGAGAAGGTCAAGGATCGGTCATCCCTTCCGGTGGGATGCCATACCGCTAAGCTCAGGCTTTCTAAGACCCGGAACGCCGCGTCTGCGCTCAAGCCACTTCTACCCTAGTTGGGCGTCAACGCAATGGGTTGGTCACATGATCCCTGGCCCTCGGGGGGGGGCACCAGGGCGTCTCCATCTTGCTCGATGACCTGCCACCGGAGATCCTAATGGGTACCCGTGAGGTGGGTGGTCCTGATGGGTACCCGTAGGTGGGTGGTCCTGATGGGTGCCTGTGAGGTGGGTGGTCCTAATGGGGGCCCTTGAGGTGGCGGTCTCGATAGGTGCCGGATAAGGGGCAGGCCTCGGTGTTGCCCTAACCTTCCCCTACACCTTGGCTGCCCCCTAGGGTTGAGTATGTGGTTTTGTGGGTGGGTAGGGGTGGCGTGGTGGGAAGGGTGGTATGGCGGGTGGTATGGAGGGGCTTCGGTAGGGGGTGGTCATCATAAGATACTGAAATGTAACAATAGATCAGATTGATGCTAGTCTTTAGATTTTAATTGCCAGAAACCCAGAGGTTCTGTTAAATGCAATCTTAGGTGTTTATCTGCAAACGAATGGAAAGAGAGAATGCTGAAGTATCCGGAGAAGCAACCCCACTTTTTGATTGCCGGTTCGTATCGGGGATGGATTTCGGCGAGCAAACAAGAAAACGGACGTTCCGCTGTCAGTGTCGAGCTAGAGGACAGAGAAGGATCGCAAGAGCCCTATCGTTTTGCGGCCTCGGGCGCAGATACTGACAGCACAGAGCAACGCGCGTATCTTCGGGGGCTTGTCGATCTTTGCGAAGCTGTCCCGCCGCACTCTGAGATCGAGGTATGCTGCGATTCAAACTACCCTGGATTCGTCATCAGATTGAGCGATGAATGGAAGCGGAAAGGTTGGAAGAATTCCGGCGGAAAAGTAGCGAACCCCGACATTATTGAGCAGTACCACAAGGTCCGGGATGAGCGTAACCTGAAGATAACTTCCAGGAACTCATCATCCAACGATAGGATTCGGTTGGATCGGCTTAAAGTGAGCGCCCATGCATTGGCTAAGCAATGATTGAGGCGTCTACTGTCGGTTTCGTAAAACGAAGATGCTCCATCCCTGGCTGCTGTCGCGATGTGGCGGACAATACCAGCTTCGGCTCCTCGTTTTATTGCCGATATCACACTCAACGGAAAGCTCGGCACGGTTCTCATTGGCACGGCACGTACAAGGCTTCCGAGTTGCAACCATACATTCGAAGCGCCGAACTCTGGCTCAAGGAGCACCGGGACGATCCGGTCTATCGAGGCGCGTATTGGGAGCTTGAACACTTCATGGCCGGTTCCGGACGCGTTACGCCTGCGACGAACTTGCGCGGCATACCGGCGGAATACCGGGCTCGGATTGCCTTCGCTCGCATACGGGCGGCGGAAATTCCCACGCGACGGCTAGTAGCCATCTATCTAGGGGTCGCAGCCCTCATTGAGGATGATTTCGGTAGCCACCGCACCCGTGAGTTCCGCATCGTTCAAGTAGCGAAGGCCATCCATAGGCTCGCGAGCGGCACTCATAGCAAGTGGGATGTTTGGGACCCCTTGACGGGTGGCACGCGACCAGCCGAGCTTCACGCCTATCCACGCTCTTCAGGACACGTCCTGAGGAAGATCGGAGAGGTGTTGGAGAAGGCTTGCGATGCGCTCGCCCGTGCAGCCATTCCCGAGATAATAGCAATGCGTACCGAGCGCTTCGGCCCCCATCCGTCGCATCCCGGCGCGCGCGTAGGGGTATAGATCAAAGTCCTCACCGCCGCCTGATCACCTAGCGGGGGTGGGGACGCACATGTTGGTCAACAAGATGCATACACACAAGGCGGATGAATAAATTTGAAGAGCGGTGCTCCCAACCAATTCGAGAAAGAGGACGTTCGTCATTTCGACCCATGGCTGGTGCCAGAAGGAGACGCGCTTGTCGAGTTTGCAGCCGATCTTTTCTCCTCACTGAAACCTCCACCGATCACCCCCGGAAGGAGACACCGGGCAGACGCGATGGCAAGGCGGAAGGCTTGTACCGAGACGTTGATAGCTAACCTCGCCATGGCAACCCTTGAGGCGGCTGGTAGTCGCGATCTCGTGGTTCCGCTCCGGAAATTAAAACGGAGCCGCTACGATCGCCACCCCATTACCCCTGATGGAGTTCGCTGGGCGGCAGATGAGTTAGCGGCATGTGGCCATGTCGAAGTCATCGAGGCCGTTTATAAGGAGCAGAGAACGAAGCTTATTCCCAGTTTGCAGTTCCTGTCGCACCTGAACGCGCATGGGATCAGACGAGTAGATGTTGGACGGGCAGCAGGAGGGGAGACGATAATTCTGCAGGCTGGTCCGGAGCATGAAAAGCTGTTGGTTGACTACCGAGACAGCACTGAGACCGTGCGGTTACATGCCGAAATGTCTGCAATAAATGAAGCCCTCGCCAAAGCTAACATCCAATTAAATGGGGAGGCCTCGGGACCAATCCATCTCACTCGGCGATTCGATGCCTCAAGCTCGACAGATGCGCCGAGCTTTAACCGGCATGGTCGAATCTATGGCGGCTTCTGGGAAAATCTCCCGCGCACTGAGCGCCACCTCTTAACAATTGGCGGTGAACCGGTTGCAGACCTAGATTTCTCGTCAATGTTTGTTCGCCTGGCATATATACGACAGGTAGCCGAGCCGCCTGAGGGTGACCTCTACGCCATTCCGGGACTGGAAGATCATAGGGACGGAGTAAAGCGGGTCTTGTCCTCACTATTCTTTCGCGAGACGAAGGCACGAAGGCTTCCGCAAGGTGCCACGTCGCTGCTCCCGGTGGGCTGGAGCATGTCGCGGTTCCGCAACGCAATTGTTGAAATCCATCCGGCGATTGCCCCTTTGCTCGACACAGAGATTGGTTTCGAGTTGATGGCGGCCGAAAGCAATCTACTCGTGGCCGTATTACTGCGTCTCATTTCGGAGGAGGTCGTCGCTCTTCCCATGCATGATGGGCTTATGGTGGCACAGAGCAAGAAGGGGCTCGCCTCGAAAGCGATGGAGGAGGTTAGCCTGGCGAAGCTTGGCTTCACCCTGCCGGTGACCGAGAAGGTGATCCCGCAGCCGACAGAGCGCATGACGAAGATGGCTTGAGTCGGCTGAATTGCCACTCGACGTCACCAAATAACTTGCCCCTATAGCCTCTGGGGGCGGGCCTTAGAGCAATAGGCATAATAGTTTCAGCTCCATCATCATCATGAGCTTAGAGGCCGCCTTCTGCCGCAGCCAAGGGCTAGATCCCCAAAGGAAATGATGAGCGGAGGGATACTCCTGCCGTTGATATTCCACAGAGCTTGCCTTCGAGTCTGCCCTCACAGACGTCCTGCGGTGAGGCCGTAATCGCCACTGGCAGAGAGCGCGTGAGGGCTGGCCTTAAGTCGGCATAAAGCAAGGCCCCAGGCTATGCTAACAGGCTGACTGCGCCTACTAGCTGCCGCTTGAAGCCTCAACCCCAGTGTGCCACCCTGCTGCCGAACACAACTCAACCATTAAGGCATCATGTCGATCGACCCTGGCTTTTCACTAGAAGAAATCCGCGAGATGTTAACCGCTGTTGGGCGAAGCCTCAGCAGACTTCAGGCCGTAGATGTTGGTGATAAGTTGATGCCGGTAACGTATGTGCCGGAGGCCGTGTCAGTCTACGAGGCGTTTGACGCGAGAGGCATTCTCCATGCGTTCGACCTCAACCCCTCAGTGGCGAACAAGTTTAAAAACCACGAGGCAAAGCTCAGGGCACGCGTCATGATCGCCGCGCTCAAATGGACACGCACCTACCTGCGGACCCTGGAAAATAAGCTAGGAGCCGAGTCATCACCATCTGGAAACGATAGCCTCGATCTTGCCGCTGACGCTAATCCTCCAGAGCCAATCCAGATTTGGACCGAGCAGTGGATCTATGTAAGGCGTGGATCACAGGCAAAGGAGATTATCGCGGATGTCTCAGAGTGGCTTGAAGAGGCAGTGCTGTTGGCGAAGGCCACGAATCTGAGCGAGGACCAGGCCGCATTGACGGACATCGAGCGCGCCCAATTGATTGCTATCTTGGAAACGACTCTTGCGGTCCTCAAGGGCCCGATGGTCGAGCCAGGGCTATTGAAGAAGACTGCTCGGATCGCCCAAGAAGTCGCCGAAAGGACGGCTAAAAAGAAAGTTGAAGAAGGTCTCGGTGCCGGGCTCGGATATGCTGGAAAAAAGCTGTTGGACCGTAAGCGGTGTTTTGACCCCACCTTCCGGATCAGCGCGTGATTGTTGATGTTGTTGCCGAACGAGGCTTCGACATATGACGATTACAGGGTTTACGCA
>NZ_JBNWCF010000012.1:0-219379 GCF_053522545.1 Rhizobium sp. 21-4511-3d | reverse complement strand
AAACGCAGGAACTTGACCACTACGACCAATACAAACGATACCTAAAGGCGGGTCACTTCTCGGTGGAAACGCCGGGTCAGCTCTCAGTGGAAATCAACAACAAAGGCATCTTCACCCTTGCTCTGATCGCATACGAACCAGCGGTCGCCGTTGGAGCTGGTGGCGAATTCCATCTGCTTTTCCGGTCCGCAGCTTTCCTCGATAAAAATCATCTCGTCTAGGGGCTGAGCCTGCTTGCGAGACATCGTTTCTTGATCTGCCAGCTCGCCCGCCCTTTGCGCGACTTCTGTCGAGGCGGGATAGTCATCCGGCGCAATCATCGCAGCCCGGATCTGCTCGATGAGAGTGGTCTCCGCCGCATGGTCCGCTCCCGCTTCGGGCTTCAGATCAAGCGTCGCATAGTCTGCTCTTTTGAGTAGCCTACGTAGAAGAGACTGCTTCACGACGGATATGTTCACCACAGCCAGCCCTCCGCGATCAAGAACAGGACAAAGACGAAGCTCGCTACAGCAACCGCTGCTGGTGCAGCGTTGGAAGGGCTTGGCGAATAAAATCTATAGGTGGGAGGCATATCCTCTCCTTCAGTTAGAGTGTCGGTCGCGACCGCCGGTCCCGCTGATATTCCCTCCTCACGCTGCCGCGGACGCCATCTTCCGGCGCCGAGTGGGACGAGTTGATTTCAGCTCGTTCGCATGCGCTTTTCGTAATACGCGCAAGCGCTCGGTTTTGCGGATTCGCGCGGCCGCTTCCGTGTCAATGATCTGCCGCGCGACTTGGCTGGTGGTCGCGGCCTTGTCTCGTGCGGAGACCTTCTCCGGCTTAATAACTCCTGCTTCGTCATGCTGATAATCCTCTTTCGGTTTGTCGCTCGGACGCATCCGAAACGTCGACGGTTGAACCGAAGCCGGAGGAGAGGCCGGCCAAAAACAAAAAGGCCGGGCGCTAACCCGACCTTTCACAGTCACTCAGCTCTGCTGCCAGTACATCCGTGGTCAGCGGGGCGAATGAAAACTTAAGCTGTCTGAAGATTTTCGGCCGAGCTTTTGCCGGACTTGCGGTCCTGAATAACCTCGTAGGAGATCTTCTGGCCATCTGAGAGCGAACGCATTCCGGCGCGCTCGACGGCAGACGCATGGACGAAGACGTCCGTGCTACCGTTATCCGGTTGGATGAAGCCGAAGCCTTTGGTGGAGTTGAACCATTTGACGGTGCCAGTAGTCATGACGATTTCCTTTCAGAACAATCGTTGTAGTTCCCGCGATGCCTTGCGGGATAAGATCGATGTTTTGAGAGGAATCCGACGGGAGCGAAGCTCCGGACCAACATCACAAGCAATGGTCGATAAACAATATATGGGTGCAAGTTCTGATTTTACAAGAGCGCGCCGGGTTTATGTTCGGCCCACGGAAAATTCAACCGCTCTCGTCTGTCGCTCGCACCATCAGGCGATCAAAGCGATTTCCACGGCGACATCCATCGACACGAATGCATCCGCAGGACCGATAAACGTTCCCGAAACAGGCATAAGCTGGGTAATGTCGCGCGCGACGGCCACCGGGATCAGGTTGCCGCTACCCATGCTCCTGTTTGTCGGATCGAACGCGATCCATCCTGCGCCCGGGAGGAACACTTCAACCCATGCATGGGTCGATCCGCCCGGCGTTGAACCGACGAGGATGCTCGCTGGGTCATAGAGATATCCGGACACGATCCTCGCCCCGAGGCCAAGGACCCGGACAGTTTCAGCAAGCAGCGTCGCGAGGTCCCGGCAGCTCCCGGACCTTAGGCGAAGGGTTTTCAGCGGAGCCTGCGTGCCTTCGATCTCTCGCGCCTGATAGGCAACGCCGTTCGCAACGCCGGCACTGAGGTCTTTCAGCAGCGACAGCGTATCTGTCGAGTTCCCCATGACGAAGCCCCTGACCCACTGCTGCAGTTCGCCGGAGGGGTCTGGGTACTGAGCATTCCTGAGAGAGCCAAGATCCTTCCAATCCTGCTCGTCGTAGAGGAAGGGGTAAGTTGCGCCCGATGCGGCGATGTCGAATACCGGCCAGGCTTGCGATCTGAGGTCGACGTCGGCATGGCTTATGATCTCGATCTGGTAGGTCGGCTCCGAGAACGTCAGGGTCGCAATTGCGTTTCCGAACACGTCCGTGGTCCACGCGACTTTGCCTTCCGGCGAGACCGTGATCTGGTGATGTCGCAGCAGGAGATCCGGTCCCTCGCGCGGCCGCAGCAACAGCCGATAGGGCGTGAGTTGGACGGGACATCGGTAGCTGTAGGACGTCCGGTGCTCTATGGAAAGCTTCGCCATTTCCGCTCCTCGCGCAGAAGTACCCTAAGTGCGCGTAAGTTCAGGGCAGGTTTCTTCCTCGGGGGCAGCCAAGGACATCTCATCTGATAAGCCCGGCTGATCGCAGCGCGCTCTCGATGACATCCTGGATATAATTCGTCACATCCTTGCGGTCATCGCTTCTCGTCTCGTTGGAGGTCGTCGCCCTCGCATCGAGTTGGACGCGACGCTCGAAGGAGGGCGTGAGACCCCAACTGCGGGCAATGTGTTCCGTTGAGGAGACGCCGACGTCGAGCATATAGGGGGCTTGCACGCCATAGCCGCTCGACGTGTCGATCGGGGTGCCGTGTCCCATGCCGCCAATGCGGTGAAGCTCAATGGCGTCCGCGCCTGCCCTATTTGTCCAAATGTGATGTTCATGTCCATCCATTGCGTCAGACCGCGCCGGCCGATCGCCAACCTCGTGTATAGCCTTCCACTGCTCAATGATGGCCCGTGCGTTCAACTCATCGACTGTCTTGTCGGCCGTACCGTGCCAGACCGATATCGTGGGCCACGGGCCAACATGCGGCGATGCCGATCGGAGACGCTCTTGGAGCCGTTGGTGGGACGGCAGGCCGTGGCCCCGCATCCGGTCAAACGCGTCCGGGACCGTGGATGCAACACCATAGGGCAGACCTGCAATAAGCGCTCCCCCGGAAAACACCTCCGGATAAGCGGCAAGCATGGCGTTTGCCATCGCGCCGCCGGCTGAGAGCCCCGTAATGAACACTCTAGTGGGGTCGATACCATGGTCAGAAACCATCGTATCGATCATCTCTCGGATCGAGCGAACCTCTCCGCGACCGCGTTCAATGTCGTTGTCGGAAAACCAGTTAAAACAAAGGTTGGGGTTGTTCTGGCGGGACTGTTCCGGAAACAGAACTGCGAAACCGAATTCGTCCGCCAATTTCGACCACCCCGATCCGGCATCGTAGCCGGCCGCGGTCTGGGTGCAGCCATGCAGGACGACAACAAGCGCAAGCAGGCCAGATCGATCGCCCGATTCGGGAGCATAGTACCAGCCGAACAGGTTGCCGGGATTAGCATTAGCGATCTCCAACCGCGTTAGTCTGGTTGGACCCGCATCCATCACCGGACTGGTGCGGTATCGTTGTAGCCGCTGCAATGTATCCGAAAGACTTCTCATGGAGCATCCTCGCTATTTGCGGAATGCCAATCGACGTCCCGGATACTCTAGGTAATGCTGCACTGCACAATTGCAAGTACGGAAAAGAGATCGGCCGAGTTCACTGCAAATACCACGTGAGACCGGCAGATAAGGCAATCATTGGGCTTCCTTCTCGGCCTGGCTGAAGGAAATCAGTCGCTGCGTTTTCTCGTTCCAAAGCACGAGCCGGACTGACGCCAGACTATCGCGAATTCCAATGCGGCCGATATTCGCGAGCTCAGGATGGTCACGAAGCACTTCAGGCAGCCGGTAAAACGGTACCCGGCTGGAGAGATGATGAAGATGGTGCATTCCGATATTGCCGGTAATCCACCGCAAGGGGCGAGGCAGATCGTAATGGGAGGCTCCATGCATCGCTGCATATGGGAATGCCCATTCTGGCGGCCTCGACCAGTGGGTCTCCTCGAACTGATGCTGGACATAGAACAGCCAGACGCCCGCGGATCCGGCAATGAGGACGATCGGCAGATGGATCAATAGGAAAGGAATGATGCCCACGCTCCAAATCAACACTGCCGCTAACAGGGCAACGGCGAGGTTCGTCGCCATGGTGGAAATCCACGGCAGTGCGCCCGATCGCATCATTCCGAACGGCAGCCGTTGCTTGATGAGAAACAGAAAAGCAGGGCCGATCCCGAACATCACAAATGGATTCCGATACAACCGATAGCCAAGCTTACCCACCAGCGGCAGATTGCGATACTCCGATACCGTGAGTGTCGTTATGTCCCCGACACCGCGTTCATCGAGATTGCCGGCCGACGCATGATGGTCATTATGCGCACGCCGCCAGTAATCGTAAGGCGTTAGCGTCAGGACACCGAGGGCGCGACCGGTCCAATCATCCAAACGCCGATTTGCGAATAAGGACCCGTGCCCGCAGTCATGCTGCAGCATGAACAGCCGTAGCAAAAAAGCCGCAGCCGGGATGACCAACACCAGGCCGACCCAGTAACCGGACTGCAGCGCGATTGCCGCGGCGGTCCATAAAAGCACAAACGGGATCAAAGTGACAGCGAGTTCGAAAAAGCTTCGCGCCCGCACGGGATTACGGTAGCTAGCGATGATCTTGAGCCAGACAAGTTCGGAGCACACGTCGAGGCTGAGAGGCTGTTTAGTCGTGGTCAATTTTCATCTTTCGCATCATGAGATCCAACGCTTGCGGCGGAACAAGCTATCTCGTTTCAAATCACAAAAGGTTGCATCATTTAACGCGTCGGTGGAGAGGATACGAGGGGGCGTCGTAAAGCGCACGGATCTGTCGATGATCGAAACGGGCCTCATCGACTTCGAGAAGACAGCCCAACTGCTGTGCGCCAGGCATATCTTCCACCGCAAAACGAAGGGCCTCGGCCGCTGTCTCAAAACGCCGGTAGCGAGGCCCGTTGTGACCTCGAACCGCTTTCCCAGCGTACAACCCCGCCGAACTTGCATAATCGAACTGGGTCAGGTGGTTGCCCTCCAGGTCATGGAGCGACGCTGAGCTTCGAGACGGGAGGCTTCCCTAAGAGTTCGCTCCGTTTGTCTCCGCTCGAGCAATCGCTTCTGCATCTCCCGTCGCAGGTCCTGGAGCTTTTCGGCATTCGAGCCTTGCTCGACATTTGCAACGCGAAAGAGCTTGTCCGCCGATTTGCGGAATATGTGGTTCATCATGAATTCCTTGAATGGTGATAGTGGTCGATGACGCTAAAAAGCTTGGCCCGGGTCTCGGTCCGCTTATCTGATCATCCGCTATATATGGACGAGGGCCCCGCGTGCGCGGGACGGCGCAGCCGCCGCTATGAGGCTGGCGGCAGATCCCTATGCCACTGCGATGCGGACCGTGAGAGCGCCCTCATTACCACCAACGGTAGCGATTTCAGGCTGCTTGTGCTTAATACATGTCTGAGGGGATTTGTTCGTTCTCTGTACTCGAAAGAACTCGTTCGCACCAGGTTTTGCGAGACGCATGCTGCATATTCATTGGAAGACATTTTGTCCTCCTTCTGTTTGGGGTAAAGCCGTCAGCAGAAACTTTGACGCCCACGGGAACGGCTAAACCCGCCTGGTCCCGGCGACACCCGCCGGAAAGAACGACCGCCCGGTAGAGACGCCGGAGCCCCGCGGAGCTCAAAATCACAAGCATTGGTCGATAACACATATGTGGGTACAGTTTCGGATTTAACAAGTGCAAGATTGGATCTTAGGGCTACCCTTCGCCATCGAGCCGATCGTCCTCACTCGCCCGGCCCCGATGCGGTCGAAAAAGCTGCCGAGCCAGGGCTCAGGCGCCGATCAGCAGGGCGGCCGAAAGCGCGCCGGAGATTCATTCGGCCGACCACGCAAAATACGCAGCCATGTCGGGCGCCAGGATGCTGAAGCTGTAATAGGGGGTGTCATAGCCGATGTTCTGCGTGAGAAGGAGCGCAAGGATCGCGGCGACAGGAACGCGCTCATTCATATGGATTTCAGGCTCACGCGCTGCTCCAACTTTTCGGCTTCTTCCTTTCGCTCGCTGTAGCGATCGGTGAGGTAGGCAGACGCATCACGGGTCAGGAGCGTGAACTTGACCAGTTCCTCACAGACGTCGACGATCCGATCATAGTAGGACGACAGCTTCATGCGGCCGTCAGTGTTGAATTCCTGGAAAGCCTTGGCGACCGACGACTGGTTCGGGATGGTGATCATCCGCATCAAGCGGCCGAGCACACGAAGCTTATTGATTGCATTGAACGACTGCGAGCCGCGGGAGACCTGCATAACGGCGAGTGTCTTGCCCTGCGTCGGCCGCAGGGAACCGACCGAAAGCGGGATCCAGTCGATCTGCGCCTTCATGATGCCGGTCATGGAGCCGTGGCGTTCCGGACTGATCCAGACCTGGCCCTCCGACCACGCCGACAGCTCACGCAGCTCCGGCACCTTCGGATGACTGGCGGGTTCCGCATCGGGAAGCGGCAGGTCAGCCGGATCGGAGATCTGCACCTCGCAGCCGAAATGCTTCAGCAAGCGCGCCACCTCTTGTGCCAAAAGCCGACTATAGGCCACGGTGCGCAGGGAACCGTAGAGGATCAGAATGCGCGGCTTGTGCGAGGAGAAGGGAGTACGCAGAGCTTTAGGTCTGTCAGCTACTGGATGGATAGCTTTGACTGGCGTGCTCAGGAGCGACGCCAATTCGCGGCCGAGATCGAAGCCAGCGGTCGTGCACATGACAGGCGATAGCACCAAGCCCCCGCTCCTGCTCCTGCACAGCTGGCCCGGCTCGTTAACGAGTTTGAAGACCCGATCGCGCCACTGGTCACAAGCATAGATCCGCAGATCGAGGCGATAATTTCAGGCTCCAGGCTGCGATACATGAAAATAAAAGCCGGTGTCAGCCTTGCTGAATGTAATTTTATGACCATATATGAACTATCGAATTTGCTTTTTGAGCTTTGCTTTGCGGTAAGCCGCAGCTGGCGAACCTTTTCTTTCAGACATCGATCGAATGACTGCCGGCGGTTCGCGCCGGGCAGCGACTAATCGTGCGATTGGAAGGATAATCGTCATGAATACAGGTATCGTAAAGTTTTTCAACACCACCAAAGGCTTTGGCTTTATCCAGCCGACCGACGGTTCCAAAGACATCTTTGTTCACATCTCGGCCGTCGAACGCTCCGGGATGAGCTACATCTCCGAGGGCCAGAAGTTGAGCTACGACATCGTGGCTGACGGCCGCTCGGGCAAGAGCGCAGCCGAAAATCTTCAGGCAGCCTGACACCTCGCCGGTCTTTGACCACGGATGTACTGGCATTGACCGTATGTCACAAGGTCGAGGAATGTCCTCGGCCTATTTTTGTTAAAAGGAACCTCACATGAAAAAAACCAACGCCGAACAGCAGATCCAGAGAGCGGTGCGCCAGGTGAAAAACACCAGCGGCGGCGGCCATCTCGGTGGCACGAATTTTGGTCAGGGTTATGATGCAAAGACATCATCGGCGAAAGGCAAGGCCGATAGCAGCCGTCGAAGCTCCCGAAAAGGCTGACAGCCCGCTCATCGCAGTGACACCTGGAGGTCAACATGGAACGAGCTGAATTCGCATCGAGCAGCAACGGGGATCGACGGTTCCTGCAACGGGAAACGCGGAAGGCATGGATCATGTCCTGCACCGCGCCAACAAAGCTGGTGGGCATTAAACCCGATACGAATCGAGCGCTTTCTGTACCTGCATCCTCAAGGTCCCGAGCGCGCCGCGCTTCGCATGGTGCTCGAAGATAAAAGCCCATCAGGAGAAACAACATGACCGCTACGAAAGACCACTTTTTTAAGCCCGAAAAATTGTCGGCGGATGCCAAGGCAGTTCTATTCAACGCCACGGTCCGCACTAATCTTGAGGCAGAATCAGCGGCTAGGAGTAAGAAAACGCAGGCTCTGCGAGCACTCCGGCTCTCGCAGCCGACAGCTGAGCTGCCTCTACCCGCCCGCAAACGATCTGCACCGCTACACAAAGCGGCTTGATCACGCCCGCCTTATCTCAGGGGAAGACGATCGCTTTGTCCGCTAATCCTATGGAGCCAGCCGCGTTGATCAGGTTATACCGGCATGACCGAACCCGCTGAAGCACTCGCCAAGTTGATATCCCGCTACGCCACGAATCCCGAATCTGGTTTGGCGCGAAACGCTTTAGACCGCGTTGGTCGTGAGCTCGTCGAAATCATGCTTGTGGCAAGGATTTTGGAGGGTCCGGGCTGAACGGCAAGGCCTTCTCCGCTCGCTCCATGCGTTGCCTGCTTGCTGAACCAGGTCCCACAGGTCGGCCCGTCATTGCGCGCGGCGATTTCCTGTGCCCGCAGCGTGACCTCGAGGCGACCAAGGAGAATGTCTGACGGTACTCAGCGCCGCCTGCGCCCTCCACCTCCGTCTGCAGAACAAGGGACCGACCAACGGCGACATATTCTTCATGCGGTGGCGGGTTTCATACAGAATGAAATGATGCCTCCCCGCATCATGCGGTTGACGCTTGGTGACGTCGTCGAGAGCACCAGGATGTTAGTGCTGTTGCCATCAGGGTGGACGAGACGGTGGGCATCGACCAGGAAGGTACGCTGCCCGATCCCTAACTCTCGGGATAACGCTGACGATTAGATCACGAAGTTCGCGAATGTCCTACAGTCCGTTGCCCAGCTCGAACAGGCTCTCTTCGAGGAGATCGTCGCACTCCACCTGGAAGGTTTTAATGAAAGCGTTATTGGCTGGTGGTCATACATAGCCGCTGATCGAGGGCGACGTTCGGCTGCGTCATCGTATCGACCACGCCCTGGGGCTCGAACGTGCCCGCTTCTGAACAGGCGGTAAATTCTGCCAGCATCATAGGTCGCGTTCTTTTCGCATAAGAGGTGTCTCGACTTGGTCAATTCAGATTAAAACGCAATGCGACCCCATCTGCTTGGGCGCGCCTACACCGGACGTCGCCTCGTGTGTTACGAAGAACGGCCAACAAGCATGGCGTTCTGCGTTTCCCGGCTATGAGGAAACGCGAAGGATCAGGTGGAACCGTGAACCTGATCACAAGCCCATCAGCTGCCAGTCCCGCGACACCTGCAACTTCAAAGTCCGAACCACCATCTTGCTCGAGCGCCGTCCCGAATCCCGTGTTGTGATCAAACTCGTTTCAGGAACGCAAAGTTATCGAAAGCTGCCTAGCAAACCAAGCGGCTGAGGACTGTGCACGCGCCGCACCGCCGTCGAGACCTCCAATTGCGAGAGCGTTGACGCAACGCTCTCGTTATTATCATTGAAAACGCCTCCAACAAGCCCCAGCAACCGGGCGGTGTAGGGCGGCGTCAATGACCTAGGCGATGCCCTAGGACGCTAGTATTCTAGACCGCGAGCATCCCATCAAAGTTCTGCCCCAGCTATCCTTCGGTGCACGATGATCAGTGCTGGCCGATTGCCCGACTGAACAGACGGGCCTGCCGGCCGGCGAAAGCGCGGGGATCTCCGGGTTTGTCACCATCGAGAATTCGAGCCTCATCCAGTAGGAGGCGAACGGCGTCCTCTCGGAACGCGTGATCAGCGACTGAGGCAATATTCTGCACAAGTTCGCTCTGCGCGTTTATCTCGAGAATCGGCTTCGACGCGGCCTGCAGCCGCCCGGCCCCCTGAAGTATCTTTTCCAACTGTCGGTCCAGCCCATCATCCGGCGCAACCAAGCAAACTGAACTTTCGGTTAGCCGTTGAGAAACACGCACGTCGGCCACTTCCTCGCCAAGCACTCCACGAGCGAACTCGATGAACGCGGTCACATCCGCTGATATCGAAGGCTTATTGTCGTCGGAATCCTTATTACTCGGTATCGCATCCAGATCGGATTGACCCTGCGTAACCGATCTGAACGGCTTTCCATCAAAGTCACGAGCATTGGTCGGCCAGAAGCTGTCGACCTGGTCCGTAAGCAGAAGAACTTCGATGCCTTTGGCGCGGAAACCTTCGAGATGCGGAGAAGAGTTGAGTTGTTCGACACTGGAGCCGGTTATGTAATAGATCGCCGACTGCCCTTCCTTCATGGCGCCAACGTACTCGGCAAGGGTCCGGGTCGCTTCGCTGGACGCGGTCGTGCGGAATCGCGCCAGTTTCAGTAGCTGTTCTCGGCGTTCGTAATCCTCGTAGATGCCTTCCTTGACGATCGTGCCGAACAGATCCCAGAATTTCGTAAAGGTTTCGGGTTCCCCTTCCGCCATCTTTTCGAGCGCCGAAAGTATACGGCTGGCTACACCCTTACGGATCGACGAAAGAACCGGGCTCTCCTGGATCATCTCGCGCGAGATGTTCAGCGGCAGGTCCGGCGTATCGACGACACCGCGTACGAATCTCAGATAGCGCGGTAGCAATTCGGCGTCGTCGGTGATGAAGACGCGCTTGACGTAGAGCTTCATACGACCCTGTCGGTCCGGATCAAACAGATCGAAGGGCTGAGAACCAGGAATGAACGCGAGCGTCGTGTATTCGTGGCGACCCTCGGCGTGAAAGTGAACGTTGGTCAATGGCTCGTCGTACTGACCGGAGACATTATGATAGAAATCGTCATAATCCTGTTTCGAAACCTCGCCCTTCGGCTTCGTCCAGAGTGCGGCGCCGTCTGTAATTTGAGTCGGCTCGGCGCCGAGCTTCTCGATCAGCTTGATCGGCACGGGCACATGCCCGGACTGATCGCGAATGATTTTTTCCACGGCCCACTTGGTGGTGTACTTCTTGGCGTCCTCCAAAAGATGCAGAACGACGCGAGTTCCTCTAGTCGGAGCATCTGCGAGATCGATAGCCACCACGTCGTAGCTTCCCTTGCCATCTGAAGACCACTTCCAGGCATCCTCGCTTCCGGCTAGCCGGGAGATCACGTCGACCTTGCCTGCGACCATGAAGGACGAGTAGAAACCGACGCCGAATTGGCCGATCAGCTCGGCTCTCTCGCCGCCCTTGGCGGCCTCGATACGTTCCATGAAGGCCCTTGTACCCGATCGAGCGATCGTGCCGAGTGCGTCGATCAGGTCGTTGCGACTCATGCCAATCCCGTTGTCCTCGACGACGAGGAGGGGCGCCACTTCGTCGAGCGTCACCAGGATCTGAGGGCTCCATCCGCTGCCTGCGAGTTCCGGCCGGGCGATCGCCTCATAACGAAGTTTCTCGCAGGCATCGGCTGCGTTGGAAATCAGTTCCCTGAGAAAGACATCTTTATCCGAGTAGACCGAATGCACCATCATGTGCAAAAGTCGGCTGACGTCGGCTTCGAATGCATGCTGTTCTGGCTGTTTCTGTGTTGTTGTCATCGGCAATCCCCACTGCAAATAATCCGCGCGTGAGATGGATTTTTCGATGAGAATTTTCAACCCCTCAGACTACGATACATATGGCGCTTCTTGGAGTATGTAGGCTTATGCAGGTTGCTGTCGGCTTCGAGCCTCACTACGGGCCGGTGATCTCAGTCAATGTTGTGCGAGCGCTCTACGTGAAAGTGCGTTGCAGCGTATCGCCGGAGCCTTTCAGCACAAATACTCTGGGCTGGCGCGAGAACGACGCGCGTAGCGGGGCGAACCTCCGAGTTCCGGAACTCGATATGATCTCCGCTTGATGCGTCAGCATTAACGTGCTCAGGCCATGCCCGAGAGTTTTGCTATCAGCGTTCCGCAAAAGTCTTACAACCCGACGCACGTCTCGCGCAGAATTGATATCGAAACCAAAGCGGGCGCCCTGTTCTTCCGAGAGGGCAGCATGGATACCCACGAGGCGCTTTCTCTGCTGCCGGCGACAAACTGATTACGTGTAGGATGCAGATGGCGAACTAGCCGAATCGTCTGAGTACGGCAAAGGCAAATGACATTCCGCTTGTCTTGTGCGGGGCACAAGCATGAGGCTGCCGAGAAGCAATCCGGCGTCATGCTGCACCTGATCTGCCACATCGGCAGACTGCCTCAATCAGATCCACAAAATCTCGTTCCAGACGATCGACACTTCGGTTGCTCGCACCTCGCGCACTTGTTCGGAGATCAACGGAAGCTTCGTCTAGCAGGCAGGCAACGCGCCCCCTGCTCGTCCCCAGGCCGATCAAGTCGGGCGCCGGTCGATAGCCTAGTTCACTGCCATCGCGCTGGCGGCAATCTCCACCACTCGCTTCGTTGAGACGTCAAGCGTTCGTCCTTTTTGCCACAATATGACGTAGTGGTAGGCAGCACCAGGCTCGAAACCTCGGCTATCGAGTGCGAATTGCTGATATTCCCTCGCAATGACACTGTTTGTGACCGAGACACCGATGCCAGCAGCAACGAAGCCTGCATCATGCCCATGAAGATCGTATTCCACCGCGATGTCGGGGTCTGCACCCATGAAGCGCAGCGCATTGACGTTCATCTGATGCGACGAGAACTGAGGGTCGATGTCGATTAGTGGTTCTCCCACCAAATCCTCGGGAGTTACCGTATGCAGGTCTTCAAATCGGTGGCCACGGGCGAACAGGCAGACATTTGTGGCTTTTGCAACTGGCACGTAGTCGAACAGACGCTCGTCGATAGGCAGCCGTGACAGACCGATGTCCGAGTGGCCGTCACGAACTTCGTCCGCGATTTCCTTGTAATGTCCTGACCTAACTTGCAAATGATCGAAAAGGTGCTCTTGTCTCAAAGCTTTGGCGACCTCGGGCAGCAGGCGCAACGTGAATACGCTAGGCGCCGCAATCGCGATCGAGCGCCGATCCCGTGACCGTATGCCATCTATGTTCTGCCGCAGGCGATCAAGGCCCGAAAAAGCTGAATCGATCGAACGCAGCAACTCCCATCCCTGGTCAGTCGGCCGCATTTTCCCCTTCTCCCGAAGGAAGAGCGGGAAGCCGACGGCTTCCTCAAGCTGCCGGATGTTCTGACTCACGGCCGGTTGCGTGACGTTGAGAAGACGCCCTGCGAGGCGCTCCGATCCCGCTCTAATAACTTCGCGGAAAACCTGAAGCTGGCGGAGCTTGATCCCGGTACCGGCGACTTCCATGCGAAACCCCATAAGCTCTGCTTATCGCAATTTTCGGAAACTTATAAATTGACGCTCAAATTGTAAAGTATATTTAGTAGATACAGCATGATAAACCGAAGGTTAAATTGGGTAAATAAATCGCCGATAGGTTATTCATTAAGTACATTTATAAATTAAAGCCAACTAAGTACTAGTGACTAACCGACCACTCACGGCCTTCCATTCCGAGAACCGAGGTTGCTGCATGTATTACCATTTCTTATCCGGACTAATGGTGACGATATCGGTCTTTTCCGTCAGCGTTTGCCTGGGAACTGCGGTCGGCCTGGTTGTGGCGGCGGGGACCTCGGCAAACTCAGCGTATCTCCGAAGCACGGCTCAAGCCTACGTCGCGACAATCCGCGGCGTACCGGAGCTGCTGATCATCCTGCTGGCATTCTTCGGAGGGACGGCTGCGATCAGTGCGATTGCCGGCAGATACATCGAGGTAAATGCCTTCGCGTCCGGCGTTGGCGCGTTGACCATCGTCTTTGCGGGCTATGCCGCGGAGATTTTCCGCGGCGCGCTGACGTCAATCCCTAAGGGACAGGGTGAAGCGGCGTTGTCCCTGGGCCTGTCGCGCTGGCAACGATGGGTTTTCATCCTGCTGCCGCAGATGGTCCCGCTGGCTCTGCCGGCTTACACCAATCTTTGCATTTCACTGATCAAGGACACTGCCCTCGTTTCGATCGTCGGGCTCAGCGACGTCATGCGTGTTGCGTTCATCGGGGCGGGCACGATGCGTGCCCCGTTGCCCTTCTATCTCGCAGCCGCCGCGATCTACCTGGCCTGTACGACTGTCGCGCTGTTCGGCTTCAGACTGTTGAACAACAGATTTCAGCTTCCGGAGCGCTCAAAATGAACCTGGATGCGTTTTCCGAGGCACTGGTTTCACTACCGCGTGGCCTGCTCCTCACGCTCCTCCTGACGGTTGCACCGTTGATCGCCGGGTTCCTGATATCCCTGCCCCTTGCTCTCATTCGCGCCTCCGAGGCCAGGATATCCGCAGCGGTGGTATTCTCATACACCTATGTCTTTCGAGGCACACCGCTGCTCGTCCAGCTCTTCATCGTTTACTACGGACTAGCACAGCTGCCGCTCGTCCGGCACGGCATGCTCTGGCCCGTATTTCGCGAGCCCTTCTGGTGTGCCGTTATCGCCTTTACCCTCAACAGCGCCGCCCACACGACCGAGATCCTCGCAGGCGGTTTTCGCGCGATCCCGAGAGGACAGACCGAGGCAGCGCAGGCGCTTGGCCTTTCGCATCTCCAGACCTTCTTTCTTATTCGCTTTCCCCTCGCGTTCAGGATCGTCCTCCCAGCCTACACCAATGAAGTCATTGGCATGCTGAAGGCCAGCTCGCTTGGCAGCACCGTGACACTTCTCGAGGTCACCGGGCTTTCCCGTCAGCTGGTCGCGGCAACCTTCGCGCCATATGAGGTTTTCGTCGTGGCTGGGCTGATCTACCTCGCGGTGACCTTCATGATTACAGCCCTCGCGCGTCGCCTGGAACGGCTTAACACCCGCGTCGAACGATCTTCGATCCAGCACGAAAGCAACCAACCGTCTTCTCAGGCTGCCGGCCCTGAAAACCGGATCGCAGTAGTCGGCCTCCAGCAATAAGAAAGGGAACACGCATGAAATTGACGCTCTTTGCAATGTGCTTGGAGCTTGCCATCGGAAGCACAGCGATGGCCGCTCCACGCTCCGTAGCGATCGGTTCGGAAGGCGCATCACCACCCTGGAACGCCATAGGCGAGGATGGCCAACTGGCCGGGTTCGACATCGATGTCGGGAAGGACCTGTGCCGGCGCGCCAATCTCGACTGCCGTTTTGTCGCCCAGGACTGGGACGGGATCATACCCGCTCTGACCGTGGGCAAGTTCGATGCGATCATGTCGGGGATGGCGATTACCGAGAAGCGCAAGAAATCCATTGCTTTCTCGCAACCCTATGCCGGCGGCTTCAATCAGATTGTGCTGCGCAAGGACCTCCAGGTGGCGCCTATGGACACCGCCGCCAAGCTCGACCTCACCGACATCGACGCCGCCAAGAAATCGACCCTTGCCACTATCAGGCTGGCTCTCAGCGGCAAGACGCTCGGCGTGTTGCGGTCATCGAATTCTGAAGTCGTTCTCAACGAGCTGGTCGGAACAGCGGCCTCAATTCGCAGCTACGATTCCCAGGATAACCTGCAGCTTGATCTTGCCGCCGGCAGGATCGACGGCGGTCTCGCAGACTACTTTACATGGAAGGCGTTCCTTGACGGTCCTGATGGAGCCGATGCTGCGTTCTATGGCCCGGAGCTTTCCGGTGGCCCCTGGGGACCGGGTGTCGGGATCGGACTTCGTCAATCGGACAAAGACCTCGTCGCGGTCTTTGACAAGGCGATCGGCGAAGCCAAAGCGGATGGGACGCTCCGGCGGCTCAGCCTGCAATGGTTCGGTCTCGATGTTTCCCCCAATCAATAGGTTGAGCGCGCCGCCGCTTTGTGCGGCGGCTTCACACCATCGCTGGAGTTCTCATGCCCAAACCGTTCACTTTCCTTGTTACAGGGCAATCGCTTATACATCATGACCTGCGCGCCATCGACGACCCGCGGCTTGCGGCGATCAAAGCTCTCGTTCGATCGTCGCCCGTCTCCTTTACCAACTTCGAGATGACGATCTACGGCCGCCACGAGGGCTGGCCTTTGAAAGGCTCCTATTTCGGCTGCGCTCAGCCGGAGGTTCTGGATGCCCTGAAAGACTTCGGCTTTTCGGTCCTGTCGCTATCCAATAATCACGCCTTCGATCTTGGCCCACCAGGCGTCCTGTCGACCCTCGAAGAGGCTTCGCTGCGTGGCTTCCTCCATGCGGGGATCGGCAAAGACCGACGCAGTGCGTCCAGGGCGGCCTCCGCTTCCATCGCAGGAAAGGCAGTTGCTTTGGTTTCCATGGATGCCGGCCCTGGTCCCGCTTTCATGTATGCCGACGATGGAACTGACAATCGGCCTGCACGCCCCGGTGTTAACCGTCTGCAGGTTGAGCGCAGCTTCGATGTCGACGACGAAACTTTTGCGTTGCTGCAGCAAGTCCAACAGCGGTTTGGAACGACAAGCCTGGAGCTCGCAAACTATGCTCAGCCCAATGATCCTCCATCGATAAGCGGCGCTGAAGCCGACTTCTTCGGGACCGTCTTCCGTCGGGCATCTGCGAGTGCGCGCCGCATCGAGATTGAACCAGAAAGCGCGATCACCCAGCTTGCAGCCATCCGGCGCGCGCGAGCAAACGGCGACTTCGTCATCGCCTATCTCCATCATCACCATTGGGAGCCGGATTGGCATCGTGTGCCGGAATGGGTTCAGGAATTCGCGCGTCTATGCATCGACAATGGAGCATCCGCTTTCGTCAGCCACGGCGCACCAGTTTTACAGGGCATGGAAATCTATAAGCACGCTCCCCTTTTTTACGGGCTCGGCAACTTCCTGTTCCATACATCAAAGGATGAGACCGAATGGAGCCCGCGAGAGGTCTGGAAAAGCGTGGTTGCCACGTGCACATTCAATGAGAAGAATGAGATCGACGAGATAGATTTCCGGCCGATTGTGGTTGGCGGCGCAGAAGCCCTTGAAAGCCGAGGTCAGCAGCGCCTACCCTATCCTGTTTTGGCAGAAGGCTGGCTCGCAGATGAAATCCTAAGCGACCTGGTCGAACGCTGCGAAGGGTTCGGTACGACAATTGCGCGAAACAATGAGCGCGCGATCTACAAGGCACGCATCTAAAAATTCACTCTCGGCTGCAGTCCGGAGCGGTTCGTCGAGCCGCTCCGGACGTTGATTCCTTAGTCCTCGTCATCCACAAGCGAGGTTACCAGCGCCGCAAACTTGCTGCGAACCCGCGGTGAGAGATTGAGGACGCTTTCGATCAGGCGCCGACCTTCAGTTGTGGAGATGTACGCAATACGCTCATCGATTTCAGCAACCGGAATTGATGTGAGGCTACCTTCGGGTTCCGGCAGGCCCTCGAAGAACCGGCTGACCGGGGTATTCAGGCAGCTTGCTACCTGATAAAGCATCGAGGCGCTGACCCGGTTGCGACCGTTTTCGTATTTTTGGACCTGCTGGAAGCTGACGCCGATTTTTTTGGCAAGATCGCTCTGCGATACATTGGACTGGATACGCCAGATGCGGATCTGCTGGCCGACATGTCTGTCGACTGGGTGAGCATCGGCTGATGGCGCCAGCGCCGCTGGTTTCTTAGCAATTTTGGACTGTGACAAACGCACTACGGATTGGCGGTTCATTGCAAACTCCCCGTGCGAGAGTTTCAAGCGGTACGTCCCCGCTTGAAGAAACTCACTTAACCCGTGATCGGGGAGTTCGAAACCGTGCTAGACGGCCCTGTGACCTTTAGTTCCGGAGAACCTGGACATACGTCACAGGCTCCCCGACCTAAAGTCAAGGAGTGCGATACCGTTTCGGCCGGTATCAGCCACTAGCAGGGGTTTCGAAGCCCCAAGGCAGCACGTACTGCCTCACATCAAAACATACACTCGGAACGTGCAGGCTTCAAGCGAAATCACAGCAGATTCAAAGGCTTCTGTTTTAGCTCTTCCATATCCATGATCGCGGGAATCCAGCAGTACCTAAACAAATGCCCAGGGTCCGCCCGTCGTGCTAACTCCCCCGTTTTTCAGCGAGGAAGAAAGATCCTGCCAAAGGGGATCCTCCAAGAACCCGTCCAGCGATCCGCACGCCTGGTCCAAGCTCACCGCGCCGTAACGCGACATCAAACTTGGAACGGCCCCACTCTTTGAACGCAACAGAGCAAAAGGTTCTGCCGTTTCCAGGATGACACGGTGCCCCCAGGCACTTGCTCGCCTTTCATGAACGAGAGACCGCAAGAGATTGTCATCGCAACCGCTATCGACGAGACCAGCACAGAATGCGTATCGCATCAGCGGGTAGTAAACCGTATGGCGACTGCCGCCAAGGACTCTGATACCTGGCAAGATGGCAATAACAATGAAGACGAGGAGCAGGTTTGGAATTATCCGGCCCGCCGCAAGCGCTTCCATCAGCCCTTCGCGCGTCAACGCAATGGTATCACCTTCACCATTACTTGGGCTCAGGAAGCCGTCGCCGAGCTCCATCGGGAATATGCGGCCATGGTCGCATCCCCAGAAGAAATGAGTGCTGTTTTTCAGCCAGTCCCTCCAGGGGGTGGAAGCCAGTCTGTCAATAGTCCTCAGGATCTTGACCGGCAGTACGGGATCAATAAGGAATTTGCGGCATAGCCATGAGTTCGGATCATCCAGATGCATGAGCACAAGATCGGAAACATCTTCGTCATCGAGTTGGAGAAAATCGACATGCTGGTCGAAGTGGGCATTCCAGAGATGTAGGTTCGCAGCTTTGATCGCTGCCGCTGCGGAAGGAAACGGCCCGGCTGGAAGCAGCGGCTCCAGCGCGGCGATCGCGTCATGTGGGTGCGAGAAGCCTTCAGCGGGCTTCAAAGCAAACTCGTACTTCTGGTTTTTGGCCAGTATACTGTAGGGAATCATCTCCCGGCGGCTGAGCCCGAAAACGTTGATGGCCTGGCCATCGAGGCGCAACCAGCCCGGCCCTTTCCGGCTCTTTTCCGCGAATTTAACGGTGGAACACGCATAGGAGATGTAGGATCGGCTACCAAGTGCGGCGAGCCCCATCAGACTAAAAAGATGGGTGAAGAAAGCGTCTGGCTCGATCAGCAGATGAAGATGCGGTCCAGTCTGCAGTACAGGATATTGATCAATATCATCGGCCAGCCGTTCGGCCTGAGCTTGGCCGAAGCCACGTTCTAGCGCCTTCTTCGTTACCCATCTGCGGAGGGTATTGCGGGCCTCGCGACGAGTCGAATCCGCTACAGCCGGCCGGTAGTCATAGAGCGCCGCCGCGTAATGCCTTATAGGCTCGTCGCGGTACTGACGCGTCCAAGGAAACAAGTCAAAAATTGTTCCCAGCAACTGTTCCCGGTCAAATCGGCGCTCACTCATGTCTCACGCGACGCCCGTGCGGCGGCGCTCCCTTTCACCGATACAAGTAAGGCGGTCGCCACCATGAGAAGGCCGAAGAGACCAAAAATCGTTTTCGGCTCTGCGTTGTTGCCAATTGCAGCGATAGATCCGTAGGTGAGAAGCCCAACCCCAACGCATATCGTATGGACTTGCGCTCTGCATCGGCCGAGTTCCTGCAAAGGGATCAATCTCTGGATATGAACGTCCACTTTGAGGCGAGAGATGTTGTAGGTGACGCCAAGGACAGTAAATTGCAGGATGGCGAGGTGAAGATATCCGAACATCAGGAAGATTGACAGAAGCCACCCTGAAATCAAAAGTAGGCCAACCTGCTCAGGGGTTCGCGCCGGACCGGCCCAGAAAACGACGCATCCCAAGATCGAGCCTACTGCCCAAGCCGCTTCAAGAAAGCCGAAATCAAGCGCAGTCCCTGCCAACTGCTTGAGAACGAGTGTTGATGCCAGAACACTGACAAGCATCCCCATCGCGTATATGAGAGCGTAAACGACTGCGAGAAGGCGCAATGCGCTAGACGGTAAAGTTGTCGGCAGCGCGTTACGACTCATAACTCTCGCGACTTTAGTAGCGGCCGTCCCGCTGTAAGTACTTTCAAAATCTTTTTTGGACATCGCCATTAGTGACACCGCAAAACAGCAGGCGGGCAGCAACAAGACGGCGGAATGCGATACCAGGACGAGGAATGCGCCTGCAGCGACGGCCGCGATCAGGTTCCCAGCCTGCATGCTGATATAGGAAATTGAGTTGTTACGAACTAGGGAGTCTGGTGGTCCGAGCGTCGGAATGATTGCGTGGAGTGTCGTCAAATATGTTCGGTCGAGAATGGCATAGAGGACCCACGAGATGCAAAGGACCGCGCGAACATCGAACAACGATAAACCGAGCAAGGTCAAAATCATTAGGATGATACGAAGAAAGTCGCAAACGAGGCAGATCATTCGCCGTTCGTAGCGATCAACGATTATGCCACCGAGGTTCGTCGTGAGTAATTCAGCAATGCTGCCCGCTGCAAGGAGGATCGCTATAACCGATGGCCCATCGGCCGGATCAACCGCAAGCCATGCAACAATGACGAAATAGGCATTTCTTCCCGCCGCAGATGCGGAAACGGCGGCCATGTAACGCATCCAAATATCGGATTTCCTCAAATTGCTCATGTCCAACCATCCTGTGAAGCTGCTTTGCAGGCCACGCTAACAAGGGCTGAACATTTCCGCTTTCAAGAATTTGATATTATTTTTCCGCTCTGCTCGCGCCAGATCGAACGGTATATTGTGGGCTTGTCGGCAAGCGCTTGGGTGAAGGCGGTCGAGAAGTGGCTAGCATTAGCAAAGCCGCACATGAGTGCAATCTCCGTGATTGGTAAATCGGTTCCCCTTAATAGCGTACACGCATACTCGATCCTTCGGCCGTTGAAATAGGCGTGCGGTGTCATGCCTGTCGACTGCTTGAATGCTCGACTGAAATGGGACGGGGAAATTCCGATTTCGTTGCAAAGTCCGGAAATCGTCAAACTATTATCCTGGATGTCGCCCAGACGGTCAAGTACACGCTTGAGGACGCTGGGAGCCAGTCCCCCTTTGACCTGACGTTCAGCAATGTTTGCGCGTCTGAAGAGATGGCCGAAGATCGTTGTCAGGTAGCCCTCGACGATCATCCCGCTGGCGCGGTCGATTCGAGGGAGCTCTGCCGCGATCTTGCGTGCGGCCAGCTGGATAGCGAGATCATGAATGCCGAATTCTGGCTTCAGGTCGTCAGCCCTTCGAGCGTCGCGAAAGAACCGCGAGGCGTATTCCCGGTCAACCGCAAGGAACAGATAGGCAGCGGTTTCATCGCCATCGTCCCAACCGGCCCATATCCGATGCGGAGGAATATAGGCGATCGACCCCTCCGGCCGCGCAACGAACTCGGCTCGTTTGCCGTCCAGAAAGTTCTCACCAAACCGAGCTGTGCCTTCGAGATTGAGAAATATGGCGTGTTTGTCGCCGCCCACTCGAAAGTCCTGCCGCCCCAGGCTCCGACGGCGCACCAGCTCGGCCGTGATGCCGTCCCAAGCGCCGGTTCTCTGCAGAATGATATTGCCTGTCGATGACCTCAAATGGTGGTCGTCAGATCCAAAACGCATTGGCCTTACCGCTTTTATATGACAACCGTGAGCGTAAACAGGTTTACCCATAGTTGCCAATCAAAGGCTTGTTAACTTCCGGTCATAAATCACAGCAAAATTCTGAAAGTGCATCAAATTTTCGAAAGCGACCGTACGCTATGCGCGCTCAAAGTACCGGCCGAGAAGCCGCTCTACACCTCCTTTAGGTAGCAACACTGATAGGTAAGCGGGAGTGAGATGCGGCCGAGCAAGAGGAAACTGCGATGCATGATTTCACCGACTTTATCGCGGAATGTGACCGCGCGCCCCGTCTTAACGAACTGGCTTCGTTCTTCTCGGCGACTGCCGCGGGCCGTTCCGGTATGCCGTGGAGGCGACCAGATGTTGATCGACGTCTTCTTCGAGGAGACCCGCTGGTAACGAAGTTTATAAACCTTCATGAGAAGCGCCAGGGTCCGTTCGATCAGCACTATCTGAGCAGCATACCATACAGGTTTGAAGAAGAAGTTCGCTTGGGAACGGCAATTCTGCGATACGCCGAAGATCGTATTGAACCGCTGAAGCTCTACAGTTTAGGCACTGCCGAGGCCACGATGGCACGCACAATTAGCGAGCTTGCTGCCGGTGGCGTCAGATCCTTGTCATGCAGCCCTAACGTCGAAAACGAGAGGAGCTTCATGGCATATGGCACGCCACCCTATGCGACATTCTTTTGCGGCCCGTTCCATCATCTGACGCCGAGTGTGATGTTGGGCCGCGAAGATCTGCGGGCGTTCGCCGATGCGTTCGACATCATCATGGAAGACACGACGTTTCAGATGTATTCGCCAAACAGGAAAGATCAAATTGCTTTTGTCATGCAGCATTTGAAGGCTGATGGGATCCTTCTCCTGGTCGAAAAATTTCAGCACGAGGACGTCGATGAGTATCGCCGTCGCGAGCAGCAGAAGGACCTCGGATTCAAGGGCCGCTACTTCAGCACCGAGCAAATACAGGCAAAAGAAGATGAAGTTCTGACACGGATGAACGACAACGAGGTCACTCTAGCGGAGCTCGCAGAGGTCCTGTCTAAGGTCTTTGTCGAAAGTTACGTTACGTGGAACAGCGGCAACTTTTACACAATCGCAGCAAGCAACAGCGCTCGAAATGTGAGGAGTCTCGTCAGCAAGATGGGGCGCCCGGCCTTACCGAGGGAATACGTTTATGAAACCTTGCCACGCAAGCTGCCGATGACAGCAAACAGCTACTAGGCATGAAGCTGCCTCGGCAGGAGAATTATTCGAGTCGTTCGAGGAAGATTAAGTGTCCAAATTTTGCAGCGCTGAGATTGAATCAAGCAATGTCCCGACCGTCTTAAGCGTTTCAGGAGAGAGCTTTTGGACAAGCTTCATGACCCGTCGGCGTTCCCTGGCCTCCTCCTCAGAGGAGCCCCATAAATGCGGCGCAGCGTCGAACAGCAAATCGTCAGGAAACACTTCCAGTATCTCACAGAGATGCAGAACCTGAGTGGCATGGAGTTTCGTCAATGCGCGCTCGTATCGCCCATAAACCTGTTCCATTGATCCCAAGAGAAGGGATAGTTCCGCTCTGGATAAGCGTTTTTCTAGGCGGACATAACGCAAGGACGCGGCAATGGCGTTATCCATCTGCTGTGGAGTTGCGGTACCACCGAAGCCGCGCTTACGATATACTGGACGCTCGACTTTGGGGTCCGACGTTGCCACGAGCCCCACCTCATTGATGTATTCGTCCGTTTTCGCCGTCATGCATTCCCATCCGATATTTCCGGCTAGATATAGCATTTGCCGTGCAAATGGCCATGCATTTTGTCGGATGCGTTGGAGGTTGCATGTTAATTAGATATTTCGCTGATTGATGCCATTCAGAACAATTCCGTCATGGACGATGACAATATTCGGGCCGACTTACTTCGGCTTATAAATGCCCACAAACGATCGGTTTCACATCTCGTAAGCATCCGGGAGCAGTCGGATCAGGGCCAACCTGTCGCGTACGCGTTGCTAGTTGCAGTTGCGGCGGAGGCTGCAGCCCGTACCTCTCTCCTGGACTGGGTACCGCCAGCGCGCCGTTTTGCAATTGAGAAATTCACTCATCTGTTAATACATGCGATGGTAGGCGACCTTGGGTTCGACGAGCTTTCTCTGGCTGCAATCGTTGACGAGCTGCAGCGGTTTCGCGATACCGGGCCATGAATGGGCGGGTACTGACGCCGTCAGACCGCCGCGGTCATGCGGCCGTTGATAACGACGTACCGAATGCAGTGGTCCCGCTTAGGCATATTGCAAACATGTCAGATAACGTCGCCGCGCTGTGCCGAAAGCCGCCAAGTGGCAAGATGTCGTGTCGCCACCGGTGTATATTCCGATTACGCAGGTCGAAGCACAGCATCGAAATCCTGTGGTCACGCGATAACTACGAGCAGTTTTCCTCGGCTTAAAGTGATAGATTTCATCGTACCGCAACAATCAAGGGCGGGTCCCTAGACGTGGCCTCGCGACGTTGGGCTAGCGCAGGTCAAAATAATAACGCGTCGGCACCTTTGTGGTCTGGTCGACGATGTCGAAGAAATACGGCTGCTGGCGCCGACTTCTAGACATGTATTCGGTGTAGTCGCAGCCCCGGTCGCCATGATAGATCCGAGTCACGCCATTGGCGCCGGTATCGCTTGCGCCGTAACCGTCTCGGTCTCGAAAGCCACCGCTCCGGCAGTTGTGTCCCGGGCGCATGCATCTCGATTGCTCCGCGCGAAAATAGCCATCACCCCCATCCCCCCCTTCGGTCGGCGACCAGCCAGTCGGGCAATTCTCGAACGGCTCGTATCCGGGCTTGCCCGCTCCGCCTTCCGGGCATGTCGGCCAGGTGAAGCCCGGCTTCTTCATTGCCAAGATAAGCCTTTCCATCGGCGGTTGGCATTCCGGTACGGCATGCCAAGATGGGGCCGATGAGGCGGCGCAAAGCAGAACCTCGCATCCCCATTCATCCGCCATCGCCGTGCGCGGCAGGATCGAGATCACCAGAACGACGACTGTGAGGATAAAATGCTTCACGATTTGGCCTCCGGGAAGATTATCGGTCGGTACGACTCGGCAAGCGTCGGGCATCGGCAAAAGGTGGTGAAATCTCCGACCGCCGATTGCGCAGAAGGTTGAGGTCGGCAATCGGACGGCGACTATTCGTGCGGTCGATCGCTTGCGCCCGCCATTCTTCCATATCGAGGACGTAAGTGCCCCACATTCCGTAGCGCGCGGCCTTCGCCCGGCGCTCGGCAAGCCCATATGCTCCGGTGGGCGTTGCGCCGCTCGAAACTTTTGCCCAACCAACGCTCAGCAGTTCAAGACCAAGGTCACGGCCCCCGACACGGCATCGCCCAACAAACAGCAAACGATCCCCTTCAGCGCTGCACTCAACCTGTCTGGTCCCTATGGTTCTCTTCAGCCAGGCCTTGGCGAACGCACCGCAGGGAACGGGCTTCAACTGCCTGTCGGTCGCCACGTGCGGGTCGGGCTCGAAACTCCACTGCGGCAGTTCGCAGGCGTCGATGCCCGCAAGGCGCACCTGCACGCCGTAGCGTGGAAACCAGAGCGTGCGGCCGTCCACGACAGAGGCTCTACCGCTCAATGCTTGCGAGCCGGGGAGTCCTGTTGTTTGCCCGACCTCGGGTAAAGCTTTTACTAGGTCGGCCCCGTTCGCCGCGCCGCTGATGATCAAGAAGCTCACAAGAACGAGGCTGGGAAGGCCCGACGTCTTCATTGTCGCTCCCCCCTCGCCCGAGTCGCAGCTTCGCCAAGGGTGAGCGAGGGATGCTGCACGTCGGGAAACTGCCACAGCCCCGCTTTGGATCGCCGTGCCTGCTGTTCGGCAACCGCATAGGCCGGGTTTGCCGGCAGACCGTTCTGATCGAGCGACGCAAAGTCGTAACCCCGACTGATGAGCGCCGTGCCGAGATCCACCTCCTGATCGCCGACCGAAGCCGAACAGACGACGTAAGACAATTGTGGCGTTGTCGCGATCGCCGTGCAACGTGGGGCCGTGTCCTTAATGAAGGCAGCGAGAAACGCCATCGAGGCCTCGCCACAATCGAGGCGCCGGCCGGTCGTATTGGTAAAATAGGTGCGGCGAAGGCAGGACTGGACGCCGAAAAGGCGATAGCGGTTTTGACCGTCGATCCAGGTGTCGCCCGTCACGAGGGTGACGCCGGGATGGAGACGGATCTCAGGTCCGGACGCGGCAAGACCGACGCTGGAGGCAAACGCGATCGCCAGCACGGAAGCTGAAGCCCACCTCATTGTTCTGTCCTCGGATCTGCCCACATCCCGAAGCCCTGCCGCCCGATTTTCTCGGCGGCGGCAAGATCTGCCCGCACCAGGGAACCATCGCGGTTTTTTTCCAAGCGGAGCGCCCCGAGCGACAGAAGCTGTTCTTCGAAGTTGTCGATGCTGTCGAGCGATCCGGGAAAATTATAATAGCCGAAGCACGTGACATCCTGCCGTGCGGCGTTCTCTTCCGACAGAAAAGCGCGGCAAAGGATCACCCTGGGCGATTTGAGGAGAATCTGCAGTTGCTGTTGCGCGAAAGCGCGGCAACTGCCCGCATAATTCTCTTTCCGATTGACCATCTCTCCCGCGCAGGGTTCCAGACCGTAGAGCTGCAACGCACTCTTGCCATTGACGTCGATGTCGACCGGTGAGCTTGCCCGAAACCCCGTTGCCGAAGCGAAGCCTTTACGGGATACGACCGCGTTTGCGCCATCGTAGTATTCGACGACCAGGACTGTCTTGCCCGGCGCCGCGAGCGATTTGATGTAAGTCGGGTCGACGGGCCCCGCGGCACTAGCGATCGGGACCGCGGCCACGACCGCCGCTAACGCCATTCCGACCGCCCTCGCTGTATTTCGAACCACAAGCATTCGTTTCATACTCCGGCTCCCATCCTAAAACACCTGCACGATACCGCGCCGGTTTTGAACTATAACAGTTCATTTTTAGAGTTGACAACTATCAATTTTTGCTGTCGGTTAGCGTTGGATATCACGCAAGGGTAGTCTGATGTCAAATACGCGACGGATAGCTTCGGTTGTGGCGGCAGCATGCCTCTGCCCCTTAGCGGCGGGAGCACAGAGCGCACATGCCTTTGATTACGCGCGATTTTCCGGCATGCCGCCCGCTGCCGTCGTCAAACCAGCACCTACTCAAACCTCCTTCGAAATCCAGGGAGACGGCATCGCAAAGCCGGTAAATACCGGCGGGTCTACTACCGAAAATACCGTCAAAAATGGTTCGCTTTCCGCCGATGCCGGCATCCTCCAGCCAATCAGCGTTGTGGAGCTTTCCGATCTGCATTTGCGAACTAATACAGTTCATATCGGCACAGGTTCAAAACCAACCGCCTGTGGCCCATCGTCGGCTTCTGTGGAGGACATCAAGGGGCTGATCACGTCCGCAGCCAACAAATACGGCGTCGATCCAGATTTCGCTCTGGCCGTGGCCTGGACCGAAAGCCGGTTCGATCAAGTCCGCAACAGTCCGAAGGGCGCCCGGGGAGCGATGCAACTCATGCCGGATACGGCTCGGCGTTTCGGCGTCGAGGACGTGTGCGACCCCTCCCAAAACATCGATGGTGGCATGCGCTATCTCCGCGGTCTTCTCGACGAGTTCAAGAACCCGATCATTGCGGCGGCAGCCTATAACGCCGGTGAGCAATCGGTTTACGACAATGGCGGCATCCCGGCCTATCTCGAGACAATCCGTTACGTCGCCTCGGTGATCAACCATCAGTTCGGCCTCAGCATCCCCGTAAAGCGAGCGAAGGGCGGGGCCGACCAACCCGAAAAATCCAGCGTCGCCGTCGCAAGCGACGTCATCGGTGCGCGCACGCCGAAGTTCGTCGGCGGCGTCATGCAATTTTGAAAACCACGGGAGTCTTGACCATGAAGCTTATCCTGTCTCGTCGTCAAAAGCGCCTAACGAAGGTCGCGGCCATCGTCGGCACCCTCATCGTCGCGCAGCTCGTCTCAGCGGATCTGGCGATGGCGCAAGCCACCAATCAGGCGTTCGCTCCGCTCCAGACGGTCGTGCAGGCGGTCGTCGATTTCATCACCGGGCCATTCGGTCGCCTCATCGCTATCATTGCCGTCATCGGCCTCGGGTTTCTCGCGTTCGCCGGCCGGCTAAGCTGGTTTACCGCGGGCGCGGTCGTTCTCGGCATAGGTCTGGTCTTCGGGGCGCCCGCAATTGTCGACCAGTTGATCTCAACGGTCGGGAACTGACCGATGCTGACCACACAGGATGACAAGCCTCACCTGACCCCGCTGGTGATCGGGCTGACCCGGTCACCCACGCTCTGGGGCGTCCCCTACATGGCGGTCGTCCTGGTGATCGGCCTAACGATCATCGCCTGGCTGGTTACCAATGCTCTTTGGGCACTGCTCACGGCACCCGTCGCCTACGCGGCTCTCTTCACCCTTTGCAGCTGGGATGCGCGCGTACTCGATGTGCTCCAGGTCTCCAGCCGCCTGACGCCCGGAACGCCGAACAAGACGTTCTGGGGGGCCAATTCCTATGGACCGTGACCATGCTTAGTGTCATCCGCGAAGAACTCGGCTTCGGCTCGGTTGGCCACCGCGAACGGCCCATGGCAAAGCACATCCCCTATCTGCGTCACGTCGCCGACACCGTCATCAAGCTCGAAGGCGGCTCGCTTATGAGCGTCATCAAGCTCGATGGCCTGTTCTTTCAGACGGAAGATCAGGCTGAGATCAATATGCGCTCGGTCGTGCAAAACACATTAATCAGGGCGCTCGGTTCGAGCCGGTTTTCGCTCTGGTCGACCGTTGTCCGGCGGCAGGTCGATACATCGATCGACGGCGAGTTCGACGATCCTTTCTGCGCAGAGCTCGATCGGCGCTATGCGGCCGCCCTTGGTGGCAAGCGCATGTTCACCAACGAGCTTTACCTGACGGTGCTTCGATCGGGGATGCGCGGCGCGCTGGCCGCAGGCGATCGCGCTCGCCGACTGCTCGGCCGCGCGTCCGGGCGCGATGCGGAAGCTGATCAGAGCCGGGACATGATCAATGAACTCGAGGAACTTGTCGGCAATATCGTCCGTGACTTGAACAAATACGGCGCAAGAGCGCTCGGCATCCGCTCAATCGAAGGGTCGCCCTATTCCGAGCCGGCCGAATTTTTGAACTCTATTCTCACGTGCGGCGTGCCCCGAAAGATGCGCCTGCCGCGCATGGGGCTTTCGAATTTCGTTGGCACATCGCGTCTCCATTTCTCCAGGCGGACCATGCAGGCGCAAGGGCCGGTCAAGCAGGACGACCGCTTCGGCGCCATGCTGTCGATCAAGGAATATCCGCCCTTCACCGGTCCCGGGATGCTGGACGGTCTCCTCCAGGTGAATCACGAATTCATCCTGACCCAGTCCTTTACACTGGCGGACAAGCCGATCGCCCAGGAGCGGATCACACGTCTGAAGCGACAGATCGGAGCCTCGGACGAGGCTGGAAGCGATGTCGAAACCGATATCGATTTCGCGCTGAACAGCCTGCTGAACCAGGAAGCTGTCTTCGGCTTCCACCATCTGTCGCTCCTCTGCCTGTCGCGGGATCTCGAAGGGGTCAACAAGTCGGTCTCCGACCTCGGCGCCTGTCTTACCGACATGAACATCAACTGGCTGCGCGAAGATCTGAACCTTGAGGCAGCCTTTTGGGCGCAACTGCCCGGCAATCATGCCTATATCGCCCGGCGGGCCATGCTTTCGAGCGCCAACTTTTCCGGCCTTTCGTCGATGCACAATTTCGCGGCCGGACAAGGGGACGGCATGCATTGGGGAAGCCCGATCACATCCTGGAAACCACGAGTCAGACGCCCTACAGGTTCAATTTCCACCGGCGCGATATCGGCCACTTCCTCGTCACTGGGCCGACCGGATCCGGCAAAACCGTCGCGCTGACCTTTCTCTTGGCCCAGGCCTTCCGAGTAAAACCCTCACCGCGCGCTGTCTTCTTCGACAAGGATCGAGGCGCGGAGATCTTCATCCGGGCAATGAACGGCTCCTACGAGATCCTCTCACCCGAGACCCCAACCGGCTTCAATCCGCTACAGATCGAAAACACCGGTGAAAACCGGGAATTTCTGTTGCGTTTGCTAAAGGCGATGCTGCGCAAGGATCGCGAGGATGCCTTCGATCAGGAGGAAGAAGACACGCTTGAGCGGGCGATCGTGCGGATCATGTCCGAACCGGTGGCGGAGCGAACCCTCGTCAACCTCGCCGGCCTCCTGACCGGCCGCTCGCGTGCCGATCCCAACGATCTCAATGCTCGGCTTCGGCCGTGGATCGATGGCGAAAAGGCCTGGCTCTTCAACGCCGGGCACGACGTCCTGTCCTTCGCCGACCAGCGTGTCTTCGGCTTCGACATGACGAGCATCCTCGACAATGACGAGGTCCGCACACCGGCTCTTATGTATATCTACCACCGCCTCGATGAACTGTTCGACGGCACGCCTGTGATGATCTTCATGGATGAAGGCTGGCGCCTGCTGCGGGATCAGACCTTCAGCGACTTCATCATCGACAAGATGAAGACCATCCGTAAACTGAACGGCATCGTCGGGTTCGGCACACAGTCTGCCGCCGATATCGTGCGCTCGCCGGCAGCCCATACGCTGATCGAGCAGTCGGCGACCAATATTCATTTCCCGAACCCCCGCGCCGATGAGGAAAGCTATATCAACCGTTTCGGGCTGACAGCGAAGGAATTCGGCTTCATCCGCAATACGCCGCCCGAAAAGCGCTCGTTCCTCATCAAACACGGCAATGACAGCGTCATCGCCAGGCTCGACCTGGGCTCCATGCCCGACCTGATCAAGGTGCTGTCCGGGCGGAAGGAAACGGTCGAGGAATGCGCAGCGCTTCGCGAGGAGTTCGGCGACGCCCCCTCGCGGTGGCTCGCAAAATTCTGCGGCTGGGAGCAGCAGCCATGAGAGTAAGCCGCGCTCCGGCATATCCCACGGCCTTCCTCATGCTTCTCGCATGCGCGCTTGGCGTTGGCCCCGATCCAGCCCTGGCCGATGTGCCAACCATCGACAACACCAATCTCGACCCAAGAGATCATCGTGATAAAACGACGAGTAACCTCGAAAACACGGATCACGATCGATATACCGTCCATACGTCGGTGACGTGTTCGATGTATCGGCCAGGCCGGAGAAACGATCCTGTAGGGTCCGCGGAGGCCAATCCGGAAATCGCCGGGCTCGCCCGTCGCGTCGCGCAGGAAGAAGGCGTCGACGAAAGCCTTTTTCTCGCTCTCATCTATCAGGAAAGCCGCTTCAATCCCTGTGCCAAGTCCTCCGCCGGCGCGACGGGGCTGACACAGCTCATGCCCGGAACAGCAGCGGGTCTTGGCGTTGACGAGAACAATATCGAAGACAATCTGCGCGGAGGCGCACGGTATCTGAAGCAGCAACTGCGCAAGTTTGACGGCGACACAAATCTCGCGCTTGCCGCCTACAATGCCGGCCCCGGAGCGGTGAGCAAGTATGGCGGCATTCCGCCGTTCAAGGAAACGCAAGGCTACGTCGCCTCGATCACGCAGAACTGGTTGCCGGCCTTCGGAGGATCTGAAAAGTCCGGAATCCCCTTGAATTTCGGGGGTGGAGAGACTGCCTATACGGGCATGCGCTTATCGACGCTCAATGCCATGGGCACCACCGCCTCGACGTCCGACAGCCTCGGCAATGTCGCCAGCTGGTACCAGCAACTGGGCGCCGTGCAGACGGGAACGGTCCAGGACAGTTGGGATCAGAATTCCACAGTCCGCAACGCCAATCTCGAAATGATGAACAACGTCATCAAGCTGACGACGGCGATGGCAGATCTCGTCGATTCTCGCAATGCGATGTCATCAGCCAATCTCTCCGGCTCATCGCGGACCGCAAGAAGCAAGGCGAACGACACTTCGCCACGCGATACAACCGGTCTGTGCGACCCGCAGCAGAACCTCGTGTGGAGCGAGCAAGAACACACCTGCATCCAAAAACGTCCCGACAGCAACAATGTGCGGCTTCTGCTGCAACCGCAATAATGGAGGATTGCAATGATATCCAAGACCTTGAGCACGTTGTTTCTAGTTTTGCCGCCGGTGGCGGCACTCGCCGACGTTCCGGTGATCGATAAGACCAACTATGCGGTCGCCAAACAAACCGCAGAGACGACGGACAAGATCCTCGACACCAACAAGAACATCCTGACGACCGTTCAGGATACGTTGAAAGCGGTGACCGGCGATCGCGGAAGCACGGCTGCCCCTTTGAAGGATCTCGCCATCGGAAACGGCTTCAGCGTCTCGTCCATCCCGTCCTTTGACAGCATCCTGAAAGAGGGTGTTCCCAACTTCGGATCGATGAACGTCGATATCGCCAAGGCAGCCACTGTCTTCATCAACGGTCTGCAGCTGGTGAAAAGTCTGTCCGGCAAGGACAACAGCAGCTTTTCCGGCGACAAATCCTACGAGCAGCTCGTCAACTCCGTGCTCAGCGTTTCGGCCCTCATCAACGGGTCACAGCAGGCAATCGAAACACGCCGGAGTGCCTTCGAGCAGGCTGGATCGCAGATTGGCAGTTCCCAGGACATCAAGGGCTCAATCGATCAGAACAGCCAGCTCCAGGTCCAGTCGGGCCTGACTTTGAACGAGATGATCGGCGTGATGAATGGCGCGGTCACATCGCTACAGGCAGAGAACCAACGGCGGCTGACGGATATTTCCAACACCAAGAAGGCGCTCAGCTACGGCAACTGACAGATGAAGATCGCAACACTGAGCGCCGTCGTCATAAGCCTTGTGATGCTGGCGGGCTGCGGCACCGCCAAGGAAAAGACTGCACCTTGCAAACGGCCGGCCAACCTGACGTCCTTTGCAGCTGATGCCCGCCACCATTGCGGGCCGATGCATGCGGTCAACAATCCCGCCGCCGCCTTTGCCGCAATAGGCATTGACGATCCCAATAGCGAATAGGAATTCGAGATGCAGGACTTTCTCGGCGATCTGCTGCAGCGCATCGAGGACTCCGGTTCGACGTTCTCGCAGCAAGCCTATACCGTGGTCGGCAATGAGCTGATGCCGCTCCTGCGGATCATGCTGATGGTCTACGTCGCGTGGTATGGCCTGCAGCTGGTAGTGGGCACCTCGCGTCTATCGGTCGGCGATATCATCGGCCGGATCGTCAGGATGATGATCATCCTTGCTCTTGTCGGCTCCTGGGCCAATTTCAACAATCTCTTTTACCACTGGCTCAACGACACACCCGAAGATGTTGGTCGGGCCATCCTTGCTGCTTCCGGGACTGGGATCACCGAGCCGACCAATGGCCTTTCGCAAATCTGGAAGACGGCCAACGAGGCGGCTTCAGCCTTCGCCGAGCAATCCGGCTATTTCTCCATCCTTCCCAGCATGATCGGCATCCTGATCATGGTCGGAGCTGGCGTCTTCATCGCGATTGCGCTCGCAATCCTCATCCTCGCGAAGGTGATGCTCTGGGTGCTGATCGGCACCGCGCCGATCTTCATCGCCTGCATGCTCTTCGAGCGCACCCGGGGATATGGCATCGGTTGGTTCAACCAGGTCCTGACCTATGCGCTCATTCCGCTGTTCATCTATGTCATCGCCGCTTTCCTGATTGCGGCGATGAACCCGGAACTTACCAAGATCGATGCTGCGAGCGGGTCAAGGACACTTACCCTTGCCGACATCGCCGGCTTCCTGCTGCTCTGCATAGCCGGTGCATTCGTAATGCTCTATATCCAGTCGATCGGCCAGGGGATCGCCGGCGGAATTGCCGTCGGCGTCGGCAGCGCGGCACGCGGCATTTCCCAATTCGTCGGAATCCAACTCCCTGTGACAGCGGCGCGAGGCAGCGCGAGCACCGGCCGCAGCGCATATCGTGCAGGCCGTTCACTCGCCAGCAGGTTCGGGAACCGTGGAGGAGGTGACAGCGACAGTGACGGCACCAGGACTGCGATGCAAACGAAGATTTCCCGCCAAGGCCTCCCTGGCTGATCAAACGGATATTGCACCTAATGGCAGACACGAAAGAGCTTGACCTTCGAACCTATTATCAAAGTGGGGCCATCTGGGAGCAGGAGATCGTCAAAAAAGCAAAGCGTTCCCGTGCCCTTGCCTGGTTCGTAACCATGATATTCGCCGGCATAACACTGCTGAGCCTGCTGGCCTTGGTGATGTTGGTGCCGCTGAAGACCTTTGAGCCCTACATCGTCGAGGTCGACAAGAATACCGGCTATGTTGAAGTCAAGAGCGGCCTGACACGGCCGGCCAGCCTCACCGAACAGCAGGCAATCACTCAAGCCAATATCGTGCGCTATATTAGATCGCGAGAGGGTTACGATCCTTATGCGATCGAGCAGAATTTCGGCATAGCAGCACTCCTTTCGACCGGCAACGCCGCCCGCGAGTTGCAGGATCTCTATAGCGCCGCCAACGCTAAAAATCCTGCGAAGGTCTACGGGAAAGCGAAACGGGTCACGACCGAAATCGCATCCGTGACGTTTTCGAACAACTCGACCGGGATCGTTCGATTTGCCACGAACGAAGTTTCCGACACGGACGCTGTTACCCGTCACTGGATTGCGGTGGTTCGCTATCGCTACACGGACACGCCCGCTACCAACGAATGGCGCTTCGAAAACCCACTTGGCTTCCAGGTCTACGACTACCGGCGGGATCAGGAAACGGTGACGGAGAGCAATCCGTGAGGCGCCCCCTTCTGATCGGTCTCCTGATCGCAGCTTCCATGGCGAAAACATCGGATGCGGTCGAGACGCCCGCCGCCGGCCGGCTCGATCCGCGCGTGACCAGCGTTGTCTATCAGCCGAACAACGTCGTTCGCGTGTTTGCCACCTACGGCATCTCGACAATGATCATCTTCGATGAAGACGAAAAATTCGAGACGATTGCGGTCGGCGACACGTCGAGCTGGGATGTCGTCCCGACCGACAAAGGCAATATCCTCTTTGTGAAGCCGAAAGCGAAGAACGTCGCGACAAACATGAACGTCGTGACGACGAAGCGGATCTATTACCTGGAACTCAACGACTACGCGCCCGAGGATAACAAAAAAGTCTTCGGGATCCGTTTCGTCTATCCGGACAAGGATCTGAATGCCTCACTCCGCAAGGAAGCCGAAGCGCGTGCGGGCTATCCGAACATTTCCGTCATCGACAAGGCGAACGTCAATATCGACTATTCCTTCTCCGGCGATCAGGGTCTCAAGCCGCTGATGGTGTTCGACGACGGGAAGAAGACGTTCTTCAAGTTCGGTCCGAAGGTACCCGCGATCTTTGCGGTGAACAGCGATTTCAGCGAGACCCTACGCAATTTTCGCCGAGAGGGCGAATACATCGTCGTCGATGGTACGGCAACGCAATACACGCTGCGCGACGGCGACCAGTGGACCTGCATCTTCAATCTACGCAAGCCGGATTTCGGCCAGCCGGACCCGGCAGTTCTTGGCCCCTCTCCGGACATACGAGCGACAACACGCAGAAGGAGCGGCAATTGACGCAGCTTTCCCCCGAACTGGAAGCCATGTTGGCTGGCGACGAAGTGGCGGTGCGCGATACCCGCGCCCGCCGGAAACAACTACTTGGGGGCGCCGCACTACTGCTCGGCGGCGCGGCACTCGTCTATGTCGTCATTTTCGCGCCTCAAAAGCCGGCCCGTGATGTCTTGCAAGGTGACGAGGAATTTTCGACGACAACCTTCAGGCCGCCGTCATTCCTGCGTCCGGAGCCTCAGCCCGATCCGAAACCGGCGGACAATATCATCCAGATACCCGAGCCTCCGCCAGAAAAGCCCGCACCGGCGGATACGACGGAATTCACGGTTCCGCCACCGCCAACGATTGCCACACCGGCGCCCGCAGCCGAACCGGAACCGGAAAAATTCCCGGAGCGATACCACTCGAAGCAGATCGTCGTCGATTCCGCCAAGGTTGGCATCGACGGATCATCCCTCAATGGCAGCAATGCGGCTGGCGGCCCCACCGTGGCGGGCGAAGATCGCAACAGCAAGTTCCTCGCGACAGCGTCGGCCGTCGGCGACCGGTCAGCGAAAGCCCGTAAAATCGACAGGATTGATGCGATGATCCCGGAAGGGACGCTTATCCCCGGTATTCTCGAAACTGCGATCAATAGCGACCTGCCCGGTCAGATCCGCGCAATCACCTCCCAGGACGTCTATTCCTTCGACGGTAGGCGCGTCCTGATCCCAACGGGCACGCGACTGATCGGTGAATACCAGTCGGACGTAACTCGTGGCCAGAAGCGCATCTTCGTCATCTGGACCAGATTGCTGCGCGACGACAGCATGAGCGTGCGCCTGAACAGTATCGGGACCGACAGCCTCGGCAGGTCCGGTCTCACCGGTCTCGTCGACAACAAGTGGCGTGAGCGCTTCGGCTCGGCGATCCTGCTCTCCATCGTTGGCGCAGGCTCGTCCTATCTGACAGGTTATGGAAGCGGCCAGTACAGTTCGGGCAGCGGTAGCAGTAATGGTGAGAGCAATTCCGATCGCGCCGCCGACCTGGCGCGCGAGACGATCGCCCAGACCTTTTCCGACATGGCGAACCAGGCACTTTCGGAAAACCTTAAAATCCCACCGACGATCAGTGTCCATCAGGGCGAGCGCATCTTTGTCTACGTCCGGCAGGATCTCGACTTTTCCGCCATGTATCCGGATCCGGTCGAGGAAGCGCTGAAGGAGATCAAACATGAACGAGGCCTCGATCAAGGTCGTAGCCGGTAACGATCCGTACTATTTCCTGCGGCGGGCGCTGGCGCCGCTTGCCGAATTTCTCAGTGACCCTGCCGTCATCGAGATATCGGTCAATCGGCCGGGGGAGGTGTTCGTCGAGCGCCTCGGAGCTGCTGCGATGGAATTTCACGCCATTGCCGCGCTCACCACCAAGGAGATAGAGCACATCGGCGAGCGCGTCGCTGCGGCCAGCAATCAGTTTATCAGTCGCGTCAATCCGCTGCTCAGTGCAGCGCTTCCAACCGGGGAACGTATCCAGATCGTGTTGCCGCCTGCTGCCGCGGACGGCGGGTCGATCTCAATCCGCAAGCAGGTCGTCAACGACTTCACGCTGGCAGAGTATCGTGACAGCGGCGGCCTCGATAAAGTATCGGTCACCGTTGGCGGCGCCAGCGAGATCGAGATGAAGCTGACAGCGCTGCTCGAAGCTGAGCGGATCCACGACTTTATTGAAACTGCCATTCGCGAGCGTGTGTCGATGCTGATCAGCGGCGGTACATCGACCGGAAAGACCACCTTCCTGAATGCGTGCCTGAAAAGCATCGACCAGCACGAGCGTATCCTGACGCTTGAGGATACCCGCGAACTTTTCCCGCCCCATCGCAACAGCGTGCATCTGCTGGCGTCACGCGGCGACCAGGGCACGGCGCACGTGTCGATCCAGACCCTGCTTGAGGCATCGCTTCGTATGCGGCCGGACCGGTTGTTCGTCGGTGAGATCCGCGGAGCCGAGGCGTTCGCATTTCTGCGCGCCATCAACACCGGCCACCCCGGAAGCATGTCGACGGTTCATGCCGATACGCCAATGGGCGCATACGAGCAACTCGCGATGATGATGATGCAAGCCGGCATGTCCTCCGGCTACTCCAAGCAGGACCTGATGTCTTACATCCGCATGGTCATCCCGATCGTCATCCAATTGAGACGTGACGGCGGACGGCGGGGCGTGTCCGAGATCTATTATGCGCGGCGATCGACATGAACCGTCCATACGTCGCCGTCTATCTTCTATTTTGCCTCTTGATCGCGGTCGCAATTTGGATGTTGAGCTACAGCCTCATCCTTCAGATCGTCTGGAAAGACGGTCGGATCCTTCACCTGATGACGACGTCCGACCCGGCAGCACCTTTCCGACAGTTTCTCGCCTATTCAAACAACCGGTCCCTGCAGCTTGTGGGCCTGGCGGCAGCAGTTCCGGCGATTGCTGCGGCGGTGGCGGCCGCAGCATTCGGATTGCGCAGGCCGACCAATCCGCTTGGCGATGCGGCTTTCCAGGACGTGGCATCCCTCAGGCGCGCCGGATGGTTTCGGAAGGGCGGTCATGTGTTCGGGCAATTGGGCGGCCGCATCCTCCGCCGCCAGGACGATCGCCACCATTTGATCATCGGACCGACGCGCTCCGGCAAAGGCGTCGGATATGTCATTCCCAACGCGCTGATGTTTCCCGGCTCGATGATCGTCACCGATCTCAAAGGTGAGATTTTCGATCTCACAGCCGCCTATCGTAAGGCCGCTGGTCACCAGGTCTTCTTGTTCTCGCCGGGATCGCCAAAGTCGCATCGCTGGAACCCGCTGGACTTCGTGCGGCCTGATCGCGGCAGCCGCACGATCGACATTCAGAATATGGCGGCGATTCTCATTCCGGAGACTGCGGGATCCGACAACGCCGTCTGGCAGGGCACGGCGCAGCAGGTGATCGCCGGTGTCATCAGCTATGTATTGGAAAGCAGGCGCTATAAGAACCGCCGCCATTTGGGCGAGGTCAACGCTTTCTTGAATGCAGGGCATGATCTTCAGCTCCTGATGAAACTGGTGAAGGAGACAGAGATCGACCTGTCCCGCTTCACGGTCGACAGTTTCAACGCCTACATTGCACTGAACGAGCGGGCTGCGCGGTCGGCCCTCCTCGACATACAGAAGGCACTTGCCCCTTTCCGCAACGAGCGGGTCGTCGCCGCAACCGCCGTGACCGATATGGATATAGTATCGATGCAGCGGCGGCCGGTGACGATCTATCTGGCTCCCAACATCACGGATATGACGATCTTGCGGACGCTTCTGACCTTGTTTGTGCAGCAGGTCATGGATCTGTTGACCCGCGAACACAACACGAGCGCCCTGCCCGTCTATTTCCTTCTCGATGAATTCCGCCAGTTGAAGAAAATGGACGAGATCCTCAACAAGCTTCCGTATGTCGCTGGCTATAACATCAAGATGGCTTTCGTCATTCAAGACCTGAAAAACATCGACGAGATCTACGGGGAGACCTCGCGTCACTCGCTGCTCGGCAATTGCGGTCTGCAGCTTATCCTTGGCGCAAACGATCAGGCCACCGCCGAGTACGCCTCTCGAGCTCTCGGCAAGCGAACCATCCGATACCAGTCGGAATCCCGCACGCTTGAATTACTCGGACTTCCGCGCCGCACCAAAGTCGAACAGATCCGTGAGCGCGACCTTATGATGCCGCAAGAAGTGCGGCAAATGCCCGAAGATCGCGCAATTCTGCTGGTGGAAGGTCAACGGCCGATTTTTGCAAGCAAAGTGCGCTACTACGGGATCGAGCCGTTCAAGAGCGCGGCCCGTCGCTCGCAAGACACGAAAGTGGAAATCCCTGAGGTGGATTTTCTGGTTTTGCCGGCCGTCCCCGCAACCGTTGAGGACTATGCGGGGAATGACCCGTCCCATGAAAGCAAAGGAAAAGAAACTTTACCCGCAATCGAGGAAAGCCCCATCGTTCCCACGATTCCAAAACGCCCACTCAGGCCAGTGAAACCTGCGTCGCAAAAATCCCTTGGAAAAAATCCTTCGCCCAAAACAGGGTCAACCGATGCCAGACTCGTGAGCAGCGCGCGTCGGTTGAAGGTAGCAGTGGATGCCTCGCTAGAAGCTCCCGCGGTCACCAGGATACAGCGGCAAAGTATTCAGGACATATTGGCCCAAACCGTCCCCGACCCGGCTGAAGTTGAGATATGACCAAGTTCGGCGGGGAATACAGAAGATCGTTCCTAAGACGCTAGCGCGGGATGGCGGTGGCTGTCAGAAGATTGCAGCTACCACCCGCTCGTACCATCCAGCTGCAGCCTGCCATGCGAGGGTCGCCCCTCTGTCGAGCAGCGCCACAGTCATGACACCGCAAAACAACCAGGCTGCGAGCTTCCAGTAGCCATCATCCGATTTCGGGTCCGGGTCAGGGATGAAAATCCGACGGTCATCACGCATGGGGCCCCCTATCGCTCGTGCTCGTCACGGTCGCGTTCCGCCTCACGTTCAAGCTGTTCCAGGCGCGGAACATGCTGTTTGGCGGGATCCGATCGGGTCGTGTCACCGGCCTCTCGAACACCTGCCTTTTCGATATTCTGGCCATCCTCAATCTGTCGCGTCGGCCGTCCATCATCGAAAGACTGCGGCGGCGAACTACGATCTCCAGCGCCATCAAACTTGCTCTTTGACCGGTCGCGTGAACGTTCCGCCGCGTCGACCGCTATCCGCAGTTCTTCGTCGACTTCAGCGATTTCGCGAACGTAAGCGTTGCCGGCGGCACCGAGCTCGCCCGCACGCGCGAGCTCGAGGTTAAGGCTCGCCCGCAGTGACACATTGTCCGCCCGGCTCTCCTCGTCATCGGCCTGCTCGATCCGCTCGCGATAATACTCGATTTCGATCATGATCTCGTTCGCCGCTTCCACTACCCGCAGTCCATGGCGGGCAACGGCTTCATCCCACTGCCGGTTTGGATCGGTCTCATCGCGATCACTCGCGAGTTCCGCCTGCTCCATAATCTCACGACGGACACCGACATGCTCCCGTGCTGCGGCGGCGATCTCCTCGAAATTCTTTCGCTGCTCTTCCGGCATGATACGCTCGGCGCGGAACAATGCCGTCTCCACTCGCTTTTCATAGGCTTCGAATTCGGACCGCGTCATGGCACTCATGGTATCGACCTCCGTAAGCGCAGACAGCTTAACTAATTCAGTTCGGAATTGCGAGTGGGAATCCGCGGCCTTGCGAGGGTGAGCAAAGTCAGAGGCCTGATGGTTTGCTGCTGTTTCCAAACGATAAACTTTAGCCCTCGCAAAATCTCTCACGTTGTTGACAGATAATTGCTCGAGGTTTGACCATTCAGTGCGAACCGTTTCAGCATAGTTCTTGCTGCGACTGGTGTGAGAGACAGTCGGGGTCTCGCGCCGCTTGCGGCCATAACGTTCCTGCGCAGATGGCGACGTTCCTTCATGCTCCGTTCGGCCATCGCGGCTGACGGGCCGCACTTGGTTGCGCGTGAACGCCGGCGCATTCGCCTGGTCCCGGCGATCCGTCATCTCCATCCGGATGCCGTGCGTTCTGGCACTTTCGGCAAGTCCTTCGCGCCAGCGCCGGAACGCCGCGATCGAAGTTTCTACCCTCTCACCATCCTCGGAGCGCATGGCAACGATGGCATGGACGTGCACGTGCGGTCGCTTACCGCCCTCCCGTTCGCCCTTCGGATCCTGGGTTGGATCATGGATCGAAAACACATATCGGTGGTGAGCAAATTCGCTGGCAAGAAAATCTCGTGCCGCGGCTCGGAAGGCTTCGGCGTCAGTCCCGGCTCTTGCGGACATGACCAAGTGCATCACGTCTCGCGGCTTTCGGCTATGCAGTTCTCCCCGCCATTGTAGCTGCACAAGATCCCCTGCACTTTTGGTATCCGCAACCGTCTCGCCGCGATCTGTTTCGACAGACCCCTGATGACGTTCAACAAGCTTTCGGACACGGGCCGTGCCATATTCGACGCCGTTGCCGTAACCCGAAAAGTGGAACTCGGCGTCTGCCCTGCCGGTTCCCTCACCAGACATGCGCGACCGGACTATCTCTTCCGCCTTTTCATCGGCCGTTAGTCGCTCACCACTGCGGTCCCGCAGGACAACAACACCTTCGATACGGCGGTGCCCCTCACGCTCCTCGACCGCAAAGACGAACGATCGATCGCCAAATGCCGATTTGGCGACGTCGCGCGCCCAGGCATTGAGTGCCACCCCCTCCGCGGGCTCCCCTGTGACATCGATATGAAACGTTCCGATATCGCGGCTCTCGGCGCGGTTGCCCATGAGGTGAGCCCAGTCTTCCGACAGTTCTGCAATCGCCTCACGCCCCCGCAGTCCTTCACCGGCCTGGTTTTCCATCGCGACCTCACCATTGCGGGAGATATAGGCCGCCATCGCACCCAGTCGCCCACCGCCGCCAAACGACGCCATCTTGACTACTGCGGGCTGGCTGCCGCTCGCGAGCCCGGCAAAACGGTTCGCCATCGGCCGGGCGACCGATGCATCTCCTCGAAAGCTTGCACGTCCAGCGATACGCGTTGCTCGTGCCCGGCTGGCCGAAGCGCCAGCCGTCGTAGCACCACGCCGGCGGCGTTCCTCGTCATCATCAGCAGGTGATTTACCAATGAGCCGCTCATGCAGGTATGCGGCTCGCCGCTGCTCCCAATCATCCGTGAATGCACCGAGAAAGATCTCCATCAGCGAAGCCCCTCAATGGTCCGACCTGGACGGGTGGAGAGCCGGCGAAGTTCGAGAGCAAGCCCTGCGACGAGCGGCGAGAGCTCAGACAAAAGATCGGCGGCGTCGGCCGGCATGGAGCGCTGATGGGCAAACCGAACAAGACTGTTCAGGTTTACGCCGATGGCCCTGAGATCGCGGTGAAGAAGATCCAAGACGGCGCGATCCTCGTCGGTGAGGAATGGCAGGATACCAGCGCCATCGAGCGTCAGCGACCGAATGAACGCCGAAACCGTCATCCCGGCTCGCTGTGCCGCATCTTCGACCGCCGCCAGCTCCGACATCGAGAAACGTGCATGCACCACCCTCGATTTGCGCTCTCCAACGCGCCTCGTAGCTAATGCCTTCTGCTTACCATCCGCCAAAGCAATGCCTCGTCCACTTGCGCCGCAGGCGCCATCGACGGCTGGTCCGTCGATCGTCAGCAAATTTGTATCACAAATTTGCGTATCCTGCCAAACCAATATAAACTGTTTCAGTTCGGAAACGCAAGACGACCGATGAACTGCGTGAAGGTGAAAGCGCTCGATAGGTTCTATGACAGGTCGCTATTTCCACATCACACGAGCAACTCGTGTGGAATTTCGATAGGGCTGCGCGAGGGTGAGATGGTATCATTTGGCGTGAAAATAGCGATGAAACTTGACGAGTGGATGATCTTCCACATCGAATCAAGCAATCATGGGTCTCAACGATATCGATAGACCGAGTGGATGATCTTCCACGCGACGCTTTCAAAAAAACCGACTGGACCTCTGAGAAATACGAACTATATTGGTTCATGTTTCGAGCATGACATCGGGACAGTCCGTTAGCAGGAGAAGGCCATGCCGCGCACCTATGCAGTCGTAAGCAACAAGGGTGGCGCCGGAAAGACAACGATGGCGACATTGATTGCCGGCGAATATGCTCTTTCGGATCAGCGCGTCCTGTTGATTGACGCCGACAGCCGTCAGAATCTGGCCGGCTGGTGGAAGCTCTGCCACAGCAAGGGCAATGTACCCGATAATATCGAGGTGACGATTGCCGCGACTCAACGGGCAATCGACGATGTTCTGAAGAAGCTCGCCAACTCCTTCGATGTCATCCTGATCGATGCGCCTGGCGTCGATAGCGTGCTGCAGACGACGATCATTCGATCGTCGGACGTGGTTCTGTCACCGGTGCAGCCGGGCATCAAGGAAATCGAGGCCGCCGGCCAGACCGTCGCCGAGGTGAACGACATCAACGATCGCCTCGGTTCATCGATCGTGCATATGAACGTGCGCACCCGTATCACGCTGCCGGGCCGCAATCTTGAAGCCTATCGCTACATCCGGCCGTTCGTGGCGGGTCTTCTCGACGCGAACTACCAGACGATGCTTCTGGAAACCGAGCTTTACGAGCGCAACATCTATCGCGAGATCCAAAACGGCCTCGGGACACTGCAAATGCAGGACCTGACGGACTCAGTCCGAAAGGCGCGTCTCGAGGTGAAGGCTTTGGTCGATGAGATCGAAATCCGCCGGTTGGGCGGACCGGCTGAGGCGGCGGCATGAACAAGGGGACAATCGACTTCCAGCAGTTCTCGCTCGCGCCACGTCGGAAGCCAACGACTTCGGATACGAGCAAAGGGCTGCTTGAGGTAGCCGCTCCGGAAGAAGTCGCACCGGTCAATCAAGAACCAGAGAATTCCACCGACCGTCAGACGGTTTTACCGAGGCTCACCGAAGGGGAGCGGCGACAGCGTAGCGCGAAGAGGGCGGCAGAGCAGGACGAAAGCCGCCGGCGGCTGAAAAGTCTGAAGCGCGCCAAGGACCGCGCCATCAAATTTTACGTCAACGTGCCGTTGGAGCAGGAGATGAAGGCGCGTCTCGTGAAAGCGGCCCATGAAAACGAAGTCAAAATGACGGTAATCATGCAGGCTGCCATTGAAACCTATCTCGAAGACAACGGCTATTGAGGGAGGGATTGCGATGCGTCGTTCGATCCGGCACATCTCGATCGTGCGGCGTGAGCCGCCTCAAAAGGGCGGCTCGGCGTCGATGCGGCCGTCGAGATCGGCCCAGATGACTTCGCGCTCGGCCAGCGCCAGGTCGAGTTCGGCCTCGAGCGCCCGGCGTTCCAAGGTGGTTTCGGCGTTACGGGCTTCAGCGCGCAGTTCTTCGATGTGCTGGTCGATTGTCATCGTCGTCTCCTTGAGGTTTGTGAAAGGTGACGGCGGCACGCAGGGTGGGGAGAGGCAGGTCAAGGCTCGTGGAACACGACCGGCGGAGCCGGCGCGCGGAGGAACCGATTTTGTCGAAGTGCAGTGAAACGGAACGGAGAGAAAATTGGAGGGGCCGCGCGGCCTTGAGCTGTCTCTTCCCGCCCGGCATAATCGCCCGATCTGAGCAGACAGGTTTCTCTCGCGTGTGGCACCCCTTTTTGATTGCCCACGCCCACTGCGGACAGCCGTTGCCATGAGACGGTTCCGGTTCGATAGTGTCGAATGCGACGAGGATCACCCGGATTTCGCTGGATTGTTGGCCCGCGCCTACCGCGCCAAGGTCCGACCGCTTTGCCTTTGCCGGGAGCCGGCGGCGCCGATGTACATCGCCGATATCGGCAATCAACTCGTCATCAAACGCATGCCGCTTTCCGGTGGAGGCCATGACCCGGCATGTCCCTCCTATGAGCCGCCGTATGAATTGTCCGGGCTCGGCCCGCTGATGGGAACTGCAATCCAGATGGATGCCTCGGTCGGAACGGCCTCACTGAAGCTTGATTTTTCCCTTTCGAAGCGGGCGGCGACCAATCGTCCCGGCGTGCCAGAACCTGCCGGTGAAAGCGTGAAAGCGGAAGGTAGGAAATTGTCGCTACGCGCCCTGTTGCATTTCCTGTGGCACGAGAGCGGTCTGACGGAATGGACGGCGCATTGGGCCGGAAAGCGGCACTGGTGGCAGGTCTATCATCATCTGCTGGAGGCCGCCGGCAACATGGCGGTGCGCGGCGAGAGCCTGTCGGAGAGGTTGATTATCCCGGAGCCTTTCAAGGCCGAGGAGAAGACAGTAATCGAACACAGGCGGGCGCAGAAGATGGCCGGGCTTTTCCAGCAAGGCCCGAAGCGCCTGATGTTGCTTCTCGGCGAGGTCAAGGAATTCGCGGAGACGAGGGACGGGCGCCTCGTGGTGGTCAAGCATATGCCGGGCTTCCGCCTCTATCTTGATGAAAACGCCTGGAAGAGCGTGCAACGCCGCTTCGAGGCAGAATTTGCGCTCTGGCAAAGCGGGGAAAATCTACACCTGATGCTGATTGCAACGATCGGCAGCGGCAAGGCCGGGATCGTCACCATTGATGAGATCGCCTTGATGTGCGTTAGCGAACAGTGGCTGCCGATCGAAAATGCTTTCGAGCAGAGGCTGGTCGAGCGATTGACGCGTTTGCGGCTGAAGTCGGTTAAGGGCCTGCGATTCAACCTTGCCCAAAACCGGCCTTTGGCCAATGCGATGCTGCTGGAGACGAGACCTTGTCCACATGCGCTCTACATCGTGCCGCCGTCCGCCGACGCTGACTTCGAAGAAGCACTGAAGGACATGATAGAAGCGCGGCCTGATCTTGGCGCCTGGATCTGGCGCGTCGCCGAAGGCGACATGCCAGCAATGCCGGGTTGATGGTTGAGATCACTCTCCTGGCGCAGCGTTAAGAAGGCGGTGATAGACTTCGGGCAGCGCGTTCGTCGTCGCCTAACCGAGAGCGTTGCCGGCGCGGATATTGTTCTGCCTGCCGTCGCGGCAGCCTTTCGAACCCCGTTGACCGATTCAAAACTCTCGTTGGACGGAGCCGGCCGAGTTCGCAAACCTCGCGCCGTGCCGAGTTAATTCATTCCGTCTCTACTGCCAGCGTATCAATGCCACCAGGAACATGGCGCGATATTACGCGATCTCCATACAGCCGACATTGTTCGGTGAGGCCTCGGTCCTTCGCTCATGGGGCCGCGTGGCAAGGCGGGCGGCGAGAAGACTGATGTGTTCAGTAGCGAACTTGAAGCAGCAATCCATTTTCTGGATATTACACGCAAGAAGAAGGCCAAGGGCTACAGCCGGAATGGTAGTTGTGGAAATCCCGACGGAGCGGGGTGTTTTGCGGCATCGCGTCGATGACAGCGAGCATCTCTAGTGGCAGGGATTTCGTATTGATTAAGAAAAGGAGACATCAAGTGACCACCACCAACGAGATCGCCGACAAGATTGCAGGCGAGCATGGCCTCACCAAGGTTCAGGGCAAAGCCATCGTCGAGGCGGTCATCGCTTCGATCACCGAGGCAGCGGTTGCTGGCAACGAGACCTCGCTCCCGGGCTTTGGCAAGTTCAAAGTGAAGGCGACGCCGGAGCGCGAAGCGCGCAATCCTGCGACGGGCGCGACGATCAAGGTAGCCGCGGCAAAGAAGCTGGCGTTCACGCCGGCAAAGGCGCTCAAGGACGCGCTGAACAAGTAATTCTGCAGTCCTGGTAAAAATAGCCCGGCCGTAGCCGGGCTATTGTTTTGCTTTCGGCGCGTCAGTGAAGAGCGGCCTGTTGATGAGATCCCGGACGATCGTATCGCTGACCGCGGGTTGACCCCTCGCGAGCATGGTCATCCAAGAGCTTGTGAAGGATGCCGGATGGGAGCCGTATGAAGTCGAGACCGCGGGCGATCGCAGCGATCCTCAATTGCGACAGTGTTTCGAATTCTTGGTCATTCGTGCCCAGCCAAAGCTCCAGGTTATCGCCTTCGGGTTCAAGAAATGCCTGGGGGAAGAAGGTCTGGAGCGGGCGGTCGTAGCCGATGATGGCATCCGGTCTGAGTGCTAGGATGCGGTGCGGGTGACCGTAATCGTGCAGCGGCTCATGGCGATCTCCTTGAAAAAGGGGATGCCGGCCCCCGTTTCGGGGCCGGCATCCGGCTCATGCGGGGTTGTTCCAGAGGATGACCTTCTTGCCGGCTTCGCCTCCGGGCGCCGGGGCGACGTTGCCGAAGATCACGCCGATCTCGGGCGCTTCGATCTTTGTCGAGATGTATTCCTCGCCGGTCTGGCGGGAGATGCGGTTCCAGCCGGCGCCGATCTCAAAGCCGGTCTTGCGATGGATGATGCGGTAATCGGGGGCTTCTTCGCTCGCCTTGCTGGCGTTCGGGACGAGGGCGATCGGGGCATTGACCCGGATGGTGGCGAAGACGCCTTCGAAAGTGCCGTCGGTCTTTTCGGTGAGGGTTGCGATCGTGGTAGCCATGGAATTGTCTCCTTCGTTGCATCGGGACCATTCCCGATGGCGCCCGAAGAAGGGGCTGCGCCGCAAGCGTCACCGAAGCTTTAGCGAAGGGAAACCCCCTTGCGGGGTTGACGCCGAACGCGGCCGGTCCCTTAGAAAGGCGACACAAAGAACGGGAATGGTCCTTGATTGCGACGTCGGCAGGAGACCTCGCCGTCGCTGCCCTTTGCGGACCCGCCGAGTGCCGCGCTTGTCGGTTGCTTCGATGGGTGTTCAGGTCAAGGGATCCTGACCACCACTCATCTGACGCGACGCCAGAGATAAGCACCGTCCTGATCTTATCGTCATTGGGAGAGATGGCTTCAGTCGGTGTGGCGCTCGGATCGCTGCTCGCTCTTGCGCGACTGCAGCTCGGGTGCAGTGAGATCACAACACCGGTTTGATTGCCCGGCGTCGCTCCCGCGCCGGTGATGATCAGGAAAAGGAGACCAGCCGAAAACACCCGGCAGTCGGAGACTTGCCTCGTGAGGACGGCCTCCGACTTGGTAGCCCGACGATGCAACCGCCGGAGATGTGCCGGATGATGACCGTATCGGCGCCGCTTAATCGAGGCTATTCACCCGGCCAGAGCGTCCGCGCGTCCCGGCAACAGTCTTGCGATCTTCACCATGAGGGATTTGGGGAAGCGGCCGAGGGCGTCCTGACCGGGCTCGAAGTACCGGGAGCGTTTGACGATATCATAAATGTATTCATCGGCCATGATCCAGCACTGCTTTCGATCTTAAGCCAGCGCGCTTGCGCTCGATCTCCGGGATCTCCAAAGCGGCCGGCCCCGTCTGCGGTGGCTGCGTGGTGATAGCGAAAAGCGGGTAATCCAATCGGAGGCGCTTCGGATGACGATGACGACACAGATCGGGCCCAGCTTGCGCCCCTCGGCCTCGCTGCGCTGCTGCCGGGCGCAGAGGTACGGACAAGATATGACCTCGCCGGGGCGGAATTCATGGCTCATCATTGTAGCCTTCGCCACGCCCCAGCCGATCGAGCGCCTCATCGAATAATTCTGCATGCTGGGCGGGCATTTTTGAGACATGATAGGCGCGGCGTGGATTGCCGCCTGCGCGCATGTGCTCATAGTGCTCATAGCTCATCAGCACGAAACACGGCTTCTTATGTCGCGTCAGCATGACCGGCTCGCGGCTCGCGGCATCGGTGATGTCGCCAATTTGTTTACTCAGATCACCCGTGGTGAACTGCTTCATAGCTTTGGTCTCCTGTATGGTTCTCCATATATCGAATTTTTACATGCTTTCCGTCTTTTGCGTCGTTCGAGGAATCGGCGCTCACGCGCCGTCTCCTGTCGCCTGCCAGACCGGAATACCAAGGCGACGCGCCTTGTCGGCGAGGTTGCCGGTGATGCCGTTTCCTGGAAAGACGATCAGTCCGGCCGGCATGACGGACAACATCTCGTCGTTGCGCCGGAATGGCGCGGCCTTCGCATGCTTGGTCCAGTTGGGCTTGAAGGTGATCTGCGTGACCTTGCGGGCGTCTGCCCAGCAGGCGGCGATGCGTTCAGCACCTTTCGGGGAACCGCCATGCAAGAGCACCATGTCGGGATGCTTGGCACGCGCCTGATCGAGCTTTGCCCAGATGCGCTCATGATCGTTATAGTCCATGCCGCCGGCAAACGCGATCTTGGTGCCCGCCGGTATCAGCACCTCGGTTTCGGCGCGGCGGCGGGCGGAGAGGAAGTCGCGGCTGTCGATCATCGCCGCCGTCACGGTGGCGTGGTTGACCTTGGAGCCGGTGCGCGGCCGCCAGGACGAACCGGTCTGCGCCTCGAAGAGGTCGGCCGCGTAGTCGCGCATGAATTCAAAGGCATTGCGGCGCTCTAGGAGCGTGATGCCTTCGGCGACGAGGCGTTCTAGCTCGACACTCTTCACCTCCGAACCGTCCTGCTCGCGCTGGCCGGTGCGCTGCGCTTCCTCGTTGCGGTGGAGCTCGCGCTGGATGCGCTCGCCAGCGCGATGGAAGAGATTGGGGATCGACCAGAACAGATCTTCGAGATCAGGCTCCAGTCGGGTGTCTCCGAGCATGTCGGCCAAGGCATCGAAGATCGCAGTGATTGATGACTGGACCTGCGGTTCCTCCGGCAACGGCCGGGGATCCGGCTCGTCCTGGAAGGGGCGATAGCCCAGGACCTGCATCTCGTAGATGAAGCAATCGGTCGGGGAGGAAGAATGGTTGCGCTCGAAGCTGTCGTCGGCGTGAAGGATCGGGTCCATGATGATCTCCGTTATTTTGGGCCGCGCCTCTCGCGGCCTGACGGCGAACCCGGTCATGCGGATCGAGACCGGAACCGCAAGCGGAGCGCGGCGGCCCAGCGAAGCGCCGGGCGGCGGAGGGAGGGTTTCTTGACGCGAGAGGAATGACAGGCCGCGCCCGCGGACTGTCAGGGGAAGAAACCCGACCGACCCGCTGAAGGTCGAGCTCCGCGTGATACCGGTCGCCTCTCGGCAGGCCCGCAGGCGCGCCAAGGGAAACCGGAAAGCTGGCCCGATCCTTCCGCCCAGGCCGCCTGCGACCCAACCTGCGGCTCCGTCCCACCACCCCGCGTCAGGCCATGAAGGTCATCGCGTCTTCCGGCGTGAGTTGCGACCTCAGGCTTGCGATCATCCGGTCGGGTCCCAGCCAGCGCAGATCTTCGTTGAAATCGCTGAGCTCGGGCGACAGCACCAGCGGCAGGATCCCGGAGATTTGCGCGCGCCGGCTCAATCGCTCGATTGCGTGGCGGCCGGCGGCATCAGCGTCGGCGGCAATATAGATGCGCCGGCACCCGGGCGGGAAGCGGAAGGCAGCAAGGTGACTGGCCGAGAGAGCCGCGACCATAGGCATGCCGGGCATCACCTGTGAGAGGGACAGCACGGTTTCGAGACCCTCGCCCGCGGCCACGACCGGGATCGATGCGTTGAGCGGGAAGCAGAAGCGAACGCCATTGCCGAGCAACGCTCCAAGCGCTCGGCGAGGATTATCGACCCGCGCCTTGCCCCCGCCGGCCGGATCGAGAAAGCAGCGGTGTATCCCGGTGATCTCGCCCCCAGAGCCTGTCACGGCGGCAATCAGCGCCGGATAGCTGCTCGTCTGGCCGGTGACGAGATCGCGGTAGTAGCAGGCTGCATGGAAACGCAGTACCGCGTGGTCAGAACCGCGCAGGATCCCGCGCCCCCTGAGGTAGGCGTCGGCAAGTGTGCCGGCAAGAGGCTGCGTCGCCCGAAACAGACGTCTGGCACGCTCAGAAGCCGGCAGGACGACTACCGCGGGATCTTGATTGCCGCTTCCAGAGGGCGATAGCGGCTCCGGATCGGGGAAGCTGAGGAACCGGTGGGCCTCAAAGGCAACGTCCCGGAAATCGACGAGACCGCAGGTCTCGCGTATGAGATCGAGGAGATCGCCAAACTGGCCGGTCGCTGCATCTGTCCATCGGCCGGCGCGCGGACCGGCGAGATGCACGTAGAGCGAAGCGCCCCTGGTGTTGTCGACATCACCGACGAGCCAGTAGTGACCGGCCCGTCGGCCGGCGGAGAGATAGTGGCGGCAGACGGCCTCCGCGTCTTGTGCGAGACGCTCCGCCAGTTCGGCTGGGGAGAGCATGGCGGGCCTCCGTCATGACCAGCCCGCGACATCGACCGTCCAGACCCGCAAGGTCCGGGTCACGGCCAACATGGCGGTCACGTTCGCGCCAAGGCTGTCTCCAGCAACGACGCGACTCCGCTGCAGAAACGACCTGGTTTCTTCAGCCGCGAGACGCGCGTGAAGGCCGGACCTGACAACCCGCGGAACGGCGGAAAGGCGGTGTGGGTGCGAGAGGATTGTCATCGAAGTATCTCCAGAAGCGAGAAAGAGCGACCTGGCTCGGCGCCCGGCCGGATGGGCTGGACAAGTGTCATCGGCCAGCCAAGGAGGGATCGGCGATCGCCAGCAAGGAGCGCCGATGATCACCGGCGCTTAGCGTGTCTGGCTGTTCATAACGCCGATGAGATCATCGGCGTCGGGCGGTGGAGGTCAGAGGGGTGGGCATCAGGAAGATGGCCAAAGACGCAAAGACGTGTTTGCCGTAACTGCAGCCGACGCCGCAAAGCACCTAAGGCGTGTCGACCCATCGAGGCGTTCCAGAAGATCGAGATTCCCATCGGCTGCGAAGCGCAAAGCGGGGTGCCGAAGATTGCCCCGGCATGATCGGGGATAGCCCATCACGCACAGGGTGGCCCAGACAAAGAGGCCCGGCGCCTGACCGGGCTCTGAGATGACGAGGGGTTGGCAGTCGCGCCGGATCTGTGGGCCAGGCGCGCCAACCTGTCAGGCAGCGCTTTCTAGCAGCTTCCTGGCCTTGCCTTCGAGATCGAGACGCGCGTCCTGATTGGTCCTGGTGCGAGCAAGCGCGGTGATGCCTTGGACGAAATCGAAGATCGATTCCGGCGGCCTGCCCTCTTCAGACAGCACCATTTCGATCACCTTACCGGTCTCGGCTTTGGAAAAGCCGCGGCGGCGCAGGAAGGTCTCGCGATCCTCGTCCTTGCGCGCGACGATCCGCTCGCGGGCTGACTTGATGCCGGCGATGAAGGGCGCCGGCGAGGAGTTCGCGAAGCTCGTCAACGCAGGTGCCGCCTCATGGGCAAAGCGCTGGGCGGCAAACTTCGAATGGCGAATGGTGATCTCTTCGAAATTCTCAGTTCCCCAGAGGTTGCGGTTGGCGCAGACCGCGCGGAGATAGAATGAAGCAATGCCGAGCGTCTTCGATCCAACCTCGGAGTTCCAGGCGTAGAAGCCGCGGAAGTAGAGATCCGGCTCGCCGTTCGCCAACCGCCCGGCTTCGATCGGGTGGGTGTCGTCCACCAAAAACAGGAAGACGTCACGGTCGCTGGCATAGAGCGTCGTCGTATCCCTGGTGATATCGACGAAGGGATTGTGGGTCATCGTCGCCCAATCCAGGACGCCCGGCACTTTCCACATCGTGTCGCCGGTCCCATTGCCGGCGATCTCCATTACCGCCGACACCAGCTCATGGTCCCAGATGCGGCCATAGTCGGGTCCGGTCACCGCTCGCAGTTCCAGCCGGCCATCGTCCATCTCCAGCGTCTTGACGAGCTCGGCGCGGTGATTGAGCAGGCCATGCTGCAAATTGATCGCCGCAAGCGGCGCCGGAAGCTGGCGCATATAGGTAGCGGGCGCGCCAACCAGGCTGCAGAGCTGGCCGAAGCTCCAGTGGGTCGGCGCGATCGGCTGGCGCTGGCCGGGAACAAGAAGCGCAAGCCGCTCAGCATTGTCGCGGGTTGCTTCGACCCGGATCGCAGCGCTTTCGATCGTCCGGGCATGGGCGTGCTCAGCGCGGGATCGAACGGTGTCATAGAGATCGCTCAGCGACAGGAAGCGTTCGTCGTCGGGCCGTGAGAACCATTCCGACGAAACGCGGCCGATCCGCATGCCGCGGGAGATATCGACCTTGAAGGCGGAAGAGGCGGTTTGGATGTTGGAAGGCAGGATGTGCATCGATTTGTCTCCATAAACGTAAAACCCGGCGCGATGGCCGGGCGAGGTTGAGGGGTGTTTTCGAAAAAAGCTTAGCCATGTGCCGGCCGGCGATGCGGCAAGCCGGATCGCCAAAAGCCGCGGCGAATTTTGCGCTGGCGATCATGCTGGAAAACCATCGCTCAGAAGACCCGACCGCACCGCGATCGGGTCTGGCTTTTGTGATGCTGGTGAACCGACTGGGCGGCCGTGAGATTCGCTTTCAAACTCACGTCCCGTATCGCCGGGGTCATCGCCTGATGCTTGCGGCTCGTCTTGGAGGTCGGCTGGCCGGTCGAGAGATTCCGAGACTGACCCGCCTCGTTCCCGCCAATGCACGCATGGTCGGCGATCGCGTCCTCGCCGAGGCCCTGCGCGAGGCCTGCAAGGCCGGGAAACTGATCGAGCGGATGCAAGGCGATGCGCTGGAGGCCTTCAGCAAGCGGGTCCTCGACCTCGTGGGTGTCGCCTCTGCTGACGATGCAAGGAATGCTGGCGGTTCTGGTCAGTCGCTTCCGTGGACCAAGCGTTCGAGAACGCGATAGCGCGCTCTGCGGCGGGAATGCGCTAGATGCCGGTCTCGTTGCCATCGCCGTCGAGTGCGGGCCGGACGCTGAGGCTGGTGAGCAATCCGCGATCGCGATGTCTTGCGCCAAGTCTTCGATCGACAGGGCCGCTCTGATCTTGTGGACGTTCTGCTGGCTGGGCACCAGCTTGTTGAAGGGAATATTTCGGGCTGCACCGAGGGTGAACTTCTCGATTGCTTTAGCCATGCGGTTTCTCCGTCGCGAGCCGGCCAGAAACTCTCTCCAGCCTCCCAACCCGCTACAAAACCCCTTCCCTCCTCTCCCTCTGTCACACGCCGCTGCGAGCACCTTTCAGCGCACAACCTGGCCGACCCAGTTGTTGAGCGCCACCGTTCTCTTCGGGCTCCATTCGGCGTGGCTCGCCCATTGTTGATAAGCCGAGCCCGGGCTTCTCTGCCTGTTGCGGAACGCCGCAGAGGGCAGACGTCGAGCTGGAGTTCAGGGCGTTCGCAAAGGACCGTTTCCTTCGGTAAAGAAGGCGCAGCCCCAAAGATGAACTTTGCGGGAAGACGTTTTCGATCTGCCGCAAGAAAGACCTCGACCAGGACCCTGACTGGATGCTGTCGGACGCGATCGGATGATGGTTGCGGGAAACGCATCGTGGGCAACCTGTCCCTGCACGCGACGTGCCTTTGTCGCAAGCGTCCGTGAAGATGGGTCAGCGACCGGCGCTGGGGGTGCGGTCTTCTAGCCTTCGGCAAGGTCTCGATCGCGGAGTTGCGTCATGGGCTCAGATGACCGCAGGCTTTCAAGCTTCCACGCCGATGCGCTCGACGTCCATTTCACCGGGCTCGTACGTCTCCGAGCCCTCATTATCACAACTCGCCTGAAAGACCACCTTAGCGTGACGCTCGCCCTTTCTGACACATCGCGCCGCCTCTTACCGCTATTGACCCAGCGGGACGAGCTCGTGATGATGGCGGCCGAAGCACATCACGGCATGTCGAGGGTTGATGATGAAAGACGAGTGGCTGATGGAGGACCATCCGCGGTGACGCTGACAACGCAGATGATTTCGGATTTCGTGCGCGCCGCAAACACCGTCCAGACCCTGACCCTTGCCGAGCGCAAGCGGCTTCTTGAACGCGGCATGACGACGTCAGGGGCGCTGCGCGGCTTATTGCTGAAGACCGGCAAGCCTGCTCCGTCGGACGAGCCGACCGGGCGGGTCATCGGAGACATCGCCCAGCATATCGAGGAGATGTCGGACGAGACTGTGGCGAAGGCGCTTCTCGCCCTGGCAAGCCAGATCCGGACGTTGCGAATCCTGAACCAGGAGCGCGCCTGAGAGCAAGACGGCCTGCTCAAGTTTTATGGTCAAGCTTCCCTTGAACCAGCACCTGCTTCGAACGCGCCACGGATGGTCGTGGCAGGTGAGCGGCGGTAAAGTCGCGTTCAATGAGGGTGCGCCATTCCCCGGTCCCGGCATTACCACTCGGATCACCAAGATGCGCCCTTGTGTCCGAAAGCGGAGCGGTGTCTTACCTCGGCTCGGGCGGCGAAATGACCAGGTTTCGAATAGCGGCCGGCTCGCTCGGCGAGCCTGCGACAAACATGAAGCGTATCGGAGCTTTCAGCATCGCGCCGTGCCTCCGGCGCGGGAAAGTGGGAATTCGCGACGCAGGTCGGGCGTGTCGGGGCAGCCGTAGGAGCTTCAGCATAGCGGTCCGCAGGAGAAGCGGGACCGACTGCCCGCGTCCGACATGCTCCTTGAAGGCCTTGGGCCGGCTTACACCAGACGCAGGGAGTCACAGTGATTTTTCACGACAGCTCCACGAGAGTGTCGAGGAAGGCGCGCACGGCGGGATTGGACCGGCGGCTTTCTGGCCACAGCGCTGTGATATTGTGCCGTTCCACCGCGTGGTCAGCCAGGACAGGGACAAGCGCCCCGCGGCTGACCCAGGCGCCGGCCATGAAGCTGGTTGCCATTCCGATGCCGGCACCGGCCGCGATCGCCGCAAGCACAGCTTCGCTCGCATCGACGATAATGCCGGAGGGCGGCAGGATCTCCACTTCCCTGCCCCCGACGAGAAATGGCCAACGGAACAACTGGCCGCTGTTCTGGTAGCGAAGGTTGACAGTTTCATGTTCTTCCAACTGGTCGGGACGGGTTGGTGGACTGCGCCCCGCCAGGTATTGTGGCGAGGCATAGCAGCACAGCCTGTATGGCAGGAGCTGGCGTGAAAGCAGGCTGGAATCTGGAAGATCGCCGATGCGGACCGCCAGGTCGAAGCCGCCTTCGACGAGATCGACCATTTGATCGCTCAAACGCAAATCGATGGTCACCTTTGGATGGAGCCTGCGAAATTCAGGCAGGGCCGGTGCGATGATGTGCAAGCCGATCGGCAACGAGGCCGCGATCCGCAAGGTCCCGGTAGGCTCGGTTCGTGCTGCTCTTACCGCCTGCTCGATCTCGTCTGCGTCGTGCAAGAGCTTGAGCGCGCGCTCATGCAGGTCGCGCCCTTCGGCCGTCAGGGTGAGAGAACGGGTGGTGCGCATAAACAGCGAAATGCCGAACTGCTTTTCCAGCCGCTGGATGCTCTTGCTGACCGCCGAGGGTGAGACCGACAGGGAGCGGGCGGCGGCGGTGTAGCTTCCAAGCGATCCGGCGCGCGCGAAAGCGATTAATCCGGTCAGCCTGTCAATTCCGATTTGTTCCCTCATGGCATGATTAAAGCGAATAGCGCCACCATTATCAACTCACAAAGATGCTCGTATTTTCTTCTGCGAAAACAAGCACCAGTGAGGCGATGATGACTAAAATGATGAAAGCCGTGCGCATCCACGAATTCGGTGGACCGGATGTCCTTCTCCATGAGGATGCGCCCCGACCGGCAATCTCAGCGGACGACGTACTCGTTCGCGTCCATGCCGCAAGCATCAACCCGCCGGATCTCTACCTGCGCGACGGCTATCGCGCCCTGCCGCCGCAATGGCGTCCCAGCCCGGCTTTTCCGCTGATCCTGGGCACGGACGTTTCCGGCGTGGTCGCGGCTGTCGGCGAAAACGTGTCGCAGTTCCACGCGGGCGACGCTGTCTACGCGATGGTCCGGTTCCCGCACGACTTGATGACCGGAAGCAGCGCCTACGCAGACTATGTTCGCGTTCCGGCATCGGACCTGGCGCTGAAACCATCCGGGATCGACCATATCCAGGCGGCTGCTGCGCCGATGTCGCTGCTGACAGCCTGGCAGTTTTTGGTCGAGCTTGGTCATGATGCGCCGAACCCTTTTCAGTCCGTCCCCCATGCCCCGGTACCGCTCGCCGGCAAGACAGTGCTGGTGAACGGCGCCGGAGGCGGCGTCGGTCATCTCGCGGTGCAGGTCGCAAAATGGCAAGGAGCAAAGGTGATCGCCGTTGCTTCCGGCAAACATGAGGCGTTGCTGACCGACCTCGGCGCGGATGGTTTCATCGACTACACGAAGGTGGCCGCCGAAAGGGCAGTGGCGAATGCGGATCTGGTGCTCGATGCCGTCGGTGGCGCGAAGATGGAACGCTTCCTTTCCACCATCAAGCCGGGTGGCGCCCTCTTCCTCGTCAACCCGCTTGGCTTTTCCGGCCATGAGGAAGCCGTCCGGCGCAAGATCACCGTCTCGACGACGCAGGTGCGCTCGAACGGCAAGCAACTGGCCGACGCTGGCCGTCTGCTTGATAACGGCTCCGTTCGGGTGGTGATCGACAGCACCTATGCCCTGGCCGAGGCACCGGCAGCCCACCGCCGTGCTTCTGCAGGAAGCATCCAGGGCAAGATCGTGCTGGTTGCCACGTGATCATCGCTTGACCAAACACCTGGCCGCCGCGGGCGGCCGGTCGGGTCTTCTTGATGGAGAAAGTTCTCATGCTGATCATTACGGGTTACGCGCATGTCGATCCAGCCGACCTGGCGCAATTCATGGCGGAACTGAATGCACTGGCATTCACCACTCGCGGGCGTCCCGGATGCATCAGCTATGATGCTGCCGTGGTCGGTTCGCGCACTGGGCGACTGCTAATATCGGAACGGTGGGTCGACCAGAATGCGTTGACCGCTCATCTGCTGGCAGCTGATACCATTGCGTTTATCGGCCGGTGGAGCGGCAGGATGCGGGGCGAACTGCAAAAATATGATGGGTGTAACGCACGCGACGTCATGGATTGCTGATGCCGTTCCGGTCCAAAGTCCTGTCTGCTTCACCGAGAGGCAGTCGGACGCCACGCCGCCGTCCGCTTTACATCGATAGAGCGTAAAGCCTCGCCGCAATTTTCAATTGTCTCCGACAAGGCATTATCTGGCGAGACATCTGCATTACGGGGGCGGGGCGACTGAAGTTGCGCTCAGTTTCGATAGGGATCGAATGGTACGCTCGCCATGGATCTACGAGGACAACAAGAATCGGAACGTTGACCAGCGCCACGACCCCGTGATCACGCAGAAATCTCGGGAAAACGAAGCGACTTTCGTCAGAGATGTCGTTGGTGATCACCGGTTCAGATTCCTCGATGGCGTAGGCCTCCGAGGACCGATCGTTAAGGTCTACCCGTGCTCTCCCAATGACGCCGTCGTGCCACCCGACGCCGGCACGCACGATCGCAGTGTTGCTTCCTCGCTCGATCTCCATAATTTTTGCGAGATCTGCTCCAAGCGCCGCGGCGACGAGCCTGCATCCTTCGGTCAAAATCTCGTCGAGATCGTCGTGATCGAGCACAAAGTCTCCGAAGTCGGCAAGCGCCCGCTGGCGGTCATTGCGGTCCGAGTGATCGCCCATCGCGCGTCTCCTCCTTGCTTAGCGAACCTCCGTCCTGCCCCGAGGTCAAAGGCCGGCGGGCTGCTGACGGTTCGACTACGTCGTGGCAGAGGCCATACGGAGGATTGAATTCCAACGCATGCATTTGTTCAGCTTGAACAGGTAGAGCACGGCTGCCTTGCGGCAATTGCAATAGGCCGCCTCAAAAAGTGCTAAAAGCGGGCCACGGCATCCGGGAACAATGGGGCATCACCTTCGACGTCAGATCGGTCGCAAGAGGCCTGCCTCCAGGCGCGCTTCTACTTAAGACGCGGGCAAGGTCTTCCCCATCGTCCGCGACGAATTCGGGAATAACCCGGATACACTCGCCGACGAATTGAAGGTGATGCTAGGACACACCCGCGGAAAGATATCTGAGATATTATATTGCTTTTCAAACGCAGTGCACGGTGCGTGTTCTGTGGATATTTACGGTTCGTGCACCGGCTGTTCGCACGTATTTTGAAAAGTCTTGTTTAGCACCAGCTTCTTGCTGATGTTCTTATATCGTTCCACAGAAATCGATGGCATCGCGCTTGCGATGCGTTAGCGCCATCGTTTCTCGCCGCACCGATGATAAACTCTTGTCGTGCTGCTCGATCAGCATGACATCTGCCCGCTTTTCTCTTTTCTCAGGACCTCCCGGCAGCAGCACTGTTCCGGCTTGGCTAATTTGCACGCGGGTAATGGCGACGCAGGCATCATTTAGGAGAAGGTCATCGTTTCCTCCCTGCGGTCCGGCGATGACCTCACCTAAGTTTCCGACGTGGCGATTGCAGCCCCGTTATCGCTTGGGGGTGCTCGTTTAACCTGACCCTCGCCGGGCAGTCCTCACGTATAAAAAAAGCCACCGTGGCGGGCGATGCGACGGTGGCCTTTTTGGCTAATTGCAGTCAGCCTTGAACGTGCGTGCTGGGTTAAAGCGATGACGTTCACGGCACAAACGAGTGTGGGCCTTGTCGGGTTCCATCAAGACGAAAAATTAGCGCCAGTGTTTTCACCCGCGCTAAATTGGATCATCCATTAGCAGTGCCACCCGACATAGGATGCGGGACATGAATGGCGGCCAGCCATACTCGCGACGAGAGAACCTGCGAAGGGCCTTCGTTTCGTCGAGGGACTGCCCGAGTAGGCGCTGTCTTGACGTCCGTCCACTGTCGTGCTCGGCCAGACCCCGAGCCACTTTAGACGCCGCTGAGGAGGACCTTGGAGGATAAAACGGACGAGGGCTCGCATTAAGCTCATCGCCGATATGGAGCTAAAGCGGAACTGGATCTTGTCGGACACGTTTCTCGCCATATGGAGCACAGAGTGAATCAGATGTGCCCCTATCCCGGACGCAAGGTGCAGAAGAACGACTTGGTGGACGCCTTCGACGCTTCCTTGGGAAGGATTACAGCGTCGAAGACTTGGCAACTGCCACCGCAGCCTTGATAGCGCCGATCAAGGACGCCCATTTGACTACGCTCGTTATGCTAAGCGAACCGAGCGCTTTCTTTGATAGTCTCAAGAGGATGACACATGAGCAAGATCACCTATCATGTCGCAGAGCACGACGGAGGTTTCGCGTATCGACTAGGCGAGGTGTGGTCCGAGTCCTTTGCCGACCATGATGCGGCGCTTGCCGCGGCAAGATCTGCTGCAGAGCGACAGCACCTGGAAGGCCGCGACGCCGAGATTTCATATCAGCTTGCGGACGGACGCTGGCAGACCGAGCATGCATCTGGCGGAGACCGTCCGGAGACCGACGTCGTCGATGATGCAGCGGAGAAGTCGGCATGAGAACGCTGGTCGGTTCCTGCTCTTGTGGCGATGTGAAGGTTGCGGTGCGCGGCGAAGCCCTGCGCACCGGCATCTGTCATTGCACCGACTGTCGTCAAGAAAGCGGATCGGCGTTCACGTTCTTCGGCGTGTGGCCCGCGAGCGGGTTCGAATTGAAAGGCGAAACACGTGAGTTTCGCGGTCGATCATTTTGCCCAAAATGCGGGTCGCGGCTGTTCTCGGCCAACGAACAGGAGGCCGAGGTCAAGCTCGGCATTCTGTCCGACGCGCCGACGCCGCTAAGGCCTGCGTACGAACTTTGGGTAAAACGCCGGGAACCCTGGCTAGCGCCGATCGCGGGGGCAGAGCAATATGACGAAGATCGACCATAACCGGTAGTGTGCGTAGGACAAGGATCGATCATCGTGGCTTCCAGTTGCTGGACAAGATCACTTGTTTTCGGAAGCGAGTTCGCCCGGCTTGAAGCTTCCCGGCTCGTTCGAACGGATTGCGTCAGAGGAAGTCTCGCTTCGGTCCGGCGGTACGACCCCGGCGCCTTGGTCCGAAGACCAGGTCTGTGGTGTCCCGCTCGATTTCGACCGGTGGGCCTCTTCGGCCTCGCGCCAATGTCGCTCATGCTGGCCTTCAGGGCGACCTTCGTCCTCCCACCGCTTGTATGCGTCCTTTCGAATGTCGTCGTCCATGATTGCCTCCTGTGGCTTATGATTGGCGGCCTGCTCCTGCGCCTTCAGGCGAGCCTTTTCGAACGTTCCCTCATCTCGTCGCGCCGTCGACGCTCTTCGGCCAGCGCTTCACGGCGGGTGAATTCGTACACTCGCTCGCAGCAAGCCGATTGGCCGCCGTCGTGGTATTCCTGCGTTTGCTAATTCCGTCCGTCATGGTTGCGTTCTCCGGGAGAGTAACGCGCCAACGAGCGGATCGATCAGTACGATCGCGTACTGAGCTTGCCTTCTTGCCGAGTTGGATCGATTTTTCTACGGGAATCGCCGGTCCAACCAACAGACAGCTTCACGGCGTTTTTCTCTTCGCGTTGTAGCGCACTTCGTGATCCTGTCCGCCGGCTACCTGGGCGCGGTCCTGGGCGCGGCCTCTCCGATGTCTTTTCCATGGTCGTCCTCATTACCGCCCAGAAACGACGTCGATTGAAGTTCCCGTTTGTGTCCAGCAAACGTGCCCTAGCGCCGTTGGGCCCGGTGGAAGCATCATCGCGTTGATTATCAGGTTGAGGAACGCTTCAGGAATATCTGCAACGTAGGGGCAGCCTTCTGAAAACAAAACATATCTTGGCGTGCGGAGAAGTGAAATGGCACTTAGTTTCCGTCATCCCTTCCTCAAGGTATAGGACTGCTTTTTAGTTTGCTTGGGCTTTCACCATCGGGCCCCACGGTCTGCATTGCGACTTTCAACTGTTCTGACGGCTACCTCGCAACAGTGCCTGGAGCATGGGGCCCGGCTGGAAGGAGCGATGCCGCGCTCGAAGGGTGAGGCCGCGCAGGTATCCACCCGGCGAGTTTATCCGCTCTGCGCCTTCAAGAATGCACGCCGTAACGATTGCCGCCCCTTCGGCACCCATAGCGAGGACCGCATCATGATAGGCCGAACGACTGATGCCAAGCATGGTGCGCACGATCTCTGTTGCAGCAGCGAGATCCTGCCAGTTTCGGACGGCTCCGTTCGGGCCATAGGAGTTCACTTGCGGGCATGCCTTCAAGACAGCGCCGAGATTAATGGCTGACGGCGCATATTCTCCGCCCCCCGTCTGAGTGACGAAGGTCTCCGGACCTGACTGCTGGATTTCTTCGTGGTGATTTGCGGCTTCAATTTCAAAAAGGGATTCTGGATCTGAATCCTGTATGTGGCGCTCACTCTGAGATTCATTGGCGCCTGTATTTTGTGCTTTTACATGATTTTCCAATTGGTTGACGACACCGGAGCGAATATCTTCGAGTTGACGCAATGCAGCCTCGACCTCCAGGAGAGTGGCCTGGCGAGGCAATTCATCGACAACGCGGCGGAACGCGCCAAAAAGCGATGTCCAGTCACCGGGGACTTCCTCAAGCGTAGCTGCAGCAATCAGTTTGCCGATATCACGGCGGCAGATCGAAAGACGTTCCTTGGCAAGGCGCAGGTGTTCCCGCTCGAGGCGCAGACGTTCGGCGACAGCTTCGATCTCATCGGCGCGGGCAAGCAGCGGGGCCAGGTTGAACCCGAAGGCCTCATCGATTTCCCCACCCTTTCCCCGCCGCGCATAGCGCTTTCCATTGGGACTGTCCTTGCGGGCAATCAGTCCGGCGTCAACGAGCATGGCCAGATGCCGGCGTAGGGTCGCTGGCGTCATGCCCCGGGCCCGGATAGAGAGCTGTACATTTGAGGGAAACACAACGAGGGAGGCACTGCCGGACAGCTCATCATCAGGCAGAAACGTCAGCAAGGCATCAAGAACCGTCAGCGCCCGGTCGCTCACGCAGAGATCACGGCGCGCCTCGCAGACCGATCTGAAGAGCTTCCACTTGTTGCGCCGGTGGTCCTTTGGCAAGGTACCGGCCTTGTGCTGTGCCAACATCATGGCAAGCGTCATCGGCCGCCGCCCAACAGGCGTCGTCACGTATGTCGTATCCATTTTTCTTTCACCTACGTTGAGGCAAAAGAAATCCGCTCACCAAAATGGCGCCAAGACTCTTGACTGTGATTCGGGGAAATGCGATTCTTGATTTGCTTAAGATCGAGAAGGGCTTCCACGACGGCGACGTTTGGGGGCCTTTTTCTTTTGCGCGTTACGCTCCTTGTTGCTGTTGGTATTCGGCGAAGAGCTGCGAAAGCCTCTCCTGCACAAATCGATCGAATCCAGGTGCGGCCTTGTTGTTGAAGACAAAAGTTGCACTCTTCGCTGATGTCTTCAGGGTGACGGGCAGGCCTGGAATTTCTGCGTTGGAAGCGGCCGAAACAGCACGCTGCTCCTTATTCTGTGCAATTTCGAGAGCTCTTTGGAACCGTTCCGGACTGCTCAAGGCACGCCAGTTGTCCGCGGACAACTCGGTCGCAATGGTCTCGCAATTGCTTGGGGTCAGTCTTTCTGCCAGCTCCGCCCAGCGTCGCCGGCCGACATCTGGAGCAGCGCCAATTGCCGTAAGGACGGCCATCGGAACCTGAGAGATGACCGACATCATCTTGGACAGCGCAGCCTTGTCGACGCCGAGAGACGCCATGATCACGTCGCGACCGAAGCCGCGTTCCTCCAGGCGTGCAGCAAACAATGCCCGCTCGATGAACGAAAGGTTGGTGCGGGCGCTGTTTTCCTGGCCTTGGCTGACCACCAGCTGTTCGTCGGTCAGTTCGCGAACAACGGCACGGACCTTGATACCGAGCATCCGCGTTGCCGCCAAACGACGATGACCATAGGCGACCTGGTATCTCGATTTGGCCTCGGGATGCGGCCTGAGCAGAACCGGAACCTGCTGCCCGTGTTCGCGAATCTGCTCGACGAGTTGTGCAAGTTCAACGGGATCGATTTCAAGTCGGTCGGCAACGAATGAGGCGTCAACGAGAGCCGGATCGATCTCGACGATTGTCTGTCCCTGTGCCAGCTGCCTTTCAAGGTCGGTGGCGCGCTCCATCTTCTCGGTTATGTTTCCGAGGGTCTTGGTAATGCCCCCGACAGGTGAGCCTGAGCGGACCGTCGGAGCAAGGCCGGCCAATGGCCGGCTGTCCCGATGAGGTGCCGGTTCGGGGCGTTCCCCGTTTGGGCTTGAAATCTCAAGCAGGTTCTTTCTCGACATTCACTTACCTCCTTCCCCAGGTCGACCGGATGTGGGCCTCGATTTCGCTATTGACGAGATTGAGGGAATCCAGTGCGCGATCGTAGGTCCCGCGGGTAAATTGCGCGCGGTCCACCTCATAGAGTGTCTGCTTCGTTACGCCGGCATCGGAGACAGCCGTCGATTTGAGCATCGCATTGTGAAGCATGCGATTGCCGAAGATCGCGCGCATGAAACCGGTCATCTGGCTCTGCGGTCCATCATTGGGCTCGAAGCGGGTCACGAGATACCGCATCCAGTCGTAGCTTGTGCGGCCCCCTGCCCTTTCGACCACGGACATCAGCTCGCTGGTCATCGTCAGGAACTGCGACATCGACATGACGTCGAGCATCTGGGGGTGAACGGTGATCAATACCGATGTCGCCGCGCAAAGGGCAGACATCGTCAAAAATCCGAGTTGCGGCGGGCAATCGATAATCACCAGATCATAGTGGCTTTCGATGTCCGTCAGTGCTTCGCCGATACGGGCAAAGAACATCGTCTCGGCGTTGCCCGATGCCATCGCGCGCGGCGTCTCGTGCTCGAATTCCATCAGTTCGAGATTGCCCGGAATAAGATGGAGGTTCGGCGTATAGGTCGCGCGCACGATTTCGGCGATTGGCCGCGGATCCTCGTAGCGGATAGCGCCATGGAGGGTTTCCCCCTCGCCGACATCTAACTCAGGCTGATGACCAAACAGCGCCGACATCGACGCTTGCGGGTCGAGGTCGATCGCCAGAACACGGTAACCTCTCAGTGCCAGATATTGCGCCAGATGCGCGGCGGTGGTTGTCTTGCCCGATCCGCCCTTGAAGTTCATGACCGAGACCACCTGAAGTTTTTCGGAGGCCTTGCGGGCGGGGATATATTTGGTGTTGCCGTTGCGCTGGTCGAGCGCATGGCGAATACGATCCATGTCCTCGGCGCTGTAGAGGCGGCGGCCATTGGCCAGGGGATCGGGGCCGTGGCCCTCGGCTGCAATCTGGCGCAGGTAGCCCTCGCCGATGCCGATGAAGCTTGCCGCTTCGGCCGGCGAGAATGTCCGCAGGGTCTTGCGTGCCAGCGGCGAAAAGATCTTCGCCTGGTGCTGCTGAAGCTGGTATGAGAGTTCCTGCGCATCTGTTGCCAGAAGCGAGGGGAGGTGCTCTTGATCATCCTGAAGGGCGAGACTCGGCTGCATAGTGTTTTTCCAATCAACTGCGCAAATGTTCGAATAGGGTGGAAAACTGCGCAGTTAGAGTATGCTCCGATTCGTTACCAATTTACAAACGCTTAACCATGACCTGTGGAGAGCCGATTTGATGGGCCATTCGGGCCAAGAAACGGTGTTCGCCACGCCCTGATTTGCGAGTTGTCCGCGGACAACTCGGCGGGTTGTCCGCGGCCCCCGTGAAGCGGAAACTCTGCGACAGGTCCGTTCCAGCCGGCGCCAGCGGCGATGCACCCCGTTCATCAATGTTGCGGTGGGCCGCGAGACTCCTGTCCAGTTCGCCTTGCAGAAAGGGCCGGTCCCACACGGGCGGCGAACGCTGGTGCCAGGCATGGCGAGCATGCCAGTCAGGATCAAGGATATTGCCGCTGAGCTTGTAGTCAGTTCTGCCCGGCGGTCGGCAGGACCTTTCAACTGCATTGGGTTGGTCCTGTCGTGGCCGATGTGTGGCGCTGAGTGCTGTGCGTCGCGACATCTGCGTGGCGGTGCGGCTCTCACCCGCGGGCTCGTCCCGCGAAATTAATAGGCGGCGACAGCAGATCGCATCAAGAGATCTGATCCTCAAGCCCCAAAGTTTCAAACAAGCAACCGCCCTCGCCGCTGCGCAAATGTCCACATCGTCGCGCGAAGCAGAATTTTGAGATGCGTCCCAGAAAGGCTTCGAGTCGGACACCATGACAATGGTTGGTGGCGGCGCCTTGCGTGGGGCAACCTCTACAAGATGGCGAAGATAAGCCGTGCCAGCGATCTCTGTTACGCGCTGGAAGCAGCAGCGGCCAGTGTCATTCGTCAGTAGGGGGCTGGGAGCGACGCGTTCCAGCGTCAGGCAATTGCGAACGCGCGACTTTGATGAGACGTCGGTTCGCGTTGGGGAATTTTGTATCGAGGCGGATAGGTGATCGCGCGGCTTGTTTTCTGCCAGCCGGCCAACCCGCCCCTGTGGCAAACCTCGGCCAGCGCTCGGAGCATGCCGGAAGAAGGTCACGCTCGAAACGGTCCCGGCACCTTGCGAAGCCGACATGTCGGGAAGATTGCTCGCCCGTTCCCAACCTTGCGAGCGCTGGTGGACTGTCAGCGCCGTTGTCCACCCGCCAAGATGTAAAGCAGCACAACAGTTGTCCGCGGACAACTCCAGTGCCCCAGTGATTGCGCTCATCTTGCCGATGCGACACCCACAATAGGCCGTACACACCGGCGCCACTCAGGATGCGATCTCTTCCGCGCCGGCGCTTGTCAGGGTCCAGTTGCGATCGCCATGCGCGCCGAAGCTTCTTCCTGTCTCAGTCGCGTCGCCAGAGGCCGTTGACGATCGCGACGCAGCTTTTGCGACTTTCCTGCGCCGTGCCAGAAAACAGAGGGCGCGTGAGACCGGCGAGGGGGCTCCCCTGGCATCGACGCGAGGATCGGTTCGCATCAGACCCGTCCGATGCTCGCAGCTGGATTGGCAGATCCAGAGCCTTCCGGCGGATGCCAATGCCCGTTCGGGGTTGACGAGCTGCGCTGGATGAACATTCAGGGGAGGGGATTTGCTGCGCGGGGGCGTCCGGCCTTGGAATAAGCCGCGATAAGAGATCCTGCGGCGCACCTGAATTGTGTGGCATCCGTGATGCGTTCAAGGCGTCCACCGCGCGGCTGGGGCAAGGTCCCGCGCGTAACGTCCCGCCACGGCCCGTAAGGGGTGCCTCGGCACGTGGGTCGTGCTCTGCGGCATGATTCATGCTGCTCCCAAGCATCCCACCTCCATCTCCTGGTGCCCGGCTGGCCGCCCCTTCGCCCTTATCCCTTGCCAGGTCGGTTCGAATGCCAAGGACATGCCGCTTGTCATTGACAATTCCGAGGTCACTTAACTCCTGGCGGCACTGCCTCACGGGTTGCCCGCGGGAAACATCTGTCGGACGCTCGATTTTCTTCTTGGAAGGCCTCCGGCTTGGTTCGTCGATTACACCGATATCTGCCTTCTTGATCGCAACGCCACCCGGCACCGGCCTTGTTGTTTCCCCCTGTTGATCTGCGCGCAAAGCCAATTTGGGCCAGGACTTTGCCCGGGATCTCGAACCCATTCCTCGCCGGGTCTTCATGGCAGACGCCCGCGGCGAGGTCGCGATAGTCGTTTTGCGTGCCGTTTGAAGACGTCGCCCACCTTTCGCGACCGGCACCGCAATCCTGCTGACGCCATTGGGTCGGGGGCTATCCTTGGCAACGCGTGGATCGGATATTGCGGACATTGGCCCTACGTTAGAGACGGTTCGGCTTGATAAATCCGTCGTCAACGGGTATGTTTGCCAGGTGCCAGCCTGGTTGGCCACGTGCGCCGCATGCCATGCACAGTACTCTCCAGCGATCGACTTCCAGGGCCCGGAAATAATGGCTGCGTAGGCTGTACGGGCAGCGGAAGAAAAGGCCGATATTGCTTCCGGCACGGAAAATAATGTCATTTCTTCAGATGGTTAATAGTAGAATAAACTGGGCAGCGCAGGATCAGAATCCAGCTGTGGTGCAGGCGTGAGCTGAGAACTGCAGATGGGGATTATGCGGAGCACAAGCACTTTCGCAAAAGACCCCGGGCGGTAGATGTGGCAAGCGAGTTATGCGGCTGGTTTTTCCCTCCCCCCCTCGGAGCTTGCCCGCGCGCTGGCGATCGAGTGGACAGAGGCGAAGTAGGGCCGTCAGCCGAGACTTCAGTCACAGGGTGAGGAGGGGGCGCCCGCCCATGCGGTTTCGCGGTGCTCACTCAGGCGAGGGGCATGATTCTCGGCGCATGGTACGGTCGGCTGTCTCATCGTGGCGCCGCCGCGACAGGGCGAAACAACACGGCGCTATCGGCGCATAAGGTCCAGCGATGCAGCAGGTCGATCGGCTTTCTGCCGGATCCGCCGTAGACAAACTCTTCGCTCGCCCACTCCACTGACCATCGTGTTCCCGAAGGCGCCGCCAAAAGCGGATCTGCACGGCTCATGACTGGGAGATCCTGGCCCAAGTTAACGATCAGCAGTCTCTCGTCCAACGGGTCCGGGGAAAAAAACCGCAACAGGAAAGCCGACTGAGCAAGAACGCTTCCATCGACGTCGCCGTTGCCGGCTATTGCTGGCGTCTGCTGACGCAGAGCAATGAGATCCCTGTGCAACGCTATGACATGCCCGCTGGATTCGGTCTCCGACCAGTTGAGTTTCGAGCGTTCAAAAGTGCTCGGTTGAGCCGGATCGGGCATCCATTCGACGAAGCTATCGTCCTGCAAGCTCGGGAACTGTTTGAGGAAGTCGATCCGCCCGTTGCGCACAAGGTTCGCGAGTTCGCCCGACTGATCGGCGAAGTAAAAGAACGGACTTGAGGAGCCGAACTCCTGGCCCTGAAACAGCATCGGCGTCTGCGGACCCAAAAGGAGCAGCGCCGTCATCGCCCGGACCCTTGCGGGTGACGCAAGCTTGTCCATACGGACGCCCCTGCCGGAATTGGCGATCTGGTCGTGGTTTTGCAGAAAATGGACAAAAGCGCTGGGACGTAGGTCGAAGCCTGGCTGCCCTCGCGGCGCGTCCTGCCAATCATATCGTTGACCCTGGAAGAGATAGCCGTACTTCGCAGCAGAAACGAATTCTTGTGCGCAGCCCAGATGGTCGTGGTAATAGGCTTCATTGCGTCCGGTTAGCGCGACGGTCGCGGAGTGGTGGAAATCGTCATTCCAAAGCGCATCGAGACCGTAACCGCCCTGTTCCAGGCTGCGCACCAGACGGGTCTGCTGAGGCTCGTTCTCCGCCACGAGGTATATCGACTTGCCTTCGCCGGCCCGGCGCGCCTCCCGGGCAATCACCTCCAATATATGCTCGTCGCCTTCATCGAAGAGCGCCTGTGTCGCATCCAATCGCAAACCATCGAAATGAAATTCATCGATCCAATAGGCAGCATTTTTCGCGAAATATTCGCGCGCACCGGCACTGTTGGGACCGTCGAAATTGATCGAGCTGCCCCACTCGTTGGCGTAGCGATCCGTGAAGTAGTCCGGCGAAAAATCCTTAAACCGGTCGCCGGCACCAAAATGGTTATAGACGACATCCAGAATAACCCCAATTCCGTGTTTGTGGGCCGTCTCGACGAAGAAGCGCAAGTCATCGGGCGATCCGTATAGGCGTGTCGGGGCATAGGCCAGAACGCCGTCATAGCCCCATCCGAACGATCCGCAAAATTCATTGACCGGCATCAGCTCCAGGCAGGTGATGCCGAGTTCTTTGAGGAAGGGAAGCTTCTCGGCCGCTGCCCGATAGCTTCCCTCAGCCGTGAACGTTCCAATATGCATTTCATAGAGCACCTGACCGCCTGGGCTGAGGCCCGTCCATTCGTGATCATGCCAGTCAAAGTCTCCCGGATCGACGACCATCGATGGACCGGTGGGCCCGTCGGGTTGAAACCGCGACGCCGGATCTGGGGCAAGTTGGTCACAGCTTCCCAGCTTGAAGCGGTAAAGGGCGCCCGGCCTGAGGTTATCGACTTCGATTTGGAAGTAACCGTCATGCTGACGACGCATGTCGAACGTCTGTCCCTCGTCAAGCACAATTGTCATGCTGTCCTGTGCCGGTGCCCATACGCGAAAGGACACGCACGCGCCGATCGGTTCAGCGCCGATCGGATATCGCCGGTTTTCCCCGATCTTTTCGTTACCTGCCAAGACGTCTTGATTGGCGCTCATGTTTCACCCTCCAACAATGGACCACGAGCATCAGACAGCCGTGCGCGGGCGTTGGTCGTAACCATGTTGCCCGGTCATTGTTCCATTCGCCTAGGTTCGCATGACAAGAATGGCAAAAGCCTCATATGGCTGGAGTTCGACGACACCGGCTAACCGTGTGACGGGCGCATAATTGCTGATCAGGCATTGACCGGAGACGAGCAGCTCTTCCGGCAGTTCGACGGTTATGATGCGGGCGGAAAAACTGGCGACCACCACCATGAACTCGTCGCCGAGCCTGCGCGAATAGACGAATACATCAGGGTGATGGTCCAAGTAGGACTGGTAGCGCCCGTGTACGACGATGGGACTGTTTTTCCTAAGCGCGATCAGCTTGCGATAGTGGTTCCAGATGGAGTGTTCATCAGAAATAGCCTGTTCCGCGTTGATCACCGTGTAGTTCTCATTGATTTCAATCCAGGGGATGCCAGTGGTGAAGCCGGCATTGGCCTCAGGCGTCCACTGCATCGGCGTGCGGGCATTGTCCCGGCCATTTTCGTTGGCACCCTTGATGAAGTCTTCGGGCGAAAGGCCGGCTTCCAGGTGCAGACGGTGCATGTTGAGGGTTTCGATGTCCCGATACTGCTCGATCTTCGAAAACGGCACGTTGGTCATGCCGATTTCCTCGCCCTGGTAGATAAAGGGCGTTCCTTTCATCAGATGCAGAACCGTTGCCAGCATCTTGGCCGATTCGACCGGATAGCCTTTGACGTCTCCATACTTCGACACAGCCCGCGGCAGATCGTGATTGCCCCAGAAAAGGGAATTCCAACCGTCGTCGGCCAGCGCATATTGCCATTTGTTCAAAACGGATTTCAGCCTGATCAGATCGAACGGCCGCGAGCGCCACTTGCCGTAGACTTCATCCCATTGCTGCGTCACATGCTCGAACTGGAAAACCATCGAAAGTTCATTGCGGTTCCGGCCGGAGTAAAGAAGTGCGGAGCCGGGTGTTGCGCTCCATGCTTCGCCCACAGTCAATATATCGCGATCCGCAAAGGTCTGGCGGCGCATTTCCTGCAGATAGGTGTGCAAATGCGGTCCGTCTGTGATGACTTCGCGATCCACCTGCTTGCCGATATAATCGATGACGTCCATGCGGAAGCCCGCAATGCCGCGGTCAAGCCACCAGTTCATCATCTTGTAGATCTCGTTACGGACTTGCGGATTTTCCCAGTTCAGGTCGGGCTGCCGCCGTGAGAAGAGATGAAGATAGTATTCGCCGGTTGCGGGATCGAGTGTCCAGGCGGGGCCCCCAAAGGACGAGGTCAGGGAATTCGGGGCAGTCCCATCGGGGCGGGGCTTTCTCCAGATGTAGAAATCACGGAAGCGATTATCGACCGATTTTCTCGCTTCAACAAACCATGGGTGTTCATCAGAGGTGTGGTTGACGACCAGATCCAGTACGATGCCGATGCCGCGTCGCCGCGCCTCACTGACGAGACGGTCGAAATCTGCGAGCGTGCCATATTCCGGGGCGATGTCGGTGTAGTTGGAGATGTCATAGCCGTTATCGTCCATCGGCGACGTGTAGATCGGGGAAAGCCATATGATCTCGATACCCAGTGTCTTGAGATATTCAAGCTTTGAAATGATGCCGCCGAGGTCGCCGACGCCGTCACCATTGCTATCGGCAAAGCTGCGTGGATAAATCTGGTAGATTGTCTTGCGTTCCCACCACCTGTCGGTCCGTTTGCTGTCGTCGGCCATGGAAGATCCCCGCGGTGTCAGAGTAATTGCTGAACAAAGATCAGACGCGAAGAAGGTTCCGGCTATTCCGGCAAAACCTTGCCCACCGTTTTGCCGCCAGCATTCTTTATGCGAGATCGCATAAACGGGTTTATTTCAAGAACCTACGAAGGTGGCACCTTGCATCTGCGGGCAAAAAGGAACGTCTCTAACGATGCCGGGCGGCGATCTCACGGTCGGCCAGGTCGGCATGGCCCAGCGATTTAGCTCCCCCTGTTTCTTCGAGCAGCAGGCGAAGCTCGCAAGCGCGAGTTGGAAAAACTCCCGAGGCCAGCTCCGGCCGCTGCGTCAAATATTCCACGAACTCGATAACGAGTGACCGAAGTGAAGCGTCGGCGATGGAGGTGAAGGCAGACAACAAGTCTTCTGAGGAATGAAGAGCGTCGGAGAACCGTGAAACTGATGCGTCACCGAGGGCGCCTACGAACTTTACATCGCCAAAAAGCCATTCGGGAGTCACCTCTAGGCACCTGGCGATCTGGAGGAGCCGTCCCGGGCTCAGTTTGTTGCGTCCCGTCTCATACTTTTGGATTTGCTGATAGGTGATGCCAATGCAGTTGCCGAGCTGCGTCTGCGACAGACCTAGGCGCCGTCGCTGCGCGCGCATCCGCGATCCAATGACCGCGTCAAATTCTTCCGGTTTGCTTTTCGTCAATTTCGCTCCGTTTGCTTCCGGTGGTTGATGGTACTTAGTAGGAGCGACTTGTAAAACCTCTCCGGCGAGGCGGCAACGATCATACCGTCAGCATCGGCAATTTCGAAACGGTGGCCATTCACCTTCTGGCCTCCGCGAATTTTCTCCGCCATCAGATCCCTAGCGCTCGCCCTTGCTTCTTCGAAGGCAAGTTCGACAGTTTCGAATTCGGCACCGTCTGGTCGACCGCACCTCTCCGCCATTCGATGTTCAGAAAAACCGCAAGCCTGCGTCTTAATCGCATCAGGCCCACGGCGATGGGGGCCTGGAACCTAATGGCTGTTCTTGTGGCTCTGCTGGCCCGGCTTGACGTGTTGCTCATGCGAGCCACCCTGCTTGTCAGCCGATTTGCCTTCGGAAGGCGATGACTTCGTCGTCGAAGCCTGCTTTGAACTCGACTTGCTCTGAGCAGCCCTTACGTGCTGTTCGTGCGATCCGCCTTGATTTGCCATGGTGTTCCGCAGGTCGATCGAGCACCGTACCTCAGCGCCACTTCGGGTTCTGAGATCGGTGTCTGGCCGCGCTGTCGGTGAAGTGCTCCTGCAGTCGATCGGTGGACCAACGAATTCAATGCCTTTCCGCTTGCAGAGCGCCGCAAGCTTCTGCTGGTCGTCCGGGGTGAATGGCACCTGCGGCGGAATTTCCGCTCGCTCAGTGGACACAGAGGCCGCACGGCGCGTCCCTGTCGTGCCGCTATTAGAGTGCAATGACGGACGAAGTTTGCTGGCTGCAGCACTTTCCGCAATGGGCATCGCATTGCAGTCAGCATTTGGTCGTTGGACCGGCGATCCGGACAGGGCAACTCGTTCCGGTCCTGAGCGACTGGGACATCGCGACGCTGGTCCATGCAGTCTATCCTGCCAATCGTCACATCGCCGTCAAGGTCAGGATGTTCGTGTCCTTCCTCGTCAATCATCTCTCCGGTGATCCGGACCTGCGACGAGAAAAGCTAGGCCCGGCCAGCTCAAGTGCCGACCTCAATCTCGCTGCGGCTTTGCTAGAACCGCCCGCTGGCCGTCCACTCGTTAAACAGGACGGCCTCAACCAAAACCAACGCGCGATGGGATGAGGCTGGGTGGTCCATTTCCAATCGTCAAGAAGGTCGTTCGGGAAGCGGATCTGTGGCGGTTTTGTTGAGGCGCGTTGACACCTCTTGCTCCGGCGCCATCCGCGCTTCAGTTCAACATCGACGCGCAATCTTGCTTGGCTCGATGCCCCCTGGCGGAACCGGACCGCGAGTGAACCGTTTCTCCGCAAGAGAGTGCGGGGGCGTCAAATTGACATTCAGCAATATAAGTTTTGGGAAGCCCTCACGTTCCGTGTGGCCGATCGCTTTCCTATGCTTCATGTCATCTTGCGGCGCCGCGGCAGCGGCGGAAGGAAACGGCACCGGGGCGTCCGAAGCCTTGTTTTTGGTTCAGATCATGATCCTCGTCGTGGTCGGCAGACTCCTGGGCGAGGTGATGGTGCGATTGGGGCAACCCTCGATCATGGGTCAGATCATCGGAGGAATTCTCCTTGGTCCTTCCATCTTCGCGGTGATTGCACCGGGCGCACACACGGCACTCTTTCCGGATGGTGAAGCGCAGAAGGCGATGGCTGATGCTGTTGCCCAGCTTGGCATCCTATTTTTGTTGCTGCTCGCGGGCATGGAAACCGACCTTGGCCTAGCCCTAAAGCTTCGTCGCGCGGCTGCAGGCGTCTCGCTCACAGGCATCGTTTTGCCGTTCGCATTGGGCTTTGCTCTTGGTGAGCTCGTGCCAGCTACGCTGCTCCCTGATCCTGACGCGCGTCTTGTCACCTCGCTGTTTCTCGGTACTGCCTTGTCTATCTCATCGGTGAAGATCGTTGCATCAGTTGTCCGAGAGATGGATTTCATGCGCCGCAACGTCGGCCAACTGATCGTGGCGTCTGCCATCATCGACGATACGGTTGGTTGGGTCATCATCGCAGTGACATTCAGTATCGCGCAAAGCGGGCACGTTGACCTCACAACATTGGCGAAGAGTGTGGTCGGTACCGTCGCTTTTATGGCTTTGAGCTTCACAGTCGGCCGACGCATCGTTTTTGAAATCATTCGTTGGACGAACGACAAATTCAAAAGCGATCTGCCGGTCTTAAGCGCCATTATTGCGATCATGGGCACAATGGCGATCATCACCAATGCCATAGGCGTTCACACCGTGCTCGGGGCTTTTGTCGCGGGCATTCTGGTAGGGCAATCTCCTATCCTCACCAAGCAGATCGAAGGTCAGTTACGGGGGTTGACGACGGCACTGTTCATGCCGGTCTTCTTCGGACTGACGGGCCTTAGCACGGATCTCAGCGTGCTTGGAGAGCCCTCGATCGCTCTCCTCGCTGCCGGCCTGATCGTCATCGCAAGTGTCGGGAAGTTTGCGGGTGCATTCGCGGGCGCTAAGGTCAGCGGCTTCACTAACGCGGAGGCAATTGCACTCGGATGTGGCATGAACGCACGCGGATCGACAGAGGTGATCGTCGCCTCGATTGGCCTTTCTGTTGGCGTGCTGGACGAGCGGTTGTTCTCGGTGATTGTTGCCATGGCGGTTGTCACAACGATGGCCATGCCACCGACATTACGCTGGGCGCTAAAGAGACTGCCGATGCGGGACGACGAGAGAAACCGGCTGGAGCTTGAATCTTTCGAAGACACCAGCTTCCTATCGGATTTCGAGCGCGTTCTGCTTGTCACCGATGAGTCATCCAGCAGCGATCTGGCTTCCCGGGTCGCAGGGCATTTCGCGGCGGTCAGGAATATGCCTGTCACCGTTCTGGCGGTCGATGCGCCAGATGCCGACGCCGCCAAGGCAGAGCAATCGTCGAAGGCTGACGATCGCGCAAAACTGGTCAGCGATCGCGTTCGCCAAATCGCCGGCGGCGCTGTGGAAGCCGCCTCTGAAGAAGGAGCTGAGGTCAGATCCGACATCCACGTGTCGATCAGAGAGCGGGATGGCAAGTTGGAAGATGTCCTCGCTGACACGGCAGAGAAGGGCCATGACATGATGTTCGTCGGCATCGAGCCGACGACGTCAGAAGGTGGCGGCTACAGCGAGTATCTTTCGACCATGATTGAAGCATTCGAAGGTACGACCGCTCTCGTCGCATCAAGAGGAAGAGTTCCAGCGGAGGATACCGAGCTCAGAATTCTTGTTCCCGTCAGCGGAACAGAGCGCTCCATGAAGTCTGCCGAGTTCGCATGCGTCATAGCAAAGGCGAGTGGCGCCACGATATCCGCTGTCTATTTCCAGGAGCCTGGGCAAGCGGCGTCGCCGTCCAGGGTAAGCGACACCGGCAATATTCACCACTCTGCTTTCCAGCGCATAGATCAGATTGCGGGCTTCTACGATGTCGATGTGGAGAAAGTGGTTTCGCATGGTTCCTCCCCTGAGCTGGCGATCCTTGCTCATGCGAGAAAGGGCCGGTTCAATCTAATTGTTCTAGGGGTAAGCAAGCGTGCAGGCTCAATTCTTTCTTACGGAACAATAGCAGACACTTTGCTGGAGACCGCCGATCGATCCTTTGTATTCATAGAGACATAAGGGAAGGGCGCTCCATTGGCGTTTTAGAAAAGCCAGCCGAGGTCATTCGATAGTTCTAAAAGTAAGAAGGGTCGCGGAAACCCGACGCTTCGACCGAACCTTGAGCCGATCTTAATGATTTCCTTCTCCGCAGGCCTGATCCCGTGGCGTGGCATCGCCCTTACCGGCATGGGTCCGAGGTGCGCCCTTGGCATTTGACCTATCCTTGCACTTCCTTATGTCGGTGCCGGTCGTGCTGTTTGTCATGTATCCGTTGGTTGCCACCGGCTTCATGGTCTTGGCGGCGGTTGCTGCCAATCGATCAAGAGGCCCAGGTTTGACCGGACGAAATTCGCAGCGTTCGGTCGCTCATTCACGCGAGCGCGTCTCCGCCGGGAGGTCCCAGTTCGGACGATACGGTTCGTTCCACATCCAAATGACGAAGCAGATGCCACAAACCAGCACGCTTCCGATGACCGCCGCCACAACAATGCGGGTATCTCTCTGCACGCTTGAGTCCCTAGAAATATCATGTCGTGATGTATTCGAGGGTCGAGTATCGGTCAAGTTCTAATATCCGCCAACTTTTCAGGTGTCCCCTTAACCGTTGCGTGGCACGTCGGCGCCCGGCAAACGAAGGTTTCAATAATCGATTTGGCCGTCAAGAGTCCACAAGTTCCCTCGGGCGGACCGCCATGCCGGAGTGTCCCTAGCGAGCCTTGTCAAGGCGGGCGCTTTGGAGACAATCGCCGCTCCTGAGGCTGCAATCACGAGGTCGAAAGTCGCCTAGCCGCTTGCTGCATGCCGCTCCAGCGCGTGGCTTGCCATACGCCCCAGCGTAAGCCCCTGAACCAATATCGAGAAGACGACCACGCAGTCTGTCGTTGAGAGGAGGAGCGGCTTCCATTCGGTGTCTGGAAGCGACAGCGCCAGCGCGATCGTTATACCCCCGCGCCGGCTATCGCAGGCCAGCACCACGGTCGTACTACGCGGGAAGCTATACCGACGCTTGACTGTCGCAACGGCAGATGCAGTGGCGACGAAGCGCGCGCCGACGGCAACCGGGATCGCAAGGAGCGAGACCGGAAGCTAAGCCGGGTCGAAGGCGAAGCACGGCAACTTCGATGCCGATCAACAGGGAGAGGATTGAATTGAGTATCTGATCGACCAGCGTCCAGAGGCCGAAAAGATGGCGCTGGGTCACGTCACTCAGCGCATCCTTTGGACCGCGGTTCCCTACGAGAATGCCGGCGAACACAGCGGCGAGCCAGGAGACGAAAAGCACAGCGGTTCATTGCGTAACGACCACATGTGACACGCCTGCGAAGTTCACTTGAAAAAGGGGTTGAACCGCTGGCGCTCATTGATTTATATCACGACATGATATTGCTATGACCGGAGCGTGACGTCGAGGTGTCAGATCCAATCAAACCCCGGCATCTGCCGAATGACGAGATCCTGGCGGATCGCCTGGGCCTCTCCACCAAGGAGTTCAAGCGATATCGCCTGCAGAACCTCGTTTCAGTTTCCACAGCGGACGCGGTCGGGAGCGACGGGTTTGTGGTCACCTGCCAGCTCGGTAACAGGATCTGGGAAGGGGTTATCCTAGATGGGACCGTCATCTCTGAAGAGGTCCGGTTTCTGCGCGGAAAGCGCGCCGGCAACCCGCCACCGATGGTTCGCCGCGGATCCTGATTCGACGTAAAGAAAGGAAAACAATGAAGAAGCTCGCCGGCCTCTTTGTCGCAATCTCGATCCCTCTGTCCGCCCACGCTGCGGCCAGAATGGTCTCTCAGACCGGCGACTGGGGCGTCTACTCCTTCGAAAGAGATGGAAAGCTTGTTTGCTACGCGCTTTCGGTGCCCAAGGAAGCCAGACCCTCGGAGGTCGATCACGGGAAGAACTACTTCCTGGTCGCGCCAGCGGAAAACGGCGGCAGCAACGAGCCAGAGGCCGTCCTCGGCTACGCAGTGCAGCCCGGTTCGGTACGGGTTTCCGTTGGCGAGAAGACGTTCAAGATGTTCGTAAAGGACAATACCGCCTGGGTCGCTGACGCCGCGCAGGAACCCGGACTCATCAACGCGCTTCGCTCCGGCAGTCGCATGACCTTGCAGGCGACGTCTGCACGAGGAACGCGTACTAGCTACGATTATTCTCTGTCAGGCATCACGGCTGCTTTGGAGCGGGTCGCGAGATGCAGGTGAAGCCGGGCTTAACCAATTCGAAACGAACGTGTAAGCGGGCGCCGCGAGTTCGCCAGGGAGGCGCAACGGCGGTTTACCTTTGCCCGAAAGTAGCGGTCCAATTCGTGCTTCGAGCTTTCGAACTTATGCCAAGGCGCTCTGCGTCGTGTTGGCCGACACTGTGGCGTAACCTCAAAATCCTCACATCGTATCCGCATTGAAGATACTGTTCAGGGTCCACAGTCGCCAAAATGTCGGCGCCACTTTCAAAAGTGGCCCGCCCGAAATCATTTCGGACGGGCCACGCGCGGACCGGACATCTCATCACGTCCGACCTGAACTCTAGCTGTCGGTGACTGGCGCGTCTCCTCCCGATCGCGGCAGTTCCTTCATTTTTACGAGCTGGTCGGCGCAGGCGTCGGCCGCGTTCGTGACGGTTCCGTCGATCCCCGCGATCTTCGCCCACCCACCTTCGGTGATGAAGTCGTCGCGCTGCCATGAGGACTTTGCCTGCAGCGCTTTGAGATTGTGCTCGGCGTCGTTCGCGGTAACAAAGTTATGAACGCAAATGCTTGCGACCAGATCCGCCTTGGCGTTACGGACGGCAATCTCGGTCATGACGTTCGCCCTGCCTGATGTCGTCCAGCCGCCCCAGGTGAAGCCGAGCACCATCGTCAATGCCGAGGCGCCGACGATCGACCAACCCCAAAGGGTCTTGGAAGGCCGGTATCGCGACCAGCCACTGTCGCCATTTTCCATAGCTGTTCTCCTCCATTTTATATCATGTCATGATACAAAATTGAGAGCGGAGGTCAATCACGCAATGATCAAAAAACGGTGACGCCGGTCAAGCGAGCTCGGTCACCTGTCGCAGTCGCGAGAGGGATTCGGCCAACAGCGGTTCGTTTTCGAGCATACCGTCGACATGAACCCTCGCCAGACCCTCAAGCACCTTTTCGCCCTTGTTGGTCATGCCGATCAGCACACTCCGCTTGTCGTCCTCAGCGGGTATCCGCTCCGCAAGATCAGCCGAACATATGCGGTCAACGAGCTGTACCGCGCCATGGTGATGCATCAGCATCTGTTCTGCGAGATCGCGAAGCTTGATCTGGCGGCCAGGCGCCGTGCGGACGACGAGAAGAACCTGATACTGCTGGGAGGTCACGCCAGCCTCGGCGAGCGCCGCCTCGCTGAAGGACAGGAATCGGCGCATGGCAAGCCGGAAGCCAGCAAGTCCATCATAGACTTCGTCAGCCGGGCCGGAAATCCGGCGTCCCGATCGAGGCATTCATTAGTCCTTCCAAAATGTCATGATGTGATATAAACGTCGAACCACGCCAGGAGAATGGATCGCGTGTGCGAGATGCGGAGACGGTGCAAACCACCGGCGTCGACCGATCACTCGCGGACCATATTCTTCTGATGCTGGCAAAAAGACTGTGCCTATTTCGTGACGTCGAGAAAACATTCATCATGGTTGGCAAGAGCAGGTCAGGAACGCAGCCATTTGAGACCGATCGTTTCGGCGTCCGGATCGAAGGGGATGGTACCTGGACGGTGTTCGACATCTTCACCGGCTGGCCGGCAGATTATGTCGGACGGTTTCTCGATGGATTGGACAAGGGCGTCGCCGACAGCCTTTGCGCCGTCGTAAACGCCTTGGACAAGCGCCACCGCGTGACGCCGCGCCGCTGAAACGGCTCTTTCCAGATCGATTTCAGGCCGGAAATATCCGAGCGATTGCATTTCCATCTCCTAATGCTATCTGAACCTGTCTCGAGGAAGGGGATGCCATGAGCTCGCGCTTGATTTGGTCGATATCGGTTCTGGCGCGGCGGATCTGGTTCAGGGCGACCCTGTTCTCAATCGCGGCAGTTGCCACCGCCCTGCTGGCGATCGTCGTCACGCCCTACATCCCGGCGGACTTGTCGACGAAGATCGGCGCCGACTCCGTCGATAATATCCTGGGTATCATCGCTTCGAGCATGCTCACCGTCACGACCTTCTCGCTCAGCACAATGGTCTCGGCTTACTCTGCGGCAACGAGCAACGTAACGCCGCGTGCGACCCGTCTCGTCATGGAGGACAGCACGACACAAAACGTGCTGGCGACTTTCGTCGGCTCGTTTCTGTTCAGTCTTGTCGGCATCGTCGCCCTGACGACGGGCGCATATGGCGAGCAGGGGCGGCTGGTTCTCTTCGTCGTCACGATCGGCGTCATTGTGCTCATCGTGGTGACGCTTTTGAGATGGATCGACCACCTGTCCCGGCTAGGAAGGGTGACAGAGACGACACGCCGTGTGGAGGAGGCGACGCTCGACGCCGTAAAGGCCTGGCGGAAATCCCCGAACCTCGGGGGGAAAGCCCTCGACGCAGACAGTCTCGAGCCCAGGGCCGGTGACACACCGTTTTTCACGGACGAGATCGGCTACGTGCAGCATGTTGATGCAGCGGCGCTGGCGAAAATCGCCGACGAGATAGAGTGCGACGTGGTGATCTTGGCGTTACCTGGCAAGCTTGCCTCGCCCGCCCGGCCGCTTGGATGGCTGCGTGGAGCTTTGGGCGAGGATGTTTTGGATCGGGCCGCGGCCTGCTTTTCGATCGGCGACGTCCGATCCTTCGATCAGGACCCGCGGTTCGGAGCGTCGGTACTAACTGAGATCGCGTCGCGCGCCTTGTCTCCTGCTGTCAATGATCCGGGGACCGCCATCGACGTCATCTCCCGCGCGATGCGAATCCTTTACTCCTGGCACGAAGCAATCGGCGAGGCGCCGGAGGAGGCTGTCTATCGCCGGCTCAATGTCGCGACACTGACGGCAGCCGACTTGTTCGACGACCTGTTCACGCCGATCGCCCGCGACGGCGCCGGCCTTGTCGAAGTCGGACTTCGACTTCAGAAGACCCTCGCAGCTCTTTCTAAGCTCGGCCCGCAATTCCATTCAAACGCCGTGCGCCATTCGAAGGAGGCACTCGATCGAGCGGCCGCGGTGATACAGATTGACGCCGACATGGAGAGGTTGCGGGCCGCTGCTGCACCCATCATTGCTGACGGTAAACATATTTGGGCGCCGGGCGCAGAGGATTGATGGGACACGACATCAAGGTTGCCGAGCGCCGTTCAATGATTTCGCTTCTACGCAATCGATCACGACGGCAGCGTCGTCCCCGGCGACGGCTCACTGACGGCGCCGTTTCGCAGACCGGTTCGTCGATCGGCACGGTCTACCTCGCTAAGGCGTCCAGGGAACAAGTTCTCCGAGCCTAGAGGGCCACAGTCCGAGATCGTCTTGCACCGCAACTGGCAACGCGTCCCTCTGCCGCACCAGCAAGGCGTGATGGATTGCGGCTTCGAGTGGTTCCGCTTCGCCTTGATGCGGTTGGCCTCTGATTGCGAGCTCGCCGGTTGTCCTTACGTCGTCGCCTGCGACGATGATAACATGCCCCGGATAAGACGATGCGGTTCCGCTATCCACCAGGTCGAATCTTCGCATTCATTCCCCCTTGTCACTGCTTTCGGCGCCTCTCGGAGCATCCGAAGCTATTTCGGACCACACCTCTTCAATGGTCTTGCCGGCCTTTCGGAGCGCCACGATCCTGGCAATTGTGGCATAGGCCACTGGATCGCTTCGGTTGACCGCCGTTTGCCTGCACCACTGGTCGAGAAGAAGGCTCACAGCCACAAGCTCACGGGCGTCCGTCCTTTGAGCGTGCGGTTGACGATGAAGGGCAGGGCTTACGAATCCAATGACCTTAAGACCTACCGCTGCGGCTGAAAATATCATGTTGTGATACTAATTCACTTTTGGACGTGAAGGAAATGACAATACCGCGAGCGGTGTCTGCTGCTGGGAAGGCGCAAGCATTGGTAGGGCTCGGTGGAGTGTCAGTCTCCGCCGGGCAGGTCGAGCCCCACCCATCTCAGGCGACTTTGCTCGTAGACGCTTAGTGTCGGAACCAGGGAGGACGGATCGTGGAAACATCCCAGGGCGAGCGCGACGAGATCCTCCCGAAAGTCCGTCATCCAAAAAACGTCGACCCGCAGTCAAGACAGAACTTGAACTCGATCGATCTCCCGCTGTCTTGCGCCCTCGTGTAACGTCGCGAGGCTCCTGAAGCCGCCACCTCTTCCCGGTCGAAGAAGACCGCTACCCCGAATGCACTGCCAGTGCGGCGCTTGCACTCCTGGCAGTGGCATGCGGAGATCTTTACGGGGGCCGCGTTAGCCCTGATGGTAAGCTGGCCGCAGGAGCAACTGGCTTCTCGCGTCACTGTCGCTTTGGTCTGATCCTCCATATGGCCTGCGTCTTTCCCAAATCCACAGCGAGCACTATGTCGAGGTCTGTCGCCGCCGTTGCTTGTCGAGTGCATTCATGACGATGCATAGGGACTTCGATCCGCCTTCGTCCATCAGTGTTGTTGTGCGTCCGTGGTACTCCGCGGCGAGCCCGGTGAACAGATCGAAGATTGTCCAGGAGCCGTCATGTTCGCGGCGAATAGAATACCGGTCAGTGAGATAGTCGCGCATGGTCGTCGGCCGAGTGTGTTAGGTTCGATTTGATCCCGGTTCCTTCTCCGCAGCGCGTCGCGCCCGGATTGCGGCGGCGATAAAGACCCGCGACAGACCGTGGTAAAGCGGTTCACGTGAAAGCAAGCGCGAGGTCACGTAACCGATCATCGACACCGCCATGATCGGGATGACGGCCTGGTGGTCGCCGGTCATCTCCAGGATAATGACGAAGGCCGTCATTGGCGCTTGTACGACGCCTGCGAAGTAACCCGCCATCCCGAGGATTGCTGCAAGGGCGATGCTGGTGCCGAGCAGGGAGCCGACGGTGCTGCCAAGACCGGCGCCGACGGCGAGCGACGGCGCGAAGATGCCGCCGGGTATGCCTGACAGCATCGATAGGAAGCTGGCTGCAAGTTTCTCGACACAGAAGAGCAGGGGCAAGGCATTGCCCTCGACCGCGCCACGCGCCTGCTCGTAGCCGGTGCCGAAGGTGGTGCCGCCGGATGCGATACCGATGACAGCGATTCCCAGTCCGCAGGCTCCCGCAAGTGCCAGCGTGCGCTTCAGCGGTCTCGGTTGCGCCCAGCGGCGGATCTTCTGGCCGAAATGCAAGGCAAAACCGCTAAATGCGGCACCAAGGGCGCCGCCACCCACACCGCAGATCAAAACCAGTCCCCAGTCACGAAGGTCGGTCGGCGCCGCCGAGGCCATACCGAAATAATTGTAGCTGCCCGAAAGCCCGAGTGCGGCCAGACCGGAGAGGATGACGGCGGTCAGCACCAGCCCGTTGGCTCGCGATTCATACGTACGGCTCATCTCTTCGATGGCAAAGACGATACCGGCGAGCGGCGTGTTGAAGGCAGCGGCGATACCTGCTGCCGAACCCGCCAGGATCAGCCCGCGTGCCTGCGCCATGCCGCCAAAGCGGGCGACGGCGAGCATGATCGAAGCGCCCACCTGTACCGTTGGCCCTTCGCGGCCGATCGAGGCGCCGCAGAACAATCCAAGCACTGTCAGTACGATCTTGCCGAAGGCAATCTTCAGCGACAGCAGCCGTGCCCTGTCTTCTGCGTGATGTAAGTGTCGCGCTGCAATTGCCTGCGGAATGCCGCTGCCGCCTGAATTCGGAAACAACGTCGACGCCAGATAGGCCGACAGGATGAAGCCCGCCGGCGTCAGCAACAGCGGCAGCAGGAAGCTTCCTTCAGCGACAGAGTTGAGAGATAGGAATGCGTTTTGCGCCAGATCCGCGAGCTTGGCGAAACCGACGCTTATTACACCGATCGCGAAGGCCCCGCACCAGAACACCAGTCTTGGCTTCCAGAGAGAAAACGAACCCCAAATCACGCGGGAGCGGCGAAGAAGCTTGGAAGGGCGGTAACGGCTTGGCATGGCGGACTCGGTACGTGACGCAGGCAAGAAATCTTCTAACGCCAAAGGCGCCCGGAGATCACCCCCCAAGAATTGAAAATGCGCCGGATCGGGGTTTGTTGCTCCGTGCCGAACCACCGAGCACGTTATACTCAGCGCCTTCGGAAGGGGATCGCCATCCCTCGGCCAGACGACGTTTCCACGATGCAGGCTCTGGTGAAAGACCATTGCCTGACGAAGGCAATCAATCCGGACAGCGAGGAAGGGCGGGACCTCGCGCGCGAGTTGCTGAAGTGCTTTCAGATCGGCGTGACCAATAAAAGCAGACCAATTGAACCGCTCGCGTCCCGCATCTGACGCCGATCGAAGCTTGTGATGTATACGCGTCTACGTCGGTTGCTTCCTATGGCCCGACGCCCTCAGGACGACGGCCCCGGCCACGCCCGATGCAAGCGAGCCCGCAAGGATCCCGATCTTCACGTGATCTTGAGACGACGCATCCGGGAAGGCCAGCAGTCCGATGAACAGGCTCATCGTGAAGCCGATGCCGCAAAGCAGAGACACGCCCGTCATCTGCGACCAGGTCGCCCGCGCCGGAAGCTGCGCCAACCCGGACTTGACCAGAAGCGCCACCGTTCCAAGCACGCCTGCAAGCTTCCCCAGGAAGAGGCCGGCGGCGACGCCGATGGTCACCGGCTCCGCAAGGACGTTTGCCGACGCGCCTGCGAAGGAGACGCCGGCATTGGCGAAGCCGAATATTGGCACGATGAAGAAAGCCACCGGCTTCTGGAGTGCGTGCTCCAGTTTATGGAGCGGTGAGTCCGCGTCCGAGGCTTCGGGCGCGCCGGGGGTGACCTTCAGCGGAATGGCAAGCGCCAGGACGACTCCCGCGAGCGTGGCGTGAATCCCTGACAGGAAGACGGCGATCCAGAGGAGAACTCCCAGCGCCAGATAGGCCCAGATGTTCTTCACGCCGGACCGGTTCAGGATCACCAAGTTTCCGATCAAGACGGCTGCGACGGCAAGTGCAAGAACGTTGATGTCTGCCGTATAGAAAATGGCGATGACGATCACCGCGCCGAGGTCGTCGATGATCGCCAGCGCCGCCAGGAAGATCTTCACCGAGGCGGGCACCCTATCCCCGAGAAGGGAAAGGACGCCGAGTGCGAAGGCGATGTCGGTCGCGGTCGGAATCGCCCATCCTCTCAAGGTCGACGTGTCTGAAAGATTGAAGGCGATGTAGATCAGTGCGGGCAGCACCATTCCGCCCGCTGCAGCGGCGCCTGGAAGAATTCGTCTGCTCCAGCTCGACAGTTGTCCGTCCAGCATTTCCCGCTTGATCTCAAGGCCTACCAGCAGGAAGAAGGCGCTCATGAGGGCGTCGTTGATCCAGTGCTGTAGACTGAGCGGGCCGAGGTAGACATGCAGGGCGTGGAAGTAGACGTCTGCGGCGGGAGAGTTTGCGACGACGATCGCCAGCACGGCCACCGCCATCAGGATCAGGCCGCCCGACGCCTCGCTATCGAGAAACTGACGCAGCGTGGACTTGATGCGGCCTTGGATCGTTTTCGACACGGGTTCGCTTCTCCGATGAAGGTTGATCTCAGTCTCCGTCAATAAGGGGAATCCCCGGCGCACGCAGCACACGCGTGTCTCATAAGTAAGGACTGGATATGGGTTTGCCTAGTGAAAATCGACAGGCGCCGCCCGTTCTGACAAAGGCTTGAACGGCACGTCAGGCGCCTTACTTGTCGATCAGCAGCCTGAACCGGGCCGTGCATTCCGTCTCTTCCCATAGGAGGTCGCTAATGCGTCCCTCTCAAACGATATTGCTTGCCGTCACAGCAGTCGCGATCGCCGGACTGCTATACTTGGCTTTCTCCGTCGGCCATACCGTCGCCCCGCCACCCGTCTAGGAAGCGAGATGGAATGAGGCTCAAAGCCGAACCACCCAGCGACGCCGGCGGCGCCGACCGCAATTTGCCCCAGTGCAAGGAGGACCAGAGCGCGATCACTTATAGACGCCACTTATTTCTGACATGCATGCGTCTTCCACTCAAAATTGCGTTTCCCTTCCTTAGCGTGAAGCGTTAGACGCCTGCAAAGCGCGTGTGGCGGCTTCCCCGGCGCCGGCCCCTGTGCGGGAATGCTTGAAGGACGTCTCCGGCGGTCGGCTGTTAGTGGGAGGTCTTTTCAGCTGCTGGAGGCTTATCTGTAAGTATGGTTCGCCGGGCGAGTGCACCCAAGGTGAGACCCTGGACGATGATGCTGAACAACACCACCGCATAGGTGGAGGAGAGAATGGCGAGCTTGGCCGGGCTCTCCGGAACAGACAGGGCCAGCGCAATGGAGATGCCACCACGGATGCCCGCCCAGGTGAGGAATGGCACGTTCCTGGTCGACATCATATCGCTCGACCAAGCAGCCATGGCGGGCGCGCCGACGGCGATCAACCGAGCAAACAGAACAAGGGGGATGGCGACGGCCGCTATCTCCAGGGATCGTGTGTCGAATTTCAGGACGAGTACTTCGAGCCCGATCAGCAGGAAGAGAACCGAGTTGAGGATCTCGTCGATCAGCGTCCACAACCCGAACAGATAGGTCTGGGTGCGATCACTCATGGCCTTGCGCGGTCCGTGGTAGCCAATCAGCAGGCCCGCAGCGACCACGGATAACGGTCCGCTGACGTGAAGGCGATCGGCGATCGCGTAAGTGGCTGTGACAAGGGCAAGCGAGATCAGGACCTCGACCGAATAGTCGTCGATCAGGCGCATAGCCCAGTAAGCAATACCCCCGGTAACGATGCCAAGCATGAGACCGCCGCCGCCTTCCACGAGAAGGAGTTTGATAATCGACCCGGCGGTGATGGTGCTGTCATGACCCTGCGTCGCAAACAGCAGCATCACGGTGAACAGAACAATCCCGATACCGTCATTGAAGAGTGATTCGCCCTGCATTTCGACCTCAAGATTGGCAGGCACCTTGACGTTCTTGAGGGTTGCCAGAACCGCCACGGGATCCGTAGGGCTGATGAGGGCGCCGAATACCATCGACCAGGCCAGCGGCATCTCGAGTCCGAACAGTTTTGCGATGAGCCAGAAACCGACGCCAACAATAGCGGTGGACACGATCGTTCCGAACAGGGCGAGGATAGCCACAGGCGCAGCGCGGTCGCGCATCCTGCCCAGATCGACATGCAGCGAGCCGGCAAACAGCAGAAATGCGAGCATCCCGTTCATCACCACTTCGGTAAAGTCGATCCGAAGCAAGGCCTGGGTCAGCGGCTCGAAGAGGTGCCGCTTGGGATAAGCGGCGTCGACGGCGACAAGGATCAACGACGCCCCCACACTCATCACCAGAAGGCCGATCGTGTTCGGCAGCGGCAGGTACTTGTGGTTGATCCAGCCGAGGGCGGCCGATAGAGTCAAGAGAATGGCGGAGAGTTCAAAGATCGACACATCTACCCCGAGTGATCTGTGGTTTCTATCCGGAAGCGCGGATTGGCCGGAGACCGAACGCGCTTTTGCCGATCGAGAGCACGTTCGTCGCCGAGGATGGCACAACGTACAGCTTAAAGGCATTGGCGAACGGCAGACCGATGCCGCTCATTCCGGTTCTCCATCGGAATATACGTGGCATTCGTATTGAATTGATCGATTTTTCTGATAGGTGAGCGGTGTCCCTGCTGCAGTCATTGCGGAAATGCTTGGGCTGGTCCATCCGGTTTTGAACGAAACCGCGGTCCGGGCGAACTGGGGTTCTGCAGGCGGTCTTGGCGCGCCAAACCCTGAAGCGCTCTGCCGAGTCTCACGATGGAACTTCGATGCCCTAAGACAGGGTTTCGCATTGAAACGCGCACTACCCAATACCAAACGCGGCGTCACTCTCGGGTGTAGCGACCTCACGCCGTCGATGGAGGGCCGTCCGACCGCGGCCTGCGAGGAGCAGATCCAGTTCATCCCTCGAATTGCCGAAGCGCTCGATAAGCCGGCGGGCCTCGTGCCTGCTGACGCCGTACTGCCGGCGGAGCGACGCGATGTTGTGGATCGCTTCCGGCTCATTTTGACCGTCTGTGGTTTCGTCCTGGGGCTCGCTCATGTCAAAACTGCCTTTATTATCATCCAGACGGCCATCGCGACCATCATGAGGTTTTCGGTCAGGGATATGAATCCCAAGGGAACGTTGCTGTCGCCACCAAGGCACGCGCACTTCAACTCGCGCTTCTCGACGTAGACCGCCTTGAATACTGAACAGGCGCCGATCGTACCGATGGCCAGTGCGACCGGCGAGGCGATCAGGGCCAACATCCCGCCTGCGATCATCAGCACGCCCGCGAAGGCTTCGGCGAATGGATAGATATAGGCGTAGCGAACCCAGCGCCGAGCCAGGAGATCGTAGCCGAGGAACATGTTCGTGAAACTCTCCAGGTCGCGCAGCTTTAGGATCGCCAGCTCGCACATGCTGAAGGCGGCAAACCACTCGACCGTGCGAAGCGATGCCAGAGTCCCGGCAGCACAGCCAGCTGCAATCGCCATCGATGCGGTCATCGCAAATACTGCCACGACCGGCACGTAGGAAGTGGCGTCCGGATCCTTTAGAGGATCGCCAAAGAAATTGCGAAGGTCGTCGTACCCACCGACGGGTCTGCCGTCGATGAAAATCTGCGGTGTGGTGCCAACGTCCTGGTCAGCCTTGAAGCGATCCGTTTCTTCACGGGTCCTGAGCCAGTGGTCCTCGACCCGATATCCTTCGCGTTGCAGCAGGTCGAGCGACTTGAGACCGAACGGACAGATGTGGTCCTTCATGACCATGCGGTAGATGACGGCCTTCTTGACCGGCGTCGCCATGAGCATCACGATGCTCCCGCACCGCGGGTTGACGTACGGTGGATCAGAAGGTCCGCGTCTTCGTAGGCCCACCGCGCGAACGCGTCCAACGTTTCCGACCGGGTAAAGGAAACGCCGAAGACGCTCACGCTGTAGTCGACGACGCCGCAGTCGATCCTCGCGACATATCTGCGATTGCGGCCGCCACGCGCGACGTAAGAATGGTTCGGCCTGATGAGGGTAGGCTGCATCTGCGTACTCCCTTTATCAAAAGATAATGGAGAGGCGCCCTTGCGGTTCCGCGATCCGCAAAATTTATATCACGTCATGATGAAGGTGCTTCAAAGATAGAACAGGACATAAACAGATCCGCCATAGATGCTCGCGCACATGATGGCTGCTCCGGCGAGAAAAAGCTTCACGTCCATCCCGTCAACCTCAGTTGACCGCCTGCTGGGTCTGCATTTGCGACACGACTTGGGGCGCTTCTGCGGGGATCGACGCGACAGCGAACATGACGGCGACATAGGCTGCGAATACCGTTGAAATGAAAGCCGTCTTCGTCATCGTATCATCCTTTATATCATGTGATGACATTCTTTAACGCTTCGACCATATTGTCAATCCTGAATACAGGCTGAACAAAACTGGGAGGAGGGGGCGATGACGGCCGAGAAAATATTGATTGTGGAGGACGACGCCATCCTGGCCGCCGATCTTCGCGACATAGTGACAAGCTTCGGCTACGAGACGTCCGGCGTCGCCGATAGTTTCGAGACCGCTCAAGCGCTCGCTCCGTTCAGCGATATCGCGCTTGTCGATGTCAAACTTCGAGACGGTGCAACGGGTCCCAGGGTTGGACATTATCTGGCAAGCGAGTTCGGGTTGGCAGTCGTGATGGTGACTGGCAATCCCGAGGCCATTCAAACCGGACTTCTGGGCGTCGTGGGCGTGATATCCAAGCCAGTTCATCCGCCGATGATAGGCAAGGTCCTGACCTATCTGCAGGACATCCGAAAAGGCGGCCGTGGCATTCCCCCGGGGGGATTACGACTATTAGACTGAGCTGGCAAGGGCAGGGGTATAGCGATGAAAGACATGCGCGCCGAACTCGGCCTTTGGGTCGGTCGGATCGAAACCATACTCATCGATCGGGGAGTGCTCGATGAAAAAGGACAGCTTGCCGTCGGGATAGGGCGTTCTTTCCCGCAGGAGGTAGAGGAGATTCTCGACGGCTTCATAGAGAATCCAATCGAGTTGATTGGTTTCCTGAGGATTTCGCGCGATGCGCGCGATGGAATGCCGCTGTCGCCGGCAGTCCTGACGGCGGCACATCTCATGGCGAAGGAGGTCTTGAACGTGTTGCAGCGCTCGGAATTCGATCGATAGACAGGAGCCCGGCTCGTTCAAAAAGTCATTGCCACGATCCATACGAGGACACCTATCCCGAGGATCGCGCCAATGCCGACCGTGCCATAGTTGGGTTCGTGATCCATGCCTCGTCCAGCTCACTGGCCAAGCGTGCCTGAGCGATCAAACCATACGCCGAGGAGAGTAACGAAAGACACGATCGCCAGAAAACCGGCTCACGGCGAGCAGCAGGACGCTCGGTATCTTCTTGATATCCGGCTCCGGCGGCGGCGGCCCAGGATTGAACTCCCTGATAACGGCGACGACGAAACAGAAAGCGCTGAAGACGACCAGAATCGTCCCCGTCGTGACAATGAGGATTTCCGGAACGACGTCCGCCAAGAGTGCTTTCGCTCCTATCCCGCTGGCAAGCGCCGTTAAGCCCGTTCGCATCCAGGCAGCATAGGTGCGTTCGGCGGCATAGATCGTGCGGTCGGCGGCAAGCACTGTGCGCCGGTCTGGTCCGGCCTCATCGCTGCGCTGGCTCATGCTGCCAAGCCTCCTGTCCCCCGCCGGGCGCCCATCATGGCTCGGCCTCTATCCTGACGGGTATCGATTTAGAGGCCGGCGTCTTCGAAAGCTCGTCGTGATGATCGATCGCATTAAGAACGTTGCACTCCGGATAGTAGGAACAGATCGTCCCCTTCGGCAGGGCGTGCTGTGTTACGACTAGACCGCCGAGCTCTCGCCGCCTGCCGTCCTCGAAGTCGCTGACGAGCCGCACTGTCTGTCCGGGCGCGAGGCCGGCTTCGGCGATGTCTTCGGCGCACATGAGGACGACATCGCGCGTGCCCTCGATCCCGCGGAATCGGTCGGAATATCCATAGATCGTCGTGTTGAACTGGTCGTTCGATCGCATCGTCAACAGTCGGTAACGGCCAGGTCTGTCGGGGAAGGACAGCGAGTTCAGTTGATCGGGCGTTGTGAAGACCGCCTTCTTTTCCGGGGTCTTCCAGATGCGGTCGTGCGCCGCGTTGCCACGATAGAAGCCGCCGGGTTCGTTGAGCCGCTCGTTGTACTTCGCGAAATCTTCCGGGTAGGTCTTCTCGATGAGGTCCCGCACGAGGGAGTAGTCGCCGGTCCAGTCGTCCCATGTCACTTTGGGATTTACGGGAAGGGTCGCCTTGGCGATCCCGGCAATGATGGCGAGTTCACTCTTCAGGTGCTCCGAGGCCGGGCTGCGCTTGCCGATCGAGCCGTGGATGTGGGAGAAGCTGTCCTCGATGGAAATATATTGGTTTCCGGTCGCCTGATCGTCTACCTCCGAGCGCGAGAGACATGGCAGGATATAGGCCGCCTTTGCCGGAAAGAGATGGCTTCGATTGAGCTTGGTCGAGACCATCACGGTCAGTTCCTGCTTCGCCCATGCGACTTCCATGTCCCTCTGGTCGGGGACGGCCCGAAGCAGATTGCCGCCGAGCGATACGAAGCCCTTGACGTGACCGCTCATCAAGCCCTTCACCGCGTCGACCATATGGGTGCCATCCTCCGTCGGCGGATCGAAATCGAAAAGTTCCTTCAGCTTGTCCATCGGAACCAGCTTGGTCTTTTCTGCGATGCCGACCGTACGCTGGCCTTGGACGTTAGAGTGGCCGCGCACGGGACAGACGCCTGCGCCTTCGCGCCCGATGTTGCCCCGCAGCATCAGCAGGTTGGCCAGCATCGCGATGTTGAGCGCGCCCTTCGAATGCTGTGTGAGGCCCATGCCGTATACGCCGATGACCCTCTCGGCCTCGACATATATTTGACCGGCCCGGCGGATGTCGGGCTCGGTTAGACCGCTCTCGCGCTCGATGTCGGACCAGGATGCCGTCCGGACACAGTCGACGAACCGGTCGAAGCCCGTCGTATGCTGCTCGATGAACTCGACGTCGAGGATGCGTTTAAGACCGAGCGTCTTGGCGTCGTCGTCGGCCTCGACCACCACCTTGCAGAGGCCAAGGATTGCCGCGACATCGCCGCCGCTTTGCACCTGCAGATATAGATCGGAAATTACCGTCTCTTCGCCTGTCAGCATTTGGCGCGGGCTCTGCGGATTGACGAAACTGACAAGGCCCTGCTCGATCACCGGATTGAAGGTGACGATCTTCGCCCCACGCTGCTTCGCCTCCTGGAGAGGGTGCAGGAAGCGTGGGCTGTTGCTTCCAGGATTCTGCCCGAAGAAGAACAGGCAGTCGGTCTTTTCCAGATCGTCCCAGACCACGGTACCCACCGGCGAGCCGATCACCTTGGTCAGGCCGACCGACGTCGTCTCGTGACACATGTTGGAGCTTTGCGGGAGGTTGTTGTTGCCGTAGAGACGTGCGAGCAGAGCATAGAGATAGGAGGCTTCGAGACCGGCATGGCCGGAGGAATAGAAGACGACCTCCTTTGGTTCTAGGCGCTTCAGCACGGCGCCGATGCCGGAAAACGCCTCTTCCCAACTGACTTCGACATAGCGATCCGTGTCGGCGTCGTAGCGCATCGGATGCGTAAGGCGTCCGGCCATTTCGAGGTCGTGATCTTTCCAGTCGCGAAGTTCCAGGACCGTGTGGTCGTTCCAAAAGTCGGGCTTGCACCGTGCCGAGGTCGATTCCCACAACGTCGCCTTCGCCCCGTTCTCGCAGAACCCAAAGGGATGGTAGTTTGCCGGCTTCGGCCAGGCGCAGGAAACGCACATGAAGCCGCCAGGCTTGTTCTGCTGCTTCAGGGTTTCGAGGACCGCCGGATTGGAAAGGGTCTCGCCGTAAATGCGCGCGATCGATTTCACCGATCCCCAGCCGCCGGCCGGTCCTTCGGATGCAGGGTCAGTCAGATGCTCGTTCATGAAAACCTCCACGCCGTAGGAAATGCAAACGCGCGGGCGATGCATCGGTTTCCAGGTGGCGAACTTTTAATGCGGGACGCTATCGATGTATGCTTCGATTGTTTGAGCGCCCGTGCAAAGGCGGAAGGCCCGCCCATAATGACGTCAAGGCTGATGCGCCGACGAGCGACCACGCCCAGAGGGTTTTTGAGGGGCGATAGGGTGCCGACCAGCGTTCTGCGTCCGCGATAGCTGTTATCCTGGTTTTATATCATGTCATGATACAAGAACGAAGTTGGAGATCAATCACGACGTGATAAAAAACTTTGACGGCGTCAGGCGAGCTCGGTGACCTGTCGCAGGCGGGAGAGGGATTCCGCCAGCAGCGGCTCGTTTTCGAGCATGCCATCGACGTGGATGCGGGCAAGTGCTTCAAGGACCTCCCGCCCTTTCGAGGTCAGGCTAATCATGACGCTGCGCTTATCGTCCTCCGCCGGGATACGCTCCGCCAAGCCAGCGGAACACATGCGGTCGACGAGCTGGACGGCGCCATGGTGATGCATCAGCAACTGCTCGGCGAGATCTCGAAGCCTGATCTGACGATGAGGGGTGGACCGCACCACGAGGAGGGCCTGATATTGTGGAGACGTGACGCCCGCTTCCGCAAGCGCGGCCTCGCTGAACGCCAGGAAGCGCCGCATTGCGAGCCGGAAGCCGGCCAGACCTTCATAGACTTGATCGCTCAGGGCCGCTGATTTTGAACGGGACATCGAAAAGACCTTATATGTGTCATGGTATGATATAATCGGCATGGCCACGCTGAGATAACGGTTCGCGGGCCGGTGGAGTCTGTGCGGGAGACGCTGCAAAGCAGCGGCATCGAGTCGATGCTCGCGAACCATAATCTCACCAAATACGCGTGACGACTGTGCCAAATTCGTGACGCCCCTGCATTTTGTGCGTGGGGTGGCTCGTCCTGCGATGCCAACGGAAATCAGTGCTCGTGACGGGTCTACTGCCGTTTGCTTGTGACCAAAAGCGCTGCAGCACTAAGCGGCCGTACCGAGCACAAGCAAAGCAGTCATGGCACCCTCTGGTCGGGCGGCGAGATCCGCCCTGATGACCTTTTCTACCGCAGCGACCGTTTCGAACAGAAGGCCCGGGGATCGCTCCTCGATCTCGCTGCGAAGCGGCGTGCCCTCGCAGAATGCCGCCGCGATCGTGCCGGCGTCCGGTGCTGTCGATGTCAGCTCGACGCGATCGCAGGAGACGGCCGAGAATCCTGCCGCCGACATCTGCGCTCGGATGACATCCTGATCGTAGTATGAATACGGCAGCCGGCGCAGGAACGACGGTGGGTCTGCAGGAAACAGCCTCGCCAGTGCCTCGTCCACGGCCCTGGCGAAGTCGTTGTCGTGAAGCCAGTCCCAGGTGCAAAACAGGAACCTGCCGTTCTTGCGCAGAACCCGCGCAGCTTCGCGAAACGCTGCCACCTTGTTCTGATAAAACATGACGCCGAACTGCGAGACGACCAGATCGAACATTTGCGGCCCGAAGGGCAGCTTACCAGCGTCGGCCTCCAACCAGTGGACCTCCAGCCCCTCGGTCGCCCTGCGCCCCTCAGCTGCCATGGCCGGGCTGATATCAGTCGCCACGATTTCAGCGGTTGGCATGCGAGAGCGAAGCGCGCGTGTCAGGACGCCGGTGCCGGCTGCGACTTCGAGGATGTTTGCTGGACGGGATCGGGCGGCATACTCGACCATGTGCACGGCATAGGGATCGAAGAGGATCGGAGAGAGTAACGTTTCGTAGCTGGAAACGAGGCGATCGTTGAACGTCGGATTCAACCAGCCGGAGGTCTGCTGCGTCTCGATCATACCAAACCTCCGCGATCAGTGGAACGTGGGCACTGCGACACGAGAAGCGCTGATTCCGTCGAGAACCGCAATCAGTTTCTCGAACTCGATTAAGATGCCGAGGAGCTCTGCTGTGTCCATTGCTGCAATCTCGTCCAGAGACGTCTTGACGGACGCAATGAGGGTGTCGATCCAGAAGCGTTTGTCCGGCCGCACGCCCTCAAGCGCCGTCGTGCGGTAGGCTTCAAGCTGTCCGAGTATTCGCTCGATCAGGCCCAGGCGGCTCTGACGATCAAGCTGTGGCAGAACAAGGCACGCATCACGGATATCGGTCGCCAGCGTCATTCGGGTCCTCCCCAGGGCAGATCAACAGCTAACACAACCGTCGCGTTTGATCATCCGGACTTTGGTCCGGGATCGCAGCTTGGTCCGCATCCGTACAAAGCGCGGCCGATCAGGTCCCCGAGCCGCAATCGTCTATCAGTCAGAAGCACCGTCCGGCATTACAGGCTTCCGAAAGTGCCCGCGACAACTGGGTCTGACTGAACGGCTTCGACAATCGGACGACATCGCTCAGAAGCTCGGCCCCCTCGGGAAGCTCGGCGTAGCCTGTCGCTAGAATCAATGGAAGGCTCGGATACTGCTGCCTTACGCGCCTGCAGAGCTCTGCGCCGGTCATGTGGGGCATGGCATGGTCCGTGATCACGACAGCAGGGAGCTCACCACTATCCAATATCGTCATGGCCTCCGCCCCGGAGGACGCCTGCATGGTTTCCATGCCGAGATCCTCAAGTAAGAGGACTGTGTTCATGAGCACCAGCGCGTCATCATCGACCACCAGGACCGTCATGGCGGTTGGCGCGGGATCAAACACGGTCTCGGGGGTAGAAGCGGCCAATGTCGACGGCTCCCCTGACACCGGAAGCCAAAGCTCGGCTGTCGTGCCGACACCCGGTTTAGACTTCAGCACCAGTTGTCCGCCGCACTGTGCCATGAGCCCCTGGACCATCGCGAGACCCAATCCTGTGCCCTTGCCGACGCCTTTCGTCGTGAAGAATGGTTGGCTGGCATTTGCGAGTGTCTCTGCATCCATCCCCTCTCCCTGATCGGCAATCGAAAGGCAGACGTAGTCGCCTGTCGCGAGCGAGTTAGCACTGCCTGTTGTCACATACCGCCGCTCCGCCGTGATGGCGATTTCGCCACCATCCGGCATTGCATCGCGCGCATTCACGACGAGGTTGAGGAGCGCACTCTCCAACTGATTGGCGTCGGTAAGCACGGGGGGAAGATCAGCTGGAAACGCGGTGTTGATGACAACCTCCGGGCCGATCGTTCGACGCATCAGGTCTGCCATCCCGCCGACAAGGTCGGGAACGCGTAGCGAGTCGATCTTCAGCTCTTGCCGCCGTGCGAACGCCAGAAGCCGTTGCGTCAACGTTGCGCCGCGCTGGGCGCCCTGAATGGCATTTTCGATGAGGTCTAGGACGTCCGGCCTGACGGCTCGCTTCCTGGCAATCTCGAGGCTGCCCAGGATCGCCGTCAGGAGATTGTTGAAGTCGTGGGCCAAGCCGCCTGTCAGCTGCCCGACCGCCTCCAATTTGTGAGCCTGAACCATGGCCTCCTGAGCCGCGCGCTTTTCGCTGATATCGCGCGTGATCTTGGCGAAGCCGATCAGGTTCCCGTCAGCGTTTCGGATCGGATCGACGATGACGTTCGCCCAAAACTTGGATCCATCCTTGCGCAGCCGCCATCCCTCACGCTCGAAGCGACCGTCGGCTTCAGCGATCCTGAGCGCCTCTTCCGGGAAACCCTTTGCGCGGTCTTCCTCGGTATAGAAGGTCGAGAAGTGGCGACCGATGATCTCGGCCTCGGAATATCCTTTCAGCCGCTCCGCTCCCGGGTTCCAACTCGTGATGTTGCCTGCCGGGTCCAGCATGTAGATTGCATAATCGGTGATTGCTTCGATCAGCAGGCGGTAGCGCTGCTCAATGCTGGGGTTTGGTCCCTGTGTCATTCGACTGCAATCTTCCCGGTAAAAAATCGTGAACTGCAAACCCGTGGTTACCCCACGCTATCTAGTGCGTCTATCAAAATGCGCCACGGACCTTGGTCGAATTGATGCATTTTAATCATTGGAAAGAGACTTCATTTGCCATTGGTTGGCAGGACGCTGGACAAACAGGGAGCAAACACCAGCTTGTAGCTACACGTATCCAAAAAGGGCAAAGATGCCCGTCCAATCCAATAATGACTTAGTTAACACCTGCGACGAAAAGTGATGACGGACCTTCTTGATAAGCTGGAACGCCTCAGGGCTCCCGCACTACTGGTTGGCGCGGACGACCTGATTATCTTCGCGACCGCAAGTGCGCAGGATATTCTTCTCGACGTCGATGTGACGGACATGCCGGCAGCAAGCTTCCTGTGTGACTGGGATCGCTGCCGCGAGCTGCGCGCCAATCCGGAAACGAAGACCGTGGAAGTGTTTCTCCGGAGTGGACAGTACCGGTCGATGTCGGCTGCCGTCTTCAATACGAAGTTTCGCAGGAGACCGGTGTCGGGGGTCGTGCTGTTTCCAGATAGCCAGAACGCCTCGTGCACTCCGTTCCGGAGGCGCTCTTAGCCGCCCAATACGTGTTTGGTCGCACAGCCGACCTGGCGGGCAAGTCCGCCAGATCATCATCATCCGACATCAGCTCGCCCACGAGACGTTTCCGTTCGTCTTCGCGAAGACCCGCCATTCATGGTCGAACGTGAACCTGCCGCACATGCCCTTACGCTCTCCCGCTTCTGAGGCCCGCCAGATCGCGTTCCAGATCACGATTTGCGAGCTCCGAAAGCATGAGGTTGTCCGCCAGCTCCACGAGTGCGGCCCAAACTTCTTCCGGTGTCCAACCCGCGTCAACGCCCGCCAAAGCAACCGCGGCCACGACGTCGTCCTGGCTTCCTGACACCGCAGGAAACGGTCGGGATGCCCGTCGGCGGGAGGGGAAGGGATACGGTCCATGGCGGTGAACTGTCTTGCCCAATCTCGGCGTCAAGGGACCCGTCTTGCGAACGTCGCCGGCATCTTCGTGAGACGATCGCTTTTCCGTCAACTCTCCTGGCGCGTCCAGACCTTGCAGATGGCTGTTTCCGTTTGCCGGTACGTCTTGAAGCCCATGCGCTCGTAGTAAGCCTGGGCGACAGCGTTCGCGTTGCCTATGAAAGCTTCGATTTTCGTCAGTCCCGTACTGATCGCAGCCTGCTCACTCGCCGCAAATAGTCTGGTTCCGACGCCGCCTCGTGCGGCATCCGGTGAAACGTGCGTACCAATGATACCCCAGCCGGCCGGCGTGCCGTACGGATTGCCATCGACGGCGCGGATCAGGGACTGGAACCCGAGGATGATACCGTCGTCGTCTTCGGCAAGAGTGCAGCATATGCTCAGCGGATTGTCGACATAGTGCTCCCGAACGTAGTCGATCTCTGCCGGCATCGTTCGCTTGCCGGCCTCGACCAGATTTTCGAGAAGTTCGCTCATCGCGTCCACGTCGCTGCTGGTCGCTTCCCTGACTTTCATCGACACGCTCCAGCGCTAAGTCAGGCGCCGCGGACGCCCTCGGCCCGTGACTTGCCGGTCCGGCGATCCTGGCCCACCTCGTAGGAAACCCTCTGGCCATCCCGCAGAAGCGTCGAACCCTGCACTGCGCTCACGTGAACGAACACGTCCTGACCGCCTTCGTCCGGTGTGATGAAGCCAAAGCCCTTTTCCTGGTTGAAAAACTTGACCGTGCCGTAAGCCACTAGCGATCCCCCTGATGTCGCGCAGGCATTTCATAGCCTCTCAACAAGTGGGCCGCAACAGGGGTACAGTCGCAACAAGGAGGCGGCCAAGCGATGAACCGGAAGAAAGGCAAAAGCGCGCCCAGGCAAGCAAGGGCACCGACGAGGAGGACAAAGCGAAGCGTCGGAGCGCAGGAAGAACGGCTGCCCGTGCCGAGCGACGATCTCTCACCCCTCGCTCGGCCTATGGCGACAACCGCTTTCGGCCTTGTCGTCGTCACCGAGGTCACCGGCGAACTCGTCGATCCGGAAGAGATCGCCGAATATCAGCCGTGGTGACTTATGGTCACCTCAGGCTCGATGGCCTGGTTTGCAGGGCATCTCCGAGTTCCAGCTGCACATAATCCGCCCCGGCTAAGCGGCGGTTGACTTCTTCCATATATCCATTATTCTGGATATATGGAAAGCAGAAGCGCAATAGCGGCCCTTGCGGCCTTGGCCCAGAACACCCGCCTGGAGACGTTCCGTCTGCTCGTGCGGCACGAACCGGAGGGAATTCCGGCAGGTGAGCTCGCACGGCTCCTCGATGTCCCGCAGAACACAATGTCGGCGCATCTTGCGACGCTTTCCCGTGCAGGGTTGGTGAGGAGCGAGCGCCAGAGCCGATCAATCATCTACCGGGCCGACCTGAACGGCTTGCGCGACCTGACACTATTCCTGCTGAAGGATTGTTGCGGCGGATCGACGGAGCTTTGCGCTCCTTTGATCGCAGAACTGACGCCGTGCTGCGCGCCGGGGGCGACCCCATGCTGAGCGTGATCGCATTGCACGAAGTGGCCGGTAGCGACGCTCGTCTTCGCGAAGCGCTCCGTGCGGCGGATCTCCCAACCGATGACATTGAAGACGATGGCCGCGCATTCTTTGAAGCAGCCTCAGGCGACGGCCAAACGATCGGATATGCCGGCCTCGAACGCTGCGCCGGCGATTGTCTGCTGCGGTCTGTTGTCGTTCTGCCGGCACATCGGGGTCATGGGGTCGGCCGAGCCATCGTCGAGGCAACGCTGCGCGACGTCGATGGCAATGTCTTCCTCGCGACCACTAGCGCCGCCCCGTTCTTCTCCGCCATCGGGTTTTCCGAAGTTCCTCGGGCCGAAGCCGGCTGCGGTGATGGCGACCCGCCAACTATCATCCATTTGCCCATCGTCGGCGACCATCATGAAGCTCAACAGGCCTCCGATGACCACGGACCACGACCATGACTGACAAGACCGATAACGTGCTGTTCCTCTGCACGGGCAATTCCGCTCGCTCTATTCTCGCCGAGTCCATCCTTAACAAGGAGGGTGGCGGCAGGTCTAAAGCCTATTCCGCCGGCAGCCAGCCGAAGGGCGAGGTCAATCCACACGCGCTGAAGGAGTTGGAAACGCTCGGCTACTCATCGACGGGTATCTCGTCGAAGAGTTGGGACGTGTTCGCCGAGACAGGTAGCCCGGAGATTGATTTCATCTTCACCATCTGCGACAGCGCAGCCGGCGAAGCGTACCCGGTATGGATTGGCCATCCGATGACCGCCCATTGGGGCGTCGACGATCCCGCGGCCGTCGTCGGAACTGAAGTTGAGATCCGGCGTGCCTTCGCCCAAGCTGCCCGGTTTCTGAAGAATCGGATCACCGCCTTCCTCAACCTAGCCGTCGCCTCGATCGACCGCCTGCCCCTCGAGCAGCACGTTCGCCAGATCGGTTCATTGGAAGGCGCATCGGTCAAATCCCCGAAGGCCGAGTAAGATGTCGACATTTGGACGATACCTGACTGTTTGGGTCTTCCTCTGCATCGCCGTCGGCGTTGCTCTTGGTCACCTGATGCCCGGCGTCTTCCAGGTCATCGGGGGCGCCGAGATTGCCAAGCTCAACATCCCGGTCGCGGTCCTTATTTGGCTGATGATCATCCCTATGCTGCTGAAGGTCGATTTCCGGTCGTTGGCGCGGGTCGGCTCCTACTGGCGCGGGATCGGCGTCACGCTGATCATCAACTGGGCGATCAAGCCATTCTCCATGGCTTTGCTGGGATGGCTTTTCGTCGGCTGGCTATTCCGACCCTATCTGCCGGCCGACCGGATCGACTCTTATATCGCAGGCCTGATCATCCTTGCCGCAGCACCTTGCACGGCCATGGTCTTCGTCTGGTCGAACCTGACGCGGGGTGAGCCGCTGTTCACCCTCTCGCAAGTGGCCTTGAACGACGCGATCATGGTCGTCGCCTTCGCGCCGATCGTCGGCGTGCTGCTCGGTCTCTCAGCCATCACCGTGCCGTGGGCGACGCTTGCCCTGTCGGTCGCGCTCTACATCGTGGTTCCCGTCATCATCGCCCAGGTGCTGCGGAACTACTTGACAGCCGACGGCGCAACAGGCGCGCTCGATCGCTTGCTTGCGAATCTGCATCCGCTATCGCTCGTGGCGCTGCTCGCCACGCTCGTGCTTCTTTTCGCCTTCCAGGGCGAGCAGATCATCGCTCAGCCGGCCATCATAGCGTTGTTGGCCGTGCCGATCCTGATCCAGGTCTATCTTAACTCCGGACTGGCCTACCTCTTGAACCGCATGGCAGGCGAGCGTCACTGCGTCGCGGGGCCGTCAGCGCTCATCGGTGCCAGCAACTTCTTCGAACTTGCGGTTGCCGCCGCCATTAGCCTCTTCGGGTTTCAGTCGGGCGCGGCACTCGCCACCGTCGTCGGTGTCCTGATCGAGGTGCCCGTAATGCTATCGGTCGTCTGGATCGTGAACCGCTCGAAGGGTTGGTACGAGGCATCGCCCGCCGTTTCCCGCAACACCACCATCGAAAGGCCCTGACCATGGACGCCACCATCTATCACAATCCGGCCTGCGGCACGTCTCGCAACACGCTGGCGCTGATCCGTGCCGCCGGGATCGAACCCACCGTCATCGAGTACCTGCAGAACCCGCCCTCGCGCGAGCAGCTCTCGAAGATGATCGCAGATGCCGGCCTGACGGTCCGCGAAGCGATCCGTGAGAAGGACACGCCCTATGCGGAACTCGGCCTCAACCATCCGGGCCGAACGGATGAGCAGTTGCTGGACGCGATGATTGCCACCCCGATCCTGATCAACCGGCCACTCGTCGTCACGCCGCTGGGCACCCGGCTGGCTCGCCCGTCGGAGATCGTGCTCGACATCCTGCCTGCCGACGCCTTCAAAGGACCGTTCACGAAGGAAGACGGCGAACAGGTCCTCGACCGGGAAGGAAAGCCCATTGTCTGAGACATTTCCCGCTTTGCAGGACGACCATCTTCAGCCCATCGCACCGGAATCTCTGCAGCCGGCATTCTCGACTCACAAGCCGAGAATCCTGATCCTGTATGGATCGCTACGGGAAGTGTCCTATAGCCGCCTCCTTGCATTCGAAGTCCGTCGGCTGCTTGAACGCCTCGGATGCGAGGTTCGGATATTCGATCCGGCGGGATTGCCGCTCCCGGACGAGGCACCCGTCAGCCATCCCAAGGTTCAGGAACTGCGCGACCTTTCCCTATGGTCGGAAGGCCAGGTGTGGATCAGCCCGGAGCGCCACGGCGCGATGACCGGCATCATGAAGGCGCAGATCGACTGGATCCCGCTGTCGCTCGGCTCCGTCCGTCCGACGCAGGGCAAGACGCTGGCGGTGATGGAGGTCTCCGGCGGTAGCCAGTCCTTCAACGCTGTGAACCAGTTGCGCATCCTCGGCCGCTGGATGCGGATGATCACCATTCCCAATCAGAGCAGCGTTGCGAAGGCGTTTCAGGAATTCGACACCGATGGCCGGATGAAACCATCTTCCTACTATGACCGCGTCGTCGATGTCTGCGAGGAACTGGTGAAGTTCACGCTCATGACCCGCGATGCCTCGTCCTACCTCACCGACCGATATAGCGAGCGGAAGGAAGAAGCAGCCGAGCTGGAGAAGCGGGTTTCGCTCAAGTCGATCTGACGCATCAAGCCGTCGCGGTGGCAGGCTGCTGGCAGGACGCTGCCACCGCGACGAATGCCGCGATGCTGATCGCCCCGAGACATGCGTGTGCGACGAGGGCGCCGCTCAGCCCGAGATTCTCCATGGCCGCCGCGAACACGAAGGGCGCGCCGGCGCCGACCGCCAGACGGGCGGCCGCCATCTTACCTGTGATCGCACCATATCCGTCCGATCCGAAGAGATAGAGCGGCAGGCTCCCCTGCGCGATGCTGTTGATGCCGGAACCGAGCCCGAGGCAAATGGCGAAGGCGACCGCACCTGGCAGCCAGTTGCCTGTCATCAGCAGGACCAGGACGCCGAAGACAATCAGCACGGCCGAGAGGACGGCAAGCCCTGGCGGCGACAGGTTCTTCCCAAACACCATGTTGATCAGGCGGCTCAGCACCTGCGCCTGCCCGAACAGCGAACCAATCACGACGGCGGTCGCACCCAGCCCGATCGATCCCAGCATCGGCACCATATGGGCAAGGATCGCGGCAAGCGTGAAGCCGAGGAGCGCGAACGCAAATGAGACCATGACCATGGCGCGGCGGCGTGCATGCGGCGGGATTGCGCCGATGACCGTCTCGCGCTGCCGGATGGATGTTTCGCCTGCCTTCTTTCCGAGGCTTCGGATCCAGAAGTGCAGCAGCATACAGAGAAACAGGTTCAACGCTGCAAAGACGAGGTAGATCTCCCGCCAGGACAGATAGGCGGTGAGCGTGGCCGATATCGGCCGGAAGATCGTCGAGGCAAAGCCGCCGATTAGCGTCAGATAGGTGATGCTGCGTAAGGCTGTGCGGGGATCGCTTTCGACCAGTGCTGCGAATGCCGCTTGATACTGGACCATGCCGGACGAAACCTCGAGTAGGATGATAGCGACGGCGAAGATCGCGACCGAGGGCGACCAGGCGCATAGGGCGAGCGTGACTGCGGCAAGGGCCGAGCCGTTCGTCATGATCGTCGCGGCGCCGATCTTGTCTGCTTGCCGATATAGGTGGCCGACAGGCCACCGATGAACAGTGACACGGAGAAGACGCAAAAAACTTCCGCCAGCGACAAGCCGAGATTGGCCGCCATGCCGGACGCCAGGATGCTGAAGCTGTAATGGGTGCCGTAACCGATGAACTGCGTCACGCCCAGAGCCGAGACGAGCCCGGCCGGAATTTTCGAGCTACGCAACGACGTCATCCTTGCCGGCCGGGATGCAGCAGTCATAGAACCGAGGTACACAGCGATGCTCAAGACAGATAACTCTGCGCTCGCCGGTAAGCGAGCACTCGTGACGGCGGCCGCTCGCGGCATCGGTGCCGCCGTGGCGTTATAGCTTGCCGAAGATGGCGCCGACGTTGCCGTAACTTTCGAGAAGTCCTCCGAATACGCCAGTGCCGTTATCGCGGAGATCCACGCGATGGGCCGCAAGGCTGTTGCCATTCAAGCAGACCCCGCGCTTGCCGAATCTGCGACGGCTGCCGTCGAGCAAGCAGTCGAGGAATTTGGCGGGCTCGACATTCTGGTCAACAACGCCGGAGTCCTATTCGCAGGCTATTTCTCGACGCAGCCGCTGCGAGAGATTGACCTCGTCGGCGGTCTCGCAACGAGCTACAAGTCGACCGACCGGGCGTGCGGATTCCATTGCGACGGACGCTAAGCGCTCATCCAGATGGCTTGTGCGAGCCAGCGTATCACTGCGCTGAGCCACAACGCCTAGCAGCCAATATCAAGCGCGCCTCCGACAGCCTAGGAGTTGCCGATGTTTCTCTAAGGCAATGGCTCCGCCATCTCGTTCAACTGCCGCTGCAGGCGTCCTCTGGCATCGTTGACGGTCTGGCAGGTTATCTCGTCAACTGGCCATTTTGGCGCGGAGAGCAACGGCCGGCTGGTCAACGTCAGATCCCCGCAAGGATTGATCACTGACTGATCTCACACCGTCTCCGTTTCGGCGATCGCGTCCGTCGCGCGCTTTGGGGTGGGCGTGACGAGATCGGCTCAGGTTGCAATCCCGAGAGAGCACAGGTTGGAGCGTTCCCAACGGCCTACATGGTCGATAGCGCTTCTGGGAGTAATGACTTTGTCGGACAGGAGACAGACAGGTTTGCCAGGCCATTAATCCCCTCGTCGCCCCACGAGGGCTTTAATCGGGATTAAAATCATGAAGCTGAAACTCATCGCTGCACTTGCAATGTCTGCTGCAACTCCGGCCGTCGCCTTCGCCAGCCCGAGCTGCACAACGGAACCGAAGTCCAAATGGATGTCCGAGGACGCCATGAAGGCCAAGATCGATGCGCTTGGTTACAAGGTCAAGACGTTTGAGATCACCGGCAGCTGCTACGAGATCTACGGCAAGGACAAGGACGGCAAGCGCGCCGAAGTCTACTTCAACCCGGTGTCCGGCGAGATCGTTCAGAAGGGTGATTAGCCCATGACCACAACTGAGAAGAGAGCGGAGGGCGGATCGCCCTCCAATACCGCACCGCGGATGATCAAGGTCTGGGACCCGATTGTTCGCATTTTCCACTGGACGATCGTCGCCGCCTGTACCCTCAACCTCTTTGTCCTTGAAGAGGGCAAATATTGGCATCGCGTGACCGGATATGTCGTTGCCGCCGCAATTTTCATCCGGATCATATGGGGCTTTGTCGGCACAAAGCACGCTCGCTTCCGTGACTTCCTGCCAACCCCGGCCAAGGTCAGGAAACAGGTCCGCGGGATCATGACGCGCAGCGAGGACCGATATATCGGTCACAACCCGCTCGCTTCCACCATGATGCTTGTGCTGATCGGTTTGCTCGCAGCCACGGCCCTGACCGGCTGGATGACGACGCTTGATGCCTTCTGGGGAGAAAAATGGCTGGAGCAATTGCATGGGACCATTGCCAACAGCATTATGGTGCTTGTTTTCATTCATGCCGGCGCCGCCATCATCGAAAGTTGGAGACACCGGGAGAATTTGGTCTGGTCGATGGTAACGGGTCGCAAGAAACTATGAGGATCCTGCTGATCGAGGATAGCGCCCGGCTTCGCGATCTCGTCAGCGAAGCCGTCAGGGATGCCGGTTGGAAGATCGACGCCTTTGCAACCGCCGAACTTGGTCGCGCAGCTCTGGCCGATCACACGTATGATCTGTTGCTACTCGACCTCGGCCTTCCGGATGAAGACGGCCTGGATGTCCTGAAATCCCTGCGTGAGGAAAAGCTGCAAACTCCGGTGCTTGTCCTGACAGCCCGCGGTGCCATCGATGAGCGTATCGCCGGGCTTGACGCGGGCGCTGACGACTATCTCGCCAAGCCGTTCCACAACGGCGAACTCGTCGCCCGAATTCGGGCCCTCATGCGACGGGCGCCTGTGACGTCCATGCCAGTTCTGGAATACGGCGCTCTGCGGATAGACGTCGCCTCGCGTCGGGTCATGTGTTCGGGGGCGGAAATCACTCTGGCCCCCTCGGAAAAGGGCTTGCTTGAGCTCTTGATGCGAAATGGCGGTAAAGTCGTCGCGAAATCGAAGATCGAGCATGCCTTTTCGGAATTTGGAGACGAAAAAAGCAGCAATGCCGTCGAGCTCGCCGTCTCGCGGCTACGCAAGAAGGTGGAGGGACATAAGACGGGGACCTTGATCGAAACGGTCAGGGGGGTCGGATACATGATGCGCGAGGTGCCTGATTGAGCCGAAACCGCCCGACGCTCGGCACCATAGTGGCCAAGAGAATCGCGTTCTTTGCGGTTCTCGCAATGCTTGTTCAGCTTGCCGTCGTCATCTCCGACTACTACTGGAACACTGGTGAACTGTCTCGCCTCTACGTCGAACAGGAAACCCAACGACTGTCTGAGGGGATTTTCGTCGATCGCGACACCGTTCGCTACCAGCTTCCGCAGACGATCCGGGATCGATATCGACAGGACGGGGCTGGCTATTTGGCAAGGATCCGCAGCGCCAACGGCACACTCCTATTCGAGTCCTGCGATCCGGCCTGCGAAGATCGATTTCTTCCCGTCGATATCGACAGGCCGGATTTCTGGTTACGGTCGCTGAAGTCTGGCAAGCCTCTCACATTGGTCGGGGGGCGGGCATTTTTTATCGCAGGCCAGCGGTTTCTGATCGATGTCGCCACGCTTGGTGATCCACAAGAGGTTGTTTCCGACGTCTTGTGGAATGAGATCATCGAGCACCTTGTCGTGCCAATGAGTATTTTGCTCATTCTCGTGCTTGGGGCCACATTGCTTTCCGTACGACAGGCTCTCGGACCGGTCCGCGCCGCCGCCGAGGCAGCAGACCAGATCGATCCGATGGATGCGCGCTCTCATTTGAAGTTCGACGAGATGCCGCGCGAGGTTGCTCATCTTGCCATTGCCGTTAACAGGGCGTTCGAAAGGGTGGCGGAGCTCATGACGTCGCAAAAGACGCTGACCTCGGGGATCGCGCATGAAATCCGCACGCCGCTAGCAGCAATGAAGCTGGAACTTGGGCATATCGATCATCCGCGCGCGAGGCTGGTCGAGGCCGACCTCGATGATCTCGTGCGCTTCGTGTCCCAGCTAACGTCGCTCGCCCGCCTTGAAAGCTTCGATCACGGCGCTTTTGAAACTGTTGACCTGATCGAGGTGTCAACCTCTGCCGTCGAGCAGGTAGCACCCTGGGTATACGAGAACCTGCACTCCGTAGAGCTTATAAAAGACGTCGACAGCGCGCTGGTCAGGGGAGTTCCGTCTCTCTTGCGCGATGCGGTCCGTAATCTGATTGAAAACGCCGTTCGTCATACGCCGGAGCGAACCCATATCGTCGTCCGCGTCGGGTCCCATCTTATAGAGGTTGAAGATCGGCGGATGGCAGCTGTCGACCAAACTGTCAGGGAAGCAGAGACCGACAGCCTTGGGATAGGGTTGAAAATTATCGGCCGAATTGCCGAGATCCATCGCGGCAAGCTAAGGCGCTCGACATCGGCAAGTGGGTCGACCTTCACCTTAACCTTCCGACCATGAGGACCAGGTTGACCCGGGATACAGATGCAGCATGTCGCGTGGGTTGCTTCACTCAAGGCCTGCGAGGAAGCTGGCGGCTTGTCGCCTGGTCTCGTCACGGCTCTCATCACTCATTCTCGACCATGTTGCGTAAGGCTGTACCAAGCGGTGGTTGGAGCTCAGCTTGTCGCGGTTGCGATCGAGGAAGTCCCAGTACAGAGCGTTGAACGGACAAGCCTTGCTTCCCACGCGCTGCTTTGGATCGAAGCGGCAACAGCCGCAATAGTCCGACATCCGGTTGATGTAATTGCCGCTGGCCGCATAGGGTTTGGTGCCGAGGAAGCCACCATCGGCAAACTGGCTCATTCCAATGACGTTCGGAAGCTCGACCCATTCATAGGCATCTGCGTAGACCTCGAGATACCACTGGTGAACTTGCTTGGGATCGATGCCAGCCAGCAGGGCAAAGTTCCCGGTGATCATCAGTCTTTGAATGTGATGGGCATAGGCGTGGTCGATCGTTTCCGTGATCACCGTTGAGAGGCAATTCATATCCGTGTCGCCGGACCAGTAAAACGAGGGCAGCGCGCGGGTGTTGCCGAAATAATTGCTCTCGGCATAGTCAGGCCCGGCGAACCAGTAGATGCCCCTCATATATTCACGCCAGCCAATGATCTGGCGGACGAAACCCTCGACCGCGTTGAGCGGTGCACGACCCTCATGATAGGCCCGTTCAGCCGAAAGGCAGACCTCGAGCGGTTCGAGGAGCCCGACGTTGATGTAAAATGACAGAAGCGAGTGGTTAAGCCAGGGCTCACCCTGCAGCATCGCATCCTGGGTTTCGCCAAACTCTGGCAGAAAATCCTCGATAAATCCGTCGAGCACCTTCAAGGCGTCGGAGCGGGTAACTGCAAAGCCAAAGCCCTCAAGCTTGCCGAAGTGGCCAGGAAACAATTGTCCGACCGAGTTCAGCACCTCGGTAGTGATGGCATCCGGCTCAAACTCCAGGTGTCTTGGTCTGAGGAGACCCGGCTCTGCCGGCTTGCGGTTTTCGGAATCGAAGTTCCATCGTCCGCCAAGTGGCTTGTCGCCTTGCATCAGTAGCCCGGTTTTTCGTCGCATTTCCCGATAGAAAAACTCCATCGTCAGCGACTTGCGGCCCTGCGCCCACTGCCGGAACTCCCGGTGCGAGCAGATAAAGCGGTGATCGCGCCGAAGTTCGACCTCAAGGCCCAGGGTATCCGACCAGCTCCTAATTTCCTTGAGGACGCGCCATTCGCCAGGTTCCGTGATGCATATGGCGGAAGGGCGGAGTTCGGCACTCGCACGCTGGACCTCGCCGGTGAAAGAGCCGGTGTTGGTCGGCTCGTCGATCGTGGTGTAGCGAACTTTGTAACCGGCTCCTCTCAACTCATCAGCAAAATGGCGCATGGCCGAAAAGATGAAGGCGATCTTCTTTTTGTGATGACCGACATAGGTTGCCTCGGCCATAACTTCACACATGAGTACGCTGTCATGGTCTTTGTCGGCGCCATCCAGCGACGAGATACTCCGCGACAACTGGTCTCCAAGGATGACAATCAGCCTCGACACAAAAACTCCCCTATCTGTCTCTGCATATCAGTTGTCCGCCGCTCGACGCGGTTATGTCAGAGTGCCTTGCCGATCAAGGCGCCAACGAGACCGGTGACGACCATGGCCATGGCTCCCCAGAACGCTACCCTGATCGTTGGCTTGATGATACCGGCGCCGCCCGCCCTGGCACTGACAGTGCCGAGCGCTGCGAGGAATATCAGAGATATGACCGGGATTGCGAGTTGAATTGAATGAGGCGGCGCCAAAATTGCGGTGAGGACGGGAACGATTGCGCCGGCTGAGAACGTCAAGGCCGAGGTCAAGGCGGCTTGAACGGGCTGTGCCGTAGACGTCTCAGTGATACCGAGCTCGTCTCGTGCGTGCGCATGCAGGGCGTCATGAGCGGTCAACTGTCGGGCGACCTGAAGCGCCAATTCCTTGGAGACGCCACGCGCTTCGTAAATCTCGGCGAGTTCAACCAGTTCGTGTTCAGGCTGATCGTCGAGCTCACGCCGTTCGCGCGCGAGATCGGCAGCCTCGGTATCAGCCTGGGAGCTGACGGAAACATATTCGCCCGCCGCCATAGCCATAGCGCCAGCGGCGAGCGAGGCGAAGCCGGCAACAAGCACCTGTGAGGTTGAAGTGGATGCCGATGCTACGCCGACCATCAAGCTGGCGGTTGAAATGATGCCGTCATTTGCGCCGAGAACCGCTGCCCGCAGCCAGCCTATCCGCTCGATCGAATGCTTTTCGATATGCCTGTGCATGGCCCACCGTCGCTAAAGGCGGTTGAAACTGCTTCAAATGTTATCTCGGAAGGTCACGCAAAATCCAGTCGCGGACCCGCATAGCTCCGATGCGCGGCTGCCTTGGTCGTGGGAAGATGCTGCGAAGGAAGTCGCGATCCTTGCCGCGCGGCTCATTCTTGGCCAATGCCCTTGCGCCTGCATTCCTTCCTGGTGACCGAGAGACCGGCGCGGACGCATTCCTCACGATATATTGCAGATCTCCGGAAAGATGCCTTCTGAGGTATAGTTTTGCAGATCGCAATCGTGATAAGCGTTGGCGCCCCTCATCACCCGCCGAAGGCTGTCATAGAGATGAAGCGACTTACCCCTGAGCAGTTCTCGAAATGCTCGACGATACAAGCAAGCTCAGACGTCTTCCTGAAACATCGACCAGTCTGGCATCGCTGGAGGAACTTGGTCTCATAGGGCCAGATCTGACCCTCACGGATGCCGGGAAGGCAATCGTGTCGCGCCGGACGAAAGATCGTTTCACGCGCAGCGTCCACTGATCGAGTTTCTTTATCGCAGGTCGCGGCTTGCAAAGCCTCGTTTGAAGAACGCCGGTTCCGCTTTGCATGTTCAGATTGTCAGCTTCGCGTCAGTCGCGAACTCGCCACAGGCGTGCTGAAAGGCACCCTGGCAAGCTGCTTTGCCTTTCCTGGGTTGTGACGTTAACGGGGCCTAAAAGATTCGGTGCGAAAAATCGCAAGCGTGGGAGAGAAGGGTGAGCTTCGCGTGAGGGGCGGGCCGACGACTTTTCTAGCGATGTTATTGAAAGTCATATTTTCGGGAGTTCGAAGTGCTGAGAGTTATGTCATGTATCGCTTACGAGCATAATCTCGCCTATGTTTTAGCCGCGGCCGTTCTTTGCATGTTGATGTGTACGGTCACCGCCAGACTTTTCGATCAGGCCGTTCGTTCTCCCGCCACGTCACGTCTCTCCGGCGCTATTGTCGCGGGCATCTCCGGAGGTCTGTCCATTTGGACGACGCATTTCGTGGCAATGCTAGGGTTCAAAATGCCGACAGAGTTGGCATTTGATCCCTACCTGACTGTCGGGTCGCTCCTTCTTGCGGCACTGTTTTCAGTCGCCGCCTTTACTATCGCGATCAACCTGTCGAGACCCGCGATACCGTGCGTTTCGGGCCTCTGTCTTGCCGGCGCAATCCTTTCCATGCATTTCGTTGGGATGACGGGGCTAAGGAACGCCGACGCGCTTTTCTGGGACCGCCGTATGCTCGTCGCGGCAGCGGCATTGGCGTTTGGCTTCGGGGTCGCGACGATGGTTACCCTGATCCGTCTGCGTTCAAGGATAGGCCTCGGTCTTGGCCTTGTCCTTATGACACTGGCCATCTGCAGTGCTCACTTCACGGCAATGACTGCGGTCACGATCGAACCCGGGCCGTTGCAGGCTGCTGCGAACGGTACGCTATCCAATAGCATGCTGGCGGTTCTGGTGGTCGGCGCCGCGATCATTTTTGCGGGAGCAGTCGTTATTGTAACTGACGCACGCGCGCAACGCGAGCTTCTCGAAGCGTATCGTTTCGCTGCGCACCACGATGCTCTGACAGGCTTGCCAAACCGAGCCCATCTCTATGACGAGCTGACGAGGCTTTTGGATGTGGCGACGTGCCGGCCTGGGCGTCTTGCACTGGCGGTCGTTGATCTCGACCATTTCAAAGAGGTCAACGACGTCAGGGGACATCAAGCCGGTGACGAACTGTTGCAAGATGTCGCTCGGAGCCTGTCGGCTTCGCTTGGACCAAACGAATTCGCGGTTCGCATGGGCGGGGATGAATTCGTCGTGGTCAGGCACAACATCGCAGCGGATCAAGACGTCGAGGAATTTTCGATGCGGGTGCTGCGCGCGATCGTCAGAAGCGACGGCTCGCAGCCTTCGCTTTTGTCTGTCGGTGCAAGCGTTGGCGTGTCGGTTTACCCCACGGATGCTTCGGATGTCGAGGAGCTGATAGCACGGGCAGATTCTGCTATGTACCGCGCAAAGCGCTCCGGCGGCAGCCGATTCTGCAGATACGAATTCTCCATGGACGAAAAGCGACGCGACAGGACGGCGCTTGCTGCGGATCTAAGGGTTGCCTTGGACAGGGACGAATTTGTTTTGCATTTTCAGCCCCAGGTGAACGCAGCTTCCGGAGACATACTGGGTCTGGAAGCGCTCCTGCGCTGGAACCATCCGCAAAGGGGCTTGATCCCGCCTTCGGAGTTTATCCCTATCGCAGAGGAAACCGGGCTGATCGTCCCGATCGGAAGATGGGTTTTGGTCTGTGCCTGCAGTCAGGCGGCATCATGGCCGCTTCCGGTCAGAGTCGCCGTTAACATCGCCTCGGCGCAGCTTGGAGAACCAGGATTTCGGTCGATGCTGGCAGAGATATTGCAAGGCTCGGGGTTGCCTGCGCAGCGGCTAGAGCTTGAGATAACAGAGGCGAGCGTCATCGAGGACCGGGAGCGCGCGCTTGCGGTGATCACTGAGCTGAAGGAACTGGGGGTTCAGATCGCCATGGATGATTTCGGCACGGGATATTCGTCATTGTCTACCTTGCAGATCTTTCCCTTCGACAAGGTCAAGATCGATCGCTCCTTTATAAAGGACATCAATGCGAACACCGTCTCCCAGGCCATCGTCAAGGCAACCCTTCTGCTGGCCGACTGCCTCGACATGAAAGTGATCGCCGAAGGCGTAGAGCGTCCCGAGCAGGCCGCATTTCTGCGCGGCCTCGGTTGCCATGAGCTACAGGGCTATCTTTACGGTCGACCGGTGCCGCATACAGACGTTGCTTTTTCGTTGACGCCGCCTGAACGCACCAACGTGGCAGGGGGTCCACCCCGCTGGCAGATAAGGGCCGACAAGACGCCAAAGGTCGAGGGCGGAGCAATGGTTCCGTCGGGGCGTCGCTCCCCTCTCTGCAATCTCTTATGGATTTGAGCAGCGCATGGCGCTTGTCTTGGCGAAAGGTCATTACCCTCCCGCCGTCGCCAAATCAGATCGTTGCGCGGCTCTAATAAAGCCGCAGTCCACGAGGTTCGTAAGATCACGCACAAGGACCTTTTTATCACGTATTTTCCCGGCTGCGAGGGTTAGGACCCTCTTGCGACCTTAGAGGCCTCGGCCCCACCCGTAGTAGGAGGGGCGGACTTTCAGTAGGCTCGGCTTTTCCCTGATCAATCTGTTGACCGCCTTCGAGAGAGCAAGCCTGCGCAGCGTGGAATGGCTGATTACACCGTGGCCGTGGAAGTCGATCAAAAGTGCTCGCACCGAAATGCGCTCTTCATCCGAGCCGATCCACCCATCCTCGATCAGCTCCTGCAGCACGTTGAGGCATACGGCTGGAGCCTCGTCCGTTGCTGTTTCCTCGGGCTTCATCGGCTTTCTTCCGCAACGCTTTTCATGCAACCTGCGCAAGGCCGGCGTCTTCATTCGGGCCCTCGACCGGCTCCCAGTTGCAGCCGGCACGATAGCGCCAGGCCAGCCGTCCTTCCTCGTTGAGGACAATGAGGTGCATCCATCCGTTGTCGAAGAGCGATTGGACAGATGGGTGCCGGCGCAGAACCACTGCTATCTCTTCCTTGGGCGCCTCCAGCGCCACAGTGAGCCGTTTCGGGTCGTGCATCAAATTCGCACCGTCGTGAACTGATTGCCAGGGCAGCCCCGTCCGCAAGTTTCCGCCGTTTCCCTCCAGAACGCCGATGCCGCCCACCGCGTTGTGCAGCAATTTGTTTCCAGACCCGAACAGCGACGGGGCAACCGCGGAGCCAAAATATTGCAACCCGATCCAACTGGCCACGACGACCGGGGCAGTCAGGATCAGCTCCAGGATTTTGAAGTCGACATCACGGTGCCATTCGTAGTCATGCAGGAAGACCCGTCCGCCGAGAGAACGTCCCCGCGTCCTGGTGCGCGGCGCCGCTATGAAGGCCGAGCAGCCGGCAAGCCCGGCTTCCGGCCGCATCTGGGCCCATTGACGGCCACGTGTGCCGATCGTGTCTGCTGACGATCCGCGCAGGCGACCCGTCCGCTCTGCGCGCGCGAGGTCACCGGCTTGCTGGAGCCACGTTCCTACGGTGGTCAGCGCGGATCTTTCGATGCCTTCTGGAAGGTCGCTTTCAAAAAGCGTCACATCGTCCGACGCAGTGTCATGGAGCGCGCCGACGAAGACAGTGTCGGTCGGAACGTCGATCCCCCTCGCAGCCAGGCCGTTTCTGACATCGACTTCGTTCAGCATCATCGCCAGCAGCCGCGCGCTGACATCGCCTGCATGGCCACCACATGCCCCGCATTGCAGAGCGCTGGCAAAGGGATTGTTGACGACCTTTGAACCGTGTCCGACCAGCAGAACGATGGGCGCGAAATCGGTGATGAGGCCCATCCCGCGCAAAGCACCCTCCGCGACGTCCGTCTTTCTTTCCGCAGTCATTTGATCGGAGAGTTGCAGCGGGTAGACCTTGTTGCCCGCCTTGCCTGTTGCCAAGGTCGATAGAATGAGGGGCAGGGCAGCCAGGGGACCGGCCGCTTCGACAAAGGCAAAGGAGGAGACTGCGGCGACCTTGAATCGGCTCCAAGCACGCTTGGCACGGGCGGTTATCTGCGCACCCCGATCCTTGCTGGCACTGGAAGCTTCGCACGCGAAGACCGAAGGCTCAACCAGCACCGGTAGCCGATTTTCCGAGGTGACAGTGCCCCGGCGCCGGAAACTGGCGCCCACACCGAAAAAGCCGGCAAAACCGCGCGTCTGGATACCAGCGTCGGCGCTTTCGAGCGCTCGCCTGAACGTTTCCGAGCGTACGTCGATGCAGAAGGCTGCCTGAAGGCTCGGTCGTCCCGTCCGCTGGCGACTGTCGCACCTCTCTTCAAGCAAGCTCTTGAGTTCGCGCTGGTAGGCGCGTTCTGTGGCTGTTTGTAGCACCGCATCGATCAGGTCTTCAACGCCTGGCGATATCGGTTGACGATGAGCAGCGAGCGCTTCGGACCAACGCGTCCTGACGTCGGCGGGACTAATCTTGTAGAGCGCCTCTTCGAACACCAGGCGGACGGTGAGTAGCTCGAATAGTGTTGTGTCGCGATTTCCATCTCGTTCAGCGAGCCAGTTCAGGTGCCGGGCGTGCTGGGCCCAGCCGCCCATGCTCACCAGGAGCTGATGAAAATATGTTCCCGGTTCGCCAATCCCGAGCCCTCGGCACGCATTTGAAAATGCGGCATCTGCGGTTGCGGCAGCGTGAGCGACGTGAGACGCAAAACCGCTCAGCCCCGACAACTCCGGCGTCAGGTCATGCATCGCGAAGTGACGCCAGCTTGCAAACAGCCCCTGATCTTGCGGGGCCGCCCATAGAGCTTGCCCGGCGTCGAAATAGCCGCTGGCAAAGCTCGATATGCGATCGCCAATCAATCCCTCCCAGTCCCTCCCGTCAAAGGCCGCGGCGATGCTGGCAAGCGACGGAAGGGGTGCGGAGCTGACAGGCTCGTTCGAAACACCTTGTTTTATCTGCGCAAGATCCAGTTTTGCAAACGATTCACGTGAGGCGATCGCGCCGACAATATCATCATCACGGATGGTCCCATCGCGTAGCTTTTGGACGTAATAGAAACGCGGCGGGGCAAGTCGGATGCCGGCAAGCCTTTGGAACAGCGCCGAGACATTTTCCAGGCTCTCGTTTGCCTGGCCCAGGAAAGGGTTGACGGCAACAGTGGCTTCGAGCGGCCAGGCGGGAGGGATCGCCCGGACTGCAGCTTCTGCGACGAGAAGAAGATCGTGGTTGTGAGCTGTTTGCAGTTGCATGGTCAGTCCTTGGTGATTGTTTGGGCGGCGGAAATCGCGCCGGTGGAGCGCAGGAGTTTGTCGACGATCGGCTGCACGTAAAAGCCGTTTGAGACGTGGACGCGCAAGCCAGCGCAAGCGGGATGATGGGCCCATTTTGGCAGCAGCGCCTGCATAACGGCGACCGCGCCGAACGATAGGAGTGCGAGGACGATCAACGTCCATTCAAGGGGACCGGCCGGCGGAGGGGCAGGAAGGGCGCCCGCTGTCAGCCGCTCCAGTAAATGCTGCAGGGCAAAGTAGGCGACGGCGGTGCAGAGTGAGAACATGGTGGTGCGCAAGGTCAGCGATCTCGGCGCGGTCTCCGCCATTCCCTGTGCGACAAGGTAGGCGATGCCAAAAATGAGGATCGTGCCAAGGGCAATCGCCTGCGGCGGTTTTTCGGTGATGCCGAAGGCGATGCCGATGAACAGGTAAACCCCTATCGCAATGGCGAAAGACTTTCCGACCGCCAACATGCTTGGTGAGGAAACGGGTCCGGGTCGACGCGTTGCAAGAACCTGTTCAACAGCCGAGCCTGACGCCAGAAAAGCGTGAGCCTTATAGAGCGAGTGGGCAATGATATGGAGAAGCGCGAGCGGGAAGAGAGCGAGGCCACACTGCAGAATCATGAAACCCATCTGCGCGACGGTCGACCAGGCCAGTGACGTCTTGATTGCCGGCTGCGTCAGCATGACAACACTGCCGAACAGTGCCGTAAAGCCTCCAAGAATGATCAGGGCTGCAAGGACGGCTGGTGCCTGGACCATGATGTCGGCGAACCGAATGAGCAGAAAACCGCCGCCGTTGACAACGCCCGCATGCAGCAGTGCCGAGACCGGGGTCGGGGTCTCCATGACTTGGGTGAGCCACCCGTGTGTGGGAAACTGTGCCGAGCGCAGGAGCGCTGCAACGGCCAGCAGCCCTGCCGCCCAGTGGATCACGCTGGTTGATTGGGAGACCTGGAGCGATGAGAGCTGAAGGCCGCCATCCGTCCACCAAAGCAAGACAAGCGCCGCGACCATGGCAAGGTCGCTCCCACGGGCAAACAGGAAGGCCTGATGCGCAGCTTTTCTAGTCTGGGGTCTATCAGGATAGAACAAAAGAAGTTTGTTTAGTGCAATGGACGAGCCCACCCATCCTACCAGCAGTCCGGCAAAGGATTCTGATTGGACGGCAAGAAGAACCGCAGCGATCGTTGTCGCCATCCACCCCATGAAGCGCGCCTGCCCATTCTCCGTATCCAGCGCTATCTGAGAATAGCGCACGACCGTCCATGATATGAATGAGACGAGAAGAAGCATTGCCACACTGACGACGTCGATGCGTGAGGCCAGAATATCGAAATGGCCGCCGGCACCGGTGGAGGTGCCGGCACCAAGGCCCAGGAGGATAGCGACACAAAATGCCGACACCAGAAGCGCAGCGATCGCGGCATTCTCAACGATAGTCGCTGCGGTGCGAGGTTTCGCTCGCGGACTAAACGCATAGGCAGCGGCCAGCAGGAATATTGTCGGACAAGCGAGTGGCGTGAGGTAAATCAAAGTCGGCTCCTGTTATGCTCAAGGAGGACCTATCCCACGCCGTGGCTCGTTAAAAATACATTGATTGCGTAATTTCGTTCTTTTAAATAGAACGATGGCAGACCTCAACTATCATCATCTCCGCTACTTCTGGGCCGTTGCACATGAGGCAAACCTCACCCGCGCCGCCTCGCTCCTCAATGTTTCCCAGTCGGCCCTGTCTCTCCAGATCAAGCTTCTGGAGGAGCGATTGGGCCACGCTTTGTTCGAGCGGCGGGGGCGTCAGCTCCACCTCACCGAGGCGGGACGTATCGCACTCGATCATGCAGATACCATCTTTGCGGCAGGCGACGAACTGATCGCCACGCTTCGGGAAAGTGGAGCAACCAGACGCACTGTTCGCATCGGGGCATTGGCGACATTGTCGCGCAATTTTCAGATGGAGTTCCTTCAACCGATCCTGGGTCGTCCGGATGTAGACCTGGTTCTTCGATCTGGCAGCTCGCGCGAGCTGATAGAGGCGTTGCAGACACTGAGCCTCGACATCGTCTTGTTGAACAAGTCTCCCGCGGCTGATCCGATCTCCGGCTTGATCGCCCAGCACGTATACGAGCAACCCGTCAGCCTTGTCGGAAAGCCGTTTCACGCCCGAACCGGCGCATCGGTAAAGGAGCTTCTGGCTGCATATCCATTGATCCTCCCAACACCGGAGAGTGGCGTTCGCTTCCAGTTCGACGCCATCGTCTCCGGCCTGGGCGTCCAGCCGCAAATTGCCGCCGAGGTCGACGATATGGCAATGATGCGTTTGCTGGCGCGGGCAGGGGCCGGACTTGCGGTTCTTCCCCCGATCGTCGTCAAGGGCGAGCTTCAGACCGGTGAGTTGATCCAGTTTGACGTCCTGCCGAGCATCATCGAAACATTCTATGCGGTTACCGTGCGAAGGCGGTTTCCAAACCCGCTGGCAGCGCTGTTGCTAAAGCGAGATCATGATTGACGCCGGGTTACTCGACCCCTTTTCACATACCGCTCATCCGCTGCAGACCGTCCAGTATCGCCCTCCGTTCGCTGAACCTTTCGCAGCCTGACGTCCTGCCGTGACACGGTGGGGTGGGGCAAACGGTCTGCTTTCGATCGGTTTGCAATCCATTCTAGCCTCCGGTCAAGACTTCGGCCAGCAGGCACCAAACGTTGCATTCCTTTCGTGAGCCAGAACTGGACTGAGAAGATGACCTTCTTTCCGGCGTTTTGAAGCTGGTCAGCATCGCAGCGATGAGACAAAACCTTCGCGATACTTCGCTGGCGTCGTTTCGAAGCGGGTCTCGAAGGCATCGTAAAAGCGGGAGAGCGACCCAAAGCCGCTTTCGAACGCAACAGAAGCGATCGGTAGCTCGGAGGAGATCAGAAGGGACTGCGCTGTGTCCAGCCGATGTCGTGTAACAGCCTGATGCATTGTCATGCCGACTGTCTTCTTGAAGACCGTCATGGCGTAGTTTGGATGAAGCCCCGCCGCGGCCCCGACAGCGGCGATGTCGATTGGGCCAAGGGCGTGTTCGGCGATATATCTCAGCATCACCTCGACTTTCGGCAGCCTGTCGGCGTCCATATCACGAGACGATACGAGAGCGGAGCCCTGTTCCCGCAGATCACGCCAGCCATCCCGTCCGATCCGTCGGATGCGCGCCACGAGCTCATCCCTGACGATCTGCTCGACTTCCTGATCGCCCGACAGCAGCTCCTCGCGCCAGCGCAGGAACATGTCCCTGTCAAAGCTTCTGACGCTGATTGCTTCGATCAGCGCGCCCCTGAAGACGGCGTCTCGAAATGGTGCCAGGCCGTGCAAGTTCACAAGAACGCTCATCGGGACGTATAGGCAAACGAAGTTCGTCGGGTCGGTCACCTCAGTGACTTGATGGGGGACCATTCCCCAGAAGAGACAAAGCTGGCCTTCCGAGATCTGAAGGAGTCGTCCATCCAACCAGTAGGTCATACGCCCTTCAAGGACGAGGTTGATCTCGACCTGGCTGTGCATGTGAGGACCGCTCATGCGGCGCACGTCAAGGCGCTCGCCCGCACAGAAGCGATGATCTCCGAATACGACCAGCGGGTGTCTCGTCGCGCCGGAATGCACCGGAATGGATTCGTCCTCGAACATGCCTTCTCCTGTAAAACGCGGACATCTTAGTATCCAGGAAGCGTATGCTTCAAGAGCGGTAGCAGAATTCTGCGCGATGTGATGTGGCTATGGCAAGGGCCGGAGGTACTCGGACGGCCCGCTGTATATCGGTCAGGGAGGAAGAAATGACCTTTAAGAACTATATTTATGCATTCGCGATGAGCACGGCTTTCATGGCGTCCGGCGCCTGGGCCGGCGAGCTCGTTCTCAATTCGGATCAGTCGGATCCCGCCCCGAAAAAGGCAATGGAGGAGCTGATTGCCGATTTCCAGGCCAAAAACCCCGACATCAAGGTCAAGTGGAACAACTTCGACCACGAAGGCTACAAGTCGGCGATCAGGAACTTCCTGACTGCCGATGCGCCTGATGTCGTGGCCTGGTATGCAGGTAACCGCATGGAACCGTTCGTGAAGGCCGGGCTGTTCGATGACGTGACGGACGTCTGGAAATCAAACGGCTTCGACGACCAGTTGAAGTCCGCCGCGGCGTCCATGACCATCGACGGCAAGAAGTGGGGCGTGCCTTATACCTATTACCAATGGGGCATCTACTACCGCGCCGACATCTTCAAGGACAAGGGCATCGAGCCGCCGAAGAGCTGGGATGAATTGATTGCTGCCTGCGCGAAATTGAAAGCCGATGGCATTACCCCATTCGCAATCGGGACCAAGGCGCTCTGGCCGACGGGCGGCTGGTTCGACTACCTCGATCTGCGCGTCAACGGCTACGAATTTCACATGGACCTGACCTCTGGGAAGGTCGCCTACACGGATCCAAAGGTGAAGGCGGTCTTTGACAAGTGGGCGGAGCTTGTAAAGCCGGGCTACTTCATCGAGAACCACGCAGCACTTGACTGGCAGGACGCGATCCCCCAGTTCGTTCAGGGCAAGGCCGCCATGTATCTCATGGGGAATTTTGCGGTCGCGCCGATGAAGGACGGCGGATTGAAGGAAGACCAAATCGGCTTCCTGCAATTCCCGCAGATCACTGCCGGTCTTCCGGTTTCCGAAGAGGCGCCCACCGACACCTTCCACATTCCGGCCGCAGCCAAAAACAAGAAGGACGCCAGGACGTTCCTCGCGTATCTGGGCTCTCCGGAGGCTCAGGCGAAGATGAATATCACGCTCGGACAGCTTCCGGTCAATAACAAGGCTCCAAAGCCTGAGGACAAGTTCCTGGAAGCAGGCTTCACGATGCTTTCGAGCGCGCACGCACTTGCTCAGTTCTACGATCGTGATGCGCCGGCGGACATGGCAAAAGCCGGCATGGAAGGCTTCCAGCAGTTCATGGTGAAGCCGGACAAGCTCGACGCGATCCTTGAGCGGCTCGATAAGGTTCGCGCCCGCGCCTACAAGTGAAGCAAAGCCGCTGAACCTACGCTGCCGGATGACTCTCCCCATTCCGGCAGCGCCTTTCGTTGAGGAAATAACAATGGTCGTCCGAAAAGCGACCCCAGCCGGCATGTGGTCAAAAAACCAGCGCCACTGGGCTCCAGTTTTGTTTCTTGCGCCAGGCGCGCTGATGTTTCTTGTCTATGTGATCGCACCTGTAGCGCAGTCGGTGTGGATCAGCTTTCACGACTGGGATGGCCTTGGCGCCATGACATGGATCGGCCTTGGCAACTATGTCGAACTTCTCGGTGACGATGCCTTCTACACTTCGCTCGAGAACAATCTTATCTGGCTGATCCTCTATCTCCTCGCCGTGCCTGCCGGGCTCGCAGCGGCGCTGTTCCTGAACCAGACGGTTGCGGGTATTCGCATCTACAAGTCGCTCTTCTTCTTTCCTTTCGTGATCAGCCAAGTCGTCGTTGGACTTATATTCACCTGGTTCTACGCGCCGAACTTCGGCCTGTTCTCCGCCCTGATACATTCGCTGACGGGCACCGAGGTCGCCATTCTCGCCGACGAGCGTTTCGTGACCTACGGCATCATCGCGGCCGGTCTCTGGCCGCAGATCGCCTATTGCATGATCCTCTACCTAACCGGCCTCAACAACATCAACCCCGAGCAGGTCGAGGCAGGGCGCATGGACAGTGCAAAGGGCTGGAGCCTGTTCTGGCACATCGTTCTGCCCCAGCTTCGGCCGGCGACCTTCATTGCCGTTGTCGTCACCGTTATTGGCGCGCTACGTTCGTTCGATCTCGTTTCGGTGATGACTGCCGGAGGACCGTACGGGTCCAGCCGTGTGCTTTCCTACTACATGTACGAGGAAGCTTTGTCGGAATACGGCTTCCGAATGGGCTACGGTGCGGCGATCGCCGTCGTCCTGTTCGTGATCATGATGGTCTTCATCACCTTCTTCCTCGTTCGCATGATCCGGCAGGAAAGGAACGCGTGATGTTTCCGACACCAGTTCAAAAAGCGTCGCCCTGGATTTCATGGGCCTATCAGATCCTCTTGCCGATACTGCTGGTCATTTGGCTTCTTCCTCTTATCGGGGTCGCACTCACCTCGATCCGCCCATCCGGTGATCTCGCTGCTGGCAACTATTTCGGCATGCCTTCCGGCTTCGCCGGCGTCGAGAACTACACCTCAGTCTTCCGGGATTCTCCGATCGGCTGGTATATCCTTAATTCGTTCAAAATCACCGTTCCAACCGTGATTGGCGCAGTCGGACTGTCGTGCCTATGTGGGTTCGCGCTTGCGGTCTATCGCTTCCGCGGAAGCCTCTTCCTGTTCTTCGTCTTCGTTGCCGGCAACTTTATTCCGTTCCAGATCCTCATGGTTCCAGTCCGCGATCTTACTCTTAAGATGGGTCTTTATGACACCGTGACCGGCCTGGTCCTTTTCCACGTCGCTTTCCAGACGGGTTTCTGCACTTTGTTCATGAGAAACTTCATCAAGGGTCTGCCCTTCGCGCTCATCGAGGCGGCGAGAGTTGAAGGCGTCTCCGAATGGAAGATATTCCGGCACATCGTTCTTCCCCTGATGCGACCGGCCATCGCAGCGCTCTCGGTTCTTATCTTCACCTTCGTCTGGAACGACTATTTCTGGGCAACTGTCCTCGTGCAGGGTCAGGCAGCCATGCCGGTCACGGCCGGACTGAACTCTCTGAACGGTCAGTGGGTCGCTGCCTGGCACCTGGTTTCTGCCGGTTCGATCGTGGCGGCGATGCCCCCGGTCCTGATGTTCTTTTTCATGCAACGGCACTTCATCGCCGGGCTTACTCTTGGAGCAACCAAAGGATGACTGAGATCGTCACAATGACGAGCGGCCCGCTTTCCCTCGTAATTGGTCTACCCACAGCAGGGATGCCGGAAATCATTTCCTTTGGGTTGAAAGCTGCGACGGGCCGGATTTGGCGCGACGATATGCGGTCGAGCCGGGTCAACGGCATGGATGAGGCCGGGCCTTCGGCGGTCCTTCTACCGACAGGAGGCCTCGGTTATTTCGGTTGGCCTGCCATTTCAGGCCATCGTGACGGACGAGACTTCGTTCTACAGTTCCGGGATTGGAAGGCCAGGCACGACGGATCGACGACTACTCTGCACGCCGTAGATCCGGTGGCGGCGATCGAGATCGCAATCAACATCTGTATGAGTAACTCTGGTGTCCTGTCCATGTCGACCTTCCTCACGAACCGCGGCGCAGAATACACGGTGGATCGCTGCATGGCCGCGAGCTTTCTTGTTCCGCAGGGGGAGGCTACGCTGAATTACTTCACGGGCATGTGGGGACGCGAGTTCCAATCGAGGTCGTGTCGCGTCGATCACTCGCTCTGGCTACAGGAAAACAGACGCGGGCGAACGTCCCACGACAAGCCTCCACTTATCTCGGTAGAGGTAGGAACGCAAAACCTCTTGTTCCATCTTGGATGGAGTGGCAATCACGTGATCGCCGTGGATGTTCTCGACGACGGCCGGCGTCTTGTCCACCTTGGCGAGCTTTTCGAGCCGGGCGAGATCAGGCTTAAGAGGGGCGCGACCTATAGCAGCCCAGTCGCGTACGCTTGCAGCGACGACGCCTGCTTCCATGCGTTCGTCCGTGATGAGCTATTGCTCTGGCCCAAGGGGATAATGAAGCCTCGTCCGGTCATGTTGAACACTTGGGAGGGGAACTACTTCGATCACCGTCTGGATTCGCTCAAAGCGCAGGCAGACGCTGCGGCGGCACTCGGGATTGAGCGTTTCGTGCTCGACGACGGCTGGTTTGGCAAGCGGGACGACGACACGACAAGCCTCGGCGACTGGACTGTCGACAGCCGCAAGTATCCCGATGGCCTGACGCCGCTTGTCGATCATGTCATTGGACTGGGGATGGAATTCGGCATCTGGTTCGAACCTGAAATGGTGAGTCCTCAATCCGACCTGTTCAGGGCTCATCCCGAATGGGTTCTTCAGGTTGACGGTCGCCCATTGCTCCTCTCCAGGAACCAGTTGGTTCTCGACCTCAGTAGGCCGGAGGTCGGCGAATACCTTTACGGGGCGATTTCGGCTTTGCTTTCGAAGCACGCCATATCATACGTGAAATGGGACATGAATCGCGACTTGACCCATGTGGGCGGCCGCGACGGCACGGCGCGAACCTCTGCGCAGACGCAAGCGGTGTATACTCTGATGCACCGCATTAGGTCGGCTTTCCCGCATGTGGAGATCGAATCCTGCGCTTCGGGAGGCGGACGGATAGACTTCGGCGTCCTTCGTTACACGCACCGGGTCTGGACATCGGACTGCACTGACGCGCTAGAGCGGTTGGAGATTCAACGCGGTGCGTCGTCTTTGCTACCGCCCGAGATCCTGGGGGCGCATATCGCAGCCTCGCCGAACCACCAGACGGCTCGTCGTTTGTCGCTTTCCTTCAGAGCGATCGTCGCGCTCGCCTACCATCTGGGCGTCGAATTGGATCCGGTCGCTCTCTCCGAGGACGACAGGGTCGAATTGTCGCGCTGGATCAAACTGCACAAGGACTTGCGGCCGCTGCTTCATGCTCCGGACGCACAGTTCCGGATGGCGCCTGAAGATGGCCGCTACGTCTGGGGGGCAGCGGACAACGACCGCATGGCAGTGTTCGTCGCGCAGGGGCCGCAGATGGTCGCAGAGCAGCCTCCGCCGCTGAGGGTGCCGGCGCCTCAACATGACGACCGCTCGTGGAGGGTCAAGGCGATCCACCCTGCAGAACCCGATTTCATCCGAGTGTCGGACATGCAGCGTCGTTTATTGAGGGGCGAGCTTTCGTTCTCGATCCCGGACCTCACCGAGCTGGGACTGCCGCTGCCAATGCTGAGACCGGAGAGCGGCTTGATCCTTGAACTTGAACCCGTAGCAGGAGTGCATTGAATGGGTGCTGTGACGCTGGAAGGCGTGACCAAAAGCTTTGGCTCAGCCGCAGTGATCAAAGGTGTCGACCTTGATATAGCGGACGGAGAGTTTTGCGTTTTTGTCGGACCGTCCGGTTGCGGGAAATCCACGCTCCTGCGCATGATCGCCGGTCTTGAAGACATTTCGTCGGGCAAGCTCGCGATCGACGGCAAGGACATGACACGGGTCGGTACGGCGCAGCGCGGCGTCGCGATGGTCTTTCAGTCCTATGCGCTCTATCCTCACATGACCGTCGCAGAAAATATCGGATTCGGCTTGAAGATGACCGGCCATCCGAAGGCGATGATCACCGAGCGGATACGGCAGGCCGCTGTAATGCTGCAGCTTGAGGCTCTACTCGATCGAAAGCCCTCGCAACTTTCGGGAGGCCAGCGCCAGCGCGTCGCCATTGGTCGTGCGATCGTCCGTAATCCGGAAGTTTTTCTGTTTGACGAACCCCTGTCGAATCTCGACGCCTCGCTGCGTGTTCAGATGCGCACCGAAATCAGCAAGCTGCATCAGGACTTGAAATCCACCATGATCTACGTGACGCACGATCAGGTGGAGGCCATGACGATGGCCGATAAAATCGTTGTGCTTCAGGCTGGCCTGGTCGAGCAAGTCGGGACACCTATGGAACTCTATCACCGTCCCAAGAACATGTTTGTGGCGGGCTTTATCGGCTCCCCGAAAATGAACTTTCTCAAGGCGGTGGCATCGGCGATAGATGGCGGCATACGAGTGACGCTGCCTGGCGGAGCGTCGATCGATGTCGCGGGAAGCGGTGCGGTGCGCTCGGGTCAAGAAGTTACTTTGGGCATCAGGCCGGAACATCTGGAAAGCCAGGAAGGCGACGTGCTGCTCGACGGAACGGTAAGGCTCGCCGAACGGCTGGGATCGGAGACGATGCTTCACATAACGCTTACAGAAAACAGCGGGATAACCGCCAAGGCTGATGGCCTTTCTACAGCACGACCGGGCGACAAAATCGCCGTTGCCATTCCCGCCCGGGCTTGTCACGTCTTCGACGCTAATGGTGTCGCAGTTATCAATGGGGATCTGACGCGCTGATGCTTGGTGTTTGCTATTATCCGGAACACTGGCATGAAAGCCGGTGGAAAGCTGATGCCGAGCGTATGCGGCAGATCGGCATATCATTCGTCAGGATCGGTGAGTTTGCCTGGTCAAGACTGGAGCCCAGGCGTGGCGATTTCCAGTTTAATTGGCTTGATCGTGCGATAGACGTCCTGCATGCCGCAGACCTCAAAATCGTCCTGGGCACACCGACTGCGACGCCGCCTAAATGGCTTATGGACGACCATCCGTCCATAGCACCTGTCGACGAGCATGGTCGAACCCGCGGCTTCGGCTCGCGGCGACACTACACGTTTTCATCAGACGTCTGGTGGGCGCAATCGCGTCGCATCGTAGAGGCCGTCAGCAAACGGTACGGTGAACATCCAGGCGTCGTCGGCTGGCAGACAGACAATGAATACGGCTGCCACGATACGACCCTTTCCTGGGGGGCAGAGGACCTCATTGCCTTCAAGCGCTGGCTGCGATTGCGCTACCAATCGACGGATCAGTTGAACGAGGCCTGGGGCTCGGTATTCTGGTCCATGGAGGTCAACTCATTCGAAGAGGTCTGTCTCCCAAACATGACCGTAACCGAGGCGAACCCGGCGGCAAGGCTCGACTTCTGGCGATTCCATTCCGATCAGGTTGCCGCCTATGACAAAATGCAGTGCGAAATCATTCGACGTAACTCGCCTGGCCGCTGGATCACGCACAACTTCATGGGCTTCGTAAACGACTTCGATCACTGGCAGGTTGCGGAAAATCTCGATCTGGCGTCCTGGGATAGCTATCCCATCGGCTTCGTGGAGAAGTTTCCCTTCAACGAGACGGAGAGAGACCGTTGGGCTGAGACCTCTCATCCTGACATTGCCGCGTTTCATCATGATCTTTATCGGGGCGTGGGCAAAGGCCGCTTCTGGGTCATGGAGCAGCAACCGGGTCCCGTCAACTGGGCGCCCTGGAACCCGGTGCCCAAGCCAGGCATGGTCCGCCTCTGGACGTGGGAAGCGCTAGCCCACGGCGCTGAAGTCGTCAGCTACTTTCGCTGGCGGCAGGCGCCTTTCGCTCAAGAGCAGATGCATGCCGGCCTCAATCTGGCTGGGCTCGACGAACTCTCTGTCGGCGGAGAAGAGGCAAAAATCGTAGGGCGCGAGCTGCAAGAGATCGGCGCTCTGCCGCAAACAGGGCAGGCTTCCGTCGCTCTCGTCTATGACTATGAGACATACTGGGCCACCATGATCCAGCCGCAGGGCAAAGATTTCAGGTACGACGAACTTGCCTTCCGCTGGTACGAGGGCGTTCGGCGTCTGGGGCTTGACGTCGATTTCGTGAGGCCAGGCGCCTCTCTCGAGGGCTATGCCGTTGTACTCGTACCATGCCTCATGCACGTATCTGACGAGGCATACCGGGCGCTTTTGCGAGCGACGGGCAAGGTGTTATACGGCCCCCGTACAGGTTCGCGCGACCGCAATTTCAAAATTCCTCAAAACCTCGCGCCCGGTCCGCTCGCCGATCTGACCGGGGTCCGGGTCACGCAAGTCGGCTCGATGCGCCCCGGTCTCTCCCGCTCCATCGATGGGCGGGTTTCCGGGCTTGGAACCAGGTGGGAGGAGCATCTTCAGACAGGGGCCAATGTGCTCGCACGCTTCGATGATGGAAGGCCTGCGCTGACGCAGAACAACAATCACTTCTACCTTTCTGTTTGGGCCAGCGAAAATCTTCTGCGATCGACACTCACGCAATTGTGCGACGAGGCTGGATTGAAGCCTCAGGCCCTACCTGAGCATGTGCGCATGCGGCGCATCGGAAATATCCAATTTGCATTCAATTACGGGCCGCAGCCACACCTTTTGGATCATGAATTTGAGTTTATCATTGGCGCAAGTAAGATCGAGGGTGGCGACCTGGCGGCGTGGCGGACACCAGATGATACATCGCAGACCGCATCGCAATCGAGGCCGTGACAGCACTGTTCAGTTTTTCCTCTCACTGAGGCTCAGGCCTCAAGCAGCCCGAGCGCTCGCGCAGCATTCTTCCCATGCCGTGCGAGCGCCTCGAAGTGGCTTTTTCGGCCGCTGCCATCACGGAAGTAGAACCCGATGGTCCGCGTCTCCTGCCAGTCTACGAATGGGAGCAGCAGAACGTCTTCAGATTGACGAAACTCTGATCGAGCGTAGAGCTCGGGAAAGAGCGAGCAGCCCATGCCGATCGACATCATGTGCCGAATAGCGTCAAGGCTCGTTCCCTCATAGTCGTCGACGATTTGGGCGCCGGAGGCGTCAGCAAGATGTCTGACATTTTCGAAAAGCCTGTTACCGCTGCCCAGAGCGAGCAATGTCTCTCCTCGAAGGTCCGCCACCCGGGCGACCCGCGCCCCCGCAAGCCGATGCTCCCGGGGTATTCCCAGATAAAGCTTTTCCCGCCCGATCGGAATGAATGTCAGCGTGTTGTCGGTCAGAGCCGGTCCTATCCCGCAATCGAGGATACCCTCGACCACCGCGCTCTCGATCGCTGCCGGGCGATCCTCCGTGATGTATATCCTGAGCTCCGGAAATTCCGCATGGATCGTGGGAAGAAAGGTCGGCAAAAAATAAGGACCAAAGCTCGGGGAGGTTCCAAGCTTGATCAGACCCCCGAGGGTTTTGGCGCTTTGGCCAACGGCGTCAAGGAGATCGTTGATTGCGGCGAGGGTGATACGGGCGCCATGCACGAATTGTTCACCGGTTTTCGTCGTGATTACGCCGCTGGATGTCCGCTCGAATAGCTGGATCCCCAGGCCGTCTTCCACCGCGCTCACCTGTACCGAGAGCGTCGGCTGGGAAACATGACACCGACGCGCAGCCGCACCGAAATGCCGAGCTTCAGCTACCGCAATCACATATTCCAACTGGCGAAAGGACGGACGAAAAGGCATTGCGCGATAGAAGCATGCTATCGCAATGATTACAACAATCAATTGGCGCTATCATGAACTGCTCTCCACCTCTGTCCTGAAAAAAGTGTCAGGAGGCGAAGATGAACGATAACGTTACATTCCACGACAACAGCCCGTCGCGCCGGGAGGCTCAGCGCAAGCTCATCTCAACTGGGATCCAGCGTTCGAACGGGAAGAGGTCGCGCGTGCGCAAGCGTGACCGTGTCGACTATATCGAGCGGCGCAACCGAGATGGACATTCAGTGACCGTTCCGGTCGTCCGCCGCCGCAGCATGTCCCGAGTTCTTCTGCTCGAGGATATGTAACGGACCGGCGACCTGGTCAGAAACGCGTTAGCGCTGGGCGTGAACCGAGTTGAGACGGCTCGCTAAACCAAGTCGCCAAACAGACGTGCCTTATCCGGCACATCCCCACGAGCCCTGCAGTCCGGGCCCCTCTGGCGAGAGAAGCCGGTCCTCTCGCGATGTCGGATGTCGTATTCAGTATCGAACGACCGGTCGGAGAGAAATGTGGATTACGGCTTCCTTCTTGTCGATTGGCTCGGCAAGCCACTTTGGATGTGGCTGACGTTCCTATCTATTGTCTTGGCGCTTCTCGTATTCGACTTGGGCGTTCTGCATCGCCACGACCGGGAGATTTCGGTACGCGAAAGCTTTATCCTGTCGTCGATGTATATCGGGCTGGGACTCACTTTTGGAGGGTGGGTCTGGTGGCAGCTCGGCGCCGAACCGGGGATCAATTATCTGACTGGCTTCGTCGTCGAAAAGACGCTGGCGCTCGACAACGTGTTCGTTATCGCCTTGATTTTTTCATTTTTCGCCGTCCCCCGGATCTATCAGCATCGAGTGCTCTTCTGGGGCGTCCTCGGCGTTATAGTCCTTCGCGCGATCATGATCGGCCTCGGTGCGACGCTTGTATCGCAATTTTCCTGGCTACTCTATGCATTCGCGGCTTTTTTGATCGTCACTGGCGTCAAGATGCTGTGGGTGGGCGATAGTCTACCCGAGATGGGCGACAACCCGGTGGTCAAGCTCCTTCGTCGCCGCTTTAACGTCACAGATGAGCACCATGGCCAAAACTTCTTTGTCAGAAAGCCCGATCCGAAAACGGGCAGGCTGGTCTGGTTCATGACGCCACTATTCATGGCGCTCGTCATGGTGGAACTGGCCGACATAATTTTTGCGGTCGACTCGGTGCCGGCGATCTTCGCGATCACGACAGATCCGTTTATCGTCTACACGTCGAATATATTTGCCATTCTCGGCCTTCGCGCCCTGTACTTCGCGCTGGCTGCCATGATCCATCGGTTCAAGTACCTCAAGCCGGCTCTTGCGATCGTGTTGATATTCATCGGGTCGAAGGTCTTCGTGGCCGATCTGCTCGGTCTGGAAAAATTTCCCGCAGCAGTATCGCTTGGGATCACGTTCCTGATCATCGGAACAGGCATCGTCTGGAGCTTGCTGCGGACGAAGACCGCGCACAGGACATAGCCGAACCCGACGGAGCAGCTATAGTTTTGTATACGCGCCGGGAGGTGTCCGGCGCGGTCGTCCGCAAATCGCCTGGGCTGACGCAGGACGAATACGTCTGGCACTGCCCACGGGGCGTCGAGGTCCTCTCCGGCTGTAGTCTGCTATATCGACAGAAGAGACAACGCTTTCGCAAGGGGCCTGGTGGCCCACGCCTTTATTCTGCTGGAAGAATGAGAATCAAGCTGGCGGTCGCCCCTCAGTCAGCATGGCACCGCCATCTGCACTTGCACTTGCGGCGCCAGGACCGTTGCTATTCCGGTCCCGCCAACGTTTGATCGGAGAAGCGTGCTTGCTGACCGCATCATGTGATTGCCGGATAGACGTTGCGAGGGTCGATTAAAAAACTCAACCTTGCCAGTCCGGACTGCCGGCCAAGGACGGAAGAGTTTTTGCAGTCCCAATATGAGGTTTCGGGACGGGGCAGATCGTTCTTACCATCGATAGCTGCTATTCCAGCTTCAGAAGGCCCGACACAGTAAAAATATCCTTATCGCCGCGGCCGCAAAGGTTGACGATTATGATCTCGTCGCGCTCCATGCGCGGCGCGATCTTCATCACCTCTGCAATTGCGTGCGAAGGCTCCAGGGCCGGAATGATCCCCTCGATCGTAGACAGGAATTGAAAGGCATTCAAAGCCTCAGCGTCTGTCGCGGAGCTGTAGAAAACGCGCCCTGTGTCTTTCAGCCACGAGTGCTCTGGGCCGACCCCGGGGTAGTCCAGCCCAGCGGAGATCGAGTGTCCTTCATTTATTTGACCCTCTTCGTCCTGCAAGAGGTAAGTGCGGTTGCCATGCAAAACTCCAGGACTTCCCCGTGTCAGTGAGGCGCAGTGTTGCGACGTGTCCAAACCTTTTCCGGCGGGCTCGACGCCAAGCATCGCCACATCGCGGTCGGCTAGGAAGGGATGGAACAAGCCGATGGCATTGGAGCCACCACCGACAGCGGCCACCAATAGATCGGGAAGCCGTTTTTCAAGTTCTACGATCTGCTCGCGTGCCTCCCGCCCGATGACGGATTGCAAGGTTCGGACCATCTCTGGATAGGGATGGGGACCGGCGGCTGTGCCGATGAGATAGTAGGTGTCATCGATGTTTGAGACCCAGTCGCGGAGCGCCTCGTTCATAGCGTCCTTCAGGGTCCCGTTTCCAGAGCGGACCGGGCGTACATCGGCTCCCAGCAGCTTCATCCGAAACACATTGGGAGCCTGCCGTTCGACATCAGTTTCGCCCATGTAGATCACGCATTCGAGACCGAACCGCGCGGCCATCGTCGCAGTGGCCACGCCATGCTGGCCTGCACCGGTCTCCGCAATGATCCTGGTCTTGCCCATGCGTTGGGCAACCAGGATCTGGCCGAGACAGTTGTTGATTTTGTGCGAACCGGTGTGGTTCAACTCGTCTCGCTTCAGATAGATACGAGGCCCTCCCAGTCGGCCTGTCAGTCTTTCCGCATAGTAGAGTGGGCTCGGTCTTCCAGCATAATGTCGAGACAACATGTCGAGCTGTTGCCAGAATGATGCATCTGTTTTCGCTTTCTGCCACTCTTCGCTCAGGGCGATCAGGAGGGGCATCAGCGTTTCGGGCACAAAGCGTCCCCCGAATCTTCCAAAAAATCCGTCATCATCCGGTAGCGCGTTGTGTGTGAGCATTTGCATCATGATCTCCTTGATGCTCTTACGCCACTGGCTGCATTTGGATGGTGCCGACTGACTGTTTTATGCTTTAGATCTCAGCCATTCATCGGATTGTAGCGGTCAAGCATCACCTCGAGTGGCACTTTGGCCTGCAGGGTTACCGCCAGCAGAACCGTGCCGCTTATCTTGCGCTGTACGAACAGCTTGTCTGGTGGCGGCACGCGCCACGTATTTCGATCTGCAATGATCGGTTCCGCCTTTTCCCGAATGGCTTTGACGAAGGCTCGATCTGAAAAATCGAACTGGTAACGGTCGTGTCTTGCCAATTGCCGAAGGACGATATCGATTATTTCATTGAGCGCGGCGCTGTGGTTCGCAATCTGCGCAGAAGAAACAAACTCCATGGTCAACAGGGCCTGTCGGATTTTGGTGCGATCGCGAGCAAGGCCGGCACCAAGCAAAGCCTGGTATTGCTCGGCGGTATCAGGTGCAAGCTGCCGCGTTGCGCCAAAGTCGAGTAGGACAATCTTGCCTGTATTGGCCTGAAACCGATAGTTGGCGAAATTGGGATCAGTCTGCATGAGTTTGAACTCGAACAGTTCCTTAAGAACAAGATCAAGAAGCGCAGTTACAGCGAGATTGCGGTGTTGCTGCGGGGCATCGGTCAAGGTCTCGATCTTTGAACCGGCCATGTAGTCCATCGGCAAGACAGTCTCATGAAGCAGGTCATCGACCGGAGCCGGTACCAGAAATCGTGGGTCGTCTTCGAGCAGCGCCCTGTAGTGTTTCATCTGCTCCGCCTCGCGCAAATAATTGGCCTCCTCCCGCAGCTGACGTTTTGCCTCCGCGAGCAGGGGGCCGAGATCCAGATTTGCCGGAACAAGGCCGGACATGCGCAGGATCGCAGCAACGTTATCAATATCGGAATCGATACTCTTAGCGACGCCGGGATACTGAACCTTGACAGCGAGCTCGCGACCTGTCGCAAGCCGGGCGCGGTGAACCTGACCGATCGAGGCAGCCGCGATCGGGGCCATATCGAAGCGAGCAAACCTGGATCGCCAGTTGCTTCCCCAGGCATTCCTGAGCACGCCCTCGAGTTGACGCAGCGGCATCGTGTGAGCATTTTCACGAAGTTGAGCAAGGATTGCGGTAAGTCCCCGGGGCAGGATGTCGCCGGGGTCAAGCGACAACATCTGGCCTAGCTTCATTGCTGCACCTCGCAGTCGCGATAGTTGCTCTGCTGCACGCAAGGCGTTTGATGGTGTCAGAACAAGGTCTGAAAGATGCGGCCGTTCACCCCGCGCCAGACGCCCCAGCCCCTCTCCCACAGCTCCGGCGGCAACGCCGCCGGCGAGCTTTCCCAAAGCAGCAAGTCGGCTAAGACGGCTTTGAGGTACCGGGCGAGTTCGGTCGGTCATTGGACGATCCTTTGCAAGGCGACGTTCGAAACATGAGCCGGTTGGAGGCCACAGGTTTCGCAACGCGGCCCGCATGCCGGTGGTGAGGCCGGTGAGGTGCAGGAGTGCCATAAAACCGTCAAATGCACCGGCATCCTGATCACGATTTCCAGCTGCGCTCCGCTTGGAGCAGGGCTAGTCGCTGCGCATGCTGCAATGTTACGTGCGCCCCAAGACCCCCTCTATCGCTGGCGCGCCAGCTGCATGAAGCGCGCCTGATCTGACGCAAACATTTGGAACTGGCCGGTGAAGAACGTGGTTATGGTCCTGGCGCCGTTTTTCTGGATCCCGCGCATTGCCATGCACATGTGCTCAGCTTCAAGCATCACGGCGACACCTTTGGGTCTTAAGCTCTCGTCCAGGGCTTGCGCAATCTGAGCCGTCATCGTCTCCTGCGTCTGAAGCCTGCGGGCGTAGAGATCGACCAGCCTTGCAATTTTTGACAGTCCAAGAACTCCATGATCGGGAATATAAGCAACATGGGCAACCCCATGAAACGGGACCATATGGTGCTCGCAGTGCGAATGAAACTCTATATCCCTGACGAGGACCATGTCACTGTACCCACCGACCTCTGAGAATGTCTTGGCCAGAATGTCTTCAGGTTCAACATCGTACCCCGAGAAGAGCTCGCGATAAGCCTTTGCCACGCGTCTTGGTGTTTCCATTAGCCCTTCGCGTGACGGATCATCGCCAGCCCAACGGATCAACGTACGCACGGCCGCTTCTACTTCCAATTGGGTCGGCCGTTCCGGATCTGGCGTAAGCTCGCTTTTGGTCACCACCGCGTCCATTTCACTTTCTCCTCAATCTGTCAGGCTGGTGTTACGCTGACCAAGCACAGGTGGATCAAACAGGCGTTGAGCTGAACAGTGGTTTCTGATCTGTTTCGGCGCAGAACCGTACAGTGAACCGTCATTGATCACGGCGAACGAATATGGTCGCGATGCAACGCGTTGGTATTATTGGTGCGGGAATGGCCGGTCTTGCTGCTGCCCGATCGCTGTCGAAGTCCGCGAACGTAACGGTTTTCGAAAAGGAAAGAGGCGTCGGCGGCCGGATGGCGACACGTCGGGTCGATAACAGCTCGTTCGACTATGGCGCACAGTATTTCACAGTGCGTGATGCAAGTTTTTCCAGGCAGGTGAAGGCAGCTTGTGAGGCCGGCCTGGTCGCTGTTTGGACCTGCGCTCCCATGACCTTACCGGACAATGGTTTACCGAAGACGGCTGCCTTGGACCCCACACGGTACGTCGCTATTCCAGAGATGGACGCTCTCGCAAAATCAATGTCGGTCGGTCTTGATCTCCGGCTGCATACGTCTGCGGGCAAAATTACAGGCAAACCCGGTAGCTGGTATGTCAACGCTGGTCATGCCTCGCATGGGCCATTTGATTGGGTGGTCGTAGCAGCGCCTGCCCGACAGGCGGCCATGCTGATGCCTGAGCTGTTCTCGCACCATCGAACATTGACGGGGGTCACAATGAGTGGCTGTTTCACGTTGATGATGAGAATGCTGGACGATGCCAGATTGCCATTCAAGGCTGCCTGGCTGTCGGATCCTGTCATCGGCTGGATCGCTCGTAATCACACTAAGCCAGGTCGCGCATCGTCCCCGACCCTGGTCGTCAACGCAACGGCGTCATGGGCGGACGCCAACATCGATGTATCGCTCGATATCGTGCGCCGGACGATGGTTGAGGCTTTAAAGCGTCATATGCCCCTGAAGCCGGCCGAAACTCGAACAGTTGTCATTCACCGCTGGCGCGATGCCGACGTCATAGAGGCTGCCGGCCAGCCTTTTCTCCTCGATGAAGGCAATCAGCTTGGCGCTTGTGGCGACTGGTGTATTGGAGGTCGTGTCGAGGCAGCATTCATGAGCGGCTCGAAGCTTGCGGATGCCATCCTCGCAGCGATTGGAGAACAGGAATGAAAGCGACGGTACGCGGCGTTTCGACGGTCCTCACCTATCTGGGTGCGCTGCCATTCTGGTTGCTCGTACTGCCAGTAATCCTTCAAGTCGGCGCGGCCTCGCAACTTTTTGCTGCTTACGGGTCCATTATTGCAGCGTTCATGGCCGGAGCGTTGTGGGGCGGCGCGCAGGCTTCGGCGTCTGGTCTCGGTATCATTGTGCTGAGTAACCTGTTGGCGTTGGCTTCCTTTGCAAGCGTTTTGATCGGATCACCCGCGCTCGGTCTTTCGATCCAGATGGCGCTCTACCTCGTGCTTCTCGCTTGCGATTTCTCGCTTTTGTCTGATCGTGCAGATCTCCGCTGGTATCTACGGCTGCGCTCAAGAGTCACGGCACTCGTTGTTCTGTCCTATGTTGTCGTGCTGATACACGCGGGTTTCAACATATCGAGGTGATCGCATCGCTTTATGTGGCGACCGGGACGCGTCTTGAAAAAAATCAAACCGAAATCGTGAGGATGCGTAGACAGGCGACCGGGCAAGAGACCGGCAACGAGAGGAGACCATCATGAACAGGCTTTTGGTAACTTCGGCTGTCGCACTATCAATCGGTTTGGCGGGAGTTATGGGTGCTAACGCTGCCAATCCTAAAGTCGGCGGTGCGGCGATGTATGAAGACAAGAATATCGTCCAGAACGCTTCCAATTCGAAAGACCACACGACCCTGGTCGCTGCGGTCAAAGCGGCCGGGCTGGTAAAGACGCTGGAAGGGAAGGGGCCCTTCACGGTGTTCGCGCCGACCAACGAAGCTTTCGACGCCCTTCCGAAGGGTACTGTCGAGACGCTGTTGAAGCCCGAAAACAAGGAAAAGCTGGCAAAGGTCCTCACTTGTCATGTGGTTGCTGCCGAAGCAATGGCAAGCACGGTCGCGAAGATGATCAAGGACGATGGCGGCGAGCATGACATCAAGACGGTCGGAGGTTGTGTGATCAAGGCCAAGGAAAACATGGGAAAGATCACCCTCACCGATGAGACCGGTGGCACTGCGACCGTGACCATCGCAGACGTGAAACAGTCAAATGGCGTCATCCACGTTATTGATAAAGTTCTGCTTCCGAAATCCTGATGTGAATTGCCGGGCTGCGTGTCGCAGCCCGGCTACCGTCCCTGTCGATGTCCGCGACGGTCTGCAAACGGCCGCCTTATGCCCGAGGAGAAGGGATTGCTCATGGGAGATGGCGACGATCGCAACCGGACCAATCATTGGATAATGTACGGCCTGCCGGCCGCCACCGTTGTCGCAATTTTGGTGTTCCTGGGAGGGACAGTGTTTCTGGGAGCCGATGACGAGACGTCAGTTTCGAGCGACGGGTTGTGGCAGCTGGCATCGCTCTCCTTGATGCCGATTGTCGTTTTTACCTTCTGGCTACTCGGCCGACACCGGCTTTGAGCGCCAAACTCGAAGGCGGCTTACGATCTCGGCTACACCCGGCAAAAGTTCGATCGCATACTCAAGAACACGGTCGGGCTTCATCGTCGATAGCAGGGAAGGTCTAAAGGTTCTTCCTATGCCCAAGCCTCGAAATACGCGCCACTAACAGTCGTGCTGTCTCTCGTGACCTTGGCGACTGACATGCGCACTACAAGGCGCCTTTGATCGAGCAAGCTGCACGGCAAAGCCGACTTAAGGGGATCGACCATCAGACCGCAATCACTAGGACGTTAAGCGCGGCTGCCTGATAACCCTGAGGAACAAAGCTTTCATTGCATCCGCGATGCCGTCGGTCGGTGTCACTTCGAAATAGAGGCCAGGGGACGCACATTCCGCCATTTTAGCAGGAATCTGGCTCTGGAACGGCGAGATCCAGGTATTGTACCAACTGTTCTTCGGAAGCGGTAAATAGGTCGTGTAGAGGACAGCAATCTTGACGCCGCGCGCTTTTAAAGGAGCGCAGAAACTCGTGTCGATCGGCTCCTGGCAGCGACCGCCGGTGGTTTTCTTGGTACAAGTGGATGGCTTGTAGCTGTCGCCGACGCCGTCCGCCACGAAGAACAGGATCTTCTGCGGGTCAGCGGACGTGTTGCCGCTGCCCGGCGTGGTGATGATGGTGTTCATCTGCGTCAGAGCACTGTCAAAGCTTGTTGTCTGATCACTGTTGTATCCCTGACTTGGAATGGTCATGAGATCGACGGCATCTGTGTATGATCGAACTTGATCCAGATCGTAGGTGGGATCTGAAATGGTGGTGAGCTTCGCATCCTCGGCCTTGGTGCCAAAGGTGTAAACTCCCATTCTGAACTGGTTGCTCGTGACGCGCGTGCTCTTTGCCGTCGTCGTTAACTGCTGGGTCGCCTGGCGGACCGTGTCGATACGCATGGTCACTCCGAGCGACTTTGCCAGATTGTAGTAGCTCTTGTTGCCGCTTGCGATATCGTGGCAGGCAAAGGCGCAACTGTCGGATGTGTTGGCTTGCATCTTGGTGACATCAGCTGCCGTAGCGCCGACACCCATTGAAGGTGTGTTGTCGATGAGGATATAGAAATCCATGAAGGACGCGGTTTGATATTCGGCGCTGGCGGTACCCGACACCTCAATACTGGTTTTACCAAATATCGCCATGAAGGTCGTCGGGATTGATGTCTTGAAGGCGATGTTGGAGGTGACCTTGTTCAAGTTGCGCGTTACTGTCACTGACAGGTCGATCGGTAGCGACGCGGCTTCTCCCGACATCTGTCCCGTGAACAGTTTGCGCGCTTCACTCTCGCCGACAGATATGGAGCCGTCAGCCGGCATTGCCATGGCCTGAGTAACGGCCGAAGACTTTTCCGCGACTGCCCCGACCGCTGCAGCGTCGGCAGCGTCAAAGAGTTGGGTGCGAATCTCCAGCGCGTGCGAAAAATCGATAACCATGCCGGCGGCCCCGACCAGGGGCGTGATCAGGATTGCCGTCAATAACCCGAAATTTCCCGAACGGCATGCGAAGATGCGCCTAACTGTCTTTATCATGCACAAAGGTACCAAAGAGGACATGTGCGACTTCTAGCACCCTGCCTTTAAGGTCCCGCTAACCGGCTTGGTAAAGCAATTTCAAATGCTTACATCTCATACGCGAAAGCCGGAGGCGTCGCAGCCCGCGATGGTCGTGTGGCCGCCGTTACGCGGCAGACCCACAAGCACATGTCGACACGATATCATGCGCGCCAAAGCGTTCTGGAACGAAAGGCCGGTTAGCTCCCACGAGGCAGTCGGTGCAGTCCGGCCGACAGGGCCCGACCCCTGCGCCAAACAGATCCGCTCGCGCCAATCTCAGGCCGGATTTCAGCCTCATTTCGAGAGAACATAAGCCGATCTGACAGGGAGCAGCAAGGACGTTCCATTGCGTATACTGGTGGTCGAGGACGACGACATTCTTGGGTCGGCCCTGAAAAAGGCACTTGAGAAGCATGCTTATGGCGTGGACTGGTTCCGTGATGCCGAAACGGCGCTCCATGTCCTCAAATACAATGACTACGGCGCGCTGGTCCTGGATGTTAACTTGCCGAAGGCAAGTGGCTTTGATGTGCTGCGGGCTCTTCGCCAGAGTGGCAATGGCATCCCCGTTCTCATGCTGACCGCGCTCGACAGTGTGCGCGACCGGGTTGCCGGCCTGGACGAGGGAGCCGACGATTATCTGACGAAGCCGTTTGATCTGGATGAGCTTTTGGCGCGCATCCGCGCGCTGTTGCGCCGCAGGCAGGGGCGCAACGAAACGGTCATCCGTTGCGCAAACGTCGAGATTGACCCGGCCGCGATGGTTGCGCGTCGCGATGGGGTTCAACTTCACCTGCCCGCAAAGGAGTTCCATCTTCTGCGCCTGTTGATGGAGCGCAGCGGCCGCTACGTCACGAAAAGCGACATCGAATATGCCCTCTACGATTCTGAGGTGTCCGTGGAGAGCAACACGATCGAAGTGACGGTCTATAATTTGCGCAAGAAACTTGGCCCTGATTTCATACAGTCGATCCGTGGTGTCGGCTACATGGTCGAGCGCCGGCAGTGACCCTTACCCAACGGCTCTTTGCCCGTATCCTGCCGACCCTGATCGTCGCGATCGCTGTCGTCGGCTTTTTTGCCTATCGCAGCGCGACACGAGAAATAGACAACATCTACGACGCCCAGTTGATCAACGACGCGAACGTCCTGTGGTCCCTGATGCAGCATCCGCTCACCCGGCCCGATAACCGGCCAACGATCCAGGTACCCGACCTGGATTTCAATATGGATAATCAGCTGGCTCTGAACGAGGACGCTGACGATTATGCGGACGCGCACTCGTTCCGTGCCTGGAAGGGCGATACGCTCGCCTTTGCCAGCAGCAATGCCTTTCCAGCCGGGCTCAGCCGCTTCAAGGCCGGGTTTTCAGAGACCGTTAATAACGGCGCACGATGGCGGATCTATTCCCTGCCGATCCCTGATACAGATATTTCCATCGAGGTTGCGGAAGAAATCAATCTTCGCGAGGGCCTGGTCGAGAACATTCTTCTCAACCTGGCTTTCCCGCTTGTCGTGCTGATCCCTGTGATCGCCGTCATCATCTGGATGGCGATCACCAACGGGCTCAGCAATATGAAGGAGCTGGTATCGCAAATCCGGACGCGTACGCCCGATGACCTGTCGGTGATCGCAACGACCGGTCTGCCGAGGGACCTTGCGCCGCTTGTCCATTCGCTTAACAACCTCCTGCGCCGGCTTGGCCGGTCGCTGACGATGGAACGGCGCTTTTCCGATCTTGCAGCCCATCAGCTGCGCACGCCACAGGCCGGCATCAAGCTTTTGCTGCAGCTCTTCGACCGGGCCGATTCAGAGGATGAGCGGCGAGCGCTTTTGAAGGATCTGGTGGTCAGCAACGAGCGTGCCATGCACTTGATTGAACAGCTCCTGCGCCTGGCGCGGGTCAGTCACCAGCCGCTGCAGCTCGGCTCCGTGTCGCTGCGTGACATCGCTTCCGCCTCGCTTGCCGATTTTGCCGTACTGCTGAATGCACGCCACTTCGATGTCAGCCTTAGAGGTGCGCCGGAGGCCTTGGTCCAGACAGACAGGGCCCTCCTTCGGATCATGATCGATAACCTCCTCGACAACGCGATCAAGTATTCGGGCGATGCCGGAAAGATCGAGGTGCGGATCGAGCCCGGCGAGCGCGGTTGGCGGCTTTCCATCATGGACAGCGGTCCTGGCATTCCGCCAGACCAAAGAGAGGCGGCGTTTCAACGCTTCAACCGCCTCGATACGGGCGCCGGCGATGGCGCCGGACTGGGATTGCCTATCGTTGCCGATATCGCCAATCGGCTGGAGATCGCCCTCAGCCTCGGGACCTCGGAATGGGGACGGGGCCTAAGGGTCGATCTGGACATTGTCGGCGCGTGAGGCGCCGAATTCAGTTTCATTTCATCTTCGCCTCATCTTGCTTTCAGTTCGCCGCTCTAGACGTGTCCTCAGACGTTTGACGGAGCACGCGATGCAGGTGTTTTGCGATTTTGACGGAACGATATCGAAGGAGGACGTGACCGACCTCGTGCTCCAGCGCTATGCGCGCCCGGAATGGCGCGCGATCGAGGATCAATGGGTCAGCGGCAAGATCACGTCGGCGATATGCATGCAGCGCCAGATCAGGCTGATCGAGGCAACGCGCGCCGAGCTGAACGCCTTTCTCGACACTGTCGAGATCGACAGCGATTTTATTGCCTTCAAGCGGTTCTGCGACAACGCCGGGCTCGGCTTGAGCGTGGTTAGCGACGGCGTTGACTATTTCATCCGTCGCGTCCTTCGCCGCCATCAGATCACCTCCATACCCGTGATTGCAAACAGGCTCCGAGAGGGCGACGAGCTTTCGAAATCGGCATACGATCTCGATTTTCCCGCGATCAGCAGCGGCTGCAACGCTGGCTCCGGCGTCTGCAAATGCGCGGTCGTCAGCCCCTCGGTCGATTACATCTATGTTGGCGATGGACGCAGCGACTTTTGTGTCTCGAACGAGGCACCGGTTGTCTTCGCCAAGTCAAACTTGGCTGACCATTGCCGCTCCCGGGGCATCGAATTCTTCCCTTACGACAGTTTCGCCGATGTTCAGCGGTCTCTCGCAAGCATTCTTTCAATCCCTTCGCGCCGGCGCCCCGCACTGCCGGTGAAGAAATCAGCGTAACAAGAGGACCTCATGCGTTCCAACCTGAAACTTGCTCCCACCCGCGCGCCGGTCATTGGCGAAGACGAACTTCGTCTGCTCGAAGAGACCTACTGCTCGCACGGCGATACAGTGCATTATACAGAGAAGCCGAAATTCTTCGAAACCTGCGAGGGCTCCTTCGTCTATGATGCGGCCGAAACGCCATTTCTGGATCTGCAGATGTGGTACTCGGCTGTCAATTTCGGTTACCGAAACGAGCGCCTGAACCAGGTTGCGCATCGCCAGCTTGATCGCTTGCCACAGGTCGCGTCGCAATATCTACATCGCGAGAAGGTCGAACTCGCCGCACTGATCGCCCGAGATATGGAAGAAAAGTTCGGTTCAAAGGGCCGCGTGCATTTCAACGTCGGCGGTTCGCAGGCGGTGGAGGATTCGCTCAAAATCGTCCGCAATTTCACTGGCGGCAAAAGCCTGATGTTTGCCTTCGAAGGCGGCTACCACGGCCGAACGCTTGGTGCGACTTCGATCACCTCCAGCTATCGCTACCGTCGCCGTTACGGCCATTTCGGCGAGCGGGCGCAGTTCATAGAATTTCCCTATCACTTTCGCGGCCCGAAGGGCATGTCGAAGGAAGAGTACGGTCACGATTGCGTCCAGAAGTTTGCCCGTCTGTTCGAAAGCGAATATAATGGCGTCTGGGATCCAAAGGCGGGAAAGTCGGAATATGCCGCCTTCTACGTCGAACCGATTCAGGGCACGGGTGGTTATGTCATCCCACCGATGAACTTCTTCGTCGAGCTGAAGAAGGTCCTCGACGATCACGGCATTCTGCTGGTCGTCGACGAGATCCAGATGGGCGTCTATCGCACAGGCAAGTTGTGGTCGATCGAGCACTTCGGTGTTTCGCCCGATGTTCTTGTGTTCGGCAAGGCCATTACCAACGGGCTCAATCCCCTTTCTGGCATATGGGCCAAGGAGGAGATGATCAATCCCACCATTTTCCCGCCTGGTTCCACCCATTCGACGTTTGCAAGCAACCCAATGGGCACGTCCGTCGCGTTGGAGACGCTGAAGATGGTGTCGGAGAATGACTTCGGCGCCAGCGTCATGGAGAAGGGTGCGCATTTCCTCGAGGGTCTCAAGGACTTGCAGTCGCAACATGCGATCGTCGGCGAGGTGGACGGCTTAGGCCTGGCCTTGCGGATGGAAATCTGCAGGGACGATGCTTTCACGCCTGACAAGGCGACGCTCGACTGGATGTGCGACGAAGGCATGAAGGGCGATCTCGTCGTCGACGGTCGCAGATATGGGTTGGTGCTCGATGTCGGCGGCTACCACAAGAACGTCATCACCTTTGCACCAAGCCTGATGATCAGCCATGACGAGATCGAGCTTGCAATTTCACTGCTCGACCAACTCCTCACTCGCGCGGAACGGAGATAGTCCGGTGCAACTGCTTCTCCTTCATCTGGATGATGCGTTGGAGTTGCAGCCCGACTTTGTGCAGTCTTGCATAATGGCAGGCGCGCACGAAGTCAGCGACAAGGAATGCGGGCGCGCAGTCAGGCTCTGGGGCCGGCGCCGCGCGCTCGATGCCCTTAGGAGACGCCTGGCACGGATAGGGTCGCCGTCGGGCGATCAATCGCGGCTCTGCTTCATGGGTTCTGGCGATTTCCATCACGTGACGGCGCTGTTGCTGTCGCTGGCGCTTGAGCGTGCCCGCCGGCCCGTAACTGTGATCCATATCGACAATCACCCCGACTGGGTACATTTCGGCGATGGCATGCATTGCGGCTCCTGGGTTAACAAGGCGCTGGAGCAGCCGCTCGTCGAAAAGGTGATTACCCTCGGCGTCTGCAGTCATGATCTGAAGTCGCCCGAGAAAAAGGGCGCCAATCTTGTACCGTTGACCGATGGACGGCTGGAACTCTACCCTTATGACCATCCACCGAGCAGGGTGACATCAAGCTATGGGTCTGGAGCGAGCTTCAGCCAGATCGACGGTGCGCTGCACTGGCAGTCGATATCAGAACTCGGCGAGGCCAATTTCCTCGACCGGTTGCTCGGCCGTATCAAGACCGAGGCGGTTTACATTACCATCGACAAGGACGTGCTGACGAATGCCGATGCGGTGACAAACTGGGATCAGGGCCATATGCGGCTTCCCTACGTGCTTTGGCTCTTGAGCGAGATCGGTGAAAAATATCGCGTCATCGGCGCCGATGTTACCGGTGACTACTCAACTCCGCATTACAGCGGCAATCTCTATACCCGTGCAATGAAGACGGCCGAAGTGCTGATCGATCAGCCGTTGCGGCGACGCGACAAGGCGGCGGTGCGCAACATCAACAGTGCCGCCAACCATGCGCTGCTGGAGGTGTTGTCGGAGCTGATGCCATGATTGGGGGTCTTTCGGAATGGACGACCGGGGTCATCGTCTTCTGCATCCTGGCCGAAACCGGCCGGGAGATCTGCTTCAAGCGCGGCGCCACCGGTGCGCTGTTTGCGGGCCTGCGCAACAAGGTAATCTGGCTCGGCATCCTCCTTTGGGCCGTCGAACTGGTAATGTGGACGCGCGTGCTTGAGGAAGTGGCGCTGTCGGTCGCCTTTCCGCTGATGGCGCTGAGCTATGCGGCGATCGCGCTCGCGGGCGGGATCATCTTCAAGGAAACTATCAATCGTCGCCATGTCCTGGGCATCGCCCTGGTGACCTTTGGCGTGGTCTGTGTTGGAGCGACGGGACTATGACAATCTTCGCCTATTCGAAATGGGATATCGTTCCGGTGCTGGCCGCAACGGCGCATCTGGCCTTCAACATCGACCTGATTGCCGGATTTGAGAGCCGACCGCTCTGGCTATCGGCGGCGCTTGGGTCACTCTATGCTCTATCGATATCCTGGAACATCAACAGTATCTCGCATAATTTCATTCACACGCCCTATTTCAGATCGAGATGGATGAACCGTCTCTTCAGCCTTTTGGAATCGGTGACGATCGGCTTTTCGCAGACCTACTATCACTTCGTGCACATGCGCCATCACTCCGGCAATAGCGACCGGCCCAACGACAGGGGCGAGACGATCGACATGCTGTCGATCTACAAGCATGGCAAGAACGGCGAGCCGGAGAACGTCCTTTCCTACACGTTTCTGAGCTTCTTTCGCGACGACATCGGTGACATTCACCGCGCGATCGCCAGCAAACGGCCGGCCGAAGCAAGATGGGGGCGTTTCGAGCTGGTTTGCGTTGGCGCCTTCGTGCTTCTGGCGTTGGTCTACGACTGGAAGGCTGCCTTGTTCTTTCTACCGTTCTATTATCTTGGAAATTGCCTCTCGTCACTGAATGGCTATTACGAGCATCTGCACGGCGACCCTGACGAACCGATCGCCTGGGGCGTCAGCAGCCACAACAGGCTCTACAACTGGCTCTGGTTCGCCAATGGATATCACGCCGAACATCATTATCGTCCGAAAACCCACTGGACCAAGCTGAAGAATTTCCACGAGCAGATCAAGCAGGACCAGGCTGCGGCCGGCACGCATGTGATCAGCACCTGCCATGCGCTCGGCTTCATGGCGAAGGAAAACCGGCAGCCGGGGGAATTTCCCGATGCCGGCTGAGGGACTTTCCTTCTATCTCGAGGGCACGAATGGCAGGGGCATTGTCCTTGTCCACGGCCTGACGGGGGCCCCTGCCGAGATGCGGCTGGTCGCCCGGCAACTCCATCGCCGCGGCTTCAGCGTCTATGCGCCGCTCTTGGCCGGTCATGGCGAGAACGAGGCGGTGCTGCGCAAGTCGCGCTGGGAGAACTGGCTCGACAGTGTCGAGGCCGCCAGTGACCTCATGGGCGAGCGGTGCGACGCAGTCTTTGCCGCCGGCATCTGCGTTGGCGGAAAGCTCGCGATGATGGCGGCAGAGCGCAATCCGATGTCGATCCGCGCCGTTGCCGTTTATTCTCCCTGTTTTCATTACGACGGCTGGGATGTGCCCCGGTACTACGCGCTGTTTTCGCCGCATATCCGCTGGATATCGTTTATCCCCTTTATCGGCCGCTTGAACTTTCGCGAAACACCTTCGCTCGGCATCAAGGATGAGCGAATGCGTCGCATGGTGGCAGGCATGAACGGCGAGGGCATGCTCGAGACCTTCCCTGGGCGCGGTCTCATCGAGATGCATGAACTTGGAAGAGCACTCAAGGCAAGGCTTCCTGACATGCGAACGCCGACGCTGATCGTTCATTCACGTGAAGACGACCTTAGCGGTCCGTCGCACGCCCAGTACATCGCAGCCAATATCGGCGGGCGTCGCGAGCTTCGCTGGCTGGATGACAGCTATCACATGATCCATGTCGATCGCCAGCACAGGCATGTGGCCGACATGACAGCCGAATTCTTCGAGGCGGAACATGCAGCAGCAAGCGCTTGAGATTGGCACAGCCGAGCATGCCGGATCCGGCGGACCTTCACCAGTCGCATCACTGCTTTCGAGCATCCGTATGCTGGACAGGCACGCCTGGAACATCTGCTTTTCGAAAGAGATCGAGACCTATGACTATCTGCTGGTGGTGGAGGAGGCCGGCATTGCCGGTTTCGACTTTCGCTATGTCGTATTGCGCGAAGACGATGAGATCGTTGCCGCGATGCCCGCCTTTTTGTGCCGCTACGCGCTCGAAACGACATTGCAGCCCGGCCGCATCAGACGTTCGGTGGGCAGGATCCGTTGCCTTTTCCCCGAATTTCTGACGCTGCGCCTGGCCTGCCTTGGTTCGCCCTGCACGGAAACCGGCATGATCGGCTTTCATCCGCGGATCTCCGAGAGTCGCCGGCCACAGCTCTTTGCGCAGCTTCTCGCCGCTTTCGAAGCGCATGCGCAGGCCGAGGGCTGTTCGCTGATCGCGATGAAGGATCTGGCGCTACCGCTGCCGTTGGGTGTGACGCGCGTTTTGTCTGACGGCGGGTATGCTGAGATCGTCAGCATGCCGACAGCGTTCCTTGATATCGACTTCGATACGCTCGATGACTACCTTTCGAGGTTGTCGGCGGGGACCCGCAAGGATATGCGGCGCAAGCTCCGGGGCCGCGGCACCGTGCGCATCGAATATCGCAGCGATTTCGGCGAATGGCTGCCTCGCGTGATGCAACTCTATCTGGAGACGCGAGAACGCAGCGAATGGCAGTTTGAAGAGCTGACGCCTGCCTATTTCCAGGGTCTGCTGAAGGGGATGCCCGGCCGGTCCTTCTGCACGATGTATTTCGTCGAAGACGAATTGCTGGCAGCCAATGTCATGGTTTGTGACGGGTCCAGGCTCATCGACAAGTTCTTTTGCATGGATGCCCCTAGGGGCAGGGCCCACAACCTTTATTATCTCAGCTGGTTCACCAACCTCGAATATTGCCTCAGGCACCGTATCGGTCGCTACCAGAGCGGTCAGGCCTACTATCGCAACAAGGTCCGGCTCGGTAGCAGCCTGACGGCCAATGCGATGTATTTTCGCCATCGCAATGCGGTCCTTCAGCTTGTTTTGAAGACCGTATCGCCCTTCTTCAGTGGCGATGACGGTGCCGAGGTGATGACGTGAATGCGATCCGGCCGATATGGTTGGCAGTGCCGCTATTGAACACAGCCCAGCAGCTGCTGTTGAAACGCAGCGCCGAAGAGGCGGCTCGTACCCACGGCGAGTGGCTGTTTCAGATCCTGTCGTCTCCCTGGTTTTTCGCGGCGATCGCTGCTGAGATCGCCTGTTTTGCTATCTGGATGACAGTTCTGTCACAGCTCGATATCAGCAAGGCCTTCCCGCTTTCGGCCATCAGCTATGTCTTCGTGATGGCCGTCGCCTGGCTTGCGTTCGGCGAGCCGGTGAGCGTGCTCCAGCTCGCAGGCAGCGGTCTGATCCTGATCGGCATCTGGTGCATCGCAACGGCCGTGCCATCGCATTGAAAATCGAAGGTGTCGGGTCAGAAGCCGACGCTGAAGGCCTTGTTCAATGAAATGCCGATGATGTTCTGGTTCGCGTCGCCGAGCTTCGAGGTGATCGGGCTGTCGGCGCCGTCGCCCGTCAGTCTGTCGAGCCGGTCATAGAGCTGCAGCGACAGGGTCGGCGTCACGTCATAAGACGCCGAAACGGTAAGTCCGACCGATTTCAGGCCGCCGGTGGCATCGAAAGCGGGCAAAACCCCGTTCTGGGCTGCTTCGCTTGACGAAATAGAGAAGTATTTGCGCATGTAGGCGCCGTCGGCGAATGATGCGCGCGGTCCGATCGAAAGCAGCCACTTGTCGCCAAACGACTGGAACCAGTCGATGCCGAGATCGGCGACCAGACCGCTGCCATTCGACAGCGCCTGGCGGATTTCGGTGCGGATACGCAGCTCGTCTGGTATTGCCCAATATTGCGCAAAGACGCCGGCGTCCACGTCCCAATGAACCGCATGAAGACCGGCGAGCCTCTGGTCGTCGGAACGGGACCGGGAATCGCGAAAACCGAGCACTGGCCCAGCTTCGAAGCCGCCAAGACCAATAAGGCCATAGTCGATGCTGTCGTCGGGAGCACCCGGCTCATCGGGTTCGTCAAAGCGCCTGATATCGAACGACGGGATGGCGCTGAAACCGTCATGCCTCGATCCGGGAAATTTTGGGCCATATTCGATGCTGGCGCCGAGCGTCACGACCCAGCTGTCCGGTGATACAACGGCTGCTTTATCTCCAGCAAATGCCCTTCCCGTGGCAGCCGGAAGAAGGAGTGTGACAACAAGACTTGTTTGAACCAATCGACTGATGCCGGTCATGCCTGTACCAGATACTGACGCACGCACTCGATAGTGCCTTCCTGCTTGCAGGAGTCAAGCAGCAGGCGGGCGGTCGAACCCAAGGCCTGTCTGTGTTTGGGCTTGTCCCGCAGGAAAAAGCCACTGCAGACAGCGCCTCACCTGGGCCTTGCTTCCAGTGATGATGCACCCATCATCACTGGAAGAGGTCCTTTGATGGCTCGCGCGCTTTTTAGCGCCGAGTTTGTCTCCGGCGGATAACAGGGATGGGCATCAGACCTGTGCCATGCCTCCGTCTACGGCTATTTCCGCGCCTGTCGTAAAGCTGCTTTCGTCGCTGGCCAGAAACAGGGCCGCGGCCGCCACCTCCTCAGGTTTGCCCATCCGCCCAAGCGGTATCATCCTGGACAGTGCGTCTCGAATTTCCTGCGAGGCTGCAGCCATCATCGCGGTATCGGTTGGGCCAGGACTTACGACGTTGACACGTATCCCCTTGGGAGCGAGTTCGTTGGCCCATGTGCGTGTGAGCGAACGGACTGCAGCTTTCGTGGCGCCATAGACCCCATAGCCCTTGGTGCCGATATCGCCGGCAATCGAGCCAATCAGCACGATCGTTGCCCCGGGCTGCATCAAGGTAATGGCACCTTGCGCCGCAAACAGCAGAGACCGGACATTCAGGCCGAACGTTCGATCGTAGTGATCCTCGGAAATTGCTCCGAGAGGCGCGTGTTCAGAAAGCCCGGCGTTGACGACAAGCACGTCGATATGGCCCTGCTCCGATCGGATCTGCTCGAAGACGCGCTGGAGATCTGCATTGTTTCCGGCATCGGCCTTTATGGTGCGGATGGTGCCAGTGCCACCCGGCTGCCTCTGTGTCTCTGCGCCCTTGCGGCTCGTTGCGTAAACCGTTGCGCCCTCGCTGGCAAAGCGATGCGATATGGCCCCGCCGATACCGCCAACGCCGCCGATTACGAGGGAAATCTTGTTTGCTAATCTCATCACATCAACTCCATCAATAGTGATGGGCAGAAGATATAAACTCTATACCTACGGTCAATTACGTACTATATGTAAAGCAGATATCATGGAGTATATCGATGCGAAGGACCGACGTAGGTTTTCCGGTTAAGCCTTGTTCTGCTGAAAGACACAAAGCTGCCGCAGCCGAGGCACTATTGAACGTAGAAAAGGCGCGCCCGGTGCTGGAGCAGATCGCCAACAAATGGTCGGTGCTGATCCTGACGGTTCTTTGCTCAAGGCCGTCGCGGTTCAACGAGATCATGCGGCGTCTGGACGGGATCACGCACAAGGCGCTCGCCGAGGCGTTGAAGCGCCTGGAGCGCAACGGTCTGATCCGTCGTGAAGTGCTGACCACGACGACACCGGTCGGGGTGGAGTATACCATCACTTCGCTTGGCCGTTCGCTTCAGCAACCGTTCGAAGCCCTTTACACATGGTCCATGACCTACGGTCCCGAGCTGGAGCAAGCGCAGCACGACTACGATAACGGCAAACGTTGATCGCTTGGCGCTTTGCATCGTCGACATGCCTTTTGTGGCTGGCAGGGCCTTGAGGGACGCAGCGCTTTCACAACCTGCCTCGCGTGAGCAACGAAGCCAAGCCCAGCTGCCTGTGTCGTTACGACGGTGCGCGCTCGCGTCCGGCCGGTGCATCGCAGATTCATGGGTCAGCGGTGACGTTCCTGAAGTCGGGTCTTCCACGCATGATCTGGCCGAGGCTGCGGATTGTTTCGCCAGACGCAACAAACTCAACACTATTCAATCAATTGTTGATCCGCGGTTCTGGCGGCAATATCGCACCTGTCAGACGAAGACGTCTTCGCCTGAGAGTTTCAAAAAAAAATCGCAGGACGCACGATGACGAAAGCTTTTACATCGATCACACGCCGGAACGTGTTGATGAGCGCAGGCGCCGCAGTCACGCTCGCAACCATGTCACGCGCTTCCGGCCTTGCAGCCACCATCGATCCCACCACAGTCTCCAGCAAAGGACACGAGTTCATGAGCACTATAACCACCAAAGACGGCGTCGAAATCTTCTACAAGGACTGGGGAGCGAAGGATGCCCAGCCGATCATGTTCCACCATGGCTGGCCGCTTTCATCCGACGACTGGGACGCGCAGATGCTGTTCTTCCTCTCGAAGGGCTTTCGCGTCGTCGCCCATGACCGCCGCGGCCATGGCCGCTCGGCCCAGGTGTCGGACGGCCACGACATGGATCATTATGCGTCCGACGCCTTCGCAGTCGTCGAGGCGCTGGACCTGAAAAATGCCGTCCATATCGGTCACTCCACCGGCGGCGGTGAGGTTGCCCGCTACGTCGCAAAGCATGGCGAACCTTCTGGTCGTGTTGCCAAAGCAGTTCTCGTTTCTGCTGTCCCGCCGATCATGGTCAAGACCGAGGCCAATCCCGAAGGCTTGCCGATGGAGGTGTTCGACGGCTTTCGCTCGGCGCTTGCGGCAAACCGTGCGCAGTTCTTCCGCGATGTGCCGGCTGGTCCATTCTACGGTTTCAACCGCGATGGCGCGACTGTGCATGAAGGCGTGATCCAGAACTGGTGGCGTCAGGGAATGATGGGCGGCGCAAAAGCGCATTACGACGGCATCAAGGCATTCTCGGAAACCGACCAGACCGAAGACCTGAAGAATATCAGCGTTCCGACGTTGGTTCTGCACGGCGAAGACGACCAGATCGTCCCGATCGCAGATTCCGCCCACAAATCCGTCAAGCTCCTGAAAAACGGCACGCTGAAGACCTACCCGGGCTTCTCTCACGGAATGCTGACTGTCAACGCCGACGTTCTCAACGCTGATCTGTTGGCTTTCATCCGGGCCTGATCGGCATTGACGGCGGGTGCGGGCTCCCTCGCATCCGCCGTCTTCGGATTGCTGGTCCACACGCGCGAGCGCGCTGCATATCGATAGGAAACGTAATGACGACGACAAAGACAATCGCAAACCTTGGCGTTGCCTGGGAGCAAACCTTCGGCTACGCGCAGGCTGTCCAGGTCAAGGATACGATCTACATTTCTGGACAGTTAAGCCAAGACGGCGACGGCAAGATGGTCGCGCCAGCCACCCTTGACGCGCAAGGCCGTCCTGTCGACTTCGAGCCAATGGAGGCGCAGATACGTCAGAGCTATGTGAACGCCAAGAGCTTCTTTCTGAGTTCGGTGCCACTCTCGACGACGTTGTCGAAGAGACGCTTTTTGTCCTCGACGTCGCGAGTGCATTCGCAGCCGGATCAAAGGTCCGCAAGGAGATGTACGGCACGGACACTCCGTCCGTCGCAAGCAACCTGATCGGAGTGAGTGCGCTCGCCTTCCCCGAACAGATCGTCGAGATCACGTTCCGCGCGGTGCTCGACGCCACGGTCGCCTGATTAGACAACAGTCGCTCGAAGCGTTGCCGGGGTGATGCACTGCCGCGGCGAACCTTTCCTGATGGGTTTCCCGATGCCAAGACCATATTCAGCGACGATGAGATCGCCATCCGCCTTGCATCTCACCACGGATCTCGTTGCCAGGACCTTGAGGACTGTTACGGACGAAGGTCCGGAGCCTAACTGGACGCCCATCTCGTCCAACCAGCTCGAGGAGCTCGTCCAGAGGGTCGATGAGGAAGCGCGCGATCAAGAGATTTGGGTGTTTGCCTATGGCTCGCTGATGTGGAACCCCGGGTTCGACGTGGCGGGCTTCGAAAGAGCCGTCGCGTTCGGATGGCACCGTGCGTTCGCATTGAGGATCGAACGGCTGCGGGCGACCTCGGATGCGCCGGGTCTTATGCTTGCCCTTCAGCCGGGAGGAAGCTGCACCGGCCTGATCCTCAAGCTTGCCTGCGCGTCGAAGAAGGAAGATCTACGTAGGCTCCTGGCCCGCGAAATCCGCTATGTCGAAGTTTGCGATATGGTCCGTTGGGTCACGGTCCGGACACCGGCAGGACCCCGTCGCGCATTGACATTCTGGGCAAGCCCGACGCGGTCAGCACTGACCCAAAAGGTACCTCTCGAACAGGCGGCGGCGCTGATTGCCCAGGCCTGCGGACCGGCCGGGTCTTGTGCGGAATACCTGCATCGCACCGTCGTTGATCTTGCAGAACGCCAAATCTTCGACCGGAACCTATGGCAGTTACAGGAACTTGTGGCAACGAAGCTTCAGGCTCTCCCGCTACCTGTCAATCCAGCATGACCATATGCGCCGCCACCTGCTCTTCGAAGAATTTCGAAAAGGAGGCAATACGCGGCGGCAGAGCCTGGTAGGGCGGATAGTAAAGGGTGAGCCACAGATCTGGCGGCGCCCATCCCTTGAACACATGCACGAGCCGTCCACTGCGGATGTGCTCGGCGATGTTGAACCCCGGAAGCAGGGCGACACCTGCCCCGTCTGCGGCCATTTCCGCGAGCACCTCGCCGCTATTGGCGCTGAACGCTCGCCCCGCCGATATTGCGATGCTTGAGCCACCATCCGACAGAACCCAGTTCTCCCGCCGGCTTTCTCCACTATAGGCAAGGCAATCGTCCGGCGTCAGTTCGTTGGGATGCGACATGGTGACGAAGCGGCTGCCGGGCGCGGCAACAAGGATGCGCGGCACGACGCGGATCTTCCTCCAGATCGTGAACTTGTCGGAGGGCTGCGAGGAGATGCGGATCGCCAGGTCGTAATCGTCGTCGACGATGTTGATCAGGCCGTCAGACAGGGAGATCTCGAAGCTGATCTTCGGATAGCGCTCCTTGAATCCGGAAAGGATCGTCGGCAGCACGACCTTCCCGAACCAGGTCGGTGCGCTGATCCTGAGGCGTCCTTCCTCGGCTTTGTGGGCGTTCATCACTTCGCGTCGGGCATCCTCCAGCGTCTTTACCGCGGGTTGGATCTGCGCAGCAAAGATCGCGCCGTCGGTGGTGAGGGACACTTGGCGCGTGGTGCGCACGAAGAGCTGAACGCCGAGCTCTGCCTCCAGGGCGGCGATGGCTCGCGTTACGGCAGCGGGCGTCATGTCGAGTTCGCGGGCCACCTGGGCGAAGTTCCGCTTCTCAGCGGCGAGGAGGAAGGTGCGGAGTGCCTTGTAGTCGTTCATATCATTATTTCAAAAATCGCAATTCGTTCAAAACAAGTATTGCAATTCCGCCTGGTCATCAACGGGCCTAGATTGCCTTCACACAACAATCATCCGTGCTGAGAGAAAGGCATCGACATGATCAAGGACATCAAGGGACTGCATCACGTAACGTCTATGGCGTCGGACGCACGCCAGAATAACCACTTCTTCACAAATACGCTCGGCCTGCGCCGCGTCAAGCAGACGGTGAACTTCGACGATCCCAGCGTCTATCACCTTTATTACGGCGACGAGACCGGTAGCGCCGGGACGGTGATGACCTACTTTCCCTTTCAGAACATGATGCTTGGCCGCCCCGGGGTCGGCGAGGTCGGCGAGACGCAATTTTCCGTGCCGAAAGGTTCGCTGAAATTCTGGCGCGACCGCCTGGCCTCGCAAGGCGTCGATGGGCTGGAAGCAGACACAATCTTCGGAGCCAGGCGGCTTCGCTTCATGGGCCCGGACGGCGACAGCCTGGCGCTGATCGAAGCGGCCGACGACCGCCGCTCGTCCCCCTGGCTTGGTCGCGGTATCCCGGACGATGCTGCTATCCGCGGTTTTGCCGGCGCTCGCTTCCGCCTGCACGATACGGCTGCGACGGAAGAACTGCTCGGGTTCATGGGCTACCAGCGCGCTGAAAAGGAAGGCGACGTCACGCGCTTCATCATTCCGGGCGGAAACGGCGCCGACACGATCGACCTTCAGCTCCTGCCAACGACGCCCTTTGCCCGGCAGGGCGCCGGATCCGTTCACCACATCGCCTTCGCCGTCGACAACCGTGAACAGCAGCTCGAAGTGCGCAAGGCTCTGATGGATACCGGTTACCAGGTCACGCCGGTCATAGACCGGGATTATTTCTGGGCCATCTATTTCCGCACGCCCGGTGGCGTTCTGTTCGAGATCGCAACGAACGAACCGGGCTTCAATCGAGACGAGGACACCGCCCATCTCGGAGAGGTGCTCAAGCTGCCCAGCCGTTATGAGGCAATGCGCGCTGAAATAGAATCCAACCTCGTGCCCCTGGCTGCGTAGGAGCATACCAGACATCTGACGACAACGAGGGCTGCGATCGGCAAGGATCGCGGCCCTTCGTGCACATCCAGACCCATGCATCCTCAAGGGTTATTTCATTTTTCGCAATTCATTCAATAGAATTATTGCAATTCTGCAGCGCGGCGTCGAACGCTAGGTTTGATTTCAGCAGCCAGGACGGCGAGCGAAACGGCCTGCGGGCCAGGAAGCTCCCGCCCGCCGCTATCGATTTTCAGGCACCCCATGCGGGCCGCAACCACGAGGAAAGTACCATGTCCAAGCTCCAAGTCCTGACCCCGGCAAACAGCCAGCTCATCTTCATCGACCAGCAGCCGCAGATGGCCTTCGGCGTCCAGTCGATCGACCGGCAGACATTGAAAAACAACGTCGTCGGTCTCGCCAAGGCCGCCAGGATTTTCGACATCCCGACCACGATCACCACGGTCGAGACGGAAAGCTTCTCCGGCAACACCTTCCCGGAACTGCTCGGCGTCTTCCCCGAGAACGACATTCTGGAGCGCACGTCGATGAACTCCTGGGACGACCAGAACGTTCGTGACGCCCTTGCCAAGAATGCCGCCGGCGGCGCTAAGAAGATCGTCGTCTCCGGTCTCTGGACGGAAGTGTGCAACACGACGTTCGCGCTTTCCGCTCTCAACGACGTCCCGGACTACGAGATCTACATGGTCGCCGACGCCTCCGGCGGCACCTCGCTGGAAGCCCACAATCGCGCTATGGACCGCATGGTGCAGGCGGGCGTAATTCCGGTGACCTGGCAGCAGGTCCTGCTTGAGTGGCAGCGCGACTGGGCACGCAAGGAGACGTATAACGCGGTCACGTCGCTGGTGAAGGAACATTCCGGCGCCTACGGCATGGGCATCGACTACGCGGTCACGCATGTCCACGGCGGCGCCGAGCGCGTCAGCCACGGCAAGCGCATCGGCCCGAACCCAGCCAAGTAATCACCCATCACCGCCGCTTCCGCAGGATCGCACGTCCGGATGCGGAGGCGGCTTCATTCACAGTCGAGGATGCCCCCATGAAACTCTACATTCTTTCCATCGGCGCCGGTCTTCTGGTCGGTATCGTCTACAGCCTGCTCAATGTTCGCTCTCCCGCGCCGCCGATCGTGGCCCTTGTCGGCCTGCTTGGCATTCTGGTTGGCGAACAGCTCATTCCTTTCGCCAAGACGCTGATCGGCAGGGAGCCCGCAGCCGTCTCCTGGATCAACCAGATCAAGCCGCACATGTTCGGCCATATGCCGAAGGGCGAGAGCCGCAACGACGTTGTCCTGTCTCGCCACGATCAGCACAAGTCCGATAGCTGACACCGCAAGAGGAGATTCGCTTGCGGTGGGCCCCAGCCCGTCGATCCCGGCGCAAGGCGTTGAAATCAATCTTAATAATAAAGCCAGGAGCATTTCCCATGTTCGCCGACCTCATCCTCCACCACGGTCTGATCACCACGCTCGATCGCACCAATCCAACTGCCAGCGCAGTCGCTATCAAGGACGGGACCTTTCTTGAAGTCGGCACCGACGCCGAGATCATGGCGCTCGCTGGCCCCGACACCAAGATCGTCGACCTCAAGGGCAAGCGCGTCCTACCCGGCCTGATCGACAACCACACCCACGTCGTGCGCGGTGGTCTGAACTACAACATGGAACTGCGCTGGGACGGCGTTCGTTCGCTGGCTGACGCGATGGACATGCTCAAGCGTCAGGTAGCGATCACGCCGGCCCCGCAATGGGTTCGCGTCGTCGGCGGCTTCACCGAACACCAGTTCGCCGAAAAGCGCCTGCCGACGATCGAGGAGATCAATGCGGTTGCGCCCGATACGCCGGTCTTCCTGCTGCATCTCTATGACCGCGCGCTTTTGAACGGTGCTGCGCTCCGCGCCGTCGGCTATACCCGCGACACACCGAACCCGCCCGGCGGGGAGATCACGCGCGACGCCAACGGCAACCCGACCGGCATGCTGCTTGCCAAGCCGAACGCCGGCATTCTCTATTCGACGCTGGCAAAAGGCCCCAAGCTGCCCTTCGACTACCAGGTCAATTCCACCCGACATTTCATGCGCGAGCTCAATCGTCTCGGCGTTACCGGTGTGATCGACGCCGGTGGCGGCAATCAGAACTATCCCGATGACTACGAGGTCATCCAGAAGCTCTCCGACGAAAATCAGCTGACAGTTCGTCTCGCCTATAACCTGTTCACCCAGAAGCCGAAGCAGGAGAAGGAAGACTTCCTCAACTGGACGTCTTCGGTCAAATACAAGCAGGGCAACGACTACTTCCGCCACAATGGTGCCGGCGAGATGCTGGTCTTCTCCGCCGCCGATTTCGAGGACTTCCGCCAGCCGCGCCCGGAAATGGCGCCGGAGATGGAAGGCGAGCTCGAGGAAGTCGTGCGCGTTCTCGCCGAAAACCGCTGGCCCTGGCGCATGCACGCCACTTATGACGAAACCATCTCGCGCTCGCTCGATGTCTTCGAGAAGGTCAACAAGGACATTCCGCTCGAGGGCCTCAACTGGTTCTTCGACCATGCCGAGACCATCTCGGAGCGCTCGATCGACCGTATCGCGGCACTCGGCGGCGGTATCGCCACCCAGCATCGCATGGCCTATCAGGGCGAATATTTCGTCGAGCGTTACGGCCACGGCGTTGCCGAGGCCACGCCGCCGATCCGCCGCATGCTCGACAAGGGCGTCAATGTTTCGGCCGGCACGGATGCGACGCGTGTCGCCTCCTACAATCCGTGGGTATCGCTCTCCTGGATGGTGACGGGCAAAACGGTCGGCGGCATGCAGCTCTATCCGCGTGCCAATTGCCTCGACCGCGAGACCGCGCTCAGGATGTGGACGGAAAAGGTCACCTGGTTCTCCAACGAAGAGGGCAAGAAGGGCCGCATCGAGAAAGGCCAGTTCGCCGATCTCGTGGTGCCAAGCAAGGACTTTTTCACCTGCGCCGAGGACGAGATCTCGTTCCTGACCTCCGATCTGACGATGGTCGGCGGCAAGATCGTCTACGGCTCGGGTGACTTCGCCAACTACGACGAAAGCAATATCCCGCCCGCCATGCCGGATTGGTCTCCGGTGCGCAAGTTCGGCGGCTACGCTGCCTGGGGCGAACCCGAAGGGGCGGGCGCACGCTCGCTGCGCCGCACGGCCATCTCCACCTGCGGCTGCGCCAGCGACTGCGGCGTTCATAGCCACGACCATGCCGGTGCCTGGACCTCGAAGCTGCCGATCGCGGATCTCAAGGGCTTCTTCGGCGCACTCGGTTGCTCCTGCTGGGCCGTTTGAGGCTGACGCGATAATCGAACGACGTATCGGCCTGGGCAGCGGGAGACCGCTGCCCCAGGCTTGTTTTATAAGAGGGGAAAACTCCCGCGAATAATTGCGTTTATCGCAATTAAATCGAAACTATTGATGCAATTGTTGGCCGCAATGGTTCCCGGCAATATCGCTCCATCAGACGAACACAGCGCCGCTCGAACCGACCGGCCCAGATCGCAGGAGCAATGATGACCAGCCACTCTCCTTCAAACTCGCGCAGGCTTCTGGCCGATGTCGTTTCGGCGCCCGCCGTGCGAACGGTCGCGCTGCTCTCGCTTTGCGCCGCCTATATCCAGGGCCCGCTGACCAAGATCTTCGATTTCGGCGGCGCGATCGCCGAGATGGAGCATTTCGGTCTCCACCCGGCCCCGGTCTTTGCTGTCGCCGTCATTGCCTTCGAGCTGACTGCGTCGGCCCTGGTTGTCTCTGGCACGCTCCGGTGGGCAGGCGCTCTCGCGCTCGCCGGCTTCACTGTCCTTGCGACCTTCATCGCGCTCCGCTTCTGGGAACTGCCCGCCGGCATGGAGCGGATGATGGCAACCAACGCCTTCTTCGAACATCTCGGCCTCGCGGGGGCCTTCGTCCTCGTCACCATTTTCGATATCACCAAGGGAGCTGAACAATGAGCACCACAAAGTCGCCCGGGGGCAGCTTTGCACCGCTTGCACAACCGGTCTTCGCGGTCCTCTGGGCTGCGACCGTTCTCGGCAACACCGGCAGCTTCATGCGCGATGTCGCCAGTTCCTGGCTGATGACCGATCTTTCGGCCTCGCCGGCGGCTGTCGCCATGGTCCAGGCGGCGGGCACGCTGCCGATCTTCCTGCTCGCCATCCCGGCCGGCGTCCTGACCGATATTCTCGACCGGCGCAAGTTCCTGATTGCCGTCCAGCTGCTGCTCGCCTCTGTCAGCATCAGCCTTATGGCTCTTGCCCAGACGGGCATGCTCTCGGTCAGTGCCCTCATCGGTCTGACATTTCTCGGCGGTATCGGCGCTGCGCTGATGGGGCCGACCTGGCAGGCGATCGTGCCCGAACTCGTCAGACGGGAAGACGTCAAAAGTGCCGTGGCGCTGAATTCGCTCGGCATCAACATTGCGCGGTCGATCGGGCCGGCCGCAGGCGGTCTTCTGCTTGCGGCGTTCGGCGCGGGTCTCACCTATGGTGCTGACGTCGCGAGCTATATCATCGTCATCGCAGCACTTGTCTGGTGGCCGCGCGCCAAAAATTCGAATGATGCTTTGCAGGAGAATTTCTTCGGAGCCTTTCGCGCTGGCCTTCGCTACACCCGTGCAAGCCGCCCGTTGCATGTCGTGCTGCTGCGCGCTGCAATCTTCTTCGCCTTCGCCAGTGCGGTCTGGGCCCTTCTTCCCCTGGTAGCCCGCCAGCTTCTCGGCGGTGGTGCAAGCTTTTATGGTATCCTGCTTGGCGCGGTCGGTGCCGGTGCGATCGGCGGAGCGCTCGTCATGCCGAAGCTGCGCGAACGTTTGAGCGCCGATGGCCTGATGCTTGGCGCAGCCATCACCACCGCTATCGTGATGTCAGTCCTGGCCCTTGCGCCTTCGAATTCGATTGCCATTATCGCTCTGCTTTTTCTGGGCGGGGCGTGGATTACCGCTCTGACAACGCTCAATGGTGCCGCTCAGGCTGTCCTTCCGAACTGGGTGCGCGGTCGTGGTCTTGCCGTCTATCTCACCGTTTTCAACGGCGCGATGACGGCCGGCAGCCTTGGCTGGGGCGCCGTCGGTGAAGCAGTTGGCGTTTCCGGCGCGCTGGTGATCGGCGCGGCCGGTCTGCTGGTCGCCGGGCTCATCATGCACCGCGTGAAGCTGCCGACCGGGGATGCCGATCTGGTCCCGTCGGCCCACTGGCCGGAGCCTCTCGTTGCCGAGCCCGTCGCTCATGACCGTGGACCGGTCCTGATCCTGATCGAATATCATGTCGAAAAGCAGCACCGCAAAGCGTTTCTGCACGCCCTCGACACGCTCTCCCAGGAACGTCGTCGCGATGGCGCCTATGGCTGGGGCGTGACGGAAGATTCCGCCGATCCAGAGAAGATCGTGGAATGGTTCATGGTGGAGTCCTGGGCCGAGCATCTTCGCCAGCACAAGCGCGTTTCGCATGCCGATGCAGACCTGCAGGGCAAGGTGCTCGCGTACCATACGGGGACCGAAAAGCCGGTTGTACGCCACTTCCTGACGATCGACAGACCAGGTGCAGCATGATCAGCTCACCCGCCACCTCGCCGACCAACGCAATCCAGTCTTTCATTTTATGGGGGTCTCGTAGACCTGCCGCGACGATCTACGTCGACCGGGTCGCCGGCCTCGTCCCGGAAAAGTTCAAGCATATCTCAGAACTCGAAGAGACCTCCGAGAAGGGAGCTGCGAGTTCAAGGTGATCGATCTTGACTAACGGGAGCCGCCTCGACAAATCGCTCGTGACCGGAAGAAAGATGCCAACGCCAAGGAGATCGAGTGGGGTGTGCATGATAACTCGGCCCTCAATAAGCATGTTCGAGGGCCGACCGCTAAGCGGCTTCTCGCCGTACGCGGGGCCCGGTTTTGACCGGCTCGCACGGGGTATGCATCAGGCGATAAGCCCACCGAAGGCTGCCGACGAAAAGACGAGGTCCAAAGGGTTCCAGCTCAGATGGGCCCAGCCCGTCGGCGGGGACCGCGTCGATGGCGTCTGTCCGCTTCCTGTCGTTGATAAACCTTGAGGAAGACGCCGAGGATCATGTTCATCTTCTCATGAAGCGACGCGTGCATTTGAACGGCCGCAGGTTTTTCATCGGCTTCCGTGACCGTGATCGCGCGATCATATGAAAGCTGTCAGATGGTGTTAGACATGCGTGAAGATGGGATCCGCGCTAGCCAATGGATGATGAACGGGTTGCTGCGCTCTTGCAGATGCCAGTCAATGCCAATAACAATATCGCATTGATGGCAAACCGTTCTCCATCAACGACTTGGCAGCCACCACGAATTAAGCCTTGTGGTGGCTTTTTTCTTGGAACCAGTAAGCTCACCGCAAGTTGTTACGCTGCCGCTCGGCGCTCTTTCAGTCGATTGTCAGAGTTTCTTCCTGCGTATGCCGAGCGGCAAACTCCTCTGTACTACCCATGCGGCATCAAAGGCCAAAAATAGTCTACCCATGGTAAGCTTCGCTTAAGAGTCATTAGCAAAGATGAATATGCGGACAGTCAGGAGGTAGATATGTCGCAAGTTCATCTCGTCGATCATCTGGAAGCAGCAAAGAAGTTGGCGGAATTGAGCGACAAACCTTTTGTCGCGTACATGATCCAAATGGCGAAAGATGCGGCCTTGAGACCAGAAACAGAGCGAAAACGCGTAGCCTAGGGAACTTCAAGGCTCCACGCAGGTTGACTTTGTGCCGCCCGGCGCTTTGTTTACCTGTTCGAGCAAGCTACCCCAGTTCTTGCTAAGTCGGGCGGCAGTTCTCAACTGTATGACCAACTGCGCCGGTGGAAACACCGGCGCCTTTTTTGCAAAAAAAAGACCCCGGAACCACCTTTGCCCTGGATCCCGGGGTCTCTTCATGCGCACCAGCATTTCTCGTGATGGTTATCTCAGGTCCATCACGAGCGGATTGCTAAAATAGGGCGCAGCGATTTGTCAACATGGGTACAATCCAATTTTCCAAGATTCGATGGAACCCAACGTCACCCGAGTCGTTTAATCGGCGAACGTTATGGAAACCCAACCGCACGCGTTCAATCTCTGCTCCCCTCAGAACCCATTGGCAGAGATAATGAAAGCCCACGCGCCGCCCTCGCGTGGGCTTTTTCTATGCAGGAATGCGATGAAGCTTAGAAGTTCAGCCGGGGATACATTCGCTCTAGCTCCTTTTTGATCGCTTCAATCTCACGCCGCTTATTCTGCATTAGCCAGATGAAGTTCCCCAGAACCAGCTCAGCCCAAGCAACCCGCCGATCACTTCATGCCGAAGCCCGGCCATGCGCACGGTGATCATCCCCAGGAGGAAGGATGCAAGGCTAGCGATCACTGCAACTGCCATCGGCGATACCCATTCGAACTGATTGAAGAGACCGCCCAAGGTGAGAGTTAGAGGCAGCTTGGACGGCCTCAATGGAGCGCGGTGGAGGTGCGCTCCCGGAAACAATTTACACGATCGATGCGCGTTTCTTCAAGCGAGTTCGTCGCACGGATGGGGCTGGGTTGAGCCTTGGCTTGTGCGACGATCTCTTTGTGCGACGGGTTCACCGCCGTACCTGAAACAGTGGCGAGGCCATTTGGCGGCCGCGAGCCGCGTCGGGATGGCGGCGCGGCTGCTGCCTTCATGTCACGAAAACCGACCTGGAGTAGCGCGGTAGACCGAGCAGCGTCGTCACAGTCGCCTCCTTCAGCAAGGCTGCGTTAGTGCATCTTTTGAAGTCGTAACGGTAAACGACAGACCCTCCGGGCGAAATTCGATGTCGGCCTTGCCACGCAGGCTCGCGCCGAGCATCTGAATAAGTTTCGTTCCGAAGCCTCGTCGTCTCGGCTCCACGACAGTCGGCCCGCCGGATTCGCGCCATCGGAATTTGAAGTCGCCTCCACCGACACTCCAGTCGATATCGACGTGGCCATCCGGCACGGAAAGAGCGCCGTACCTTGCCGCGTTTGTCGCGAGCTCGTGCAGAGCCAGCGAAAGGCTTGTATTCGACCGATGTGAGACCTCGAGGTCAGGCCCGTCGGACGCGATGCGGCCGGCCTCGTTGAAAGGCGCGACTGCCTGCTCCACTATCTCGCGCAAGCCGAGCGTCTCGAACTCTCGCCCGCGCAGAACGTCTGCGGAGCGGGACAAGGCTGCCAGACGTTCCGATATTGTCGACCTCATCCTCTCGATCGACTGGTCTGCACGCAGCGACTAATTGACGATCGACTGGGTGGTCGCCAGCATGTTCTTCATCCGATGTCCCATTTCCTGGGCCATCATCGCGCGATAGGCCTCCGCCTGCCTGCGTTCGGTCGTGTCGATCGAAACGCCGCTCATCTGCAAAGGCCGTCCCGCTTCGTCGAACTTCGTCTCCGCCCGGACTTCGATCCACGCAGGACTGCCATCCGGCTTGATGATCCTGTACTCGACATGAAGGTTGCCATCGGACGCCAGCGCCGCCGCAACGGTCTGCTGCCACCGTTCCAAATCATCGGGATGCACTGATGCTCGCAAATCGTCGTAGGTGAAGTTCTCGGCAGGTTGGCGTCCGAAGTTCGCCTTGCAGATCGGCGAACAGACCAGCCGCCCGTCCTGAACGTCCAGCGTCCAAACTCCAAGGCCGCCCGCCTTGAGGGTGAAGTTTAGCCTCTCCTCGCTTGCCGTCAGATCGACGATCCGGCGCTGGAGCGTGGCTTCCAGCTCCTGCTGCTCCGGACGGGACGGCGCTGTCCGCTCCGAAGTCGCGTCATACTGGGAGGCAAAGAAATAGGTCAGCTCCCCGCCGTCGAAGACCGGTGATATGAGCAGCCTGTTCCAGAACAGCGAGCCGTCCTTACGATAGTTGAGAAGGTCTATCTCGATGGGGCGTTTATCGGCGACCGCTTTTCGGATTCTTTCGACGTCGTGCGAATTCGTGCCGGGTCCCTGGAGAAAGCGGCAGTTCCGTCCCAGCGCTTCCTGGCGGCTGTATCCCGTGAGGGCGGCAAAGGCTTCGTTGACGAAAACGATTGGGTTGTCCGGGCGACGGGGATCGTTGATGATCATCGGCATCCGCGAGGCCCGCATCGCGGCAGCGAACGGATCTGATCCTGAGCTGGTTTGATTGATCTCGCGGTCGATCCGTCGTTCTTCGGTGCTGTCAATTAGCAGGTTAGTATACACCTTTTGTTCCCTTGTCACTGTCTTGGCTGATCACACCAATTGCGAGGTGCGTACGGCAAGGCGGGGCGGAGTTATGGTTGATTGAGGAGGGATTTTTCTAACCAGGACAAGAAAGGTTATAGACACTATCGACAACGTCTCTTTGTCTTCCCCGAATCCGAGTAAATGCGGGACCATATCCTGCGCCGAAACTGACCGTGTGGACTTTCAGAGGCTGACGATGCAGGACACCGACCAGAGACGGCTGGACGCCAGGACAGCTGGAAACCGCCTAGCGGATGCGCATGTGCGGGAAGACCCGTTGGCCGCGGAGCGCGCATGCCGATGATCGGCACCGATCCGAGCCAAGACGACAACTCGATTATTTTCTGCAACGCGGCGTTCCAGAAGCTGACGGGCTATTCTAATGCAGACCATATCGGCCGGAACTGTCAGCTCTTGCAGCGGGCTGAGACGGATCGGGCCGCGGTGTCGCGCATTCGTGAGGCGATTTCACTGAGAGCTTACGATCGATTTTATCGAGTCGATCAAGCGTGACGACATTCGCCTGACGCCGATACCTCGCCGGACTTCGTGCCGGCCGTGAAGGCGACGCCTCTGTCGCTCATCGTCAACGAGCACGTCGGCGACGCGGGGCGCTGGGGCCTTGGCGACGCAGGCGGGGAGATGAACCTCGTCGTACGGCGCTTCAATTGGCATTTTCATACGGGTCGAAGTCGGAGCCTGTCGAGCCGGACAACGTCAGCGCCGAACTGGGAAACAAATTGCTTCAGGCTTAGGCCAATCAGCTGAGTGCCGAATGGGCTCGGCAGATCGCGTGGTTGGGGTCTGGCGTTCAAGCTTTGTTGCGACTGAACTGACACCCTAATCTAAGGCGCTGCCGCTTTGCCGGTTTCTGCAGAAGAGTTCAATGCCATCCACTCACTTTCACCATGCCGGTGCACGTCCCAGCAGCGTGACGACTACCCTGCTCGATGCGTCTTGGCTCTCCGATACCAGCTGGGTATTACCTTGTAGTCGGCATCCAAAATCATAAGAGGGGCACAGCCTTGCCCCTCTAGTGCGCCCGGCGATCGGATTCATGGCCGTCGGGATGAGAACGATCGCGGATTAGTCTGCCTTACGGAGTTGCAGGCGCGAGACGCCGGCTGCGACATTGAGACCGGTCCCGGCTTCAGCACTGAGCGGCTGCAGGCCAAAATTGGTGGCATTGCCTCCAACCAGCGCGTTTGCCCCCAGGCCCAAACCAAGAGATGCGCCAGCGGACGCTCCGACATAGGTCCCGGCAAGGCTGCCTTCGCCAACTGTCGTCGGCTTCGTGTTGACCACGATCCAGCTCAGATAGGATTTGCCGGTCACCCCGACATCAATGCCGAGCTTTCCGATCGTACCGTTGTAACGTTCGACCTTCCCGGTTCGCTGCTTGAACTGGCAATCCACCGCGCGGCTGGAGCCGATCAGAAGGCCAATACCGCCGGCGACTTCGCAGGAAAGCGTACCCAGCCGCTCTTTCGGCTGTGACGCAACCTGCTGCTTATGCTGCCTTTTGCTGTGGTGGGTATCGGCTGCCGCGGCAACGGAGCCAAAGCCAAGTGTGGTGGCCACCGCGAGAACGAGCGTCTTTTTCATGGTCTCTTCCTTGTTTGAAACATAGCGGTTCTGTTTTGCGATCAGCTTCAGGCGCGCCTTGACGTGACAGCGACCTGCAGACCACAAATTACCTGTTTTGACGTGAAGTCGGCAGCAATCGAGGTCGCCATACGTGAGGCTTCCTCTGACGACGCCATACCGGTCAGCATGATGGCGCCGTCAACTACTTCAACTTTGATCTGACAATCTTCTAGACCGTAGGTATAGGCCAAAAGGCACCTGATCGCCTCACTACTCGCAATGGGGTCCGCAGCGGTTGCTACGCTTGCAAAAGATTGAAAAAGCATCTGGCGTGATCCTTATTGGGTGATGACGGCTCGCCTTTGTAGCGAGCCGTCATCACAACCTCACTTCAGCGCATCCTTGACGGCGTCCTTGCCCTTACCAACGGCGCCTTGTACCTGGCCGGCGGCCTTGTCGACCTTGCCTTCTGCCTCAAGTTTCTCGTTGCCCGTGACTTTGCCGGCGACTTCCTTGATCGTGCCCTTCAGTTCCTTTGCGGCACCTTCGATACGGTTCTTATCCATAATGCAGCCTTTCCTTAGACAGCGTTTCGATCACTGACCCCGGTGTCGACCGGCGCCATGAACGAGAAAATAAGGCTGCACCTAGTGAAAACTCAGAGCTGAAAGTACTAGGGCGATTAGTATCCCGTGACCTTTTTTGCGGTCGAAATCACTTTTTTCTCGGTTTTCTCCCAGGCTGCACCCGATGTTTTTGATCGGGTGCTGTAAAGCCGCGCTCACGCGCCCAAATCACCGCAGCAGCTCGGCGGTTGACGCCGATCTTCGCATAGAGCGAAGCGACGTGGTTTCGAATGGTGTTTTTCGAAAGATGGAGCGTTTCTCCCATCTCGGCGTCGCTCTGGCCGTTGCAGATCAGGCCAAGAATTTGTCGCTCTCGCTCGCTGAGCTCCAGCAATTCTGTCGTCGGGGCTGCCGACCCTTGCTTGAGCGTTGCAAGACGCTCAACGATCGAACGGCTAAACCATGACGTATCGGCCATGACACTTTCGATCGCCTCGACGAGCTGCGCCTCGCTGCGCCGGCGTTCTGTCACATCCTGAAGCGCCCAGACAACACACTGCTCGTCATTGATTTCGACGCGCTCGGCGGAAACCAGACAGTCTGCAAGATCACCGTCTCTCTGTTTCAACCGCATCGGTTCTTCCCGAACGAAGATATTGTCACGCAGCTTCTGCTCCAAAGCGCGTCTGGCGGCGATGTCCTGCCAAAGGTGAAGCTCGCCGGCAGTCCGGCCGACAACTTCCGTCAGCTGGTATCCGGAAATCTGCAGAAAAGCGTCGTTTGCTTCTGTAAATACGAAGTCGTCGAGCCGTGAAATCGCTGCCGGAGCAGGGGACAGCCGGAACGATTTTGAAAACCGCTCTTCGCTCTGGCGAAGTGCGTTTTGGGCCTTTCTCCGGGCGTCGAGATCGGCGAAGGTAAACAGCATGCACGGTTCTTCGACCACGGAAATCGGCTCACCGGCGACGATCACAAGCCGGTCGCCACCGCCAGGCAGAGGCACCAAGGCCTCGCGATGGCGTATCACCCGGCCATCGTTGAGTTTCGAAAGGGCATCATCGGCGGTTTCGCAGTTCGAAAACAGTCCGATCGCCTCGACGGTTCTGCCGATGACATCGTCCTTGGTGAAGCCGGTCATCTCCAGGAATCCCTCGTTGACACGAATGAAGCGCTGATCGTCGAGCCGGCAGATCAGGCCAGGGGCCGGATTGGCATTGAACGATCGCTCGAACCGCTCCTCCGCTTCAAAGCGTGAGGTCTCGTCTTTGACGATCAGGGCCAGTGCGTCAGGCTTGTCGCCAGCGTCGGTGATGAACATCGTGCGAACGGTGTGTACCCAGACCAGGTCAAGGTCGGCTGCCGGCGATATCTCGACTGTCACATCGTCGATTGTTTCGCCAGCGAGAAGCCGCTCTATCGGGTATTGGCCTGCCTCCAGAAGATGATTGTTACGATACCGCAGGGTGAACGTTCGCCGATATCCTGCTGCGTCGCCTCCGAGTTCCTCAATGCTACTCACTCGATGCATGGCAAAGGCTGCTGCATTGGCCCATGCTATCCGGCCTCCCTCTTCTAAAAGGATGATGCCGTCACTGAGGCCTCCGATCAGTTCTTGAAGGCTACCCTTGTTGATCTTCGGCGGCTCAGGATTTTCGCTCATGTCGTCCCTCAAGTGTATCGGTGGACCATAGGTCGCGTCCCTGGAAGCGATGTAAAGGGTGAGTGTTAAGCAACGACCGCGATTTATCGTATTGCCGAGCAACGAAAGTTTAATCGGCGATCCGGTAAGGCTTATCATCTGATGGAGGGCTCTATATGCCAACGCACTGTGATGGCTGCCGCGATGGCGCTGCTTTCGAGGTTCCTTTCTCGATGGCGTTTCAGCCTATCGTGAATATCAGGACTGGCGCTGTTTTTGCGCACGAGGCCTTGGTGCGGGGTCCGAATGGCGAGGGGGCTGGTTCGATTCTCAGCCAGATCAAGGATAGCAATCGTTATGCTTTCGACCAGCAATGTCGGGTCAAGGCGATCGAATTGGCTTCGGGCCTTTACGATCCGGCTGATGACGTGAAGCTTTCAATTAATTTTATGCCGAACGCCGTTTATGAACCGCGGGCTTGTATTCGACTTACACTGGCCACCGCGATGAAGACGGGCTTTCCTCTCGATCGTATTATTTTCGAATTTACCGAGAACGAGCAACTCGATACCAAACACGTCCTTCATATCCTTCGCACCTACAGAGACATGGGATTTAAAACCGCGATCGATGATTTCGGGGCGGGTCATTCGGGTCTTGGGCTTTTAACCCATTTCCAGCCTGACATCGTGAAGCTGGATATGGATCTGATCCGTGGGATCGATGTCGATCCGGTGAGACGCAAAATTGTAAAACACACGCTCGATATGCTCGAGGGCCTGGCAATTGTCCCTCTGTGCGAGGGGGTCGAAACGGTCGATGAGCTGGCGACGCTGAAAGATCTCGGCGTATCGCTCATTCAGGGCTATGTACTGGCAAAAGCGAGCTTTGAAACCCTGACAATGCCTGCAGCTCCTGGCGACCAGGTCTTAGCCGTAGCTTAGCAACGAACTGCAAGCAATCGCTATCACTGGAGCTGTGCTGAAGGCGCTCAGCAACGATGCTGTCGTTTCCGATTATCGAGATCCAAATATTGGCGGAAAGCCGGGTCATCGAGAGCAAGAATCCCTTGTGGAGCGCCACACGTTGACACATGCAAAATTCCATGAGACGAGCCAATTATGGCCAAACGTCTCACACGCAATTTCACGTTGACCCCCGAACTCGAGGGGTTCATCTCCGAATGTTTGTCGTCCGGCGACTACAGTAACGCCAGTGAGGTTGTCCAGTCGGGGCTACGATTGCTTCGCGATGGACTGAGACCGGCGGCAACAGTCGCATCAGCGTGGCCGATCGGAGGCGGGGTCTGCGGAAAAATCATTCGGGAGATAGACTGGTCTGCGACTGCCCTTGGACCGATGAGCGGTTGGTCTGTCGAACTCCGCACGACTATCGCCAACATTGTGAACTCTCCGGTCGCGAAAGTGCTGATGTGGGGACCGGGCCATGTGATGGTCTATAACGACACTTACGCGAAGATCGCAGGCGATAAACATCCAGGCGCTCTCGGCAGCAACGTCGCGGAAGTCTGGCCTGAGATCTGGGACTGGAACCGCGACATGCTTGAGGCCGGCCTTGGCGGGGAGCTTCGTTCCTATCACGATCAAAGCATGACGCTCATCCGAGATGGGCGGCCTGAGGAATTTATCTTCGATCTCTTTTATACGCCGGTATATGAGGCTGATGGCAAAATCGGCGGCGTGATGTGCACGGTCGTCGACAACAGTGACCGCGTCGCGATGGAAAAGCGCATGAAGGACAGCGAAGGTAAACTCCGCCGCGTGACCGATGCTGTGCCGATGCTGATATCGTATGTGGACCGTCAGCACATTTATCGCTTCGCCAATCATGCCTACGAGACGTGGTTCGGGATGAAGCCTGATGACATGATCGGTAGACACATCGGCGCAGTGATTGGCCAGGGGCCGTACGAAAACCGGCGGCCTGACATTGATCGCGCATTGGCTGGTGAAGTCGTGACAGGCGAGGCCGACATGCCGGTCAACGGCGGCGCGCCGCGTCGTCTCGAGATCCGTTACGTACCCCATGTCGAGGCCGACGGGTCAGTACCGGGCGTCTACATCCTTGGCATCGATATCGAAGATCGTGCTGTGCGCGAAGCCGAGCTGGAAATGAGCAATAGCCGCTTTCGCACGGCTATGAACGCGGTGCATGGTGTCCTCTGGACCAATAGTGCCGATGGTAGAATGGTCGGAGAACAACCGGGGTGGGCAGCACTCACCGGTCAGACTTTTGCTCAATATCAAGGTTTCGGTTGGGCGCAAGCGGTGCATCCGGATGACATGGATGCCTCAGTCGCGACCTGGAACGCGGCTGTCGAAGCCAAATCCATGTATGTGCATGAGCACCGCGTCCGCCGACACGATGGCGCCTGGCGCCAGTTCGCCATCCGGGCCTTGCCGATCATCAGTTCAAATGGCGATATCGTCGAATGGGTGGGCGTACATACCGATATCACCCATCAGCGCGCGGCGGAGGCCACTTTGCGCGATCAGGCGGACGTGCTTGCTCGCCAGGTCCGTCACCGAGAACGGGCCGAAGAGCAGCTCAAGCAGCTGAATGAAAATCTTGAGGCGCGGGTTATCTCCGAAGTCGCCGAGCGCCGTCAGGCCGAAGTAAAGCTGGCGCAGGCCCAGAAGATGGAAACAGTCGGGAAACTGACCGGCGGCGTCGCGCATGACTTTAACAACCTGTTGCAGGTCGTGAGCGGCAATCTGCAACTCCTCTCGAAGGAGGTCACCGGCAACCAACGCGCCGAGTCGAAGATCGCAAACGCCATGGCGGGCGTATCGCGTGGCTCCAAGCTGGCAAGCCAGCTCCTAGCCTTTGGGCGCCGTCAGGCGCTAGAGCCTAAGGTGGTCAACATCAGCCGGTTCGTCCGCGACATGGATGATATGATCCGACGCGCAATCGGCGAAGCCATTGAGGTTGAGACGGTTGTTGGAGGAGGGCTTTGGAATACCTTCATCGACCCGACGCAGATCGAAAATGCTCTCCTTAATCTCGCGATCAACGCACGCGATGCCATGGAAGGACGGGGTAAACTCACCATCGAGCTGTCGAATGCGCATCTTGACGATGCCTATGCGCGCTCGCATGACGAGGTCACCCCCGGTCAATATGTAATGATGGCGGTGACCGATACTGGGTCGGGCATGCCGCCTGAGATCATCGAGAAGGTGTTTGAGCCGTTTTTCTCGACGAAGGCAGAGGGCAAAGGCTCCGGTCTCGGCCTGTCGATGGTCTACGGCTTTGTCAAGCAGTCGGGCGGGCATGTCAAAATCTACTCGGAAGTTGGTCACGGCACGACGATCAAGCTTTATTTGCCGCGCGCGATGGAGGCGGAAGATGTCGAAGTCGCCGTCGATAATGGGCCGATCGTCGGGGGCACGGAAACTGTCCTTGTCGTCGAGGATGACGCGCAGGTCCGCGAGACTGTCATCGCGATGCTGACCGACCTCGGATATCGCACGCTGAAGGCGGTTGATGCATCGAGCGCGCTGACGGTGATCGATAGCGGCATTCCGATCGATATTCTTTTCACTGACGTCGTGATGCCAGGCACGCTCAAAAGCCCCGAACTCGCCCGCAAGGCGAAAGAACGACTGCCGAATATCGCTGTCTTGTTTACGTCTGGCTACACCGAAAACTCGATTGTTCACGGCGGTAAGCTCGATGCAGGGGTCGAGCTGTTGTCGAAGCCCTATACCCGTGAGGCGCTTGCGCGGAAATTCCGGCATGTTTTGGCCAATCAAGCTCAGCGTAAAGATCAAAAGTCAACGGGACTTCCGCCGGAGCCCCTGCCACAACTGGACACGCCGGTGACGTCCGCCAAGAGCGCAGCGGCGGTGACTGCGGAACACGTCGCACGCATAAGTGTATTGCTGGTCGAGGACGATGCGCTCATCCGCATCAATACGGCCGAGATGCTGCAGGATGCCGGATTGATTGTCGTCGAGGCGGGAAGTGCTGAGGAAGCCGAAGCGGCTCTGCAGACGATGAAAGTCGATATCCTCATGACCGACCTCAATCTACCAGGCGCATCGGGATTAGAGCTGGCGGCTGAGGCCAGGGCTCTGAACCCGTCAACGACGATCGTATTCGCCACCGGGGATCCGACGGCTGTGCGCGGTGAGACAGGTGCCATCGTTTTGGCAAAACCCTATGACGCCGCGAAACTCGCTGAGGCCTTAGCCACTACAGGGGCATATCGTTTCGCAGAAGGAAATCCGGCGCGCAGCGGCGCCGTCGAAGAGGACAAAGTTTAGGTGCAGTAGCCGCTCCCGAGCCTGAAAATTCCCTTTCGGAGTGCTTGGTTGCGGCGCCGGTGACGTTGGCCGCCCATGCTGGTCATGGAAGTGATCTGCGGATGACATCGACGGGGCGATGAATTGCTGTGCCTGATGCCTCCATCGGCCTTTGACGAAGGAACGGTCGACGCATCGCGGGCTCTTGAAAGCTTCTCGAAACGCCGGCGCGGTATCGAGCCTCATCGGCTACCTGCGTCCATTGGCTTCGTTGTACACCATAAGGACCTGCCGCGTCGGCGCGGTGTTGCGGCCCGCACGCGTGTTGCGGCAGCGCTCGACATCCCAGAGCAGATCGTGAAGATCCACGAAGTCCGGCCATTCATGCTTGAAGGAAAAGCGTCCGCACATGATCAGTCTTTCTTCAGAAGGCAAGATTGCGTTCAACGTCTCGGGTCGCGAGGACTGTCAACATGGCGTTGTCCGCCAATTCGACGAGCGCGGCAGCTATCTCTTCGGGACGCCAGCCGGCCGCACTGCCCGCAAGTGTGACCTCCGACATGCGATCGGCCAACGCTTTCTGGCATCTCGGGAAGCGATCTGAGTGAGCGTTGGGAGGAGGGGGCGACAGCTTTCATGCCCGGGAGAATGGTGCCGCTTGGGTCGTCGTCAAGGCGCAGCTCGTAACGATCCTTCGGCCTTCAGGAAATTAAGGAAGGCGCGCATGCCCGAGCCGAGATGGCGGTGCCGCGGGTAGTAGAGACAAAGGCCCGGGTAGGGCGGTGTCCAATCGTCCAGCACCTGCTGCAGCTTGCCGTTGGCGAGAGCGTCGGCCGCCATCCATCGCGTCACATATGCAAGACCGATACCGTCCAACGCCGCTGCCAAAAGAAGTCTGGACTGGTCGACGACGAGATTGCCGGGCGTTGTCACGACGACGTCCTCGCCGCGGCGCTGGAACTCCCAGCGATAGATCGACCCGTTCGCCATACGAAGCTGGACGCACTGGTGCAGCGAAAGGTCCGACGGTATCTTGATGGCGGGCGCGCCACCAAGATAGGCAGGCGACGCCACGACGATGTGCTGCTGGTCTGGACCGATAGCGACCGCGACCATCTCGTCGGGTACAAGTTCGGCCGCCCGGACCCCACAGTCGTATCCTCCTTCGGCGATATCGACCAGTCTCCCCTCGGAGCGGATTTCGAAGCGCATGGTGGGCTGGAGCTTCATGAAGCGGGTCAGAAGTGGCATCAGGACCTGCTCGGCGGCATTGGCGTCGCAGTTGATCCGTATCAGCCCGGACAACGAGGTGCTCTGTTCGTGCAGCTCCTCGACCGCGAGGCCAATTTCCGAAAGCGCCGGCATAAGCCGTTGCGCAAGTCTCCGCCCCGGTTCCGTCAGCGATACGTTCCGGGTCGAACGGTGAAAAAGCTTCACCTTGAGACGCCTCTCCAGTCCGGCGACCGCGTGGCTCAGCGCCGACGGCGTCTGGCCGAGCCTTCGCGAGGCGGCACGAAAGCCGCCGTGCTCGGAAACGGCAAGAAAGGCCGCGAGCTCGCCGGGCGGGAGCGAGCCGACTGTACGAATTATCTCATCATTGCGTGTAACCTCTGCCATCTAGTTCACGAATGCCACGCGCTTATCTTTCGGGCAAGTCGAATGTTCGAAGGAGTAGGACCATGACTTCATCCATCCCATTTGGGTTCTCGTCGACCGCCGCTGACGTTCTGGAAGGCGTCGAGCTTGCCGGACGAAATGTCATCGTCACCGGGGGCGCCGCGGGCATCGGGATGGAGACGAGCCGCGCACTCGCGGCGGCAGGCGCGGCTGTAACAATCGCGGCGCGCCGCCCGGACGAGGCCGAGAGAGCTGTCGCCGAGATGAGGCAGGCAATGCCCGCCGCTCGGCTAAGCGTTCGTCGCCTCGACCTCTCCGATCTGTCCTCCGTGCAGGAATTTGCCGAGTCCTGGGACGAACCCCTTCACGTCCTCATCAACAACGCGGGCGTGATGGCCATTCCCGAACTGCAGAGGAGTGCGGAAGGGAGGGAGATGCAGTTCGCCACGAACTATCTGGGGCATTTCGCGTTGACGCTTGGCCTGCGAAAGCATCTGGCCAGCGCGAACGGCGCCCGCGTCGTTTCCGTCGCCTCGACGGGTAACCTGTTTGCACCGGTATTCTGGGATGATCCAGACTTCCGCTTCATTCCCTACGATCCGCTGCTTGCCTACGGGCAGTCGAAGACGGCCTGCATTCTGATGTCCGTTGGTATCAGGCAGGCGTGGGCATGCGACGGAATCACGTCGAACGCCCTCAACCCCGGAGCGATCGCTACCGGCCTCCAGAAGCACACTGGCGGCCTTCGCACACCCGAGCATCTGCGCAAGACGATAGAGCAGGGGGCATCCACGACGGTGTTGCTTGCGGCGTCGCCGCTTGTGGAGGGAATTTCCGGCAAATATTTCGATGACTGCCAGGAAGCCCCTGTCGTCGACGAGCGCGGAGCCTTGCCGTTCAAGGGAGTAGCAAGATACGCGGTTGATGCACAGAACGCTTTCCGTCTTTGGGAGATGGCGACGCGGATGGTCTCGTCGCCGCTGTAGTCGGCGCAGCCTGCCGGACCTTTGCGCAGTCCGGCGGGCCACTTTCTTCCGAGTGCTGCGGGCCAAATCAGGCCTTTGCCGCCACCGGAAGGCGAAACGGCGCGCCGAGGCGGTTGAAGGCGTTCATAGCGGCGATCGCGATCGTCAGATCGACGAGGTCCTTCGGGTCGAAGGCGGCCGCAGCGGCAGCATAGGCCTCGTCCGACGCATGGGTCTGGCTGACATTTGTCACTTCCTCTGCCCAGGCGAGAGCGGCGCGTTCCTTGTCGCTGAACAGGTGAGGCACCTCGTCCCACACGGCAACCAGCGTGATCTTGTCGATGGACATCGTCTTGCGCAGATCGCGGCTGTGCATGTCTATGCAGTGGGCGCAGCCGTTGATCTGGGACACGCGCAGAAAGACGAGGTGGATCAGCTCTGCCGGCAGGTTTGTCTTGGCCGTGACATAGTGGTGGACACCGAAGAGCGCCTTGGCACCCTCGGGGGCGACTTCGGACCAGTTCATGCGGGACATGTTGTTTTCCTTTTTTGAGGACACGGCTTTCCGATCGCCGGAGAAGCCGTCGTTGGTTGATCTGTGGTTTAGCGAATAGGTTCGGAGGACGCTTTACGGCTTGCGCGGCGTCGTCAGGACGGTGTCGCTGGTGTCGACGACGAAGACGGCGAGCAGCTTCGCCGGTTCAGTCTTGCTTGCATTGGCGCTGACGTCGTGCCGGTCTCCGGGCAGCTCGGTGAAGTTCTGACCGGCGGTAAAGGTCTTCGTCTCGCCACCATTCACGGCGCTCTGGATCGCGCCTTCTAGGACCGTGGCATAGATCAGCGCAGACTTCGCATGCGTGTGGGCGGAGCTGTAGCCGCCGGGGCCGTACTCGACGAGGACGCCCTTGAGGCTCTTGCCGGGAACGTCGGGCAGGGGATGCTCGTAGACGAGCGTCACCTTGGCATCCTTCGTATCGTACGCGAGTCCTGGCTTCGCGACATCGTGAGCGGACGCGGTGGCAAGGGTGGCCGCGAGTGCCGCAGCCGCATATGAAATGGTCTTCATGATCGTGCGCTCCTTCTATACCTTAAGCCATTCGGCGACCGTGACGCGGCCCTTGATGTACTCTCCACCTGGAACAAGCGAGCCTTTGGCGACGGGGGCGCCGAAGTAATCGACCGCGGCGTCCGCGGTCACCGGACTGCCGTCGCCCTTCGCATCGAGATACGCCCGAATAAAGGTTTCGAACGGTGCCCGATGCGGTCCGGCAAGATCGACCGTTCCGTTCTTCGGCTGCCCGAGCGCGGCCTCTACCAGAGCGGCGGCGACGTCACTGGCCGCGATCGGCTGAAAGTCGATATCCGGTACCTTGACCACCCCGTCGGCTGCATAGGCGCCAGCCAGGGTTTCGATGAATTCGTGGAACTGCGTTGCCCGGACGATGGTATAGGCCTGACCGGAGGATGCGACCGCCTCTTCCTGTGCCAGCTTGCCGGCCATGTAAGGATTGGCCGCAAGCTGGTCGGCATTAACGATCGAGAGGGCGACGTGATGGCGCACGCCCGCGGCCTGTTCGGCGCTTGTCAGGTTCCGGCTCGACGTCCTGAAAAAGTCGGTGATGACGTCCTTGTCGAAGGAGAGCATGTTCGACACGTCGATGACGGCGTCGGCGCCCGTAAGCGCCGCTTCCAGTCCTTGTCCCGTGTAGGCGTTGATGCCGTTGCGTGAGCTTGCAACGACCGCTTCATGGCCGGCGTCCTGCAGCAGCTTCACTGCCTTCGAGCCGATCAGGCCCGTGCCGCCGATGACGACGACCTTCTTCATCTTGGTCATGGGTGCTTTCTCCTATGACGAGGCGCGATTGCCCGTCTTGCGTTCGTGGAGTTCCAGGAAGGCGCATCCACGGGCGGCGATACCGCCGTCGTCGTCTGCGCCGAGATCCGCCAGAAGGTCTGCGACGGACACCTTGGCGAGTTCTGATCGATAGACCTTCTCGGCCTTCAACATCGCGGCGTTGATCTGGCAGGGCTTGGTAAAGTAGCGCTGCGGAAGAGGGTTCGGCCCACGCTGGCGGATCTCTGCACATCGAAACGCGGGCGCCGGACCTTCAACCGCAAGGACGATGTCGAGCAGGCTGATGTCCTTCGGCGCCTCGGCCAGTCGATAGCCACCCTTCGGGCCGGGCGTCGTCACGACGATCCCGGCGCCGGAGAGCGCCTGCAGGTGCTTCAAGAGGTAGCTTGTGGATACGCCATGCAGTTCCGCCAGGGCTGCCGCCGAAAGCACGCCGTCTTCCGACAGTCCCGCCAGGAACGCCACGCAATGAATTGCCTGTTCGACGCCGTCGCTGAGTTTCATCGCAACCTCCATATCATGGATACAAAATATCCATGATTATTTCGGTCGTCAACCCGCAATGTGTGGACCGTGCATTCGACGCCCCTCGAGAGACCGACTGCAGGTTCTGGGGCGAGACGCCTCGGCCTGCCGCCGATTGCGGCAGCGGAAGAAGGTTCCCGAACATGGTATCAGGCCGCCTTGCTTGCCGGTCCTCGAGTTTCAGTGGCGGGACGCTTCTTCGTGTGATCGGTGTGCTTCTGCTCGCCGTCGCCGGTAGCCACAGAAGACTGAGCGACGGTGGAGGAAGAAGATCCGGGAGAGGGGCCGCAGCAGTGACGGGTTAGCACAAGTTCATATGAAGCTCCGGAGTTCTTGAGCGGCCCGAATTTAGAGTGGGATCGAACGCTCCCTAGCCGAGCGCGTGCTCGATGCGTTCGATATGAAGAGCGTCGATGGACGTCCCGACCTCGATGGCTGAAATCTCCGCTTCGGTCAGGCCGGTGGCGATCGCAAGATCCTCGAGGCTGTATGACCGTGAAATGCGGGCTTCGCGAAGGCGTGAGCCGACCGTCTTGCCGGCATCGTCCAAGGACATTTCGATAGTGAGGGGATCCATATTTTCCTCCGATGTGCTGCAAGCACGGTTTGTCACGTTCGGGCTTCCACAACGGTTTATTCTGAAGATGAGTTGGCGGCCGCAAGCCGGAGCTTGCGGAGGCGCTCGTTCTTCTCTTCGCGGAGACGCCGCTCTTCATCTGCAGCGTCGGCTGCAATCTTGTTCGTGTGTTCGAAGGCCGCCGCGCGCTGTTGCACAGTCAGGGTCTTCCTGATCCTGCTTACCATGACAATCATCCTTGAGGGTTGTCTCATATATGGGGTGATTGAGCGGGTCCTTCAACAGGTTGAGGCCTCCCGTCCACTAGCGTACGGCACGCGTCGTGCAGCTTGCAAAGATGCATTCTCTACACCATCTACAGTGGGCCACCCCATTATCACGTGAGCTTCCGCAGCGGCGTCCGCCGGCGTCTGCGTGACGGCTTGCGCGTGGGGTGAGACGGCCGCTCCCTCTCTTGAGGTCGAGCGCCGTCGGGCTTTTCGAAACCTCCAAGGATCGTCATGTCATCCCTCGACCACCTCGTCATCTTCCTGCACGGCATCGGCGCATCCGGCGCTCAGCTCATGCCGCTGGCCTCCTCCTGGCGCGCCGTTTTACCGAACACCCGGTTCGCTGCCCCGGACGCCCCCATGCATCACTGGCGCGGCCACCAGTGGTTCTCGACGGAAGGCAATCCGCTTGATCCAGCCAAGATCATGGCCGCGCGCGAAGCATTCGACGGACTGATCGACGACGTCGTCCAGCGCGAAGGTTTCGCAGACGCGCACGGCAGGGTCGCCTTCGTCGGCGTCTCGCAGGGTGCCATCGTCGCTCTCGATGCGGTCGGCTCCGGCCGCTGGCAGGTCGGCGCAGTCGTTTCCTTCGCTGGCCTCCTTCCGCCCCAGAAGATATCGTTAGTCAGCCGGCAGACGCCGATCCTCATGGTGCACGGGCAGGCCGACACGACCATCCCATACGCTGCGTCGACGCTTGCGGCGGCACAATTCCGAGCGGCTGGTTTCGACGTCGAGCTCGATGTTGAGCCGGGCGTCGGACATACGATTTCGAGCGCCGGCGCCGCGAAGGCACTATCCTTTCTGCGGAAGTCTCTCGTGTAGGCGAAACACACTACTCCCGACCGTCCTGCCATGACCGATCTTGCAGAGGCGATGTCATTATGCGGAGGTCGAGGACGTGAGATAGACTGCGAACGTGATACTTCCCGCGATATTGCCCCGCCTTCATCAAAGCGTTCGCTAAGATAGTTATTGACTGATCTGTCCGTAACCCGTACTGATACCTCATGGCAAGACCAAGAGAGTTCGACCGCGACGCGGCGTTGGAAGCGGCTTTAAGGGTGTTTTGGGCGAAAGGTTTCGCCGCGACATCCACGGACGATCTGCGCGCAGCGATGGGCATAGGTCGACAGAGCCTTTATGGCGCATTTGGCGACAAGCGGACCCTGTACCTTGAAGCACTTGATGCATACCAGCGTCGGACAACGTCTGGTCATCTCAGACGCCTATCCGAGGGCGATCCGCTCGAAGGTATCGAAAACCTGCTTTCAGGTCTCGTCGCCGAAGATGACCAGGAGCGGGTGCTGGGATGCATGGGCGTCGGATCGGTCGGCGAGTTCGGGGTGACGGACCCGGAACTCAATGCCCGCAGGAAGGTATCCAGCGAACGTCTCTACAGGGGCATTGCCCAAAGGATTGGCGAAGGGCAGGAGCAGGGGAAGATCGATGGAAGCCTCAACCCGGCGGAGGCGGCCTCGTTCGTACTGATGACAATGACCGGCCTCCAGCTGGCGGCACGCGGCGGCGCATCCAGCGCAGAACTGAAGGCAATGGCTCGCTTCGCGACGCGACGCCTCGAAAACTAATCGGTCCCTCTAGCAAGAGGGATTTCTTTTCGCCAGTTATGGATCGACCTGTCAAAAATGGGGAAAATCATGACGATCGAAGAACGCAGAACCGCACTCGTCTTCGGAGGTGCGCGTGGAATTGGAGCAGCAGCCGTACGCAAGCTGGCCGAGGATGGCTTCGCCGTTGCCTTCACCTACGTGTCGCGACCCGACAGCGCATCGGAGCTTGCTTCCTCAATTCGAGGAGGAGGGGGAAATGCTGTCGCCATTCGGGCCGACAGCGCCGATCCCGAAGCGATCCGGGCGGCAGTGAGCAAGGCGGTGGACGAACTGGGCAAACTTGACGCCGTCGTCCTGAACGCCGGGGTCCTTCGCCTTAACACTGTCGATGCGGTCACACTCGAAGAACTGGACCTGATGATTGACGTCAATATCCGGGGCGTTTTCCTCGCAATACAGGCCGCGGTCGCACAGATGAAGGATGGTGGTCGGGTCATCACCATCGGTTCCAATACGGCTGAACGAACCGGATTTCGGGGAAGCAGCGTGTACCAGTTCACGAAGGCGGCAGTCGCGGCCATGGTCAAAGGGCTCGCGCTCGACCTGGCGCCCAGGCGCATCACGGTCAACAACGTCCAGCCCGGTCCGACGAATACCGATATGAATGCCGGGTCGATCGAGTTCCTTGCGGATCGGAGCCCGTTGAAGCGCGTCGCCGATCCGGCGGAAATCGCCGAACTCGTGTCGTACCTTGCCGGCCCTGGTTCTGCCTATATGACCGGCGCAAGCCTTACAATTGATGGAGGATGGATCCTTTGAAGGCGCTTGTGGCGACGGGACGCCAAGGGGCATCGACTTGAACCATAGCCGCAGCGGCGGCTATGGTTCCGGCACGATGGACCGTAGTCTCTCGGCGTCCGGTACGTTCATCATCCTTGAAATCGTCGTGGGGACGCTTCGGCTTTTCGCTCTGCCTGAACGACGCCGCCAGCAATTTAAAGAGATCCGTTCAAGAAATGCCGTAAGCAGTGGGCTGACGGCCGCTCGAAGGTGGTGAAGCGCCGAAGAAGCCGACGCTTCTTTATATCCGATTAGGCGCTGCGTGCCTGTTCTGGATGTCTGCCTTCGCCAAACTCCTCGACGATCTTTGCACAGAATGCTGGCAGGTCATCGGGCTTTCGGCTCGTGACCAGCCCTTGATCGGTCACGACCACCTGGTCAACCCAGGTTGCGCCGGCGTTCTCAATGTCCTTCCGGATCGACGAATAGGACGTGACCGTACGCCCCTTCAGAACGTCCGCTTGCACCAAGAGCCAGGGGCCGTGGCAGATCACACCCACCGGCTTGCCTTGCTCGAAAAAGGATTGCACGAACGAAACGATATCGCCGTCCGCCCGCAGCTTGTCGGCGCCGACGGTCCCGCCAGGAATCACGAGTCCGTCGAAATCGCTAGCCGACACGTCGTTTACCGCCTTATCCACGGGGTAGCTGCCGCCCGGATCAAGATCGCCGTTGTTGGTCTTGGCCTCGCCGGCCTCGATCCCGACGACCGTGACAGTCGCGCCCGCAGCTTCGACTGCGTCCTTGGGCTGCTTGAATTCGGGTTCCTCGGTGCCGCGTGGTGCAATGAGGATAGCGATCTTCTTCCCTTCTAGGGTCATGGTCATCTCCAGTTGGGATGGGATTGGAACAGGAACGTCGTGATTGTAACCCGCCTGTACCGTAGAAGTTCCGGCCGATATGCCCTCAATTCTGAGGACGGTACGATAGAGGACGGTTTCGGCGCAGAAAGAACCCCTTAAAGCATGTTGTGCCCGATCTCCTGCAACCCAAGAAGGAGAACGACATTGGTCCGTTGGCAACTAATCCGACATCAAGGATCTACAAAGCTTCTCTACCTCGGACATGATGCGACCGCCGCATAAGATCTCGCATCGAGCGGCTCAATGGCCGGGAAACCGCAAGCCAGATTGCCTCTTCAAGGAAGACCCACCTGCGGCACGTCCAGGTGCACAACGGCATTGGCCGCGAACTAGAAGTCGAAGCTCCGACCCAGGGCGACATGAAGCAGACGTTCACAAGTTGCAAGATCGCGTTCGGCGACATGCTGGGCAACGCCGCCTGGAGGCATCAAAACGAGCGCGGGGCGACACGGTTACCGCCTACGAGCGGGCAATCCGGACGCGCTCCCGGCGTGGTCTGAGCGTGGAAGCGCTGCGAGAAATGAACCTACGCGGTGGGCGCGCTGGGAACTACCTCGTATTAAACGCTGTTCCAATCTTGCCCGTACAACTTTCGTTCATCGCCCGCCTGCTAGGCCGACCCGGGCTCGCACGGCATTCGTCCAACCACTCCGGTCTCCGCCGCAGTCGTCGCCGAGAGGGTTCACCCGTTCCCAACCGGGGAGCATCCCTTTTTATATTCAGCCGCTGCCTGGTGAAACGCTGTCGTCGTTCTTGTCTGGAAGCAAACCGGCGCCAGGCGTCTTGCTCTCGTCCTGTAGGTGCGGCTTGTCGTGAGGGCCGGCTGCCGGGAGATCCGCTGCTTCAGGCGATTTCTTTCCTGTCTCTTCGATGGCCTGCTGGGCCTTTGTATCCTTGTGCATTCGGCACTCCTTTGTTGTGAGGGAAAACCCGCGTGAAGGTTTGGAGTTCCGTGCGAGCCGTAGCGAGACCTTCCTGAAAAGAAAGGACCATAGCCGGCGTGACCTCGCCGGATCCTAGCCGTGGACGACGACTATCTGGCCGGCGACGCCGCGGCAGCGTTACGGGGAGCTGGGGCGGAAGTCCTTTGTCCGTGTCCAAGCGAGGGAGCCGCTGCAACGTTTTTTGGAGAAAGACGCTCGGTCCCACGCCGTGCTCGATCTAGACCTGCGCGGTGGTGGACCCGCTTCGAGATCGCCCGGTCCATGAAGGCGCGCGGCGTCGCGTTTGTTTTCATCACCGGCTACGATCCGGACGTCATCCCACCTGAGTGCGGTGACGTTAAGCGGCTACAAAAGCCATTCCGTTCCGGTTGCTTGCCGAGGCGGTAAGAGAGCTTCAAGCCCTGCTGCGCCGCTGTGCTAACAGTCTGTTCCACCCTTTTGCGCGTCCCAGGCTTCAGGCCAAACAGCATTTCCATGCACCATTCTGGACGCGAATGCGCCAGTCGTTGGCAACGGGAGCGGCACCTCGCAGCCGACTTTGGACAAGCAGGCCCGGGCGCGCCCGGCAACTTCGCAGCGGGCTGTCGGAGTTCTGCTGCTGACCGTTTAGAATGCGGGAGCCATCGACCGCCAATGTCAGCTGATTTAAAGGGCTTCAGGGATTGCCTGTAGTGGCAATGGCATCCTTGTGACGCGGCTTCAGCAAGGCTTTGTCTCATGGACGTCAGTCGTTGTCGCTGTCGCGTGTTCCTCGTGCCAGATCATGCAGCGCCTGTGTGTCTTCGGGGCTGAACTCGGACGAGAGGATCACGCTTAAGAACGCAGCGCGAGCGATTTCTTTCTTCGATGCATCCGGATAGCGCGCTTTAACGGCATCGATCAGCGCCTTGGGCTTCATGCCCGGTACTGCCAATTCGCGTATCGTAGTGGCCATGCCTTCGATCTGACGTAGCTTCTTCTCCCGCATTTCGCCTCCTATTGGTTCTCAGGCGACGGTGTCATACGCGCATCAAAACTAGATGACTGCTGCAGAAAACTGTGTGCGGGTGCCACGACGGGTTTTCCACTGGCTGTCGGATCGAGTTCAAAGGCTAGGAATATCGTGATCAAAGGCTAGGAATATCGTGATCAAGCAACAGCACGGGGGTGCTGGAGAGCGGGATCGGCCATGGCTTGACAGCTGACGAGTTCTTGAAGCGCCTCGAGCGCGATGCCAGGGAACGAATGGTGCGGTAGGTGCCCCACCCCTTCAAGGACCCGAACCGTTGGATTTCCGTGCACGCGTCGAAGCCATTCGATGTGACGGGCAGGCTTGATGATCCGGTCGCCGGATCCGAAGATGATCCGCAGCTCCAAGTCGCTTGGCAATCTGGACAGAGTGGCCATGTCGCGGTTAAAGAGCCTCGCCTCGTTGGCCATTGTCACAATAGCGCTGCTATTGACGAAGCGCTCAGGCGCAAGCGCAGCAAGTTCAGTAGGGACTTCGTTCGGAAAGGCTGACGCTGTCAGCCCCTTCCTTGCGAGCAAGGCCGCGTATCGGGAAAGGACATGTCTACTTATGAAGGTTCCAACGATTGGAGCCGTTGCGATACGCAGGTCGAGCATCGGCTTGTCGTAGATCGGGCTGCAGCAGGGAGAAAGCAGCAGCAGGCGGCGGGCAAGATCGGGCCTTCGCGCGGCAAGATGCACAGCGATTGCGCTTCCAATCGAATGCGCGACGACGACTGCTTCAGTGATCTTCAGACCCTCCAGGACGTCCTCAAGCCAGAACGATTGACCAAGCGGGCCGAGTTCAGGGCCGTCCAGGCTGTCGCTGTAGCCGTAGCCGGGCCGGTCGAGCGCGATAAGACGATGGCTCGTGTCCCGGAAGGGCAGTAAAACTTCCTCGGCGAAACTTCCGCACCCATGAAGCAGAATAACCGGCGCGGCCTCACTCGGTCCAGATTCTAGATAGTGAACGCTTGTACCTTTGAAAGTGCGGAAAAACCTGGATTTGGCGTGCATGCGTGCCTCTGTCGATCTGAGCGCAAAACGCTCCAAAAAGCTTCTTGTTCCGTTGACGGATTGGCCCTTTGCTCAGCCGTTTTCACCGCATCACCGCATCACCGCATCACCGCATCACCGCATCACCGCATCACCGCATCACCGCATCACCGCATCACCAGTGAGCTCGATGTGCTCTCCTGTCATCTTGAGTGCACCTACGCGAAACCATTCTCGGCGTAGCGCGCTTTGGTTTTCTCAGGGGTCATGAACGGCCTCGTGGGCGGGCATCACCTGGGGCCTAGTAGGCCGGCTGGTGGCAAGCTGGCGAACGCCGGCTTTCGGCGCGGACGCCCGGCAAACTTGAGGTCTTGGGCTTAAGCGGGTCGGTTCCTCGGTCGTTACCGGGATTGGCGATATGAGGTGTGGCCCCAGACGATCGACTTCGGCTCCGTCGCCCCGGTGAGGGCTGGGTCAATCGTCGCGAGATGCCAGCTGTGCGTCTAAATTACGATTGCACATTGCAGAAGGCGCTATTAGCTCTTCAAACAGCAGAGAAGTGAAAGAGAAGGGATAACATGAAGCTTCACTTGGCCGCAGCATTCCTACTTTCCTCGACCACACCCTTGATTGCAGGTCCATGGACGGGCCAGGACCTTCATGATGCTTGTCAGCGAACACCAAGCTTCGTGACCGGTTACGTGACTGGATGGGTCGACAAATGGTCGGCGGATAACTTGAGCGGTCTGGAAAGCTCGAAGGTCGATGGCGCAACGAGGCTCTGCTTGAGCCGCAACCTCTCCGCCAATCAAATGACGACAGCTTACTGCCGATATCTCGCTAATCATCAGGATGCGCTGTCGCAAAGCTCAGATGAACTGCTGACAAAGGCTCTGGGCGAAGCATTTCCATGTCAGCAATAATGCACTCTTGCGTTGCTTTTGGCATTTGATGGAGGCTGCTCGCAACGCAGCGGCTTTTCCGCTGCGCCTTCGACCGCTGCGGCAGATTCGGCCACGTTCCAAAACACCTCGCCGGTGACTTTCGGCCGCCAATCTCACCTGCATTTATGCGCCCGATCCTGGCGGCCAAACCCAGCAGTCGCTCTTCGATGAGGTCGGGACTATATCCATCTGGCTACTCGATCGAACCGCCATTACCAGCGAGGATCGGGCCAGTCCGCATTTTCCCAGATGGCGAACGTCGCCGGAGAGATCAGATGTCTATCGCCAGTCTGCGATCGCGTTGGGTGGAAGCGCTCATACATCGGATCGAAACTTGAAAGAAGTTGCGCAAAACCAGCCTTCCTTTGCGCCTTCGTCCATGAGCAGAAGAGGCCTCCCCGACTGTTGATCATGTCGAATACTCCAGGCTGTGCTGGGTCGAGGCGCTTCCAGAGATCTATGAGATGAGCGGCCTGTACTCCGAAATCCTCGCGCAACGCCTCTTCGATAACCGCTTCCAAGGCATAAACTATCGCCTGCGTCTTGGCCGTGTGATCGAGAAATGCGAGAGATTGCCTTAATAGCCTCTGTTGTAGCAGCAGAACCGGCCACAGGATCTGAACGCCGTATCGGGCGCCGATTTCCTCACAATGCTTGGGTGGCAGGATAACCTCACGCTGCCGCTCAAATGCTTTGCGCACGTCATAAGCCAGCCCAAGAAACGATCCTTCCTTGTCTCTCACTACCGGCGATCGCTCGTTTACATCATGGATAACGTGGTGCAGCCAGGTTAGGGACGTGTAGTCGCCGATCAACAGCATGCCGGCGTGATTCTTGAGTAGCCCGTAGGAAAGCATCCGCACTATCCTTTTCAATCATATCTAAATGACCTATCAGTGTGGCCGTGGATGTTAGACCGCGGTCTGATTGGCTCTCGACGAGTTCGACATCCTGATATCGCGTCAAGCAATAACTCTGACAACGCCCCTCAACGAGATCAGGGCGCCGATCATTCCTTGAAGGGTCTTCGACCGGCCACACCCTCAGTTGCCGACATGGCATTCTTCAAGCGTGCCGCGATGCCTCCGGCACATACCTTGCTACGAGAGGTAGTCGAGCAGATCCGCCACTGCGTCGATCACCAGCTTCGGCCGGAAAGGATAGCGTGCAATTTCTGCTCTGTCGGCGATGCCACTAAGGACAAGCACTGTATGTAATCCTGCCTCGATGCCAGCGACGATGTCCGTGTCGATGTGATCGCCAATCATGCCCGTACCTTCCGAATGAACGCCGAATCTGTTGAGCGCGGATCTGAACATCATCGAATTTGGCTTGCCGACGATGTAAGGCTCGCGGCTGAAGACGCCCAATACGGCCGCTGCTATCGCCATGACCCTGCCTTTGTCTCATCGTCGTCAAGGTCAATGAATAGCTCGTCGAAGGCTTTTGGAACTTCGGTTGAATGACTCGGAAATGGTATGTCATCGAATAGCGGCCGCACGCTTTCCATGCGCGATTTCGGAACCAGCATGGGGACGAGATCAAGCGAATCGCAGAATTCGGCAAATAGTGTCAGACGAGCTCTGCCCAGGCGATTGTTGGCAAGTTCACGTTCCAGTTCCGATATGCGGGCACGATTTCGGCCAACTCGCTCAGCCAGTGCTGGTTGGCTCAGCCGACGATTTTTGCGGGCTGCGAGCAGTTGTTTGCCCAATGACTGAAAAAACGGTAGTGATCATTCGGAATTCCGCAACCTATTCCACAAATGGACGGAATTCCGTGCGCGCTCGGCTTGATTGGCTGCGTCCCAGCGCGCGCTGGTAACCTGATCCTCGTTCGCGTAACAAGAGCCAGGCTTCGAACGAGCAGCGCTGGGTGCACGAGGCCGCTCTGGTCGGTTCCGCAGAGCGAGCCGAAGATTGCTGACCGGTCAGCTCTCAGGCGCTGGGGCACGGCCGACGATCTGGTCGAGCCGATCTTGTTCCTGTGCTCGCCGGCTGCGAACTTCGTCACGGGTGTGACCTTGCCTGTCGGTGGCGGTTACAGCGTTGGCTAGCGCCCCAGCACCAGTCGAGGGCAGGACTGCACTCGCGCGGCCTCGCTTCGACGCGTGTGCGATGATAGACCATCATTCGTACGACGCGCCCACATGCAAATCCTGGCAGTTTCGATGAATGATATCTTGCTTCTGTTGTTCGCGGGGATGCTGGCGGGCAGCATGAATGCGTTGGCCGGTGGCGGGTCCTTCGTGTCCCTGCCGGCGCTGATTTCGGTCGGAGTACCGTCGGTCGCAGCCAACGCGACGAGCACATTTTCCCTTTTCCCTGGCGGATTGGCGAGCTCCTGGGTCTATCGCGAAGGGTTCGGCAAAGTCTGCGGTGTGCCGGTCTTGCCGATTGCGCTTGCAACGGTCCTCGGAGGGCTCTGCGGCAGCGTGCTGCTGCTATTGACGCCTTCCAGTGTGTTCGACGCCATCCTTCCCTGGCTGCTGCTGATCGCTACGCTCATGCTGGTTTTCGGGCGCCGCATCAGCGCGGCCTTCCGGAGCCGTGCTTCAGCCCGAACCTCGACCATCGTCCCCGTCCAGTTCCTACTCGGCGTCTATGGCGGCTATTTCGGTGGAGCGGTCGGCCTGATGATGCTGGCAGCCTGGAGTGTCTTCGGCGGAGGAGAGATCAAGGAATTGAACCCGATGCGGATGCTGATGGTCACGGCCGCAAACGCGGTGGCTGTCATCGTTTTCGTCATCGCCGGAGCGATTGCCTGGTCTCAATGCCTGCCCATGTTGATCGGGGCGCTCCTCGGCGGCTGGGTGGGAGCGCATATCGGCCGGAAACTGCCGGCTTCTGTGATCAGGGCTCTTACTATTGTGCTCGCGGTAGCAACAACCACGGTATTCTTTGCCCGGGCGTATTTCGCCTAGAGACCTGGATCGGAACCTATTTCAAGAAACCGTCGCGTCCGAATTCTTCCCAGCCTTCCAGTTTCGGCGAATTGGCGTCGGCCGTGGTCTCAGCCTTTTTTGCCTTACTCTTTTTCAGTGATCGGGTCAGCTTCGCCTGATATGCGGCGCGGCGCCGATTTTCGGCTTTGGCAATCGCGTCTTCCTCGCGCCATTCCTCCACTGCACCTCGATCCAGAATGTCCACGACAACCTTCGGATCGAACACGTGAAAGGTGATCCGGCGGGCGCGGCCGTTCAGCCGGACTGTTCGTGTTCCAGCACTCGGTAGCCGGCCGTCCGCCAGCCAACGATGGCGCTCGCTGGTCGTGATCGTCAGGATGTCCTGGATCTCGCGCGGGATGACCGGCAACTGCTCGATGCCGTCGAGCACCTTGCTGACGATAGCCGATACAGCATGGAATTCGTTCTTCTGGCTGGCGGGCATCACGAGGGTGATTTCGCCCGCATCGAGATCAAGCGACTTCTTCACGGCGGCCGGAACCCGTGCCCGGAGTTCCAGAAGAATACCCTTGGCGCGAACCGCTGATCCCATGGTCGCTGCCGACGCGAGCCGCCACGTCTTCAGGAGTTCGACGTCATTCTTCTGTTCTTTTCGCATGGCATTGAAATGGGTTGCTAGCGATCCTTCGTCAACACGTATCGAGAGCGATAACTGAAAGCAACGGTCAAGAGTAATACCTCTGACCTACCGAGTTACGGGATTAGGACATGACGACCGTGACGGCGAAAAGCTAAGAGACCATACCGAAGGGAGTTCGCGGACTGCTTGGGTTTGGACACCGATTCCATGATGGCAAGGACACATGGTGATGCTTTACACCGGTCGATACCAAACTCGGCAACGCTGGAACAGGCATTTGTCGGGTCACTCTGTCACCATCGTCGCTCCTTAGATATCTAGGTGTCGCTGCTGCCAGTCCTTGTATGGCGCCAATAGCTGTCCTGGGAATCGCTCTTCGATCGCGGTTTCAACCATGGCGATCCTGACAAAGACCTCGCTGCTGTCGCGGTCTTTAGAAGGAATGTCTCCGCTTTCGTCTTCGAGCTTCTGCATCAGCACAAAGAGTTCTTCGTCGGTCATCGCGGAAAGCTGGTCCGCGAACGCCGCGGCATCAAAGTCTTGTCCCTCCGCCATTGTCTGCCTGCTCCTTTGTCATCAATGGTTTTGGCGATCGCGGCCTAATCGTTATCCAGTTCGATAGAGACCGGGGCGTGATCGCTGGTGTGCTCCCCGGCGCGCGAGCTTGTCGACGCCGCAGGTTTGTAGTTGTTCCGCAGCGAGGGACTGAGCAGGAAATGGTCAATGCGAGGGCCTGCGTCGCAGGCGACGGCGTTGCGGAAAGCGCCAAAAAAATCGTATGCCGGGAACGTGGAATCCCGGGTCCATGAGCCGCGCTAACCGACGGATGTGGCGAATGCGGACGGAGACGGTCGACATTGTGGAACTCCGTGCACTGACTATGGCCTCGCTCGTCATGCCGCCACTTTCATCATCTTGCCAAGACGTTTGATGGCCTGCTCCAGCGAGCGCTGTCCATCACAATAGTCCTGCCAGGCGATCGTCTTGGACAAGAGCGCCGGTACCGTGCGGATCGTGAAGCGTTTCGGATCGAGATCCGTCTTCACCTGGCTCCAGGTGAGCGGCATCGATACCGTTGCTCCAGGCCGGACGCGTGGCGATAGGGGCGCGACCGCCGTCGCCATGCGATCGTTGCGCAGGTAGTCGAGGAATATACGGCCATTGCGCTGGTTCTTGGCCATCTTGATCAGATAGATGTCGGGGTTGTCGCGTGCCATCTGCAGGCAGACATCGTGTGCGAACGCTTTTGCCTCCGGCCATGTCAGCTTCCTGCCCTTGGCCACGGCAAGCGGGGTGACGACATGCAGACCCTTGCCTCCGGTGGTCTTGCAGAAGCTGACGAGGCCGAGTTCCTCTAGTCGATCGCGCATTTCGCGGGCGGCTTCGACCACGGTGGAGAAGGGTACGTCCGGACCGGGATCAAGGTCGAAGACAAGACGACCGGGAACCTCCGGCTGCCCGGGTTCGCAATTCCAGGGATGCAGCTCAACGCCGCCGATCTGGGCGATGGCGGCGAGGCCCTCGACCCGATCGATCTGCAGATAGGGTTTCTTGTCGCCGAACACCTTGACCAGTTCGAGGAGGTTCGACGTTCCAGGCATTGCGTGCCGCTGGAAGAACTGCTCGGCGCCGATGCCGTCCGGCGTGCGGATGATCGAGCATGGCCGCCCCTTTATATGGTCGATAAGCCATGGGCCGACAGCTTCATAATAGTGGGCGAGATCCTCCTTGGTGACCGGCACCCCGTCATTGGCATCCGGCCACAGGGCCTTGTCCGGGCTGGAGATCATCACGCCCATCACTTCGGCCTTGGCGTTCTTGCCGCGTGCCGGCCTTGATGGCTTTGTCGCGGTCGGCGCCGGGGTCTCTGTCTTCGCCGGCGATGCCGGCATTTCCGCCTCGACTTCGGCTGCGGGTTTATCTTCGCGCAATCCCTTAAAGGCGGCCTGACGGACCAGGCCGTCCGCCGTCCAGCCGGCGAACTGGATCTCGGCGACCAGTTCGGGTTCAACCCAGACGATGTTGGGATCCTTCTTCGGCGCGCCGATGCCGGTGAACGGTGATTTGTCGGTCTCGATCTTCCGAAGCTTCGGCAAGATCGCGTCGACCGTTTTGGCCCCGTAGCCGGTTCCGACCCGGCCGACATAGACGAAGTGGTCACCCCTGAACACGCCGACCAACAATGAGCGGAACTTGCCGTTGGTCTTGGCATAAGCACCGATCACGACTTCATGGCCGGCGCGGCATTTGGACTTCGCCCATGTCTTGGTGCGGCCCGACTCATAGAGAGCATCCGCCTGCTTTGAAACAATGCCTTCCAGCGAGAGCTTGCAAGCCGATTTGAGGACGGCGTCGCCACCGGTTTCGAAATGTTCGACGAAACGCAGGCGTGGGTCCTCACCGGCATCATCAAGCAATTTCTGCAGGTGTTCCTTCCGCTCGGTCAGCGGCAGTTGCCGTAGATCCTCATCACCCTCGAACATGAGGTCGAAGGCGAAGTAGACCAGGGCGTCGGTCTTGCCTTCCGACAGCGCCGCCTGAAGTGCCGCGAAATCTGGCGCCCCGTTTTCGTCGAGGGCGCAGATCTCGCCGTCGATGATGGCATCTGGCAGGTTCGCGGCCGATGTTGCAATCGCCGGATATTTTGCCGTCCAGTCCAGGCCCTTTCTGGTCTTCAGCGTCACCTCGCCGTTTTCGATGCGAGCCTGGATGCGGTAGCCGTCGAACTTGATCTCGTGGACCCAGCCCCCGGCCGAGGGCGGGCGTTCCAGCGTTTCGCAAAGCTGCGGAGGAATGAACTCGGGCATTACGGACTTCGCTGGCTTGGCACCCTTGGCTGCGGCTGATGTCCGTTTAGTTTTGGTTTCGGCTTTGCGTTCTTCAGCGGCAAGGCCGTTGTTGCTGTCCCAGACGGCATCGGCCTGAACGTCGCTACTCTGGACCATGAACGGCTTCGGCTTCCTGCCCTTGCCGGCGGAGATCGCTTCAATGGTTCGGCCGGAGGCGACCGACGTTGCGTTGTCCTCAAGGACTGCAGCACCGTCCTCCTCGACTGAGAAGTCGTCATGATGTTTGATCAGTAGCCAGTTGGTCCGCTTGCCGCCGTCGCGGTCGCTGCGCATTCGCACCAGGACAAAGCTACCGTGAAGCCTCTCGCCCTCCAATGTGAACTTGAAGTCGCCCTTGGCCAGGGCCTGCTCAGGCGTCTTGTTGCCTTCCGGCTCCCAGTAGCCGCGATCCCAGAGCATGACCGTGCCGCCGCCATACTGGCCTTTGGGGATCGTCCCTTCGAAGTCGCCATAGTCCAGCGGGTGGTCTTCAACCTCGACCGCCAGACGCTTGTCGTGCGGATCAAGTGACGGTCCCTTGGTCACCGCCCAGGACTTGAAGACACCGTCGAGCTCGAGCCGCAGATCATAATGCAGGCGCGTCGCATCATGTTTCTGGATCACGAAGCGCCTGCGGTTCGATGCTTTCAGCTTCGCTGCGCCGCTCGGCTCCTGCGTCTTCTGAAAATCGCGCTTCTGCTTGTAGGTCGAGAGCTTGTCGCTTGCCATGGCCGTCCTCGGTACAAATCCGCCTCCCGCCTCGTATGAAGACGGGATGAGGCGCGGGCCAGACAGGTTGGACGCTCGACTGCCGCTTCGTTGGCCGCGATGAGAAACCGGAAAAACCATCGCGTTCGTCATCCCTGTCACGTCCGGTTGACTGAGCACGCGACCTCGACGAGCAAAAGGCAATACATAACGATTTGTTCCGTCGCGTTGGAGAGCGGAGGTGGGCAGACGCGCCATTCGGCCTTGAACAATCGACCGAGGCTCTCTGTTGTTGGTATGCGCCTTGCGCATGACTGCAGTGCAGCAAAGTCTATTTAATAGGCGGCGGGGATCCATATGATGTGTCCATCGAAGCGATGCACCTCCTCCCGCATCGGTTCGATATGCAAGCGCCCTACTCCTCCCAGAGGCGTTTGCGGGAACGGCAACACTCCTCCTCCCAGTTGCTGTTCGGTTATTACTGAAAGCCTGCCGCAACTCCTCCCGCGGCAGGCTTTTTCGTTTAGTCCTGCGACAGCGCGGATGCCGGAGAAGGAGGCGTCGGCAGCTAAAGACATCACACGTTGGGGACGTTTGATTTGCTTTCTCGCGGGGCGAACTTTCTCAACGTAGTTTTCGCCCAGATCAGTTGCTTGAGCTGTCTGGAGCATCAGTTTCACTTCTGTTCTGCCCCATAACTGTCGCCATCCGGGTTGAAGCCCGGAACAACGTCACCAAGCGCTATCTCCACGCGCTTCCCGGCCGCGATATGCTGGAACGGCGTATGGGGGCCGAATGGTTCGTCATCGGTAATGACGAAAGCAAGCCTTTTCTCGTCACCCGATGGCACAGAGCGCCGGCTTGTCGTGTCGCTCGGCACGGTCGAGGACGATCCTCGTCTCCGGCAAGTCGTCGCCGAGGATGCAGATAGGGGTTCTCAACGAGGCTGCGGTCATGGGCAGAGGGCTCTCCATCGCCCATCTCGTCGATGCCAAGCCGGAGATACGCCGCGTCGGCATGAGTGGCAGACCTGCAGGGATCGTCACGTTGCCAGGTATTGCGACGGCGGGCGGATTTCAGGGCCGACCGCGCGACAGCGAAGCATTCTTCGGGTTTACGGCGTTCGCTGCGCCGACCGCGGTCCATCAGCACGATACGGAATGCGGTGGAGCGGAACGCTTCCAACAAGCCGGACGACATCACTGTCGAGCAACGCGTCTACCGCTCGAAGGAATGGACGGAGGTGCCGATCTTTAACGTGCGCCGCAAGGACGTTACGATCGCTGCCCGATATTGCTTGTGGCTACGGAGCCTTCGGAATTCCTCGGGTTCCCTATGCCAACCCGATCCACCTCGCCTGGGTGGAGCAGGGCGGGGTTATGGCAATCGCCGGCATCCGCGGTGGTGGAGAATACGGGGGAGCCTGGCATCGCGCGCCGGAGAGGTCGCGAATAAGCAGAATTCGTTTTACGACTTCATTGCGGCCGGGGGGGGTCCTCAAGAAGAGCGGCATCACCTCATCGGATGGTCTCGCGATCCAGGGCGAATCCAACGGGTCTTCTCGTATCGCCGAATAGGATAGGGCTATGCGGCTGCAAAACCGGGCAGGCCCTGTCGGCAGGGCAGGAGGTCTTCCTCATCTGTCTCGAGCCTCGGCCCAGTGCGGATAGGTCACATAAGCCGTCGTCGCGCCTTCGCCCTCAGTCGTGATGGTGACGGATTGACCCTTAGGCATGTAAACAATGTCGCCGGGTCCCGCGGTGACCGTTCCGTCGTTGGTGGATACAGACAGTCGTCCCTCAAGCACGATCATGGTGTCGTCGACGGCCATCGTTTCGGTCAGCGACTGACCGGGTGCGTACCGCCCATAGCCGATCGAGACAGGGCCACCGTTTCTCTCGTCCACCAGGTTTCCGACATAAATGTCGGCATCCTGTCCGGGTGATTTGACGAGTTCCGCGTCCGACATGCTGAACTTTCGGACCTTCATCTACAACCTCCTGCGTTTCCCCATCAAATAGTGCAAACGTTCGTAACGCCAACCTGATCCTATGGAGAAAAGTATGACTGAAAAGACCTGCTCCGCGCCGACGCCCGAACAGCGGAAATACCTTGAGATCCGCAATGCGGCGGAGCGTTCGATGTTAGACAAGGTCTTCAAGGCAATCGACGTCGCGGCTGCCGAGGTCGCAGACGGTTTCAAGGAGGCCGGCCTGGAATTCGGCCCGACCAGCACGGAGTATTTCATGTTCACGGTTCAGCAGGTGACATTCGTCCGCTTGTGCGGCGGCGATCCCGATACGCTGAAAGGCGGCGATCCAGAGCTGGGTCAGCGGGTCGTCAACAATGGCCAAAATATCATCGACAGTTATTGGCGAGAAGGCGGCGGTGCCCAGTAAACCGATCCAGGACGTCGTTATATCGCTCTCCGCTTGAGCAGGACTGGTCGGTCGCTGGCACGGACTTTTAGGAGGCAACAAGCGCTCGCAGCGCCGCCGATTGATGACGGCGGCTTAGGAGATAGAGGTAGAGCGCTTCCATCGGGGAAGACCATGAAGGCAAAACGTGCAGAAAAGTACCCGCGATCGACATGGTCTTTTACCATTGCGCCCTTTGTCTCGGGATCAAATGCGAATGCCGCGCGCCGCTCCCCATCAGCGGCTTCAAAACGGAGCTCTTTCATATTGCCGTAGTTGGTCCCTCAAGGTATCGGCCGACGGCCGACCAAGCTTTGGGCCTTTGTCGGCCAATAGCAACAATGCCGCTCGAACCTCAACTTTCACGTCCCGGTCGGCCGCTTTAAATTCGGCCGCAAAGTCGCGTGCGGCGAACATTCGTGATGGGCCGACATCGAGTGGCCGATCGCGCGTTGGGCGGCTTTAGGGACGAAAGCCCAGCCTTCTCGCCGGGCAATGTCACGACCCGGAAAATCAACCTGATGCAATCTCGATAGAAAGGTGCCATCATCGGCCTGACTTCGCCGGGAGAACGGAGTTGGAGGATAATGCATGATCGGAAACGACGCTGAACTTGTCGATCGGCTGCTGGCGATCTCCAGGGCCTTTGCCGGACACATGGATCCGGGGACAGCGTTTCGCGCAACGGCAGTCGAGATCGGCAGGCTGTTGCCGCACGACCATATCGACGTCGCGATACTTCTGAACGAGGGTCGCAGTCACATCTGTTATGAGACCGGCTGCCCGACGAGTTGGAGCGAACTGGTGCTCAGTCCGCCGCCGGTCGAGCTGAGCCCGGTACGCGCGGTGCTCAGAGGCGAGCTGCCCTTTCTTTTGACCGACGACGCGCTGCACGATCAGCGGTTTCATTTCGTCGGTGCGCTCGACGAACCAATCTTTGCCGCGAAGCTCCGCAGCCGTATCATCGTGCCGTTGCGCGCACGGGGCGACATCATCGGCGCGCTCAACATCAGCCGCCATGAACCGGGCTGCTACACCCCCGCCGATCTGGAGATCGCCCAGCAATGTGCGGAATTCATTGCTCCCTATATCTTCGCCCTGATCCAGAGCGAGGAGGCGCACCGCGCCATGCTGGCCGAAAGCACGGCACGCAATCGCGAGGAACTTTTACGCGTCGGGGCTTCGCGGCTGACCGAAGGCATGGAGCGGGAACGGCGGCGCATTGCGATGGACCTGCACGACCAAACGCTTGCAGACCTGTCCCGGGTGGTGCGTCAGGTGTCGGCGCTTCATCGCCATGGTGTTGCCGGAGCCGGGCAGCTTGCCGAACTCGAGCGGGAAATCGTCAATTGCCTGACGGAACTGCGCCACATCGTCGATGACATGCGGCCGAGCGTCCTCGAACTGTTCGGTCTGCGCGATGCAATAGAGGCGCATCTTAACCGGAGCGTCAGCCGGGCCACACCATCGATTGCAGTGAACATCCATGATACGAGCGGCGGTGCAGCCGATGACCTGCCTGAGCGGACACTGACGGCGATATACCGTATTGCGCAGGAAGCGATCAACAATGCTGTCAAGCACGCAACGCCTGGCTGCATCGAGGTGCGCGTCGAATCGACACCGGCGCTGCTGCGGGTAATCGTTTCCGATGACGGATCGGGCTGTTTCCGCGTCGATCCGCAGGCGAGCGGCGGCATTGGCCATATGCACACGCGCGCCGACCTGATCGGCGCGCGGTTGCGTATCGGCCGCTCCGGCCGTAAGGCCGGCACACGGGTGGCGCTCGAAGTGCCACTTGCCGGCGAATCGGTCTTTGCCGGAACGCTGCCGCCCGAAATCGCGCCAGCTGCGATGGAGAGCCTCTAAATGCTGGTGATGGTCGCTGAAGATGACGGGCTACATCGGGCCTTCGTGCGCAATATCATCGAACACCTCTGGCCCGGCAATGTCGAGGTCATCGAAACCGGCCGCGGTGATGTGGCGATGGATCTCGCCCGTAACCGGGAGCCGCCTTATGTCGTGCTTGATCTGCAGTTGCCGAAGGCAACCGGCATCGAGGTCGCACGCTCGATCTGGCACCGGCGCGCCGATACTCATATTCTTTTCTGGTCGAACTTTGCCGACGAATCCTATGTGCGCGGTGTCGCGCGCATCGTGCCGCCCGGCACGGTCTACGGCTATGTGTTAAAATCGGCCTCGGAGGAGGGCATGCGGTCGGCGTTGCGAGGGGTCTTCGCCGAGGGACACTGCATCATCGACCGGGAAGTCAGAGGCATTCAGCATCGGGTGCAGGATCGGCTGGAAGGGATCACCGACAGCGAATATGAGAGCTTGCTCGACGTCGCGCTCGGGCTGACCGACAAGGCGATCGCCACGCGGCGTGGCCTCTCCACACGCGGTGCGCAGGCGCGCATTCGTCATCTTTACGAAAAGCTTGGCGTCGCCGTGCCCGAGGAGGGCGCGGGTGAGGGCGGTTCTCTGTTCAACTCGAGAACGCGGGCAATTTGCCTCGCGCTCGCGCGCGGCCTTATTAATGCCGATGCGCTGCGGCGGGCCCAGGAAAGCCTTGATGCGTGGCTCGCACAGACCGCAACCCGGAAAGAATAGCGGGTAGACTGTGCGAATACACACTCCGTTATGCGTCTTCGTGCGTAGCGGGATATTCCGCATCCGTGGCTTACTGTCGGCACAATGATAAGAATGTTGGGAGAACACCTTATGCCCTTCGTCAATATTCAGATACTCAAAGGACATTCTCAGGACCGCAAGAACGAGATCGCGCGGCGTGTCACCGAGGCGGTCAGCGAGGTGGCGGAGCTGCCCAAGGAAGCGATCTGGGTCGTTTTCGAGGATGTTGCCGACACGGATTGGTACGTCGCCGGAAAGACCGTCAAGGCGACCAAGAGCTGAGATATGGCGAAAAGCGCGCGTGATCCCGGTTTTGCGGATGTCGTCGGCGATGGGGCTTTGGAGACGCTGGCAAGCGGGCTCGGCTTCACCGAAGGTCCAGTTTGGCATCCCTACGAAAAATGGCTTGTCTTCAGCGACATGCCTGAGAACCGCATGTATATCCGCCGGCCCAACGGCATCATCGAGGATTTCCGGCGGCCGAGCCACAAGGCGAACGGCAATACACTCGACCGGCAAGGACGTCTTCTCACCTGCGAACATGCAACGAGCCGTGTTTCGCGCCTCGAGCGCGACGGTTCGACCAGCATCATTGCCACGCACTACAAGGACAAGGAGCTGAACAGCCCGAACGATATCGTCGTTGCGACGGGCGGAGCGATCTATTTCACCGACCCAACGTTCGGGCGCATGGAATATTACGGCGTGCCGCGGCCGCAGGATCTCGCCTTTCAAGGCGTGTATCGGGTCGACCCCGACGGTTCGAACCTGACCCTGCTTATCGACGATTTCGCCCAGCCGAATGGACTTTGTTTTTCCCTTGATGAATCGCGTCTCTTCATCAACGACACGGAGCGCCAGCATATCCGCGTCTTCAACATCTCGCCGCGGGGCGAGCTGTCGGGAGGCGCCGTGTGGGCCGAGACCAAAGGTGAGGAACCGGGCGCGCCCGATGGCATGAAGATCGATAGCTGCGGCAATATCTATTGCTGCGGACCGGGCGGCATCCACGTCTTTGACCCGTCTGGCCATACGCTCGGCATCATCCGCACGCCGGAGCCGACGGCCAACTTTGCCTTCGGAGACGATGACTTGAAAAGCCTTTATATTACTGCTTCGAGTTCGCTGCATAGACTGAGGGTGCGCGTGCCGGGGTTGAGACTGTTCTGAAGTCCGGGAAACCGGCTAGCAGGAATGGCCGTCGATGGAGGATCGGCGCCACGGATGCCTCGGCATCCGGATGACGGTTGCCGGAGGGCCGGAACCGGGGGAAGAGCCTTTCGCTCAATGCGAACAAATTGGGAGGATTGAAATGCATAAAATTTTCGTACTCGCCGGCCTTGCAGCGCTGCTTGCATCGGGCACGGCTCTTGCTGATACCAGCGGAAAGAAGATCGCGTTCTCGAACAACTACGCTGGCAATTCCTGGCGACAGGCGATGCTGAAGAGCTATGACATCGTCACCAAGAAAGCCGTTGCCGATAAGATCGTCGGCGCCGCCGACGTCTTTACGACGGCGGATCAGGAGGTGCCGACCCAGGCAGCGCAGCTACAGAATCTGATCCTGCAGGGATATGATGCCATCGTCATCAATGCGGCTTCGCCGGATGCGCTGAACGGCGCCGTCAAGCAGGCTTGCGATGCAGGTATCGTCGTCGTTTCCTTCGATGGTATCGTCAACGAGCCCTGCGCCTACCGTGTCGTCGTTGACTTCGAGGACATGGGCAAGCAAGAAATCGAGCAGATGAAGAAGCTCCACCCTAATGGTGGAAACCTGCTTGAGATCCGCGGGCTGGCAGGCACATCCATCGACGATTCCATTCACAAGGGTCTGCAGGAGGGCGTCGCCGCTCATCCGGAATTCAAGATCGTCAGCTCTGTGACGGGCAACTGGGACCAGACCACCGCACAGAAGGCCGTGGCGACCGTCCTGCCTTCTCTGCCGGACATCATCGGCGTCGTTACACAGGGCGGCGACGGCTATGGTGCCGCGCAGGCCTTTGCGGCAGCCGGCAAGCCGCGTCCGACCATCATCATGGGCAATCGGCAGGATGAGCTGCAATGGTGGAAAGAGCAGAAGGCCAAGGATGGTTACACCACCTGGTCGGCGTCGATCGCTCCCGGCGTTTCAACGCTGGCCTTCTGGGTAGCGCAACAGGTCCTCGATGGCCGCAAGGACATTCCGCACGATCTTCTAGTGCCCTATCTCGCCTTTACTCAGGACGATTTTGAGAAGCATCTGGCGGATATCCCGGCTGGTAGCGTCGCCACCACCGAATACACGCAGGACGATGCGATGAAAGCTATCAAGGCTAACATCAAGTGATGGTGCCAGCACCGGCTGAGGACACCCGGCCCATTGTCAGCCTGAGCGGCGCCGAAAAGCATTTCGGCGCCGTGAGGGCACTTGATGGCGTGGATTTCCAGGTCAATCCCGGCGAGTGTGTCGGGCTTGTCGGCCATAACGGCGCCGGCAAGTCGACGCTGATGAACATGCTTGCGGGAACGTTGACGATCGACCGCGGCCGGATGACGATTGCTGGGACGGTCGAGGAGCATTATTCGGTTGCCAGGGCACAAAAGGTTGGGGTCCGCTGCGTCTTCCAGGAGCTTTCGCTTTGTCCCAATCTCTCGGTCGCTGAAAACACCCGGATCAATCATCCTGCGTTGCGTGGCTTCGGCTGGCACCAGCGAGCCGCGTCGCTCATTACCGCTAGCCTCGACGAGATATTTCCCGACCATGGCATCGATGCTTCCGATGTCGTGGCGGATCTCTCGATCGGCCGACGCCAGATGGTCGAGGTTGCCCGGGCTTTCACGGTAACGGAGGATCCGCTGAATCTCGTCATTCTGGACGAGCCGACCTCTTCGCTTGACGCCCACACTGCCGGACAGCTGCTTGCCTTCGTCCGGCGGTTTGTGGCGGGGGGAGGAAGTTGCATCCTGATCTCCCATGTGCTCGGCGAAGTGCTGCAGAACTCAGACCGGATCGTCGTCATGCGCGACGGCAAGGTCGTCGCAACTGATCTGGCCGGTGCGTACGACCGGGATAGGCTGGTCGCCACCATGGGCGGCGCCGCGCACCGGGGAAAGATTTCGGCGCAGGTGGTTGCATCCGTCCAACCGGCAGGCGCGCCGCGTGTGAGGGCGAAGCCCGCCCAGCAAAAGGATGGCACGCAACTCGTCGCCCGGGCCGGCTCGATCATCGGCCTTGCCGGACTTGCAGGTCATGGGCAGACCGACTTGTTGCTTTCGATATTCAAAGCAGCCAACCGCGGAACAACCGGTGTCGAGGTGACGGCACCTGTGGCCCTTGTTGCCGGAGACAGGCAATCGGATGGCATTTTTCCGCAGTGGTCGATTGCCGAGAACATCGGTATCCGCTCGCTGAAGCGGCTGTGCGACCGGTTGCTGATCTCGCCGAAACGCGAAGCCGAGTTGGCGGAGATCTGGAAGAGCCGTATTGGCATCCGCACGCCGGACATGAGCAACAATATCGTGTCGCTTTCAGGCGGAAACCAGCAGAAGGCACTGTTTGCGCGTGCTCTCGGTTCCGATGCGGATATCATTTTGATGGACGATCCGATGCGCGGCGTCGATATAGGCACCAAGCTCGAGGTCTATGATCTCATCCGCCGGGAAGCGGCAAACGGTCGTACCTTCATCTGGTATACGACCGAGACGGAAGAACTCGACAACTGCCATCACGTTTATGTCTTCAAGAACGGTCGCATCGTCGCTAACCTGACGCGTGACGAGCTGACCGAGGAGAAGATCATTCAATCCTCCTTCGCCGAGGTGCATTAGGATGACTTTCGTTTCGCTCGACCGTTCCGTCACGCGTGCGGCCCGCAATAGCGCCGGCAGGACGAGGGCCTTGCGCGCCATGCTGCCGGCACTGTCGCTCGCGCTCGTGCTGATGGCGATCGCTTGGCTCAATCCGCGCGCGATTTCCTATTTCGGCTTCAGTCTCATGCTGAACCTCGCTATTCCGATTGCGCTTGCGACCATCGCGCAGATGTTCGTGATCGCCGGCAACGAGCTCGATCTTTCGATTGGCACTTTTGTCGGTTTCGTCGGTTGCGTCACTGCGACTTGGCTGCGCGATGCGCCGCTTCTCGGCATCGCCATTCTGCTTGGATCCATTGGTATCTATGCATTACTGGGGGCATTGATCCACCTGCGAAACCTGCCATCGATCGTCGTGACGCTGGGCATGAGCTTCGTTTGGCAGGGGCTGGCGATCCTGGTCCTGCCGAAGCCAGGTGGCAAGGCGCCGGACTGGCTGCAGGCGATCACATCCTTCAAGCCGCCCATTGTTCCCTTTCCAATCGTTGCTGCCGTGATCATCGCCCTGATCGTCTATTTCGGGCTGATGCGCACCTCCTATGGCGTGATCTTGCGCGGATCGGGCGGCAATCCGGCAGCGCTTGCACGCGCCGGATGGTCTCTGTTGCGCACCAAGGTCACGCTTTTTGCGCTTGCCGGCTGCTTTGGCCTCCTCTCGGGGCTGACGCTGATCGGGATCACCTCGTCGGGAGATGCCAATATCGGGAATGGTTACACGCTCTTGTCGATCGCAGGCGTCATTCTCGGCGGAGGCGAATTCATGGGCGGGCGCGTATCGCCGATTGGTGCCGTCATAGGCGCGCTGACGCTCGCGCTTGCGGCGTCATCGCTGCTGACCTTCATGCATATTCCGCCGGATTGGCAGGTCGCGGCAAACGGTGCGATCCTCATCATCGTGCTTGCAGCGCGTGCTCTCATCAGCCGCAAGGAGGCGTAATATGGCGCGTTTGAAGGCTCTTGCTGCAAAGCCCTGGATCTGGTCCTTTATGGGCGCATTGGCCGCCTGGGTGGCGACGATCGCCTTTACCGGCGGCTACGGTGCCGGCGGTATGATCACGGCAGCACTCTCGCTCGCCGTGTTCATGGTCATCGTCGGTATCGGCCAGATGTTCGTCATCACACTTGGTCCCGGCAATGTCGATCTCTCGCTGCCGGCCAATATCGGTCTCGCCAGTGCCGTCGCCATGAAGACGATGGACGGGCAGGACAGCATGATCGTGATCGGCCTGCTGGCGGCGCTCGCCAGCGGCGCTGCGGTAGGGGTTGCGAACTATCTGCTGATCTGGGCCTTGCGCATCCCACCGATCATCGCGACGCTGTCGGCAAGCTTCATCATCCAATCGATCGACATCAGCTATGGCCGCGGGCTGCAAATCAAGCCGCCGCCTGGCTTTGCCGAGTTCACCAACATCCAGATTCTTGGCTTTCCGGTACTGGCTATGTTCACGGTGCTCTTCACGGTGGGCGCTTCGATTGCCCTAAACCGCATGATCTATGGCCGGTCCGTCCTGGCAATCGGGCAGAATATCCGCGCCGCATGGCTCGCCGGCGTCAATGTCGGCCGCATCCGCTTTTTGACATATACCCTGTCTGGCATGCTCGGGGGATTGAACGGCGCACTGCTGGCCGGCTATTTCCGCGGTGCCAATGTTGATATCGGCAATGAATACCTGCTGTCGTCCATTGCGGTGGTCGTCATCGGCGGCACGTCCGTGGCCGGCGGCAAGGCGAATGTTCCCGGCATCTGGGGTGCGGCGCTTTTTCTCGTGTTGTTGCTGACGATGCTGAACACCTTTGGCGTCAGCGCAGGCATACGCCTGCTACTCACCGGCCTCATCATTGTCGGTGTCATCACCGCAGCGGGAGGCCAGAAGCCGGCGCGGTAAAGGGCTGGTGTCGTTTGTCAGTTAACCGTGAGAGCGCGGCTGTTGTTTCCGGTTTATCACTTAAGCTCCTGTTCGGCACTTCGCGTATCGATAATCCAACGGCGCTGATTAACAGCCTGACCATCGGAACTGTGTGCGTGCAGGAGGGCGGTGTTGGTGCCGGTTGTGGCCCCGAGGTCATGGCATCTTGCCAGCTTGACCGGAGATGCTTGCTGGCAACGTTCAATTGGGTGGTAGTCATCGCCCTGCACGGCGGAAGTCCGTAATATGCGAGCCGTACGGTCAGATCAGCGTAATCTTTTCCGAAGAGTTGAGGATCCCGCGCACAAAGGTCTCAGGCATAGCCATTAGCCTGCCTCCTAGCTTCGAGTGGTGAATCCAAATGAGCGAGGTTGACGCCCACTACAAAGAAATTTCCTTGGATAGCTCTATTACGACTGGGCCGGTGGTTCGCACCCCATCGAGAGCCCATTGTACGTGTCAGCTCATAATCCCGTAACGACACGACCGTTACGGGGCTTGTAACGATAGTGTCGTTACGCTATAGCATTATCACATTGGAGTTGCCCATGCCGACGAAACGCAAAAATTTGGAAGCAAGCGTTCCATTGAATATCCGTATCAAGCCCGCAACGCGCAATCTTATCGACCGCGCGGCTGAACTGCTTGGCAAGACACGCACAGATTTCATGCTGGAAGCCTCTGAACGCCGCGCCGAGGAAGTACTGCTTGACCGTACCGTCTTCACGGTAAGTCCTGAGGTGTATGCCGAATACCTTACCCGACTTGATGCGCCCGCGAAGCCGAATGCGCGTCTGAAACGCACAATGTTGACCCAAGCTCCATGGGATGAGGCGTGACCCTCACTTCGCCTGCCCCTTTGGCCGAGCATCATGAACTTGTCGGATTTGATTCCGGCGTTTCAGAACTGGATGATTGGCTGCGCCGACGAGCGCGAGTTAATCAGGCAAGCGGTGCGTCTCGTACTTTCGTGGTTTGCGACGGAAATCGTGTCGTCGCCTATTACGCTCTCGCCTCCGGCGCGGTGAGGACACCAGAAGTTCCAGGCCGGTTTAAGCGAAACATGCCAGATCCGATCCCAGTCGCTGGACTTGGTCGCCTGGCTATCGACCGGACCTATCAGGGCCGCGGTATCGGTCGGGCATTGGTGCGTGATGCAGGGTTGCGCCTGCTCAACGCAGCCGAAATACTTGGTATCCGCGGCGTGCTGGTGCATGCGATTTCAGATGACGCACGTACCTTCTACGAGGCCGTTGGATTTCTCCCATCTCCGTCTGACCCGCTGATGCTGATGATCGGATTGAAAGATCTCAGCAACGCGTTGAGCGCGTAGACGCTATCATCGAGTGCTCGGTTTCAGCAACGCTGAGCGGCATCGCTGCGCGGGATGTTCGTTCCATCCAGAAGGTGCAAGTGAACAGAACAAGTGCTGCAATCAGCCAGTCAAGGAGGTGCGGCAGGATGGAGATAAAAATCGGTGACGGCCCCGCCGTCACGAGCGTCCTCTGCGGCACGTCCAATTCCGACCACATGAGTTACGATGTCCAGGCGATGACAGGACCTCTTCCGGACGAGCGCATGCGGGCTCGGATGGTCGCGCACATGAAAACAATTCCCGGCTTCGGCTCCATCGGCACGATGCCGTGGTATATCGGCAAAGAGAATATGTATTCCGGCCTGATCCGAGAGGCATAGACAAATGCCGCGCAGCGCCTGCAGTAACGGCGCATTGATTAACCCGCCATCACGTTGGCACAATCACGGGAAGGCCGGCCTTGCCTTCCACTAGACGCGCGCTTCTGACGGCCTTTCTGACGCTGCCGCTCGTTGAGGTGGCGAGAATGAGGCGTTTGCGCAGGCCGTTCCCGAACTGCCGCTCACGCCCGCATATAACGATGGAGACGGACCGACCCTTGAACGGGAAGGCGGCCCCTTCTTCAAGCCGAACTCGCCGCTGAACCGGGATCTCTATTCGGATGCACCCGGAGGCGAGCGAATAACGGTCGCAGTTCGTACTCGACATTCGCTGCCAGCCGCTTGGCGGCAGCCGCGTTGAGATTTGGCATGCGGACGAAAACGGCGCCTAGGACACCGTGGGTTTCCGTCTGCGTGGGCACCAGTTCGCCGACACCAAGGGGCGCTGGTGGTCCACCACCATCATGCCGGCGCTTTATCCCGGCCGAACGCGTCATTTTCATTTCAAAGTCCAGCGTCCGGGTAGGCGCGTTCGCACCACCCAGCTCCATTTCCCTGGAGAACCCAGAAATGCTTGGCAGAGTGCTTCCGTCTTTCTGGGGCGGCGGATCGGCAGTTATGGTCTCCGCGGCCTGGTACATCCAGGCTGGGATGGCGTGGATGTTGAAGAGGGCCGTATTCCGGCAGGGCGCAGGCTGCAGTCCGGCCGATGTCCGCAGCAGATTTCAACCGCATCGTATCGATTGGCATAGACGAGCATGAGCCTGAACTGCCTCGGCTGGATGAGCCGGGGGGACGCATGCGGCCGATGGATTTGCAGATGAAGCTCAAGCGCCGTTCATGTTCGAGCAGGAGCGCGACCGGGTTATGCAACTCTCGTCGCGGATCGTTCGAAATCGGCTGTTTCGCCGGCTCGTTCTTCACGCCTATGACAAACGATCCGCCATCACGGGATTGAAGCTCATCAACGGTGGTGGCCGGGCGGAGGTCGACGCCGCACATATCGGGCCGGTGGAAGCGAGCGGACCCGACATTCTTTCCAACGGAATTGCTCTTTCGGGCACCGCACACTGGATGTTTGATCGCGGTCTGATTGGTCTTTCGGACGATCTTGATATCCTGATATCGCGTCAGGCGAATGATCCTGACAGCATTCAAGGACTCCTCAACAAGACTGGGAAGGCGACCATGCCTAGCATGGGTCTTCGAGCGGCCACATCCCCAGTTCCTGAGATGGCACCGTGAGAACTGCTTCAAGTAGTAAGCGCAAGGGTAAGTCGTGCGATGTAGTCCCGAGCGGGTCTATTTCGGTCAGTTGGCCAAAAAAATCCGAAAATCATCCCGATCGGTTCTTTTGTCTTTCTTTTGCGCCATCCGATGATATAATCATCCCGATAGGGGTGATTATGGACAAGATCAAAGATACAAAAACTCTCGGCATGCTGATCCGTCAGGAGCGCAGACAGCAAGGGTTAACCCAGGAGCAATTGGCCGGGGCGATTGGTGTGGGCGTACGGTTTCTGCGTGAACTTGAGGCCGGCAAAGAGAGCTGCCAGATTGGCCGTGCGATGCAAGTCTTGGCCGGTCTTGGTCTTCTTGTTTCCGTTGGGCGTCGCCAGGGCCCGCGATCGTGACCCGCGTCTTGGACGTCTATTTTCGCGACACCAAGGCGGGCGTGCTCGGCCGGCTTGACGACGGCCTACTGATCTTCGCCTACGATGGCGCGTATCTCCTGGACCAACGATCGCGAGCGATCTCGTTCTCGATGCCCCTGCAAGAAGAACCCTTTGGTGATCAGGTCGTGCGCCCGTTTTTTTCCGGTCTCTTGCCGGACGAAGGCGCGCGGCAACGCCTAGCTGGTGCGCTCGGCCTCTCGGCAGGCAATGCCTTCGGGCTACTGGAAGTTATCGGCGGCGAATGCGCAGGTGCCTTGTCAATCTATCCCACCGGCACAGCGCCCGAACCTCCCGGCCAGTCCCAAGCCGAAATTCTCACTTCGGAACGTCTGGACGAGGTTCTCAGCAGGCTGCGGACCCGGCCTCTGCTTGGCGGAGACGAGGGCATCCGCCTGTCGCTCGCCGGCGCGCAGGACAAACTGGCGGTCATTGTCGATGGAGATTCTATCGCCTTGGCAAGAGACGGAAGACCAACGACCCATATCTTGAAACCAGTCATCCAGGCGTTGGAAGGCACGGTGGAGAACGAGTATTTTTGTATGCAGCTGGCCGCCCGCCTCAAGCTGCCCGTACCCCATGTTCAGATTCGCCTGGACGGGGCGACTGCCTTTCTCCTGGTTGAGCGTTATGATCGAACGAAAGCTGCGGACGGCATCATTGAGCGCCTACACCAGGAAGACTTCTGCCAGGCCCTTAGCGTACCGCCAGAGCTGAAGTATGAGGCCGAGGGAGGACCGGGAACAGAACGATCTCTCGGGCTGATCGACAACGCCTGCGCGAGGCCCGTCGCGGATCGGTTGCAGTTCATCCGCATGCTGATCTTCCACTATCTCGTCGGCAACGCTGATGCCCACGGCAAGAACTACGCCCTGCTTTATGGCTCCGATGAACCGGATCTGGCGCCGATCTACGACGTCGTTTGCACGGCTGTTTATCCCCGCTTGTCAAAGAGGCTCGCCATGAAGATTGGTGGCCGCGATGTGCCCGACACGATCCAGTTGAAGCATTGGGCGACACTCGTGCCCGAAACCAAATCTTCTCAGCGCATCCTTGTCCGCGATCTTGCCCAGATGGCGGAAAGGATTGTGAGCGAGGCCGACGCCCTTGTTGCAGAACTGGCCCACGAGGGGATCAGGCACCCCATCCTGAGTGCAATTCGCAAGGTCATCTCAAGTCGGGCTGGTTTGCTACAGAGAGCCGCGGAGCATGTATCTTAAGCAGTTAGTGGTCGCGGATATCCAGCGTCTTGTCCTTCGATCAAAGGGTCGGTGGTTCAAATCATTTCCTTCGGCTCCGGAAACTGCTTTCCTCGTCTGAGATGCAAGACCACCTTCGTTTCGAAGGGCCGGAGTGTACGCTTTGTCGTGACCAACCTCCTCGGTAGATATTCAAGCGAGGAGGTTGGCCTGAAACGACTACGCGTCGCTGTATGAGGGGACAGCATAATGCGCATATGCCTCTAGCAACATTTGCAGGTATTCGGTGGTGCTTGAGGTCTGCTCACCCAAAGCTGGTCAGTGAAAAGGTATCTTCGACCACATGGTCTCCCACTCAATTTCGATACCGCGCTGTGCTGCAACGTTGATCGCCTGAGTTGGGGCCTTATCATCCGGCCACAAATCCTCTTCGAGCGAGATTCAAACGTCGTTGTCTTCATCGACGGTGATTTCGGCCAACAGCGCCCCCAGTCGTTCGCTTACGTTCGTCGAGTCATCTAAGAGTGCGCTTCTCATGAGAAGAACGATGTTGCGTTCGTTCAACTCAAGTTTTGGACGGTCATCGACTACGTGGAATTCAGGTTTGCTAGTGTCTGATTTCGCTTTATCGCCGATCGGCGGGAGCGATTTGCCTTCATCTTCGCACCAGAAAGCAGCGTCGAAAATGTCGACTGGGGCAGCGCCACATGCGGGGCAATGCCACAGATTTTTAGCGATCTGAACGCCCGTGATCTTCCCATCGCAATGCAAGCAAAACCAGGTGTCGGAGTCGCGGTCTCATAGCGGATGGCGAGCTTTGCCGTCCCCATCAGGTTTTGTCGACCTCCTTGGCCACTCGGACGAGATCTTGCTGCGAACCTGCGACATCCGATTGTTGCCTAGGCTCAGCGCTTCTTCGAGTAAGTCGGCGTCGAACACGGGGCACTGGTCGTCGGCTGCAACACTCGTCCTTGTTCAAGATACCCCCAGCGACGCGCACTTGCGTCGGTACTTCCCATCGTAAAATCCGCCGGTGAAACGTGCTTCGCGACCACTGCTTCGATGGTCGCCACCTGCTCGGAGCTTGGGATCCACCCATTCTTGTTGGCGGTGACGAGTTGTGTCTAATTCGCAATGCCGAGGTGTATGGCAATGAAGTTCAGAGCTTCATGTAGCGCCACCCTGGTGACTCGGGCGGGATGTTTTCCAAGAAGCTTGAGGTGGCTAATTTCTGCTGCTTCGGTCATATTCAGTTCCTGAATTGATCCGACCATGTGCCCGCTAATGGCCAGACCTGCCGGCACAGTGTGACAATTCAGAGATGGAACGCTGACATAGCTTTGCGTGGCGGGCACACCGGCCTGCGTGTAAGGCCGCCTCATGTATGACAAGCGGCACGCCATCGGTCAAGTGAAGACCATAACAGACCAGTTAGTAGCACGCGTTTTGAGGCCCGTAATGATGTGAAAAGGTAGCCAATTCAGTACAGCGGGAAAATCCGCTCACTGATCGTAGGTTCGAATCCATTCAAGGCGAAAATGACGAAATCGAATACGCGAGGGACCGGAGCTCCGGTTACGTTAACATCTGAAGTCCGTGTTTCTGCACAAGCGAAAGTAGCTTCAGCGCGGGTCCGCTAGGCCGTTTGGCGCCGGTTTCCCACTTTTGCACTGTCGACTGACTGGTGTTCAGATAGCGGGCGAAGATCGGCTGGCTGACGTGGTTCTTCTCACGCAAAGCCTTGATCTCATCCGGCGTCAGGTCAGGTGGGACCACAAGACAATCTTCATCGAATGTCCGCATCGTTTCCTTATCGATGGTCCCCGCCGAATACATGCCTTCAACAGCACTGTGGATTGCCTCGAAGGCATCGCTCTTGAACTTGCGATTAGTCGCCATGGTCTATCTCCAAAAGGCCTCGAGTTCCGACTCGAGATCAGTTTTCGTCTTGCGGCGGTAGAGGTCAGCGAGCTTTCGGAATGCTTGAAGCTCGTCGTCATCAATGTTCGCCCGATCTTTCTTCGCGAAGAGATAGGCGAACACCCAGAACTCGCCTGCCTTGGCCAGAACGATTGAACGATGCATGTTATCGTTGAGACGCTTATTGAAGACACCACCACCAAGATCGTCGGCCTGTCCAAGTGCCATTTGGCGGATTGCCGCCGACAAAACCTTGTCGGAAATGCGCGCCTTCTTTGCCGCCTTGGCGAACCATGCTGTTTTGAACACTCTGTCTGACATCGGTTTATATAGCACTAAGTGCTATGCCCATCAAGGTATAGGGAGAGAACTATTCAGCTTCCCATACCTGATTCTAGGAATGCAAGCAGCAAAGGCAGGCTGGTCCTGCGGAAGGTGCCATCAAAGGACTGCTGCCGCACGGCCCACATAATCTGCGGGATATCCTGGCAACGCATTTCCTCAAGCAGACCGGCTCCTACAAGCCCCACGGCAACCGATGCTTCTTGTCTCAGTCGCTTCGCCAATCGGCAACGTTCATTCAGCAGCACACAATCACCAACCAGCGTCGCTGGTCGTTGGCTAGGCCAAAGTTCGTAGCGGGCCACAGGTTCATATCTGCTCAAGAGCATCCAACCCGGCGGCTCAAAGGTGGCAGCATCGTTCGCACGTTCATCCTATTCCGACCCTGACCAGAAGCTTGCCGAAGTTACCACCCGATAGCATGCCGATGAAGGCGCTGGGGGCGGCCGACCGACTGATGGCGAGTGGACCGCGCCCGAACGTTGTCCGCAAGACCTGCATGGAAGCCGCCTGCCTGGTCTCCACCATCTGCATGCTGATGTGCACCTTCCGTGATCCGGACGTCGCTGTTGGCGGGCTGCTGTGTCGTCCATCGGCCACGGACTCGGCGGCTTCAATCTATTTGCGATCGGCCAGACCCTCGCAGGGCCGTCCGCGACCGCGAAGTGGATCGGGCTGCAAAACTGCTTCGGCAACATCTCGGGGATTGTAGCGCCGGTCATGACTGGCTTGATCGTCGACGCGACGGGGGCGTATGGCTCCGCCTTTCTGCTTGCCGCGCTCATGTCCGTCATCGGGCTTCTGTCCTGGACCATTGGCATCCGCCGGATCGAACCGCTCCGGTGAACCCATTGATCAGACGCGCGTTGAGCATGTTGGTTTTTTGAAACTTGGTGGGCGCTGGTTCACATCCCTTCAATCGAAGCTGTCTCCTTCGGCCCGTTGCATTCAGTGCTGCTGTCGCTGGCACCTGGCACAAGCTGTATTTGCAGCCGACGGCCTGTCGCATTATGTTATGGAAGAATGGAAAGGAGATCGCTGATGCTCTTGCAGAAATACCGCGAGAACAGGCAAGCCTTGAAGGAGATCGGCCGGGAAGCCATCGCCGAGAGCCGCCGTATGGGCCTAACGATCACTGCCAAGGATCGGCAGAACGAGGCGAAGGATAAGGCCCGGCATGAGCGCAAGGAACGTGCTCCGGCTACCGTGAGGTAGCAATCGCTCCATGCCCGAGTTGTCGTGTATCCTCCTCGCAGGGCCGAACGGCTCCGGCAAAACTTCCGCCTTCGCGAAGCTGAAGCTCGAGGGTGTTTGGATCAACGCGGACGAGATCGCCAAAGCGATGCCGGCCGCCGATAACAGATCGACCGAAATCCAAGCTGGTCGAGCGGCTCTCGTGAAGATTCACGAGATGATCGACACCAGGCAGTCTTTTATTTTCGAGACGACGCTGAGCAGCAACCAATCGTTGAGAATGATGCGGGCTGCCAAGGCAGCCGGGTTCAAGGTCGGCCTTTACTATGTTGCTTTGGATTCCGTTGAGACGAACGTCGAGCGCGTTAGACAGCGTGTCCTCAAGGGCGGTCACGACATCCCGGAGGAAAACATCCGCAGGCGGCACGATGGATCCTTCGAGAAGCTGACGAAGCGCTCGGGATTGCAGACGAAGTTTTGTTGATCGACAACTCAGGGATAGAACCGCACGAGGTCTTCGCCATTAACGGCGGCGTCGTCCAGTCCTTCGACATCGATGACAACCAAGCGCTGCACAAGCTCTTTGAGGCCAAGGTCTGCGAAGCGTACCATCTCATGCGAGCGCTGGAATGCTTTGAGAGCAGTTGATTGAGGAGGGATAGCCTGCCTTCGGTTGACAGACCTTTAAATCTCGCCCACTTTCCGACCGCGCACCGCAAAGTTCGGCGAACTGCCCTCATGGGGCTTGCCGAAAGGAAAATCTACCCGGCGCGGGCTCCAGGTCAGAATGAGAATGATAATCGCCGGCGGCGATCGCTGGAGGTCCATAAAAAGGCGTTATGCAACAGGGACGTTAGATCAGTAGCTTAGCATGTGAGGGGCGATAGTTCGGGTCCGTACAAGTCGGGCATCTCGACACCGGCCTTATATTATGTCCGAGAAGATAGTATAGTGAGGATCACGGTAGGTGGTGTCTTGCACTGGCAGAGGCGGGCAGCGTCCACCGGGGAAAGCCGCAAAACTTGCTATACTAGATTTGCGAAAAAGATATAGAGGTGGCATGATTAAGCAGATTGACCTCATGTTTCGCACCATGGTCGCGGAACTCCAGCAACGGGCATTTGATGATGATTGGGCGGAAGACTTCCCTCCATCGGGTAGATTCGTGCCAGTAGCAGTTGATGGCCGGCGTTACTGGTATTTCGACCAGCCCGACGGAGAGGGTGGGCAGAAACGCCGTTATGTCGGGCCTGCCGACGACCCCCTGATTTCGGAACGGGTCGAAACCTTCAAGGGTGAGAAGTCTGACTATAAGGCTCGCCGCAAGTACGTTTCTACGCTAACGCGCGAAGCCGGTTTAATTGCCGCTGATCGCTTTACCGGTGATATCGTACAGGCGCTTGCCAAGGCCGGTCTCTTCCGGCTGCGCGGTGTTCTCATCGGCACTGTCGCTTTTCAATGCTACTCGGCATATCTTGGCATCCGTCTGCCTTCGGCGGCGATCCTAACAGGTGATGCAGACCTGGCCCAGGATTTCGCGATCTCCGCCGAGGTGGCAGATTCGCTGCCGCCGATCCTCGATCTCCTGAAAGGGCTTGATCCAACGTTCCGCGCAGTGCCGCATATCAGCGGCAGCTCTCGATCTCATGCCTTCCGGAACCAGAGCGGTTACAGGGTCGAGTTCATGACGACAAACAGGGGAGCCGAAGAATATTCGGACAAACCCGCCAACATGCCTGCTCTCGGAGGCGCGTCAGCCGAACCGCTAAGATTCATGGATTTCTTAATCCGCGATCCCGTTCGTTCGATCTTGCTACATGGTGCCGGTATTTCAGTTGCTATCCCTGATCCTTGCAGGTACGCGGTGCACAAGCTTATCATTGCCGGCCGCCGTCAGAATGACGCCGGCGGCCAGGCCAAACGGGATAAAGACCTTAGACAGGCAGGAATACTATTCGAGGTCCTGCCGGTCACGGGCCATGGGCCATCACTGGCTGACGCTCTGGAAGAGGCATGGGATCGCGGACCTGCTTGGAAGCTGGCCATCTCGGAAGCAGCCGAAACCATGCACAAGGAATATGGGGACGCTATCAATCGAATGGTTGGCATTCTCAAGAGATAAAGGTCAGGCCTGCTCAAAAGGAACGCCTATGACAATACTCATTCGCATCAGATTGTGCGGCCCCACCTGAAAAGCAAATAAAATCAATAGACCGCCGCGACCTTATAGGAAGCGATGGTTCACATCCCTTAAGAGCGAAACGACGAGCTCGGCTCGGACGTAGGGTGTAGCCGACATCCAAGGCGAGCATCTCATTCGATTTTATGCAGCTTCCCAAGCCTGATTGAGGATCTTGGCCGCAAGTGCGGCCTTGTCTTGTGGCAGGGAGCGACCATAGTGCTATTGCACGACGTCGGGCATGTCCTGAATGGCGTAGCTTGCCTGCTCGTAGGATCCGGTCTGCTTCAGAATATGCGTCGCAAGAATGTCGCGCAGGTTATGGGGTCCATGCGGCAACAAGCCCTTGATCGCACCCCCGTCCGGTATAGGCATTATAGATGCCATAGCATTGGATGACCGTCCGCCAAGCATCGCAGAAGGTTGTCGAGTTGTAGGCCGCATCAAGGCTGGTGGTCTTGAGCGTCTTGACGAACAGACTCCGTCGAGCAGAACACCACGATGGCGGTCGATGTAAGCGTCGAGGTATTTGTAGAGATCGAGCAAGTCGGGCAGGATCAGCTTGAACGGCTTCTGTGCGAAGAAGGAGGAGCCAGAGTTTTCGCGGACCCGGACTTAACCTGAAGCGCCAGATTCCAAGTGCGCCTGCGAGCTTCCCGAGGTTAAGTCCAGAGGCGACGCCGAAGTGACTGGCTCCGCCAGCACGCTTGCGGACGCGCCCATGAAGGAGACAACGGCATTTGCGAAGCGCAGTACCGACACGATGAAGAAAGCCACCGGCTTCTGGAGTGCGTGCTCGGGTTTGTGGAGCGGAGACTACTCGTGCCCAGCTTCGATATCGCCGTGTGTGACTTTCAGCGGTATGAAGCGCCTGGACGACGCCTGCGAGCGTGGCGTGAGTCACCGACAGGAAGACGGCGTACCACAGAAGAGCCCCAAGCCCGAGATAGGCCCAGATGTACTTCACGCCTGATAGGGTCAGAAACTGTCCTTCACCTTACGAAACAGGAAAAATTGAACATACCATCGCCATCATGGCACGTTCACCTTCACGGATGATTCTAAGGTCATTGCCTCTTTAAAGCAGCAGTGTAAGAAGCCGAATAAATGCGACACGCTTGAAGTTCATCTTGCCGGCAAATGCGAGCTCAAAGCCCTCCTCGTCTGCGCCGCGGGGTCGCCCGTATCGGCAGGGATGCAAAGGGCAAAGAGCTCGCAAAGTACGTCACCCTCAATTCGAGTACCGGGGCAAGGGAGTGTGGGGCGTTCCATTCGACGCTGCGCTGGATACGGAGGAACGGTCTGCGACGTCGGGTGGGTCCGAACCCAGACTAAAGTCCCAAGACCTGCTCCAACTGGAACAGCTCTGCTCCTGTTTGCGTTATCATTGGCCGGGCAACAGCGAGATTTCCATGAGCGATAACGTTATATCCAGAGGCTTTTCGAAATTTGCCACCCTGATCGCGGATCTGTCTGGCAAGCCGGCAACGTTCGTACTTGCGGTCGCACTTGTTGTTGTCTGGGCCGCCTCGGGTCCGGTCTTCGACTACAGCGAAAACTGGCAGTTGGTGATCAATACGAGCACTACGATCATCACCTTCCTAATGGTGTTTGTTTTGCAGAACTCGCAGAACCGGGACGGCAAGGCTTTGCAGGCGAAGCTCGATGAATTGATCCTGACATCGCAAGCGCAGAACAAGTTCGTCGGCATCGAGAAGCTGGACGAGCAGCAGCTTAGGGAAATGAGCCAGAAGCTGGCGGAGAGGGCTCAATGCGTCGAGGAAGTCGCAGAGGACAAGGCCGAGGAGCGTGAGCGTCGGCCCGTTTAAAAGAACGGAGCTGCATCAAGAACGCCGACGCTCTCGACGGACGTTTCGCCGGGTCGCTGAGCGCCGGATTCTGGCAATGGTGATGCCAAGACCGCCGACCGTTGCTCCCGCCAGCCCGCCGGAGGCGGCGTCCAGGTCATAGAGCTGTAAGGTGATCATTCCCTCATGAGCCAGAGCAGCACATACTGCCGAGACTGCAATCTTTTGCATTTGGGCCTCCTGAAGCTCCAGAGCGATCTCAGCTCGCTTGGACGTGTTATGAACGCAGGTACCTACCCGGCTGCTTTCCTGCTCTTCAACTCCTCCGCCACCGACTTCTTCAGCGCGTCCATGATGTTGACCACGTTCGACTTCGGAGACGCCTCGGACGTCTTGCCTTTAGCAGACTTCTTCGGCCTCAGCGCCTTCTTTTTCTCCTCGATCAGTTTCAGGAGGCTTTCCTGGATCGGATCGCTGACCATGTCAGGTGACCAATGCGATGTCTGCTGCTTGATCAGCTTCTGCACCAGCGGCACCAGGTCGGGATCGCCTTCGTCTTCGATATCGTCGAAGTAGTTCTCTTCCGGGCGGACCTCATCACCGAACCGGAGCGACCAGAGGACGATGCCTTCGCCGCGCGGCTCCAGGATGACGGCACGCTCCCGGCGGCCCATTACGAGTTTGGAGACCCCGACGACGCCATCGGATTTCATGGCGTCGCGAATGACGGCGAACGCTTCGTTGCCGACCGGGTCGTCAGGCATGAGGTAATTCGGCTTCTCCAGATAGACCCATTCGATGGATTCGGCGGGTACGAACTTCTCGATATCGATCGTCTTGACCGTATCGAGCGTCACGCGGTCAAGGTCGTCGTCTGTCAGTATGACATAGTCGTTCTCGCCACGGGCGTAGCCCTTGGCTTCGTTCTCGTCCTTCACAGGCTTGCCGGTTACGCTGTCGACATACTGGGAGACGACGCGATTTCCCGTCGATTTGTTGAGCGTATGAAACCGGACTTTCTCCGATTCCGATGTCGCAGAGGTCATCGAAACCGGGCAGGTGACCAGCGAAAGCTTCAGATAACCCTTCCAACGATAAGGGGCCATGGTCGATCTCCTCAGCTTGCCTTCCGGTGCGACGTGGATCTCGATGACGGGGCGGCCTTCGAGGCCGTTCCACGGGCAGCCTTTCCGGAAGACCCCTGATTGGCATTGGCCGCCGTGCGCGTCGCCTTGCTTTTGCCGTTGGCGCCGGAGGCTAGCAATCCTGCACTCTCGCGAAGAGCCGCAAGCAGGTCGTTGGGTTTGGAGATCTCGACCTTCTTCGGCTTGGGTAGCGCCTTGCCCTCGATCTTGGCCTTGACCAGTTCGGCAAGGGCGGTTTCGTACCTATCGTTGAAAGTCGCTGGGTCGAACTCGCCTTTCTTGGTGGAGATGATGTGTTTGGCGAGATCCAGCATCTCACCCTCGATTTTCAGCTTGGGCATCTCCTCGAACGCCTTGGCGCTTGAACGCACCTCGTAGTCGTAATTCAGGGTAGTGGCGATCAGGCCCTTGCCGTGGGGACGTATGAGGACGGTCCTCATCCTTCGAAAGAGGACTGCACGCGCAACGGCCGCAACCTTCGACTTTCTCATTGCGTCACGCAGCGCGACGAAGGCGTCTCCGCCCATCTTGTCAGGCGTGAGATAGTAGGGCTTGTCGAAATAGACATCGTCGATCTCATCGCAGGGTATGAAGGCCGCGACTGATAGCGTCTTGTTGCTTTCGGGAATGGTGGCAGCGATCTCTTCCGGATCGATCTGCAAATATTGACCGTTGTCGATCTCGAAGCCCTTGACCTGGTCCTCGCGCGGCACCGGATCTTCAGTCTCGCTGTCCACATAGATGCGGTTGACCTTGTTGCCGGACGCCTTGTTGATCATGTTGAACGAGATCCTGTCCGAGGTGCTGGCCGCGGTGTACAGGGCGACGCCGCAAGAGACCTCGCCAAACTTCAGGAAACCTTTCCATTGGGCACGCTGACCACCCGCCATGACGCCATACTCCGAATCACCCAGTTGCGACTCAAGTCCGAAACGGGTGATTCGTTCCGACTCGAAACGAATCATTTTTCAAAGGCTTAGGGCGTTTCGCTCTGAGATTGATTCATTGGCCTGTCACCGTCTGACAATTTCGAAAGGCTTCCATTAGTGGCGCCTTCGAGCCTGCTTCGGCCTTCATCTCTAAAAGGCCGGCAATCCGCGCAGCTTGCGATGCATCCAGAGCGAGAGGCCAAGTAGGGGACCGAAACCAGCCGAGGACTAGGCCGCCGCCAGGCAGCCAATCGGTAGAGCCGAGCATCTGCGTGAACTGTGATGATGCACTCAGCGGCAAAAGAGGCCAAAGTTGCCGTCATCTGGATCCCGCGGTGAAATAGCCGCGCCGGCCATTCGGCCCCTGCTCGGCATAAAAGTATCGCGATAATGACTGGCGAGCGCCGGGCCCCGTTCGTCGAGCGCACGCGCTTTGTCAAGCAAGCCTGCACTGAATTGGTGGAACCAGCAAAAACTTCCTGCGTTTGCTGACAACCGCTTCACCCGTATCGACGAGGCACCCATGTCCAATGTTCCGGAAGATCACGTCCTGATCTCAAAGGCTGTTAGCGCCTGGTATCGGCACTATGGTGTCGGCTGGGACGATAATGCGTCTTCGTTCCTTTGCGACGCGGCCATCAAGCTTTACGCGAACGGTTGTCGATCCCTCGAAATGCTGGCCGCCACCCTCATCTCAGACGTCGTCGGGATTGCAGCAACCCGTGTGAATGCTACGTCGTCCTATGCCGTCCACTCACGCCTGTTGAGTGCTCGGTTAAAAGCTGCATTCGTTCACTCGCACCGTGAGGCGTTCGGCCGCCGACATCCGCCATCGCCAATAGTCAAGCCGTGATCCGGCATCGATTGCGCGGAGGAGGGATAACGCTCAACCGTTCCGAGGCTTGTTCGAGTTTCCAGACGGCATAGGGCGTCGTCTTTGCCGGCGCCTGTTCAGGGCCGGGGCTCCCTCCGACCACCAGACCGCCCCTCGCTCCCGAGCGAGACCTTTGGGGCATCGATTGTCCTTCTGGCTTCAAGCAGACGCGCCGGGTCAGTAAAGGCTTCTCTCACTTTCCTGCGTGCAGACACAAGCTCCGCCACGAGACGCTTGTGTTCACCTTCAGTCAGATCAGGTCTCGACCTCCGCCAAAGGCGGCCGCGAACGATAATGTAACGGCGGTCGGTGTGGTGAGCGCGTCATTGCTGGTTTTACCGAGCACCTCCCTTGCCGCCCGCTTCCGGTAATGGGACGAAGCATCCGCGCCTCCGTGCCCTCGGCGTACTGCGGGAGTTAAGACCTCAGTCGCCCGCGGCAATAGCCGTGAGGGATGACGGATTTCTCCCATCTGGTTTCGTGTCCGGTGGCGCGATCATGGCATGAGGTCATGGCCGCCGTGCCTAACCGACGTAGTCCCGCACACCCCGTTACCCGGAGACCCCCGGTTGTTGTTACGTCCGTCACTCGGCGCGGGTTTGCACATCAGCACGTGTTAGAAGAAGGCCTCGGAACCACCATTGCCCTAATGGCCCGAAGCCTTCTCATGCACACCATCATTTCGTGTTGTGGGTCTCTCAGGTCCACAACGAGCAAATTGCTAAAATATGAAAGCCCGTTTTGTCAACGCGGATCACAGCCGAATTTTTTGCGAGCCGGTCGAACCTGCTGCTGACATTAAAGTTAAGACGGCGAACGTTGTCGGTAACCCACCGCACGCGTTCAATCTCTTCTCCCTCGACCCATTGCAGAGATCATCAGAGCCGCGCGCCGCCCTCGCGTGGGCTTCTTCATCGCTGTGCTCTCTTAGAATCTGCTCACCGCTCCGGAAACGCGTTGATCAAGATGATGTCTTCCGCCTCACGGAGCGAGAATAAATTACGGCACGAGCCAGAAACAAATCTGTTCCTTTCATCGGTTGCGGGACATCGCATCCATCGCATAGACCGTTTGCCTGATGGTTCTTCGATATTCGCCGCGGAGAGATTCATTACCCGTTTACCCACAAGACCTTCGAGGTTGAGACGGGGTTCAGGGTTCGGCGTGCACTTCACCGCCCGCGAGGGCTTATCAAAAGATTGCTGCCCGCTTTTTCTGTCGTGACTGATCAGAGTTTACTTCGACCCGCGTCAGCAGGATCAACAGCCCATCGGTTACTCATCCTCATGAACGTCGCTCGCGTCCTCTAGCCGAAAAGATCCGGCTCCGTCAGCATTTCGCCGGCCACATCGACGATCGTCGAGCCGTATGGCTCCCTTGCCACGATGCGGATCGCGTCGTTCGGCGCGGGACGTGCCAGGTGCTGGGCTTCGTCCCAGGGTGCGCGCATCCAGACGTCGGTCTCCTCCTTAGTCAGCAGTAAGACCGGCATCGCTTTTTCATGGACTGGAGCGACCACGTTATTGGCAGCGGTTGTTAAGAAGCCGTAGAGATCATCGGTCGTCAGCCCGTCCTTTACCTTGCGAACGCTCTGCCACTGCGGGACATGAATGCCTGCAAAGAACATAAGATCCGTCGTGTCGGCGCGGCCGAACCAGGCATTCGGCGTCTTGCCTCCAGGCTCCTGGCTGATAGGGTCGGGTTCCGCAAAGGTCGTTACAGGAACGAGGCAGCGGTGCTCGGCTCCGAACCATCGCCGCCAATGCGGCAAGTTGAGCTTGCGGACATTGGTGACGCCGCGATCCGGCTCCATCCGGAGCAGTTCGTTCATGTCTACAGGCTTGCCTTTGGCAGCAAGCTTTGCTGCGCGCGTCTCAGCAGCCTTCTTCTGGACGAAGACCGGTGAGGGCAGGCCCCACCTCGCGTGGACAAGCTGCTTCCTTCCGTCGTTGGTGTTGCGGATAATCGGTCCGAGCTGATCCGGGTTCATTTGGTAGGCCGGCATGAGGTTTATCAGGCTCTCAGCATCTGCAGCCCATTTCGAAACCCAATCCCGATCTTCCATGCGATACAAATTGCACATTGCTCGCCATCCTCCTGCACGAGCGGAAACCGTAGTCCAACGGCACTGGTGTGCCAACGTTTCATTCCAACTGGCGGGGCGCAAGCCAGACGATCCCAATCCGTCTTCCGAGGACAGAGCATCAGGGAACGGACATGGTCACGGGCCCCTCCCGCACCCACCATCGATTCCCGTAAGCTCTTGTTGTCGTATCATTTCTTTGGCTTCTAAGTTCCATTTTCAAATTCGGTCTTCCAAGGTGAGATCTCTTGTTCCCGTTACGGTCCGGCATATGAAGCTCCGCGCCGTCGCCGGCAAGCTTCCTTCTTCGCGCAGCGCGGGTGTACACATCGGCCTGCTAATTCGTCGTCCAGCCGAACCTTCAGCTGATCGCTCGTCGCGCGGTCCTCTGCGGCGATCGAGGCGCCTGCCCGTTGCGGTGTCTTCCATGGATCGTTCTTTGATTTTTGGTCGTGGCCAAAAAAAGCGGCGCCTACCGGTTACGGGAGACGCCGCTGATGGCCGGTCGCAAAGGCGATCGGAGCCTTACAAAGTAAGCGCTGTTTTCAGGCCACGGCTTTGAGTTCGTGCCTTGCGGCATAGGTCCACGGCAGCAGGTCGTCGATTTGGCTATTTGGATGGCCGTTGGCGA